>JAKLKQ010000140.1 GCA_023150555.1 Planctomycetota bacterium
GCCGTTCTACACCTGGGTCGAGGACTACATCCAGGGCAGCCCGCTCGCGGACCGCCGGGATCCCGCGACCGGCCTGCCCGTGCTCCGCTACGAGAACTTCGACGACGTGCGCCTCTACGGCGTCGAGGCCAGCGCCCGCGTCTCCCTGCACGAGCACCTGCAGGTACGCGGCCAGCTCGGCTACGTGCGCGGCCGCAACCACTCGAGCCACGACGATCTCTACCGGATCGCGCCGCTGCGCGGCGCGCTGGCGCTCGACCTCGAAGAACTGCTTGTCAGCGTCGAACGCGCCGCGGGGAAAAAATACGCCTGGCGCGCGCTGGCTTCCGGATTCGATCGCCTCGATTGGGAGATTCAAGAGCTCATCGAAGATCACGTGTTGAAATATACGCGTCACGCCGCAGGGTTGAGCAATGAACTAACCGCCGCGCGCAACGACCTCGACATCTTGCTGCGTTCCGTGCCGTTGTTCATCAGCCTGACCGAAGAAGATTTATCCGCGCTGGCGAAGAGATTCGTCCCGCAGCGCTTCGAGCGCGGCGAGGAGATTGTCCGCGCGGGCGACAGCGGCGATTCGTTCTACGTCATTCGCGTCGGGCGCGCGGAGGTTTTATCCGCCGACGGGGAAAGACTTAATAACCTGGGGCGCGGC
>JAKLKQ010000141.1 GCA_023150555.1 Planctomycetota bacterium
TTGATCTTCCATTCTTCCAGCTCGGATGCGGCGGCGGTACCGGCAAGGAGCACGCTCGACAATAAGAGAAGGCAGGCGCGGTGAGTCATCCGAGAACTCCTGGACCGAGGGCGCGATTGGCCAATGCCCAGACCGCCGGCAGTGATCTTAAGCACTGGTATTAAACGGGTACACCGAAGAGGCCCCCAAAGCAGGGGCTTGTTTCAAAAAATGAGCCTGGTAACAGGGCTTAAACTTAAGACTAGTATCGGGTTGGCGCTTTGCGGGCGTGCATCCGGGTGCGCCCGAGCGGCGTAAGGACCGGCGCAATCGCGACTTCGGCGAGTGCGAAGGCCAGCGTACTTCGGAACGACCTTAACACAGAGGCGCAGAGAACGCGGAGGCCACGGAGAGGGTTTCCGGTCTCCCGTTTCCGGTTCATGGTTCGCATCGAAAGTCGCGCGAGCGCGTGGCGCGAGTTGCCAACCCGCGCCTATCTGCAAGGTGCAGGCGCAAGACAGCAACCCACCGATACGCGGGACGCTCACAAATGGTTGGCCCGGACGCTCCTGTGTCCGGGTCGCGGCGATGCAATCGCCGCGACAAGAAGCATCCTGGGCGCTCTCGAACGTACGAATGGTATCGCGAAG
>JAKLKQ010000142.1 GCA_023150555.1 Planctomycetota bacterium
GCAGGGCCAGGGAATAAGTCCATCGGGAACTGGCCATGGCCACCGCCTCGCTTCGGATAGGTTCAAAATTCAGGCTCGGGCTTATACGAGATCCCATGCCGTTGCAAGGACCGAGGAAGCGTCTATGCTCGGTGGAATATCCCATATGCGCTGGGACAATATGGAATTCCTACCATGAAGGCCCCCGGCCAACTCAAAGGTTCCCAAGGCACCCGCACGTTTTCGCAACGCCAGTGCTTGCGCTGCCGGCGCAGCTTCCCGAGCCTGAGCTGGGCCAACCGGGTCTGCAGGCGGTGCGCGGGGAAAAGAGAGGCTGAAGGACGAGGAGAGCGACGATGACGAGGAACCCCAGACGCGGGACGACCATTCGTCCGGTGGAATATTTCACGCCCAAAGAGGCCGCCGGTTACTTCGGCTGCACCGCCGAATGCGTGAAGCTGTGGCTTTATGCCGGGAAGCTCAAGGGAACCAAGGCCGCGAACGGCTACTGGTACATAAAGCAGTCCGACCTGGCCAAGGAACTCGAAGCCCGTGGCCTTCCCGTCCGCATGCTGTCAAAGAGAAGCGCGAGGAAGTACACCATGAAGCCGGTCGAGATCAACCGCGAAGCTGCCAAGG
>JAKLKQ010000143.1 GCA_023150555.1 Planctomycetota bacterium
GGCGGCCCGCGGCAAAGTCCCGGGCGGCCTTCTTGGATTTTTCCTTTTCACTCACCTTTCACAGACGAAAGCGAAACACACCCTATGTCGACGAACTCGAACCCCCGCAAGGTTGCCCTCATCACCGGCGTCACCGGCCAGGACGGCGCGTATCTGGCCGAACTGCTGCTGAAGAAGGGCTACGAGGTCCACGGCATCAAGCGTCGCTCCAGCCTGTTCAACACCGACCGCATCGACCATCTGTACCAGGATCCGCATGTCGACGGCCGCAAGTTCACGCTGCACTACGGTGACCTGACCGACTCGACCAGCCTGGTGCGCATCATCCAGCAGGTCCAGCCCGACGAGATCTACAACCTGGCGGCCATGAGCCATGTGGCGGTGTCCTTCCAGGAGCCGGAATACACCGCCAACGCCGACGGCATCGGCACGCTGCGCATCCTGGAGGCGATCCGCATCCTGGGCCTGACGAAGAAGACGCGCTTCTACCAGGCCTCGACCTCGGAGCTGTACGGCCTGGTGCAGGAGATTCCGCAGAAGGAGACGACGCCGTTCTACCCGCGCAGCCCCTACGCGGTGGCGAAGATGTACGCCTACTGGATCACGGTC
>JAKLKQ010000144.1 GCA_023150555.1 Planctomycetota bacterium
CCGGCCATGTGGTGCTGTCCTTTTCCTGCGGCACGGTCGTGCTCCCTTGTCGTGGCTCGATGGGTATAAACTGGGATAAAGCCCTGCTGTTCAGGGACTCGCCAGACTAACCGGCCTTCGAACGTTTTGCTAATCCGCCGCGGCGGGGATCGGTTCGGACTTGGTCTCGGGCTTCTTGTTGGGGCGGTTGGCCTTGACCGTGTGCGGCTTCTCGTAGCTGCCCAGGCTGCGGCCGGTCATGGTGGCCCACGCGGTACGGACCAGGCCGGTCAGCGAGCCGAAGGTGTAGTCCACGCTGCTGGCCTCGAAACCGCAGTGCACCATGCAGTCCTTGCACTTGTCGTTGCCGCTGCGGCGGCCGTAACGGTCCCAGTCGGTCTCTTCCATCAGCTCCTTGAAGGTCTTGACGTAGCCTTCCTGGAGCAGGTAGCAGGGGCGCTGCCAGCCGAAGAGGTTGTAGGTCGGGTTGCCCCACGGCGTGCACTCGAAGTCGATGTAGCCCATCAGGAAGTCGAGGAAGAGCGGCGACTGGTTGAACTGCCAGCCCTTCTTGCGGTTCTCGAACATCCCGCGGAACATCTCGTTGGACTTCTGGCGCTTCAGGAAG
>JAKLKQ010000145.1 GCA_023150555.1 Planctomycetota bacterium
GCCTCGTCACCGCCGACGACGCGCGCCGGCTGCAGCTCTGGAACGCCCGCACCGCCACCCGCCTCGGCGAGCCCCTCGAGGCGCACCCCGAGGACATCCGCAGCATCGCCATCAGCCCCGACGGACGGCGCCTCCTGACCGGCAGCGACGACACCACCCTGCGCCTGTGGGCCATCGCCGAGGACGGCATCCACCCCAACCTGGCCTTCCCCTTCACCGGCCATGCCGACGCCGTGCGGGCCGTCGCCTTCAGCCCCGACGGGCGGCTGGCCGCCTCGGGCAGCGACGACAACACCGCCATCATCTGGGACGTGGCCACCAGCCGCCCCCTCGGCGAAGCCCTGCTCGGCCATGCGCAATCGGTCACCGGCCTCGCCTTCAGCCCCGACGGGCGCCTGCTCGCCACCGCCAGCAACGACAGCAGCCTGCGCCTGTGGCGCGTGCGCGACGGCAAGCCCCTCGGCGGGCCGCTCCTGGGCCACGAAGACTCCGTGCGCTGCGTGGCCTTCAGCCCCGACGGCAAGCGCCTCGTCTCCGGCGCCTGGGACGGGCATGTGATCCTGTGGGACGTGGCCCGCGGCCGGCGCATCGGCCAGCCCCTGCTCG
>JAKLKQ010000146.1 GCA_023150555.1 Planctomycetota bacterium
TCAGCTCAAAAAACTTTCGTTCAGTTTTGAGCCCCCGATACATTTGCTACGTTGGCGCCTGATACAGTCGCCATATTTAACCGGTGCTCGGGACTATCTGGTAGACGCGGCCAAGGTATTGGATGTGAACCTCATTTTCGCTTCCGGAGCATTCATAACATCTCAGTTCTTGAGTGGTAGTATATATTCTCATACTGAGGCTGATTGACCTGCACCAAAAAACCGTTGGTGGCACGCATCAAAAAGCTAGCAACGCTCCTGATCCGCAGGGCCTCCAGTTCCCTCCACCGCCGCCGCGCCGACTTGTCGCGCCGTGGCCCTTTAGGCGGAGGGGGCTACTTACTTTGGGGCGGGAGGGGTCCCTCCTGACGATCTAACGTGAACAGGCGGGTTTGGGGGAAGTGATAATGTCTCCCTGTATGCCAACTTCAACAATAATCTCAGGGTGCGTAGGTCCAAAAAACACTCTATATCTATTATGTTCGAGTGTAATTGTTATTACAGAATTCCAATCCTCTTCTCGAAATTCAGAATATTCATTGCTGTTTAACATCTGCTGCTCTGCAATCGCCCGAGCTTCAAGTGGAGTCAAATTTTGAGCACC
>JAKLKQ010000147.1 GCA_023150555.1 Planctomycetota bacterium
CTGCCCGCCTGTCCACGTGGCGACCTGGTGGACGGATACCTGCTCCATCACGCCGCCTCCCCAACCAGATACTAGATCTGGTGGTCCTATGTCAATTCCTATCCACGGTTTAGGGCTTCCTGCTACCCATGGTGGAGCGCGCGGAGGACCGCCAGCTCCTCGCGCGCCACGAGGACGTCGTCGAAGGGGTACACCTCGGAGCCCACGATCTGCCCCGTCTCGTGCCCCTTCCCGGCGATGAGCACCGCGTCCCCCGGCCCGGCCGCCGCGATCGCCTCGCGGATGGCGGCGCGCCGGTCGAGCTGCACGCTCACGTGCGCGCTCTTGCGGAGACCGTCGAGGATCTCCTGCGCGATCCGCCCCGGATCCTCGGAGCGGGGGTTGTCGTTCGTGATCACGACGTGGTCCGCGCCCTTGGCCGCGACCGCGCCCATCCGCGGCCGCTTCGTCCGGTCGCGGTCGCCGCCGCAGCCGAAGACGAGGTGGACCGCTCCCCGGGTCACCTCGCGCACGGTCCGGAGCGCCTTCGCGAGCGCGTCGTCGGTGTGCGCGTAGTCGACGAGGACGAGGAAAGGCTCCTGCTGGACCGCCTCGAGG
>JAKLKQ010000148.1 GCA_023150555.1 Planctomycetota bacterium
GTCGCTGGAGAAAGAACACGCGAAGGAAACAACCGAGCCGATCATCTTCTGTGTCCCACTTTCGTTGACCATATACAGTCGACTTGATGGTCTTCCGCTGAAGAACCATCTTTCGCCACATATGCGCGGGTAGAATACCCGCGCTACACGCTCACGCGTTCTGCGGTGTTCACCGTTGTCCCGGCACTGGCTAGCCCTCGCTTCGCTTCGGGCGATCCAGTTGCACCCAACCAGCTTCGCGGCCGTCATTCCTTTCGCCCTTTTTCCGATTTTTGTCGTTTTCAGTTTTTTTGGTTCTTGCCGTTTCCCGTTTCCGTCCCGGTTACCGGTGCCCGGTCCCCGAAAATACGCAAAGCGTATATTGCACCTGGCGCAGCACGTCGGGCAATGTAACACCCTTCGTTCACGTAAACCCTATTTGCACCGCGCGCAGCACCTCGCGCAAAAACGCCATAACTCCAATGATTTCGCCGAAAGAACGCCGCTGCACCTTGTTAGAAGCGTGGAAGAATCGATACAAATCGCCTAGTGCACTCCAGCACCTCGCGCAGCACCTCGTGATTCGCGAAATCTCGCGAGCAACTCGC
>JAKLKQ010000149.1:0-240 GCA_023150555.1 Planctomycetota bacterium
GCGGACTGGCCCTCGTTCTCGCTGCGCGTCGTCCGGGCGTTGGCGATGGCGACGTTCATGCCGATGACCCGGCCGCGCGAATCGACCAGCGGTCCTCCGGAGTTGCCGGGGTTCACGGCCGCGTCGGTCTGGATGAAGTTGGTGAAGCCTCCGAACTCGGTCCCCGTCGGCGGGCTGCGGCCCAGCGCCGAGACGATGCCCTCGGCCATGGAGAAGCGGAACCCGAAGGGCGACCCGAAG
>JAKLKQ010000149.1:250-582 GCA_023150555.1 Planctomycetota bacterium
GCGTAGACGCGGTCGCCGCGCTGCGGGCGTTCCCCGGTGGCGCGGCGCGCGGCGAACATCTCGCCGGCGTCGGCGACCCGGATGACGGCGATGTCGGTGAACGGGTCGGCGCCGACCAGCGTGGCGTTGGCGACGCGCCCGTCGAAGAAGTGCGCGTTCATGCGGATCGCGTTGCGCACGACGTGGGCGTTGGTGACGATGTTGCCGGCGGCATCGAAGACCCACCCCGATCCGTTGGACGGGACCGGGCGTCCGTCTTCGTTGGGCGCGATCACCTCGATGTGCACGACGCTGGGCTCGACCGCGTCGGCGATGGCACGGGTGGCGCGGTT
>JAKLKQ010000014.1 GCA_023150555.1 Planctomycetota bacterium
GGGCGTTCCCTCGACGCCCCCACAAACTAGGTTTCGGCGGGGTGCCCAAGGGACTTAAGAACTTTTCAACAGAGCAAATAGAGTTCAATGGCGCTCGTGAAAGCGGCGCTAGTACTTCTCGTACAGAACCGCCAGTTCCAGCCTGCGCATCAACACGATAAAGATTCCGAAGATGCCGGCGACGGCCAACAGCATGCCGATCCCGCGCGTGCGCTCCCCCTCCGCGTGCATCCAGAACACGATGCCCATCACGCCGGCCACGCAAACGTAAAGACCCAGGAGCACCGAGAGCCCGAAGCGCCGGTCGGGGCCGGGGCGCGGGTCGAGGCCCTGCTCGAACTTTTCCACGTCGCGCTTCATGAGATGGTTGAACGCCAGGGCAACAAGGAAACCCGTCGCGAATCCGGCGAGGACATTCGCCGCGAGGTACCCGGGTCGAAAGGTGGACACCCCACGGCGGGGCGGTTCTTCTCCGACCCATCGGAGTGGCAAGGGCGTGTACTCAAGGACGAGGTACACGCACGGCCATCCGTACACCTCGCCGACCATCTCGGGCGAAGCGGTGCGCTCCATCTTCCTGCCGGTGCAGTTGAGGAAGATCAGGAAGGCCAGCAGAACCACGTAATGGATGCGGGGAGTCGCGTACCAGCCCTTCGGCCAGAGCCACCCGGCGCAGCGGCCCAGCACGCGAACAGCGAGGTTCTTCCGCTCGTGGGTCATGCGCCTCCCGAATCGTCCGGGAAATCCCCCAGGGCGCTGGTCACGTGCATACGGTCGTCCGGCGGTCCCATGTACTCCACGTCGGCGTGTTCATCGCCGATTTCATACCGGTCGAGCGGCCTCACTTCTCGGGAAAGCCATGCGTGCAGTTGCGCGCACAACGCGCTCTTCGCGTATCCGGGCAGGGACCGGGCCGCGTCCAGGGAGAACTCGCCCTTCAGGTAGGCCTCTCCGTCTCTGATCTTGATCCTGAGTGCGATCGAGCCAATGTCCACGCAGTCCGGATGCCGCAATGCGTATGTTGCCCCCTCCGCCTCCGCGGACTGAAGGCGCACTTCGATCTCCGCCAAACGCGCCGCTTCGGGAAATTGCATGTCTGCACGCTCCTTTCCCGCCGTGGCATTCTACCTCATGCCTGGACGCTGGTCCGCGCACGGCCCCGCCGCACGCGCTCGGCCAGCCGCCCCGCCGCGAACGCGCACAGCAGCGGCAGCAGCAGGTCGGCTGCGGCGAACAGGAGCATGTACTCGTTCATGCTCCACTTCAGCGAGTACGGGTGCGGCGGGGCTTGCGGGCTGCCGGCACCCTGCACGCCCGGCTCGCGCCACGTCTCGCCGGCCTGCACGAGAGCGAACGGGAAGCCCCGGAACCGGCCCAGTTCGTATTCGTACGTCCAGGTCGTGCGCTTATGCCCCACCATCCCAAAGGCCATGGTCTCCGTCTCGGTAACAACGTACGGCCCGCGCGGTATCACGTTCAGGCCGAGGCATACGGCGAGGACGAACATCCAGACAAGCGCCGTCGAGAGGTGGAAGCGCAGGCGTTTGCGCGCGGGTGGCGGAGTGGGGGCATCGGGCATGAGCGGAAATCTAACCGGGGCCCGGCCGCTCGGATACTGAAAGGCACGCCGGGCAGATCCCGAAAGGCAATAGCGTTCGACGGCCGGACTCACGTAACATGACAGGCGGCGCGCGGTTGAACACTGTGCGAGCGAGACGCCATGAGTTACAGCGGTTTTCTCTTTGCCCTGGTCTTCTCCATGCACATCGCGCTGGTGTCGCTGGGAGCGTGGCTCTGGATTCGCTTCACGCGGAGGGACCTGCGGCGCAACGAGATCCGCTTCCAGTACAACATCGCCGACGTCTATGCGGGCATCTTCGGTCTGCTGCCCTGGCTGTGGCTGCTGGCGGAGTTTCTGCGCGCGAAGGACGCCGCGGAAATTGAGGGCGAGCCGGACGGCGAACCGGCCAGCGCCGGATTCACGGTCTGGATCCTGGCGATGTTCCTCTTCACCCTGGCCGCCGGCTGGTACCTCGGCGTGCAGAACCGCCTTCTGGCCGACCGCAGGAACCGCGAGACCTTCGTGCTTGCCGTGCTCGCGACCCTGCTGTACCAGTACCTGGTGGTCGCGGTCTTCGTGATGCTGTCGATTATCTACCTCGCGGTTGTCACGGTGCTCATCGAGGCATTCCGTTTGTAACGCTTTGCGTATCGGACCTGCGCGGGCAGGCCGGGACCCGCCTTCGCCTGAGGCTTCGGCGCGGCAGGCCGGAAACCGGGAATGGTGTCCTTCGTGGTGAACGGGCTTCACCGGTCGGCCGATTTGGCGGCCCGCGACGCCCTTTTTCCGCCCTTCGGATTTAAGGCGATTTTCCGAATTTGGCCTTCTCGTTCACGTAAACCCTATTTGCACGTCGCACAACCTGACACCTTCCGTTCGCGTAAACCCTATTTGCACCTCGCGCAATGTAACACCCGCCGTTCATGTAGATCCTATTTGCACGCCGCGCAGCACGTCGCGCAAAATCGTCATAACTCCAATGAGTTCGATTCACAAACGGCGCTGCACCTTGTTAGAAGTACGTAAGAATCGATACAAATCGCCATGTGCACTCCGGCACGTCGCGCAGCACATCGTGAGTCGCGAAATTTCGCGACTGACAATTTTGGGCAATCGCGATATCTCGCGACTTCAAAAACGGCGGTTTTCGTGTTTCGGAGTGTGGCGTGGCGGACTTGGCAGGGCGGGAGGAATTGCGAGGTCCTGGCGCTTCTGGACGCGCGCCAGGACCCCGCTCAGGTCGTTGCTCAGCGCTTCTTCTTGCCGATCTTCTTGGCCTTCTTGGCGGGCTTCTTCTTGCGCGTGGCGGGCGCGGCGCGGCGCGTGGCGCTGCGGCCGCTGCGCGCCGTGGCGCTCTTCCTGGCCGTGGCCTTGCCGGTGCGGACGCCGCCGCCCTTCTTGCCGTCCTCGATGGCGGCCTGCGCGGCGGCCAGGCGCGCGATCGGGACGCGGTACGGGCTGCAGCTGACGTAGTCCATCCCGGCGCGGACGCAGAACTTGACCGAGTTCTGCTCGCCGCCGTGCTCGCCGCAAATGCCGACCTTCAGGCCCGGGCGGGTGCTGCGGCCGCGCTCGATGCCCATCTCGACGAGCTGACCGACGCCCTCGACGTCCAGCGCCTGGAACGGGTCGACCTTGAAGACGGCGGCCTTCTTCTCGTCGACGTAGTCGGGGAGGAAGCGCCCGGCATCGTCGCGGCTGAGGCCCATCGTCATCTGGGTCAAGTCGTTGGTGCCGAAGCTGAAGAACTCGGCGACCTCCGCGATGCGGTCGGCGGTCAGCGCGGCGCGCGGGATCTCGATCATCGTGCCGACCATGTACTTCACCTTCTCGCCGCTGCTGGCCTGGGCCTGGGCGGCGACGGCGTGGACGCGTTCGACCAGAATCGCGAGTTCCTTCCGGTCCATGGTCAGCGGGATCATGATCTCGGGAAGCGCCTTCACCTTCTGCTTCTGGCACGCGCAGGCGGCCTCGATGATCGCGCGCACCTGCATCTCGAGGATCTCGGGGTAGGTGATGCACAGGCGGCAGCCGCGGTGGCCCAGCATCGGGTTGGCTTCGTGCAGCTGCTCGACGCGGTGCCGGATCGTGGCCTCGTCCATGCCGGTGGCCTTGGAGAGGCGATTGACGCCCTCGTCGTCCTTGGGCGTGAACTCGTGGAGCGGCGGGTCGATCAGGCGGATGGTGACGGGCTTGCCGTCCATGGCCTTGAAGATGCCCGCGAAGTCGTCGCGCTGGAACGGCAGCAGCTTCTCGAGGGCCTTGCGGCGCTGGCCTTCGTCGTTGGCGACGATCATCTCCTGGATCGCCAGGCGGCGGGCTTCGGTCTCGAAGAACATGTGTTCGGTGCGGCACAGGCCGATGCCTTCGGCGCCCATCTCGATGGCCTTCTTCGAGTCCGCGGGCGTGTCGGCGTTGGTGCGGACCTTGATGGTGCGGATCTGGTCGGCCCAGCTCATCAGTTCGTGGTATTCCTTGGGCAGGGTCGGATCCTTCAGGGGCAGGCGGCCGGTGTAGACGCTGCCGGTGTTGCCGTCGAGCGTCAGGAAGTCGCCTTCCTTGACGACCTTGCCGTCGACGCTCATCTGGCGCTTGCCGTAGTCGATGTTCAGCTCTTCGCAGCCGACGATGCAGCACTTGCCCCAGCCGCGGGCGACCACTGCCGCGTGGCTGGTCTTGCCGCCGGTCGCCGTCAGGATGCCCTTCGCGACGGCCATGCCGCCGACGTCCTCGGGGCTGGTCTCCTTGCGCACCAGCAGGACGGGGTCGCCGGCCTTGGCGGCGGCCTCCGCGCGGCCCGCCTCGAAGATCACCTTGCCGCCGGCGGCACCGGGGACGGCATTGATGCCTTCGGCGATCTTGGCTGCGGCGAGCTGCTCCTTCTTCAGCGACGGGTCGATCTGCGGATAGAAGAGGCGCTCGATGTCCTCGGGCGTGATGCGCGAGACGGCCTCTTCCTTGGTGATCAGCTTCTCCTTCACCAGCTCGACGGCGATCCTGAAAGTCGCGGCGGGCGTGCGCTTGCCGCGGCGCGTCTGGAGCATGTAGAGCTTGCCTTCCTCGACGGTGAACTCCAGGTCCTGCATGTCCTTGTAATGCTTCTCGAGGCGCTTGCGGATCTCGCAGAGCTGGACGTAGGCGGGCTTGTTGACCTTCTCCATCTCGGTCAGCTTCACCGGCGTGCGGATGCCGGCGACGACGTCTTCGCCCTGCGCGTTGCTGAGGTAGTCGCCGTAGAACTCGTCGACGCCCGTGTTCGGGTCGCGGGTGAAGCAGACGCCCGTGCCGCTGGTGTCGCCCTTGTTGCCGAAGACCATCTGCATCACGTTGACGCCGGTGCCCTTCAGGCCGGTCAGCTTCTCGACCTTGCGGTAGGTGACAGCCTTGTCCGCGGTCCAGCTGCGCCAGACGGCCTCGATGGCGCCCCACATCTGTTCAATGGGGTTCTGCGGGAACGGCGAGCCCTGGTTGCGCTTGTAGAACTCCTTGAAGTCGGCGCAGAGCTTCTTCAGTTCGGGCGCGGGGATCTCGGGGTCGGTCTTGACGCCGAGCTTGTGCTTCAGCGCGTGGAGCATCTCCTCCATGGGCTCCTTGCTGAGGCCCATGGCGGTCGTCGAATACATCTGGATGAAGCGGCGGTAGCCGTCGTAGGCGAAGCGCGGATTGTTCGTCTTCGCGGCGAGGCCTTCGACGGATTCGTCGTTCAGGCCCAGGTTCAGGATCGTCTCCATCATGCCAGGCATGGAGTTGGCCGCGCCCGAACGTACGCTGACCAGCAGCGGGTCCTGGGGATCGCCCAGGCGCTTGCCGGTGAGTTTCTCGAGGCGCTTGAGGTGCGCTTCGACTTCCTTGCGCAGGGCGGGGGAGATCTTCTTGCCGTTCTTGTAGTACTCGTCGCAGCTGTCCACAGTGATCGTGAAGCCCGCGGGCACCGGCAGCCCGGCGCGGGACATCTCGGCCAGGCCAGCGCCCTTGCCGCCCAGCAGATCCTTCTGGTCGCCCCGGCCCTCCGCCTTGCCGCCGCCGAAGAAATACACGTGCTTGGCCATCGTCGCGTCTCCCTGAAGTGGTGCCTTCGCCTGTTCGGTGGCGCTCGCAATTCGCGGCGCCTGGACAAGAAGCGGGCTCCGGGCCCGCGCCCGTCCGGATCGGTATGGAAATGCGGGAAAGGGAACGTCCGCCTTCCTGCAGAATCAAACGAACCAGCAAGGATACTCGCCGCCGAGCCTCTCGGCAAGGGCAAGCAAAGTTCTGTGCCCCTATCTCCTAAATATCGAAGGAAAATTTGCCTATGCAAGGCGAGGTGGGGTAAGGTCAGGGAATTGCCGAAGCTGCGAGAGAGGCGCGCCATGCCGGACGAACCCACGCCCAAGGACTGGACCCAGGCTTTCTTCGGCGGCGCCTGGCTGGGCCAACAGTTGCAAGGCTACGAGGCCGAGAAGAACACGCGCGAAGCCGATTTCATCGAGGGCACCCTGGCGTTATCGCCCGGCGCGAAGGTGCTCGACCTGCCCTGCGGCGAAGGCCGCCTGGCGATCGAACTGGCCGCGCGCGGCTACATGCTGACCGGCCTGGATTTCAACCCGCCCGTCGTCGCGCAGGCCAAGGAGCGCGCCGCCGAACGCAAAGTCTCCGTGGACTTCCAGGTCGGCGACATGCGCAGACTGGCCTACGACGGCGAGTTCGACGCGGTGCTCAACTGGTTCGGGAGCTTCGGGTACTTCGACGAGGCCACGAACCTGGAGGTAGCGAAGGGCTTTGCCCGCGCGCTGAAGCCCGGCGGCAAACTGCTGATCGATTTCCAGGTGCTCGAGACGGTCCTGCCGAAGTACACCACGCGCGGCTGGAGCGAGACGAAGGACGGCGCGAAGATACTCGAGGAACGCTGCTACGACCCGGCCACCGGGCGCATCGAGAGCACGTGGACCTGGATCAAGGACGGCAAGGAGGAGAGCTACGATCTCTCGCTGCGCATCTACAGCTTCCGCGAACTGGCCGAGTTGCTGCGTTCGGCCGGCTTCCGCGAAGTCACCGGCTACGAGACGCTGACCGGCAAGCCCCTCGTCGTCGGCAGCAGCCGCTGCACCGCCGTCGCGGTAAAGTGACTGCACGGTGCACTCCGTTTTTTCCGATAAAGAATTCGAGCCGCTTGCTTAAGTTGCTCCCGGCGGCGGAACCCGCCATGAGATGGTAAACCGAGTCTATTTTGTGGAGGAATAGCGATGAAAAAGATTGCACTCGTACTTGCGCTGGGCAGCGGACTAATCCTAGCCGGATGCAGCGACCAGAAAAAGACGGGCAATGCGGAAATGACCAAGACCGCCGCCGCATCTGCGCCCGGAACGGCTGGGGAAGGGCCCGGCACGGAGGCGCTGGCCGCCTTCAAAGAATTCCAAGGCCTGGTCAATGCCGGAAAATTCGAGGAGGCGAAGAAGCACGTCACGCAAAAGCAACTGGATGCGATGGGCGACCAGTTCGGCATGGCCGCGGGCATGATCGCCGGCGCCGACCTGGACGTGGTCGAGGCTTCGCCCGAGAAGGTCAGGCTCTCCAAGGTGACCTCTTCGAGCACCGACGCTTCCGGCGGTACGATGACCATGTCGATCAAGGTGAACATGGTCAAGGAGGACGGAGCCTGGAAGATCTCCGACTGACCCAAGGCGGCACGATCCTTTGAGACGGGCGCTTGCAGGCGCCCGTCTTTTTTTGCCGAAACACCCAGCCGCGAAGCCTTGTTGCCTGCGCCCTCAGACAACCTAGACTTTCTCTTCATAGGATCGTGTTTAGTGGTCCCAACCCGCGCCATATAGATTGAGGAGGAGACTCATGCGCTTCATCCTGCACGTCAGGATCCCCCTCGGCGAGATCAAGCCCGAGGCCGCGTACTTCACCGCGACGGAAGGCTAGCGCGGAGGCTACCTGGTCGTGAATATGGAGAGCGCCTCCGAGATTCCGCGCCTGGCCGAACCCTGGTTCCTAACCTTCGACGCCAAGCTCGACTTCTGGCCGTGCATGACGCCCGAAGACCTGGCCAAGGCGAGCCTCGACAAGCTCGGCAAGAAGTGGAAATGACTTTTGTAACCCTGCATGGAGCGGGCGGGCGCACCGCCCGTTCCGTGGGGTATATTGAACCCGTATGAAAACAATAGCCGGGCTCTCCCCGAAAGTTCCGTGGCACTCCTTGCCCGGCATACTACGCAACATCCAATTCAGCCTTTCCAGCCTGATCCTCTTTGTCCTCTTCGCGTGCAGCCTCGCGGCGCTGTGGGTGACCTGGGCGCCGTGGCAGAGGGGCACCAGGTGGGAAGATATCGCTATCGATTATCCGATCTCCCTGACATGTCTGTCATCAGGAAGCAGGGAATTTCTTATCGGGCACGACGACGGTATCGACTTCATTAACATCAGGTCCGGGAAACATGTCAGCCATCTGGACAAGCCTAAGGCCATATACGCGGGACTCATCAGACACCGAGAGGCCAGCAGAGTTGCGGCGAGTGATAAGTACGGCAATCTTTCGTTGCTGGACTGCCAAACGCGGAATTGGACTTGGCAGGTAAACGCCGATTCGGAGCGGGCCCAGTGCCTCGCCTTTTCGGATCAAGGAACGTATGTCTTTGTGGGCGGGAAACAGGGGATAGCCGCTATAGTTGATGCAGAAACCGGAGCCTTTCGGCAACGCATGTCGGTGGGCTCGTCGCCCATCAAAGGAGTGGTCGCGGCCGAGTCAAGCCGGCGAGTGATTACGGTCGAAGAAACCGGAAGAATCCAGCTATGGAACCTCGACGACGGCACTCTCGTTAAGACCCTGTGCAATCCGATACTCGGAGTAATCTCGGGGAAAACTGAGGTCGAGACCGAGATGGTACTCATGGGCGGCGGAAACTTTGCGGCTGCTGCGCAGAGGGGCGACGACGATACCGTGAGCACCATCCATTTTTGGTATTTACGCACCGGAGCTGAAATCGAAACATTAAGGTCGCCTTATAGAGTCAGAGATGCAATTGTCGCTTCCAGTGGCGGGCGCTGGCTCTTACTCAAGGAAGAGGCAACCGACGGGCATTCGCTCTTCGAATTTGGCGAGGAGCGGATCCTGCAATCAAGCGAAATTTCCGTACCGGGGCTTTCTAAAGCCGTTTTTTCCGAAGACGAGACCATGCTGCTGCTTGCATCCGAAATCGAGGACGAAAGCTCCGTGGTGGATTTGAAAACACTTCAGCCCAGAAAGTTGAAGGTGCCTGGTGTTTCCTTTGCGGATTTTGCTCCGGACAGCCGCCACTTTGCACTGGGCGTACACGATTGCGGACAGGGCATTGCAGAAGGTGCGTTCACGTTTAAAGCCAGCGATACCAATCCGACCTGGCACGAGCATACGCACGCGCACCTTAGCACAGTTCATTTTGTGACAGGCGATATCCTCTTGGTCGGTACGGACAAGGGCAATCGGGTTCTCACACTGGTTCGAAACGAGGGCGCCGGCCCGCTCTCGCTTCCCGAACTCTGGCTCAGCATATTCTTCGGCGGGTTGCTCGTAGCGCGGTTTTTCAAGCACCTGCGCCGAGCTCGCCGCACAAACGTCTGATCCTCGCGTTGCCAGCCCTGAAACATGCGCTAGCGTGGGTGCGCATTTAAAGGACGGGGCGCATGGCGCGCGTGACCTTCACCGACAACCTGCAGCAGCACGTGGACTGCCCGCCCGCCGACGCGCACGGCGCGACCGTGCGCGAGGTGCTCGAGCGGGTCTTCGCCGGCAACCCCCGCCTGCGCGGCTACATCCTGGACGACCAGGGCGCGCTGCGCAAACACATGAACATCTACGTCGACGACGATCTGCTGCGGGACCGCTCTGGGCTAAGCGACCCCGTCGGCCCCGACGCGAAGATCTACGTCATGCAGGCGCTTTCCGGCGGTTAATCCGGCGGTCAACGAAGGATAGAGGAGGAGACGCACGACCATGAGCAAGAAGATCTGGGCCGCGACGCGCAAGGGCGTCTTCGAGATCGTCCGCGGCAAGGGCGGCTGGGCCATTAGGAAGGTGCACTTTCCCGCGCAGAACTGTTCAATGCTCCTACCCGACCGCCGCGACGGCGCCTTGTACGCCGCGCTGGGGCACGGCCATTTCGGCGTGAAACTGCACCGCAGCGACAACGGCGGGAAGTCCTGGACCGAGATCACCTCGCCGGCGTATCCCAAGCAGCCCGAGGGCGAGGACGCCGAGTGGAAGACCTATTTCGGCACGGCGATCCGTTGGAACCTGGAACTGGTCTGGGAACTGGCGGCCGGCGGCGCCGACGAACCCGGCGTGCTGTGGTGCGGGACGCTGCCGGGCGGGCTCTTCCGCAGCAAGGACCGCGGCAAGACCTGGGAACTCAATATGCCGATGTGGAACAGCCCGCGCCGCAAGAAATGGATGGGCGGCGGCATGGACCTGCCGGGGATCCATTCGGTCTGCGTAAACCCCAATGACAGCAAGCACGTCACCGTGGGGATATCGTGCGCTGGCGTCTGGATCACCAAGGACGGCGGTAAGTCCTGGGACAACGATGGCAAGGGCATGCGCGGCGACTACGTTCCGCCCGAACAGGCTTACCTGATGCAGGGCCAGGACCCGCACCGCATCGCGCAGTGCCCGGCCGATCCGAACGTGCTGTGGGTGCAGCACCACAACGGCATCTTCCGCTCCACCGACGGCGGCGCAAACTGGACCGAACTCAAGGGCGTGAAGCCCAGCGTCTTCGGCTTCGCGGTGGTTGTGCACCCCAAGGACCCGAAGACCGCGTGGTTCGTGCCCGCCGAAAAGGACGAACGCCGCGTACCGGTGAAGGGCCAGGTTGTCGTCACCCGCACCCGCGACGGCGGCAAGACCTTCAAGACCTTGCGCAAAGGCCTGCCGCAGAAGCACGCCTACGACATCTGCTTCCGCCATTGCCTGGACGTCGACGAAACGGGCGACCGACTGGTCTTCGGCAGCACCACGGGTTCTCTGTGGGTCTCGGAGAACCAGGGCGACAGGTGGAAGACGCTCGCCGAGCACCTGCCGCCGATCTACTGCGTACGCTTTGGGTAAGACAGGGCTCAGGATTCAGGAAAGGTGCGGCTCTCGCCGCGCTTCATGAATACCTCACGATACCGATGGCCTGAGAAAGGGGCGCCGAAGGCGCTCCACCCCTGAATCCCGATTCCTGAAGCCTGGCTCCTACACTTTGGCCTTCACGCACCAGTCCCACATCGGCGGCTGGCCGGGGAAGGCTTCGTAGTCGCCCACGGCGTCCCACGGATACAGCACCTTGCCCAAGCGCACGTTCTTGAAACCCGCACGCTTTAGGCGCTGGCGCAGTTCGAAGGCGTAGTAGAACTTCTGAACCTCGTTCCCGTCGCGATACAGCCCCGTCAGATAGTCGTACTTGGCGTTCTCGTGGATGCGCACCGCGCGGCGGCGCGCCGACGAGGCGCTGCCGGCCTTCTCCAGTTCGCGTCCCAGGATCAGCTGGCCGTGGTAGAGGATCGCCTCCATTGAAGGAAAGACTCCTGCGAAGCGCCCGCCGGGCTTCAACGTGCGCAGGATCTCTTCCAGGATCGCGTCGACGGTCTCGTGCCTGGGCGCCAGCACGCTGTTGACGGCGATGGCGACCTCTAGTTTCCCGTGCAGGGGCGCGAGGTCGGTCAGGCAGCGCTTGAGATAGCGGACGTTCTTCCCGTCGTGGCTCTTGCGCGCTTCGCGCAGCATCCCCGCGGAGAAGTCCACCGCGTATACGGTGCCGAAACGTTCGGCGAGGAAGGGTAGGAAGTTACCGATCCCGCAGCCCAGGTCCGCGACGGTACACCTGCCGGGCTGGGGGATCTTCTTCAGGTGGCCCAACAGGGGATTGACGACGCCGGGCTGGAAGGGGCTGACCACCAGGTCGAAGTAGCTCTTGGCGACCTCGTCCCAGGCTTTGGAATTCATGACGCCGTCCTTTCGTCCCCCCCCCCGGTGCTTTGTTGAAAGCGCCGGTATTGTAACAGGTTGCGCTATTTTCAGGGATATCGGCGAAACGGAAAATCGGCTTCAGAAGTTCGCAATGTGCAGAAATAGAAAGCCGCCCGCGAAGCTGATTCGCGGGCGGCCCCTCGATTCGTCTTCGAATGGCGCGATCAGCCGAACGTCACGTCGACCTGGTGCGTCTTCCCGTCGCCGAAGGCGGGCACCAGGTTTCCGCTCAGCTTCTTGCCGTCACAAACGACCGCGACGCCCTTCGTGCCGGCCTTGCGCGCGAAGGCGATGACGTACTTCGCGCCGCGCCACGTCCGCCGCACGGTGTAGCTCTTCCACTTCTTCGGCGGCTGGGGCTGGATGCGCAGGCCGTCGAAGTCCGCCGCCACGCCGAGCATCTCCTCCAGTGCGTTGACGTAGAGCCAGTTGCCCGAACCTGAGTTGTAGGTGTAAAGGCAGCGCCCGAAGTTGCGCTTCTTGTCCGGCGCGTCGGGGCCGATGAAGAAGTTCGTCAGCCCGAAGGGCTCCATGCTGCTGTGTTTCGGCGAATTCGCCGGATTCAGCGGCGTAACCTTGACGAAGGTCTGGTAGGCCTTGTCGGGGCGCTTGGCCGCCAGGTCTGCGCGCATCTTGAAGCTCGCGCCGTGCGTGTAGATGCTGCCGTTCTCGAAGAAGCCCGGCACCATCGTGGTGATGCGCCCGATGTGCGCGTCCCACTTCGTGTACGCCGGCGTCAGCAGCACCGGCCCGAACTTGGTGTCCATCTGGTCGATGCGCTTGAGCACCTGCTTCAGGCGCGCGCCGGTGGCCACGCCCGCGAAAACGGCCCACGTCTGGACGTTCAGATGCGTCTTGCCCTGTTCGTTCTGCTTCGAGCCTATGGGCTTGCCGTCGTCGTCGAAGGCGTAGATGTACCAAGTGCCGTCCCAGGCCTGCTCGTTGATGATCTTCGCCATCGTAGCGTGGTACGCGCGCATCTCGGCGGCCACCGCGGCGTCCTTGATGTGGTCCGCGAGCTCCGCCATCTTCAGACAGGCGTAGCAGAACGCGCACGAAAGCCAGACGCTCTCGCCCGCGCCGCCGTGGCCGACGCAGTTCAGCGCGTCGTTCCAGTCGCCGTGCCCGACCAGGCACAGGCCATGGCGTCCGCGGTTCTGGTACAGGCAGCGCACGCCGGCCAGCGCGTGCTCGTAGACGCTGCCCTCGCCATCGGCGATATGCCCCTGCTTCGTGCCCTTCTTGAAGTACGGCAGCTTCTCGTTCAGGACGCCGAGGTCGCCCGACTCCTTTATGTAGCTCAACAGCGTGTCGGGGATCCAGCTGGGGCTGTCCATGTACTCGCGCAGGTCGTGGTCGCCGCCCTGCTCGTTGTACTGGCGCGGGGCGGTGCCGTCGCGGTACTGGAAGCGCAGGGTCTCGAGCACCAGGCGCTTGCTCCATTCGGGCTCGAAGCTCATCGATCCGCGCAGGTCCTGCAGTACGTCGCGGTAACCGCGGTACAGGAAGCGCGTCCAGTTGCGCACGATCAGCATCTGGCTCTTCAGCCACCAGTTGAAGTAGCGGTCGAAGGCCGGATCGGGCGTCTCGATGTAGGCGCTCTCGGCAATGCGGCGGCGGTACGTCTTGAGTTTCTCCAGCGCCTTGCCGGCCGCATTGCCCTTCGCGCCGCCGCCCAGGTACTTGGCCTTCAGGTCGAAGGCCTCGTCCTGCTTGAACGCGACGCCGATCAGGTAGTCGACCTGCTGTGATGCGCCGGGCTTCAGCGCCAGGTCATGCTGCAGCGCGCCGCAGAAGGGCTTGCCGGCGACCAGGCTGTTCGCACAGGCGCCCTTCACGACGGCCGCGGGCGCGTGCGTGCCGCCGAAGGTGCCCAAAAAGGCGTGGCGGTCGCTGTCGTAGCCGTCGGGCGCAGGGTCGGCGGTCATGAAGCCGGCGTACTGCAGCAGGCTGTCGGGGTTGTCGTTAGCCATCCACATCATGCGCTCGTTCTTGATCCAGCGCGACATGATGTAGACCATCGGGTCGGTCCACGTGCCGGGGTAGCTGCCCAGGAACCACTCGAGGTAGTTGAACAGGCGCAGGCGGCGCGGCTTCTTGGTCTTGTTGGTCACCTGCACGCGCCAGAGTTCCACCTTGTCCTCGGTCGGCACGAAAAACGTCGCCTCGACGCGGATGCCGTTCTGTTCGCCCTCGATGCGCGTCCAGCCCTGGCCGACAACGCAGCAGAAGTGGTCGTGCGCGCCGCCGGGCTGCGGGTTGGCGTGCCACCATTCCTTGCTGTCGCGGTCGTAGAGGTACAGGAAGCGGCCTTCGCGCGGGTCGGTGGCCGAGTAGTTCATGTCGAAGTTGCGCGTGACCTTGTAGGCGATGGGCGAACTGAACCAGCTGTAGCCGTGCCCGGTCTGTGCCAGCGTCACGCCGTAGGCGTCGTTGTGGAGGTAGTTGTGCCAGAAGCGCGGCGTGTCGGGCGTCGTGATCAGGTACTCGCTGCCGTCTCGGTTGAAATGGCCGTAGTTCATGGAGCGGGATCCTTGCGCAGGCGTGAAGACGCACCGGCCTCCCGCCGGCAGGGGTGCCGGCAGCCGCCGGCCACAAAAGAAGCAGTGAAGACGCGCGGATTATAGGCGCCGGGGCGGGGGAGGAAAGGGCAGGACGCGGATTCGCCGGAATGCTACTGTTTGAACGGATCGTCGTTGGGGATGTACTGCTTGTTGCGCTGTTTGTGTTCCTGGCCGTGCTGGCCGCCCTTCAGCGCCTTGACGATCTCCTTCTCCTCGGCGCTGCGCGTCTTGGGCAGCGCAGCGTTGACTTCGTACTTCACCAGTTCCTGGCGAAAGACTTCCTCGTCGAGGAAGTACTTGCTGCGCCGCACCAGCCCGACGTCCGGCGCGAACCAGTAGCGCGTGATCTCGCGCTTGTCGCGCGATTCCTGCCGCGCGACCGCGCACATCGGAAAGGTCCCGGCGGGCGTGGCGACTTGACGGTGGCTCTCGACTTCGAAGAAGAGATTCTCGCCGCTGGGCTGCGTCACCACCCAGCGATACCCGGTATGCGGCGGCAGGATCAGGAGGTACTGGCGTCCGCGCGCGTTCTGAAAGCCCACGTAGCCGCCGGCTTTCGACCAGACCTGCTCGAAACGGTCGTACGTCGCGCGAAAGGTGACGTCGTCCTCGATGCTCGCCTTCAGTTCCAGCGCCACGCGGCGCGCCTTCCCTGCGGGGCCGGCGCTTTCCGTCTTTCCCGAATCCTCTCCGTCGCCGGCATCCTTCGCAACCTTCGACTCCTTCGGATCGACGGCGTCCAGGCCCACGACGACGGCGGCGGGCGCGGCCGGTTCGTCGCCCGCCTTGGCGTCCCCGCCGGAGAGATCCAGTTCCGTGGCGATCTCTTCGCCGGCGGCCATGCGCTGAAGCATCGCGTGGTCGAGCAGGCGGTATTCCCAATGGTTGCCGTCGCGCAGCGGGAAGTAGTCCGTGCGCACGACCTGCCGCTCGCAGCCGCTCATCCCCAGCGCCGCCAGCGCGGCCAGCAACAGGGCTGCCGCCGGGCGCGAACGTGCGAAGCGAATTCTCATCGGTCGAATCATGACGCCATCCAGTCTATCGGTTCGGCGAAGGCTCGCAACCGAGACGCGCCTCGGCGCGGCTCCTTCAAGGAATCGGCTCCCCGGCCCGTGGGCTGCACGGATTGTCGGATCTCCGTCACTTGCGATCCTGCGCCAAGCGGCGAGACTGTTATCCGCCACCAGCCAGGAGCCGTTTATGAAGATGGATGTGATCACCGGCGAGTTGGTGAACCGTGCGATTGAGATCTATCTCAAGCACGCCTACCAGAACGCGCCGCAGGCCAAGGGCCGCCGCGTGCCCGAGTTCCCCGCCGCGAAGTCGCTGAAGCAGATCCTCGGCGAAGCGCATCCGTTCGAAGATCTCACCGGCGGCACGCCGACGTCCATCGCGGCCAACCCGGTGCCGGTGGCCGGCGGCGAGGCCCCGCGCGTGTACGCCCTGCGGCTGGGCAACAGCGCCTACCCGCACATGAAGCTGGCGGTGATGGAGGCGTACTTCCCGGGCGAGTTCGTCTTCGCGGTCGACCGCCACGACACCTTCCACTTCGACCCGCACCTGCCTGGCTACGACGCGTGGTGCGAGTTGAAGGAGATCAACCGCATCGTGAAGGAAGCCGTCGAGGACGCCTGGCACAAGGCCGGCATCCCGACGCTGCGCGGGCTGCGCGAAGACCGCTTCGATCGCCCCGACCTGGTGCGCGAACTGCGCGCCGAAGGCCACACACTGCTGATCCTCGACGACGACCAGCACCGCGCCGAGATCCTGGGCGGGATCCTGCGCCAAGCCGGCTACGATGTGGTGGTCGGACCGCCCGGGCCAACGCCGAAGTCCGACGACACGAAGATCATCCGCGCTCGGAAAACGTCGAAGGGCAAGAGCCTGCGCCTGCCGGCCAGCGCCGTGCCCGACGCCGACCGCGTCAAAGACCTGTGCGCGCTGATCGCCAAGCACCGCGTCGCGCTGGTGATCCTGGACGTCAGCTACCGCACGGGGCAGGGGCCGCGCGTGGCCGACGCGCTGCGCATGAATTCCGCGACGCAGGAAGTGCCCATCCTGGGCATCTACTCGCGGCGCGACTTCGGCCCCGACCCGGACCTCTTCAACGCCAGCCTGCGCCGCCCCTATCGAAGCGAGGCGATTCTGCATCTGGTCGAGTTGACGCTCGTGCGCCGCAGCCGCGGCGGCAGCGGAATCCACAAGGCCGTCGGCGACAAGGACTGAGCCGCCGAATTCGGCGCTTTTCTTTCGTCTTCCGAACGCTAGAAACCCTCCATCTGGTGCCCGAAGGCGCCAACCAGGTTCCCTGGAGACTCATGCCTATGCGGCAAACCATTTCCTACCGTTTGATGTGCGCTGCCGTCCTTTCCATGGCTTTCCTGTCGACATCCAATCTCCGTGCGGCCACAACGGAAAAAGAGGCCATAGCTGAAGTCAAAGCGGCCATAAAGACCGCGCTTGCGAATCTGAAGGTGGACATCTCGGCAAAACTGGCCGTCTTCAACACCGATGTTGACGCCCTTCTTGCAGCCACGACACCAGGCAACGCGGATACCGTACCGGACGCGTTGGCCGGTCTTGTGGGACAGTTGGCCGCCGACTTGTATGCGGATTCCAGGAACGAGAGCAACGACGTCACCGTTGCAGGCAACGTCGCCTTTTTTGGAGCCAACGTGCTTCCCCCTAAGGGGTTCCTCGCCGGGGGCGGTGGGGACCTGGACAAGTTCAGGCTGGCCGCGGAAAAACTTTTGGCTGGCGCCAAAAAGAAGGTTGAATCCAAGTTGAAAAAATTTGTCGCCGCATTCCGCAAGATCGACAGCATTGCCTATGACATTCTTTTTACTGTAAGAAAGTTTCCTAGTTTCACGGGTGTCGCGGGGAATAACACTTCAACAGCAGGGCTGGGCTCAAATTCGGGAGTAGAGCATGCGGTAGTTTGCATGATATCAGGAAGCGGAACCGGGACGGGGGACGGCGACATTAGCATCGCTGGACTTTGCAGAGTAAGCAACCTGCTGACTGTTTCCATCTCAACTACCGTTGGAACATCGGCAAACAACGGCGTCACTGCCGACGCCAGCGGGCTGTGGAAGACGGCTTTCTCAAACGTCGCGGAAGGAAACGTTAGAGTCATCATCATAGAAGAAGGCGACGCCACGAATCCGCAACTGGACATTATTACGGTTGGTGTTCCGCAGCCTTAAGTATCATCTCAGGAGGCGCACGGTTCGAGAGAGAGCCGTGCGCCCATCCTATTCCATCTTGAGAACCCGGCGGATCCGGAAGGGCATCCGGACCCGCTGTCCGTCTGGCTGGATGTTGATCGGCACCGGCGCGTCGACTTCCTTGCCTTCTTCTGCGCCCGCTTCGCCGTCCATGCCTTCCTCGCCCTCTTCGGCCGCGCCGACCGCGCCGGGCGTGTTGGCGCCCTTGCCGCTCAGGACGGCCTGGTAGATCTGCCGCACCCGCGTGCGGGCCTCCAGGTCCTTGTGGTTCCAGTGCTGCGCCAGCACGCCCAGGACGCCCAGGCCGATGCCGGACAGCGCCTGCTGCGCGGTGTCGCGGGTGGCCGCGTCGGGATCGGCCAGCTTGGCGACCAGGGCGTCGATCTCCTTCGCCTGCTCGACGGGCGGCATCGCGTTGGGGGCCTCGTAGGAAACCAGCACATCCAGCGGCACGGAGAGTTTCCCCCCGCCAGTGAGTTCGAAGGCCAGACGCCGGGGCGCGGCGCCCGCCGCCCCGGCGCTCAAGCGCGCCGGCAGTGAGGAGCCGTCCCACAGGGTTACGCGCAGGCCGCGTGCGACTCCGCGCCGCGCGCTGAGGCCCCGGACTTGCGCGGGATCAACCTTCTGGGTGCCGAAGGGCGTCTCGAGCGTCAGGGCGCCGCCTTCGCCGTTTAGCGTTCCGTGGAAGATGTCGCCGTTGTTCAGGCTCAGGCTCGGCGGGATGGAGGACGGCGGCGGCCCAACGGGCGGCGGCGGAACAGTCGGCGCCTTGGTCTTTTCGCCTTCGTCCTCGCCGGCGCCCATGTCGGCCTCGGCTTCGGCGATGGCCTTTTCCACATCGGTCTTGGGCGTCTTCGGGCCTTCGGCCGCTTCGGGAGGCTGCTCTGTGGTGTAGACCTCGTCGGGCGCGAAGATCGCGCCGGAGATGCGGCCGATGTCCAGCGCGACCTCGCCGCCGACGCTGCGCGTGACCTTCCAGTGCGCGTCGGCCGGCAGGGCCGCGAAGGCCGAGCCGTCGGCGAGCTCAACCACGGGCATGCGCACGCCTTCGCCGGGGAACGCGATGCGCCTGATCTTCGCGGGTTCGACCGAGACGTCTCCGTAGAGCGTCTTGAAGATGATGCGTTCGGCCGCGAGTTTGCCGGTGATGCGGTCGCCGTCGCGCAGCACGAAGACGGGGTCCTTGAAGAGGATGCGTTCGGCGGGCGAATCGAACAGGTCGGGTTCGGGAGCGCCGTCCGCGGCCGATTCCAAATCCTTGTCCTTAGCCCTGGCGTGGGGCGGCGCTGGTGTGGGCTGGGGGACGCGGCGGCCGTAGCGCCCAACGTTTTCCAGCGGGACGGCCAGTTCGTTTCCGCCGCGCAGCTTGATGTTCAGCGCGGGCTCGGCGATGCGCCCGGTCAGGACCTCGCCGGTGTCCAGCACAAGCCGGTACTCGTCCTCGGCGGCCGCGAAGAGGCTCAGGATGCGCTCCGTCGGGATGGTGCTCTTGCCGAATTCGCCGCTGAAGGTCACCGCGGCGGTCTTCAGGTCCCCGAAGATCTGCTCGCCGCTGCGCAGTTGCAGGGCATCGACGACCGTGCCGCGGTAGAGCGGCAGATCGCCGAGCGCGAACAGCCCGCCGCCGCCGCCGGTATTGACGACGATGCGCCGCAGCGCGGCCGGCAGATCGCGGACCAGCGCGTCGAAGTCCAGCTTCTTGACGAAGGCCTCGGCCTCCTCCACCGACCGGCGCTGCGCGATGACGTGAAAGAAGGCCGCGCGCTTGCCTGGAGCGACCTTGAACGGCCCGAGCATCTCGACGATGGTTCCGTCCTGGACGTTGGCCAGCGCGCGAACCGTCTGGCGGCGCCCGGCGTAGACGTGCGCAAGAACGCTGCGTCCCGCGCCCTGGGAGACAATGCTGTAGGGCACGCCGTGCTTGGTCGGGGGCACGGGGCTCTGGATGCCCTGCCCGGTGCCGAGGTTGCTGTAAAGCGACAGGGTCACGTCCACGGGCGAATCGCCGGTGTTCTCGACGACCTCCACATAGCGCGCGCAGCCCGGCCCCTGCTGCGAGACCAGCACGTTTCGCGTCACCTGAAGGTTTCCCATCGGCGCGGGCCCAAAGACGATCTCGCCGCTATCGCCGCGGCCCTGCGCGCCGCCCGGAAAGGCCTGCTCGTTGACCAGCAGCGAAAGGCCGCCGTCGTAGGTGTCGTTTCCGCCGTCGGAGACCGAGCCGTCGCCCTGCAGGTCCCACAGGAAACCTTCGGAGTCCTGATTGGCGCGGATGGACGGCGCGCACAGCACCGCCGCCAGCAGCATGGCCAATGCCCATTCAAGCCGCATGGTCGCATTCCTCCCTGCCTGCATTGTGTACGGTATTCCTTAGTGGCGTATTGCGAGCGAAACGTCCCGGCATTTCCCGGGAAATCGAAGGCACGCGGCACGCGAAGCGCGCAACGAACCGCGCCACCTTAGTGCGGGCAATGCCTTCCCGCACCGGGGAGTCTACCAAAGCCCCTCAGCGGGATACAGAATAAGGACGTGAAGCGGCCTGCCGCGGTTCGCGGGATTCCGGCAAGGATTTACACACCTCTTACGGCGCGGCGTCGGGGACGTCCTTGAGGGCGATCGTCTCGCCGGCGTGGTAGTCCAGCTTCACGCTCACGATGCGACCGTTGCCGGAGTCGGAGAGGAAGACGCGGCGGTCGGTGTGCGTGCCGACGTAGGCGCAGTTGACCAGGCCCACCTCGTCGCCGCCCAGGGGCACGGCGCTGCCGGGGCCGGCGCTGTCCACGTTGCCGTAGCGCCCGATGCGCGTGATCAGGTTGCCGCTGGAATCGAGCACCGCGACGGTGAACTGGTACTGCTCGGGCGCAATGGAGCGCCCGTAGTAGTCCAGCGCGAAACGCGCGAAACGGCAGGCGCAGCCGCCGCCGGCGCGCTGCGGGTTGAAGCCCGCGAAGCCCACCGCGCCGTAGAACCACTCGGCGTTCTCGACCCAGGCGTTGCCCAGCGGGCCGTTGTTCAGCTGCGGCGGCTTCTTGGGCACGGCGTCGTCGGGCAGCGGCACGGGCACGGCCTTCGACGAGCAGATCACCTTGCCGTTGCGCGGCTTGAACTTCATCAGCGTTTCGGACATCTCGTTCATGAACTTCTTGCCGTCCAGCACGCGGGTAGGCGTGGCCATCGTGTAGATGTTGTCGTCGCGGTCCATGCCCACGCCGTCGACCTGACCGATACCCGGCACGGCGTCCTCGTAGACCATCTCGCCGTGCTTGTTCCAGACGTGCAGGCAGGACGAGGTCGACGACGAGATGCGCCCGGGGTAGACGGCGGGGCTGTAGGGCTTGCCGACGAAGATCGGCTTGTCTTCCAACTGCGAGGTCCGGCTGACGCCCATGTAACGGTACGAGCAGGCCACGAGGATGTGGCCCTTGGGCGAGACGTACAGCCCGCCGGTGTGCGCGCAGACCGGGAAGGTCGACGGCATCACCAGGCCGCCCATCACCGGCGCATACGTGCCGAAGACTTCGCCGACGGCCTCCAGTTCCTCGCCGTAGTCGAAGGGGACCTCCCGCATCGAGGCGACGTCCATGCGCGTCACCACGTCCACGGTGCGCAGGTAGGCCAGGCCGTCCAGGTCGAAGGCCACGTCCTGCGTGGTGAAGGGCAGGTCGAGGGTCTTGTACTTCAGGTTGTCGACGTCGATCTCAAGCAGCTGCTTGACGGACATGCGGTAGTGCCCGCCGTCGCCTTCGTGCAGGTACAGCTTGCGCGTCTTCGGATTAAAGCAGAACTTCTGCAGCAGCGCGCTGGGCGGGTGCGCGCGCGGCACCTGCTTCAGCGTCTCCTCGCCGAAGTTCCTAAGGGCCTCGAGCTTCCCGTTCTTCTCGCGCAGCACCAGGATCCCGGTCTGGTCCCAGGCCATGGCCGCGCCGCCGTTGCCCGGGTGGATGCCGCGTTCCAGGTCGTTGCGGTTCTCGCGCCCCAGCCAGACCGTCAGCGGTTCGGCCCAGCTGTCGATCTCGCCGGTATAGAAAAGAGCGCTGGGCAGGCCCATGTACGACCCCGGCGGGCCTTCCCACTTGGTCAAAGGCAGGGCATAGCTTTTCAGCACCTTGGGATCGTCGAACGTCCCAAGCCGCGTAAGGCTCGGCTGGAACTTCGGGAAGGGGTTGGCGCCCCATAGGACCCGCGACGGCACGCCCCACGAGAAGACGTAGATCTCGCTGGTCTTGCGGTGTACGCGCACCACGGCGGGCTTGGCGGCGGGGATGTTCTTGAGGTGCTTGCCTTCGGCGTCGAAGACCTGCACGCGGTCATTCATGAAGTCGCCGACATAAACGCGGCCCTGCGCGTCGCAGTCGACGGAGGTGGCGTTGCGGAACTTTCCGGGCTCGGTGCCTTCGCCGGTCGCGACGCCTTCCTTCGAGACGTCGAAGGCCCCGGCGAAGATCTTGGGTTCCTCGCTGCCGTCCAGCGGCATGCGCCAGACCGCGTGCAGCGTGTCGAAGTTGTACTCGAAGCGGAATGCGTACCCGGCCAGGTACAGCCACTTGCCGTCGGGCGAGACGGCCGCGCTGGACGGCCAGGCCTCCAGCGTCTGCCCCCACTTGTCGCGGGTGAAGAAGTTCTTCAGCGTCACCGCGGTGCGCGGTCCGTAGACCTCCTTGCCGCCGCTGCTGCCGTCGGTGGCCAGGCGGTTGAGGCGCACCTTGGCGACGGCCAGCGTCTTGCCGCGCACGGCCATGGCGCTGGCGCCGTTGCCTTCCATTGCGGCGGTCTTGTCGTCCAGACTGGCGTTGTCGCCGGACGTGAAGAGCGAATGCTGGTAGAGGCCCTGTTTGAGCGCGATCTTGCGGCCGTGCGGGAAGTCGTACCACTCCAGGCCCTTGACCTGCTCTATCTGGTCCGCGGGGAAGGGGTAGATCGTTCTGGCGTAGGCGCCGTCGCGGTCGTAGCGCCGGATGTGGTCGACGCCGAATCCGTCAAAGACGTACACGCCCTCTTCGCCGGCCTGAAGCAGCGGCGCGGCCTCGCCGACGCGCTTGTACGGCGACCAGTAGAGGTTCTTCTCGAACCGCGGCTTGAGGCCCAGCGAGACGCGGATGTGATGGCTGTTCTTGTCGTCGACGTATCTCCCTTGGTCGTCCTTGCCGTCCCAGACCAAGCGCTGCTTCAGGCTGTCCTTATGGAGGGGCGGCGGGGCCTTGGGGCCCAGGACGCCGCTGGCGAGGTGCCGCACGATCCGCCCGTCGCTGTCTTCGATCGCCACCGTCGCGTCGCACCAGCCCTTGCTGGCGAAGGAGATTTCGATGTGGTCGCCCGCGCGCGTCACGGCGGGGCGTTCGGTGAACTCGTAGACCTCCTCGCGCTTGACCTTGAACTCGTCGTAGTCCGACGCGCCGGCCAACCCGGCGAACCAAAGCCACAACGCCGCTCCGACGACCGAAATCGGACGCCTGACGCAAAGGGACAAGGGGAGACCCTCCCGGACTCGATTGTTGCGATGGCAGCAAGGCCAGACCCTTCGGCGCGGACCCGCGGTCTCCGCTCCGAAGGGCCTCCTTATATATAGGGAGTACACCGAACGGGTGACAGCTGGGAGGCGTCCCTTGCTTCCCGATTTCGGCCCATCTGAATCTCGCAACTCTTTACACAGCAAGGCGATGCGATTTAGGGACGCCGGCCAAGGAGGGTGCCGGGTTGAAAGCCAGCGGTCGGTTGGGTTAGCCTGCAAGGCACCCAATCGCCCGTCGGGAGGCCAAACGCATGCCCCGCCCATCTATTCGTTCTCATTCGGCCGTCCGGCTGCTGCTGCTCTCCGCCGCAGCCGCCGCGCCTGCTTTTGCCGCAGACCAGGCGGCGCCCAAGGTGACGCTCGACGATCAGCAGCGCCTGTGCATCGGCGGCGAGCCGTTCTTCCCCATCGGCATCTACTCGGTGCGGGAAGTGGGGCAACTCGCCGCGGCCAAGGATCTGGGCTTCAACACCGTCCACACCTACCAGGGCGAGGGCTCGAAGGAGAAGGACGGCAGCGCGAGTCCGATCCAGGAGATCCGCGCTTACCTCGACGCCGCGCACGCCCTGGGCCTGAAGGTATTCCTGGGCCTGCCGCGCTACCAGGTGGTGAACAAGGACGCGAAGGCGCTGGCCGAACGCATCGACGCGCTGAAGGATCATCCCGCGCTGCTGGTCTGGTACCTCTTCGACGAACCCGACCATCAAAAGGTTCCCCCCGCGATAGTGCAGCACTGCGCCGAGGTGGTGCGCAAGCACGACCCGAACCATCCGAGCGTGGAAGTGCTATGCCTGATGTACGAACGGCGGGCCGAGCACATAAAGAATCCCGCGTA
This sequence comes from Planctomycetota bacterium, assembly GCA_023150555.1. Lineage (GTDB taxonomy): Bacteria > Planctomycetota > SZUA-567 > H5-PLA8 > H5-PLA8 > JAKLKQ01. The sequence continues at coordinate 23,667 of JAKLKQ010000014.1, forward strand.
CGTCAACCTTCCCGACATCCTGATGGCCGATCCCTATCCGCGCACGCCCGCCAACGCGGACCTGGGCCCTGTGACGCGGGAACTCGACGCCGCGCGCCAGCTGGCCGGCCCCAAGAAGCCGCTGTGGAACGTCCTGCAGCTTCACGGCAAGGGCCCCGGCGGGACGGGCTACGGGCTGCTGGAGCCCACCTGGCCCGAACTGCGCAACATGGCCTACCAGTCGCTGGCCGCGGGCGTGAAGGGGCTGACGGCCTTCGCCTACCACGCCGGGGAGTTCAAGCTGTACCAATCGCCGGAGGGATTGAAGAACGCCAAGCGCCTCACCGAGGAACTGCGCGTGCTTGCGCCGGCGCTGTTGGCGGACGCACCCGCGAAGGCCCCGCTGGCCGTGGACAAGAACGACGCGCTGCGCTGGCGCGCGTTCGTGCAAGGCGGCAAGTGCTACCTGCTGGCGGTGAACCTGAGCCGCGCGAAGACAAAGCTCGGCGCGGCGGCGGCCGAAGGCGGAAAACTGCCGGCCGAAGCGAAGTTACTCTTCGACAATCGCACGCTGGCCATCAAGGACGGCAAGCTCTCCGAAGAACTCGAGCCCCAAGGCGTGCGCGTCTACGAACTGGCGGCGGAGTAAGATGCAACGGAAACGGCGGCCCGAAGGCCGCCGTCGTCGTGCGATGGAGTGGGGCGAAGCGCCGCGCTCAGTCGAGCTGCGTCGGCAACTTGTCGGACGAAGCGCCCGCGATGGCGATCTCGCGGCCCTTCTGGCGCGCTTCGGCGAAGTACTTGTTGGCTTCCTTGTTCAGGCCCATCGAGAGGCAGACCATGCCGATGGCCTCGGGCAGGATGCCGTTTTCCGGGTCGAGCTTGCGGGCGGCCTCGAAGTGTTCGCGCGCCTCGCGCGGGCGGTTGTCCATGCCTTCCAGGATGCCCAGCCAGATGCGGGGCTCGGCCCACTGGTCGTCCTCGTCGGCGGCGGCCTGGAAGCTGGTGCGGCCCATGTTGTAGTCGCCGCGGGAGATGTAACTTAGCCCGGCGTTGAACATGCACTCGGCGATCGAAGGCAGCTCGTCGAACTCCGCGAGCAGTTCCTTCATCTCGCTCTTGATGCCGGACTCAAAGGCCGCGATGTTCGCCAGGCCCCGGGCAACCGAAGGCGATACCTGGTCGCCCTTGACCGCCTTCGCCTGCTCGAAGTATTGCTTGGCCTCGACGATGTCGCCGCGCCGCGCCGAGATGGCGCCCAGAATGCTGGCGGCCTCGGCGAACTCCGGGTTCACCTGCAGGGCCTTGCGCAGTACCTGCTCGGCCTCCTCGATCTCGTTACGCCGCGCCAGCAGCATCCCTAAGCGCTGCAGCGCGAGGTCGAAATCGCCGTACTGGCTGACGGCGGTGCGATAGGCTTCCAGGGCCTCGTCGTGGCGGCCCAGGGCCTCCAGGCACTCGCCCTGCGCCTCCCACAGCTGCGCGTGGTTCTTCACCTTGGCCAACGACTGCTTGTAGTAGTTGCTCGCCTCCTCCCAGTTCTTCTGCTTCTGGAAGGCCAGGCCCAAGTTGCTCAGCGCCACGTTCCAGCCCGGGAAGTTCTTCACCGCCTCGTCCAGCGCGTCGATCGCGTCGTCGATGCGGTTGAGGTAGATGTAGCAGAGGCCCAGGTTGTTCCAGCCCTCGCTGAAATCCGGCGAGAACTGCACGGCCTTCTCGAATTCCTTGATCGCGTCGTGCCACATCTGCTTCTCTACGTACAGCAGCCCGCGGTCCTGGTGCTCGTCGGATAGGCCGTGTGCGCGGACGCTGCGGGCCGGCCCGGCCTGCATCGTGCCCATGAAAGGGCCCTGGGTGCGGACGGCGACCTTCTTGTCGGGCAGCGCGGCGCGCTCGCGGATGCCGCGGTTGGGACTGCTGCGACGCGCACCACGGATGGGTCGGGGCATGACGAGGGTCCTCCGCCTGGATTGGGCCAAGTTTGGTTGCTGAGCCAATGATAAACTAAGCGCTCATTCCCTCAACGTTCGTTAGGCCCGAAACTTGCCAGAAACCTAGCCTGATTCTGGAGTTCCGGCATCGGCACTGCACAATGAGCATTCCCTCGCAGAGCAAAGGATATGGACCCGCCTCCGTAACAGGCCCTAGCAGCCCGTTGAAAAAGGGGCCAGGCCGCGTTGCGAGGGATTTTCGAACTGAACGAGGACCGCGAAGCAGAGCCGTAGTCGGAAACTACGGCGCGCGTAGCGGAACGAAGTTCAGGACGAAAAGAACCGCAACCCTCCGGGCAGCCTCGTCTTGCGATCCGGACCTGCGTTGCGCTTCGCTGCGGCGTATCTTCTCGATATGCCTCGACTTCGCGCGTCTTGGTCCGAATCACTATCCAAGGCTGCGCGCCCCGACCCTTTTTCGACGGGCTGCTAGAGGGCTCCGCCTTCGCTTTCCCAAGACGGGTCTTGCCTTACGATAGCGTCATTCGCCTGGAGCCCTGTGTGTGAACGAAGCCCTGCTGCGCACCGTCCACCGCGCCATTCGCTCCGACCGTTCCGCCTTGCGGAGCCTGGTCGACCGCTACCAGGGCTTCGCCTACGCCGTCGCCTACCGCCAGACCAAGAGCTTCCCGCAGGCCCAGCGCCTGGTCGTGGCGGGCTGGGTCGAAGCCGCGCGCCGCCTGCCGCGCTTGGCCGAGCCCGAACGCTTCGCGCGCCTGCTCGAGGACGCCATCGCCGACACCCACAAGGCCATGCCCAAGGACGCGCCCGTCGAGTCCGCCGAGGAAAACGAGCCCCACAGCATCCTGCGCACCGAGAAGGTCCAGGCACGCCGCGCCCTTCGCCAGGCCCTGGCCGCCTGCCCGCTGCCCGAGTCGCCCGTCTTCTTCCTCAAGTTCGTCGAGGGCCTAACGCTTGAACAGATTGCCGAACTGTACGGCGTCGAGAAGCCCGCCGTGGTCGCTTCCATGCGCAAGGTCTGCGTCGATCTGGCCTTCCGCGCCGGCTACGCGACGGGAATGGAAGGCCAGGCGCCGCCGGAGCCCGAGACGCTTTCGCCCGAACGCCGCGAGTTGCTCGGCGCGGCCGTCGAGATCGCCGAAGGTTCGCTGGCGCCCAACCTGCAGCGCGACCTCGAACGCTCCATCCAGACGCACGCCGAATTCCGCAAGGACCACGAAGCCGTTCAGCAGGTGCTCGAACAGGCCACGCGCACCTTCGCCGCGCACCGGCTTCCGCAGGATTTCATCAAGGAAATCCTGCTCGCGATCCCCTACAGCGGGCCAGGGCGCGGGCCCGAGACCGATGCGCCCGGCCCCGCGCAGGGATACTCGAGCGCCTACGGCCAGAACGTCCCGCCCGCGGCGCCGCCGGTGTACTTGCAGGACCTTCCGCTGGGCCCTTCGCTGATCCTGGGCCTGGTGGGCGCGCTGATGGGGCTGCTCTTCTCGGTCTGGATCGTCAGCAGCGCATGGAACAGCAAGTGGGCGATCGACAACTTCCAGGGCTTCGGCGACGGCGCCATCGCACTGAACGCCGTGCAGATCCTGCTCGGCGCCGGCGGGGCGCTGTTGCTGCTCTTCGCGCGTCCGCCGTTCCTGCGCGCGGTCGCACCCCTGCCGCCGTGGTACTACGGCTGCTACGGGATCCTGGTCGGCGCGTTCCTCGCCCTACTGTTCGCCGACGCCGCGTGGAACGACGCGATCCTGCAAGGCGTCGTCGGGCCGCTGTGGCTGGTGGCGGCCTTCGCGCTGCTGGAACTGCGCCGGCGCATGGAGCGCCAGGAATTCGAAGCGCGCACCGAGGCCCGCCTGCGGCGCCTCGAAAAGGGCGGCTACATCCCGCCGCAGCCGACGCCCGTCCCGACGCCGACGCCGCAACAGCAGGGTTGAGGGGAGAGACGGCAACGGCGTTTCCCGTCTCCCGTTCCCGGTTTCCAGTTAAGGTCGAACGCCCAACACGGGGAAGCCGTCGCAAGCATGCAACCGGAAACAGGAAGCTGGAAACCGGAATCGCATCTGCGCGAACACGTTCGGCTGCCGTAGACTCGGCACATGCGCATCCGCAACCTCCACCGCTGGAACCTCAGCATCCCCGCCGCGAAGGCGCTGCAATCGCGCCTGGCGCCCCGCGTCTCGGCGAAGACGCCGCGCGGCTTCGCGCCGCGCTTCGTCGCCGGCGCAGACATGTCGCACCAGCGCGGATCCCAGTGGCTCTACGGCGCGGTGGTGGTGCTCGACCTCAAAGATTTCTCGGTCATCGAGACCGCCTGCGCGCGCCGGCGCATGACGTTTCCGTACGTGCCGGGCTACCTCAGCTTCCGCGAAGCGCCGGTGCTGCTCGATTGCTTCCGAAAGATTAGATCGCGCATCGACGCGGCGTTCTTCGACGGCCAGGGCTACGCGCACCCGCGGCGCTTCGGGCTCGCGTGCCACGTGGGGCTGTGGCTCGGCGTGCCGTCGGTCGGCTGCGCGAAGAGCCGCTTCATCGGCGCGCACGGGGAAGTTGGGGAGAAACCCGGCGCACGCGCGGCGTTGAAGGATGGACGTGAACGCATCGGCACGGTGCTGCGCACGCGCGCGGGTTCGAAGCCGCTCTACGTAAGCGTCGGGAACGCGATCGCGCTGAAGGACGCCGAGGCGCTTGTCCTGCGCTGCTGCGACGGGAAGCACCGCCTGCCCGAGCCGGCGCGCCGTGCGCACGAGGCCGTCAATGCGTACCGGCGGTCGAAAGAGAATTTTTAACCACAGAGTACACAGAGAGCACAGAGAACGGCGATCTCGATTACGGTTTCCGGTTGACTCTCGCAAAGCCAGTACAGGAGACTGGAAACCGGAAACGCCGTTAAGATCTCTGTGGTCAATTCGTTTTCAGTTCGCGCCGGTCCTTGCGCCAGCTCCACGCAAAGCACCCGAGCAACACGATCGCCAGCCACGTCTGCGGGAGCCAGAAGTACCCCCACCACCACTCGGGGCGGCGGCGCACGTAGATCCGCGCGGTCTTGTCGAGGGATGCGAGGACGATTTTGTTTCCGGCAGGCGAAAAATTCCCATCCGTAATATTGCAACCCGGCCACGAAAATTCGCACGTACCCAGGAAACTCAATTCCGCGACGTTCCCAAACTGGTTATCGAACGCCAACAGGCCGGCATCTTGGCCATTGCTGAATACGACAAGCACTCGACATCCATCGGAGGCCACTCTTGCCCGCGCCACGGCACCGCCAAGGTTCAGACTCTGAACGCCTTTCCACCTGACCACACGTGTTGGAGCGGCCGCGTGAATACCGACCTCACCGCTCTTGTCCGACACGACCGCCCATTGCCCATGCGGCGCAAAGTCCACGCAATGCGCTATGTCCTTAGTCGCAGCAATCGCTCGAATTTCCGCAAACGTCTCCGCATCCCACAGTCGCACCGTAGTGTCCCCGCTCGCCGTCGAAAGGTATTTGCCGTCGGGCGAGTACGTCACACACTCGACGCTGCGTGTATGGCCTTTCAGTTCGCCGACGAGTTCCAGCGTCTGCGCATCCACGACCCGCGCGGACCCGTCGAACATCCCGTACGCGATGCGTTTTCCATCCTGCGAATAGACCGCGCTGAGGATGTGCGCGTCGTGGCCGCCGATGCGCTTCACTTCCTTGCCCGTTTCCGCGTCCCAGACCAACAAGACGCGGTCAAGCCCGCCGCTGACGATGCGCGTGCCGTCAGGCGTATAGTTCGCCGTGTACACCGCGCGTTCGTGGCCGGTGTAGACGCGCAACTCGGCGCCGCTCGCGGCGTCCCATTCGCGTACGGTGCCGTCGCGCGCGGCGGAGAGCACCTTCTTCCCATCCGGCGAGAAGACCGCCGCGTGCAGCCCGTCGGTGTGCCCGCGCAAGACCGGGCCAGGGACCCACGGTTCGCGGTTGGCATAGATGATGACGGGGCTTCCGGCGAGCAGCGCGAAGAAGAGCATCGTGCGCAGGCTGAAGCGCAGCCGGCGCCGCAGGCTTCCGCGAGCGGGCGGGGGAAGGGGCGCGGAGGCCTGTTCGGGCGCGTTGGCGTCGGTGAGGGTCTGGTCTCGTTCTCGCATCGGCTTGCACTATACCGTGTTGCGCATTCGGTGCGGAGATACGCGTCTCCCTAAAATTGCGTTTCTAGAGCATTTATAATCCTTGCGCTGGAAGGAAAATGCCTTAAAGTGAACTCGCTTAGGTAAGTATACAGATGACCAGGCAAGAAGCACTTCGTCCGGTACCGGCGAATCGAGGCCTCGATTGCGCGTCTTCCTGGTCCACGTCCGCGACCCGCAGTTCTATGCCTTGCCCGCAAAGCACCGCGCGCCGAACGGCAGAATCCGCATCATGGGCTTCCCGCCCATCGGCATCATGTCGCTTTCGTCCGTGCTCAAACGCGCCGGCCACGAAGTCGTCATGTTCGACCAGGCCAATCCCGAGACGCCCAACGACGTCATCCTGGACGAAATCAAGCGCCAGAAGCCCGCGCTGATCGGATTGAGTTTCCTCAGCACGACCAGTTACCCCTACGCGAAGATCCTGGCTCGCCAGATCCGCGCGGCCGACGCGAAGGTGAAACTGGCGTTCGGCGGCGTCTTCGCCACCCTGAACGCGCAGCTGGTGAAGTTGCAGTGTCCCGAGGTGGACTTCGTCTGCCGCGGCGACGGCGAGCAGCTGATCCTCGACCTGATCGAGCACATCGACGACCCGTCGGGCGTGACCGGCGTCACCTGGGCCAAGGACGGGTCGATGGTGCACAACGCACCCCGGCCCCTGGAGCGGAACCTGGACCAGTGGCCGTTCCCGGACCGGGAGAGCCTGCCGCTGGATTTCATCGAGTCTATGCCGCTTGACGTGCCAGTGGTGCTCTCGATGGACCGCTTCACGACCATGCAGACGTCGCGCGGCTGCCCCTGGCCCTGCGTCTTCTGCGACATCCCGATCTTCAACGAAGGCAAGTGGCGTGCGCGCAGCCCGCAGCACGTGCTCGCGGAACTCGAACACCTGCAGAACCAGGGGTACGGCGGCCTGTACTTCGTCGACGACCATTTCCTCTTGCAGCCCAAGCGCATCGAGGCCATCTGCAAGGGCATCAACGAGAAGGGCCTTACCATCGAGTGGGGCTGCGAAGGACGTGTGGACTCCGTCTGCCAGCCCCTCTTCCCGGCCATGGCCAAGGCGCATTGCCGCACGCTGATGTTCGGCATCGAGAGCGGCAGCCAGAAGATCCTCAACCGTTTGAAGAAGGACCAGACGATCGAACAGGTCACGACCGCCGTGAAGACCGCGAAGAAAGCGGGCATCGAGATCGTCCACGGGTTCTTCGTCGTCGGCACGCCGGACGAGACCGTCGAGGACGTGCGCGCCACCATGAAGTTCGCCGCGCGGCTGCCTCTCGACACCTTCGGATTCAACCGCCTGTGCGTCTACCGAGGCACGCCGCTGTGGCGGGAGTACATCCAGCGCGGGCTCGTCGACGACGCCAGGGACTGGTTCAAGTATTTCAAATGCACGGAGATCGACCCCACCTGCCTGTCCGGCGAAGTAGTGAACGCCGAGCGCTCGCGGGGGCTCCTGCGGCTGTTCGCCTACAAGCTCTTCCGCTATCCGGGCCAGACGTTCACGCTCCTGCGGCGGCTGCTGCGCCACATGCCCTTCCGCGACGTGGTCTACCTGATCGTGAAGCCGTTCCTGGGGAAGAAGCGCGGCGCCACCAAGGCCGAGGTGCTTTCGCGGGCGGTCGAGCACGGCGCGTCCAAGGACCAGGCCGCGGCCTTGACGCAGGTGGCCGACGCGGAACTCGAACACGTGATCCGCGAGTCTCAGCTTGAGCGGAAGAGGCTTCTGGAATCCAGTTAAATGCAGGCGGCGCGGCCTTTCCGCCGCCTATGCAGTTGCGCTTTGCGTATCGGAAGAGTTCGCGTCCGCCAAAATCGCCACCCCATTATTTGCACGTGTGCGTACTTTTAAGGGCCGTATCGGGGTATGGAAAATGGGTCCGGGAAACCCATCTCCTGTGACCCCCTCAAGGCCCCGCTGGTTCATTCTATCTGCTGGCGGTGTTTCCAGTTATGGAAACTGTGCCCCACCCGGACCTTGTTTCATCAAATGCAACTCGTGCATTTATCCAAAAAATGGAGTAGAAGAAGGAGTCCTGTTTAGTCGTTAGATGTACATAGGGGGGGCCATTAAGGGCTCCGGGTCATAGACTTATGTCGCAGGATCAGGTCGGGCAGCGGGCAGGGCAGGCAGCCGGGCGCACAAGCGAGGCGGCGATGAACAGCGTTTTGGTTCGAAAGACGACGGGTTCGATCCGCGTCTCGGCCAGGCTGGAAGCCGAGCGCCACAAGTGGATCGAGTCCGAGAAGGCCGGGCGCGACCTGGGCGCCGACGCGATCCACGACTGGTCGCGCCGGTACTGGTGGCGCTGGTGCCGCGACCGCTGGATCGAGCACCTGCACGGCGAACGCTTCTGGGACGAACTGCCCGAGTCCGACTTCGGCCTGCTGCTGCGCGACTTCCATCCCAACACCGCGCTGCTGGACGAGATCGTCGCGCGCATCAAGAACGGCGGCGAGAACCTCGACATCCTCATCTGGGCCCAGACCGAGAAGAAGAACCTCAACGACACCTTCGAGATCCTGCGCCTCCTCGACATCAACTCCCGCCGCATGACCTTCTGGCCGTAATCCGCAGGAGCCAGGGTCAGGGGCCAGAACGGCAACCCCCGGCCAAACCTCGCCGCCATCCGACGCCGCTCATCTAGTATCTATTGACACACATTCCCGTTTCCGTCCGGATCCTCGCCGCCGCACGCGTGCGTACACTGGCTTTCGGCGATATCATTTAGCCACCGGTGAGGGAACGAAATGAATACTCAAGCCGAACAGGACGCCAGGGCACACGCGGCGCGTGCGCGTGGCTTCCTCGAACAGCTCGCCGAAGCGAAGAAGGACCCCCTCGCGTGCCTCGCCGCGAACCGCGAGACGGGCGCGGCCTGCGACGCGATCGAGCAGGCGCTCGCGCACATGGACGCGCGCAAGGACTGCAGCGACTTCAAGGCGCACCTGCTGCTGCGCGCCTGCCGGCTGCCCCAGACCTCCGCGCGGCTGCCGCAGGCCCTGCGCGAGCGCATCCGCGCGGCCCTGCTGGGCCTGCCGTACCGCGACTTCGCGCCCGACAACAGGATGCTGCACCGCAGCGAAAACCACCGGCTCTGCTTCCTCACCGCCGAACTGCTCGCCGCGGAGACCTGGCCCGAGGCGGCATTCACTTCCACCGGGCGACCGGCGCGCGAGCACTTCCACCAGGCGCGCTACGACCTGGCGGACTGGACCCGCTGGGTGGGCACCTACGGCTCCAGCGAGTGGGATTCCTCGACCTACTACGCCATCGACCTGCTCTCGCTGCTCGACGTATTCGATTTCAGCGCCGACGATCGTTCGCGCCGACGTGCGCGGTGGGTCCTCGACAAGCTGGTGCTCGACATCGCGCTCAAGTCCTTCCGCGGCGTCTACGGCGGCTCGCAGGGCCGCTGCTACGCGAACGCGCTGCTCAACCCGCGACAGTGCGGCACGGCGAACGTCCTGCCGCTCCTCTTCGGCCTCAGCGAACCGTCGCTGGACGGCGGCGGCATGCTGAGTTCCTTCCTCGCAACCAGCGGCTACCGGCCGCCCGAAGCAATCGGGCGCATCGCGGCGTCAGCCGAGGCGATGCTGCACCGCCAGCGCCACCGCGGCGACGACCGCTACTACCCGCCGCCCGACGTGCCCCACGTGAAGAACCTGAACCTGTATTCGGACGTCAACACGGTGACGTACCGCGAGTCCACCGGCATGCTCGCGTCCGCGCAGGACCTGCGGCCGGGCGAGTCCGACCGCCAGGTGCAGGTCTGGCAGGCCACGCTCTCGCCTGAGATCGCCGTCTTCGCCAACCATCCCGGCGACGAAGGGGTCAACTCGGCGGCGGGGGCGAGCTTCTGGACCGGTTGCGCGCGCCTGCCGCGGGTCTTCCAGCACGAGGCGACGCTGCTGGCGCTGTACGCCGCCCCGGCGGGCGCCGGCCTGCCGTATACGCACGCGCATTTTCCGGCCCTGGCCTTCGACGAGACCGCCTTGGGTTCGCACTGGGCGGCCGGGCGGCTGGGGGACGCGTACGTGGGCCTGCGTTGCTCGTCGAACCTGACGGCCGCGCCGGAGGGTCCGTGGGCGGGCCGGGAACTGCGCGCGGAACCCGGCGCGGCGGCGTGGGCCTGCGAACTGTCCTGCCGCGCGCGCGCGGGGAATTTCGAAAAGTTCGCCGCCGAACTGCACGAGGCGCCGCTGGCCTTCGACGCGCGGGCGCTGCGCGCCGAGTACCGCTCGCCGCAGGCGGGCGCGCTTGTCCTGAACTGGACGGGCGCGGCTCTGCGCGACGGGCGCGCGGTGGAACTCGCGCACTTCCCGCATCACGACGGGCCGTTCGCGAAGGGCGAGTTCGGAAGCGGCGTGGTGGACTTGAACTGCGGCGGCGCGCAAGCGCGCCTGGCGTTGAACGATTGACCGGAACAGGATTCCTCGCAGAGAGCACCGGGAACACAGGGACAGAGGAAGGGGTGGTGGAGGAAGACCGGACCGTTGACGCTTCGGGAGATGGTGGCAGAAGGGGCCGAAGGCGCTCCACCCCTGCAGCCTGAATCCTCAGCCCTTCCGTTTCAGCCGCCGCCCGAACGCGGCCTTCAGTTCGTCGTACTCGCGGGCCTGGAAGAGCCCCGAGGCGAAGACGAAGAAGACCATCCCCACCGCCACCGGCACCAGCGCGCGCTGGCAGGTCAGCGCGATGGTGTTGCCGTCGCCGGGCGGCAGGCTGTCGCGGGTGGCCCAGACCATCATGCCCATCGACGTCGCGATTAGCGCGATGGTGTAGAGCCCGTGGAAGAAGACCAGGTCGGCCGGCCAGCGGTCCTCCTGCACGCCGAAGCGCAGGTTCGGCGACTTGGCGTCTTCCTCGCGGCGTAGCGGCCGCAGCTGCATGTCGAAGTACCAGTGCCCCAGCAGCCACGTGGGCACCAGCGCCGCGATCACCGCCGCGAAGAAGGCCAGGAAGCCCTCCACGTCGTCCTTGCCCGCGTACTTGTTCTGCACGTAGATCGTGGCCAGCAGGCTGACGCAGACCGCGAGGCCCATCGTGCCGACGAAGCTCAGCAGGCGCTTGTTCACCTCCGCGCCCGCCTTCTTCAGCAGGGCGCGGCCCATCCACAGCGTCTGCACCGCGCCGCTGATCGCCGAGGCCACCGCCAGGCCGGACTCCTTGAAGCGCCCCACCACCAGCAGGTTCAGCGCCAGGTTCACGGCCACCGCGATCATCGCCGCGACGGTGGGCGTGCGGCTGTCCTTCGTCGCGTAGATCGCGCGCGCCAGCACGGCGTTGAGGCTGTAGAAGACCAGGCCCAGCGAGAAGCAGAAGACCACGCTGCCCGTGCGCCGGATGGCCTCGCCGTCGTGCATCAGGAACTGCCCCGTGCCGTAGAAGAGCCGCACGAGGTCCGTGCTGAGCAGGCACAGTCCCACCGCCGAGGGCACCGCCAGGAAGAGCGTGTTGCGCACCGCGGCGCTGACAGCGCGGTTGAAGTTCTCGTGCGCCTCCTGCGCCCAGAAGCGCGACAGCATCGGCAGCGCGGCGGTGGCCACCGAGAGGCTGAAGATCGCCCACGGCAGTTGGATCAGGCGGTTGCCGTAGGCGAGCATCGTCACAGGACCGTCCTCGGGGATCATCGTGCGCGCGATCACCTGGTCCAGCAGGATATTGACCTGGAACAGCGCCACGCCCGCGACCACCGGCAGGAACGCGCGCTTGATCTCCTTGTAGCCCTCGTCGTGCTCCGTGCTCAGCCGCGGACGGTAGCGGAAGCCCTTGGCCAGCGCCGGCAAGACCAGGATCACCAGCTGCGCCGCACCGCCGAGGAGCACCGACCACGCGACCCACGTGATCCACTCCGTCTTCGTCCACTCGAAGACCCAGCGCCCCGCCAGGCACGCCAGGATCATCGCCACGTTCAGCAGCACCGGCGCGAAGGCCGGCGCCGCGAAGTGCCGCAGGCTGTTCAGCACGCCCATCAGCACCGCGCCGACGTTCGCCAGCACGCAGTAGGCGATCATGATCTCCGCCAGTTGCAGCGTCAGCACCGCGTTCTCGCCCAGGGACGCCGCCGCGTACGTGCGCACCGCCCACGAAGCGCCCACCAGCACCACGCTGGCCCCCAACAGTCCCAGCGCCAGGCGCGTCAGCAGCAGCGACGCCGTGCGGAAGGCCGCGTCCTTGCGGTTGGTGGCCATGCGCTCGGTAAAGACCGGCACGAAGGCCGACGAGAGCGCCCCTTCGCCGAAGAGCCGCCGCGTCAGGTTGGGGAGAATGAACGCGAGTTGGAAGGCGTCGTTGATGCCCGTCGCGCCGAAGATCCCCGCCATCAGGCGGTCGCGCACCAGGCCCAGGATGCGGCTGAGAATCGTGAGGCCGCTCATCACGCCAGCGGCCTGCAACAGTTCCCTGCGCTCCAGGCGGTGGTCGCCGGGCTCCGGGGGCGGCGTGCGCGTGGGCGGCAGCGGCGTGGCCGCAGGCGCGGCGGCCGAGTTTCCCGGCGCCTCGTCCTGCGAGACGGTCTGCGCCCGCGGGTCGCTCTTGGTGGCCTTCTTGGCCTTTTCCTTCTTTTTCGACATGCGCGCGTCTTATACCCGATTTTCCAAAGGGGTTACAGAAACGAAGACGCCTTCAAAGCCCGGGCCTTGAAGGGATCTCGGCGCCATCAAAGGAGGTTCGTGTAAAGGATCTCGCGGGTGGGTTCCAGCAGCACGGCTTTCAAGGCGGCATCCATCAACAGCAGGCCCAGCCCCCAGGCCCAGCGCCGAATGCGCAGCGCCCGCGTGCTGAGTGCCTGTGCGGTCAGGCGCTCGAGCGACCACGACGCCGCTTCGTACGTCACGAAGAGAAAGCCCAGCCCCCGCACCACCGACCAGAGGTGCCAGCCGGCCAGCAGCGGCGCCTTGCTGAAGGCCGCCAGCCGCGCCGTGTAGAAGTTCATCCAGTCGACCTGCTCGAGCCCGTGGTTCAGCGTCAGCCAGCCGAGCGACGCGTACGAGCACACCGCGTTGCCGGCCAGCTGCAGGCCGTGCGCCGGCACCCACGCCGACCATTCGTACTCGGGGTCCCAGCCGCTCTCGATCCACAGCCACTGGTGTCGCCAGTACGCGGCGCTGCCGCTCAGGACGGCTTCCGCGCCGCGGGGATCCCACGTCGCCGCACAGACCACCACCGCCGAATGCGCCGCGAAACCCGCCGCCAGCAGGCCCAGCCCCGCGCGCCAGCGGTCAGCCCGCACACACGCCAGCCAGGGCAGCAGCAGCAGCGAGGCCGTCAGCGGGCGGTGCACCTGCCAGCCGGTCCGCCACGAAAGCGCGATGGGAAGCGCGCCCGCCAGGAGCGCCAACGGCAGCCAGCGCCCGCCCGAAACCAGGGGCTCGGCCGCGGCGGCAAGGCCGTCCACCGCGCGCGCCAGGCCCCGCGGCGGCGCCAGCGGGCCCAGCCAGCCCCGGCTGCGGGCCGGCGTCCGGGCGAACGGCGTCAGCGTGCCGGCGTCGACGTGCATCGCACGCGCTACCTCGGGATGATGATCTTCCCGGTCGTCGAGACCAGGATGATGTTCACGATCACGAAGATGGCGATGAAGACGATCCAGGTGATGCCGCTGCTGCCGCCTTCGCTGGAACGCGCGGGGCGCTTGGGACGGCGGCGCCCGCCGCCTCCGGGGCCGGCGGGGCCTTTGCCCGCGCGTCCGCGCACGCCGGGACGGGTGCCGCTGGCGCCGGGTCTCCGGCGCTGGGAGCGATCGTCAGGAGTGGGCATGTCGCTTCCTTGATGATAAGGATTCTGCGTGCGCGATTTCCGGCATCGCGCGCGAAAGGAAGTAGAGAAAGCCCCCGCGAGCGGTCCCGCGGGGCGCTCCGATTTATACCAGAATACTACCCGATTACACCTTTTTCAATCAAGTACTCGGCCGTCAGAATGGCGCCCTTGGCGGCGCCCATCTTGGTGTTGTGGCTCAGCAGCACGTACTTGACGCCGTTGGGCAGGACGTGGTCCTGGCGCAGCCGGCCGACGGTGGTGGTCATGCCGTCGCCGCGGTCGCGGTCCAGGCGCGGCTGCGGGCGGAAGGGGTCTTCCGTGTAGTGGATCATCTCGGCGGGCGCGCTGGGGAGCTTGCTCGCGCGCAGTTCCTCGTAGCTCTTCGCCCAGACGGCCTTGACCTCGTCGAGCGACGCCTTCTTGCCCAGGCCGACGTTGACGGTCTCCAGGTGCCCGTCGTGGACGTTGACGCGCGTGCAGTTGCAGCTGACGGGGATCTTGGCGTGCTCGATCTTCCCGCCGGCGACCTTGCCGAGGATCTTGCCGGTCTCCTTCTCGATCTTCTCTTCTTCCTTCGGGATGTAGGGGATCACGTTGTCGAGGATGTCCATGCCCAGCACGCCGGGGTTGCGCCCGGCGCCGCTGATCGCCTGCAGGCTGGTCATGATCACCGACTGGACGCCGAAGGCGTCGAAGAGCGGCTTCAGCGTGATTGCCAGGCCGACGGTGGTGCAGTTCGGGCCGGGGGTGATGAAGCCCTTGAAGCCGCGGTTCTTGCGCTGCGTCTCGATCAGCGCGGCGTGGCCGGGGTTGATGCCCGGCAGGAAGATCGGCACGTCTTCCTCGTAGCGGAAGGCGCTGGCCGTCGAGATCACGGGGCACTTCTTCGCGTAGAGCGGCTCGACTTCCTTCGCCGCGTCGGATTCCAGCGCGGTGAAAACGATGTCGATGTCGTCGATCTTGAGGTGCTCGGCCTGTTCGACGTTCAGGTTCAGGTAGTCCGCGGGGCAGGCCTTCTCGCCGTACCACCGGCTGGCCCCGCTGGCCGCGTCGCGCACGGCCTCGCCGTAGGGCTTGCCCGCCGAACGCTGGCTGGCGGCCACGCGCTTGAGCTTGAACCAGGGATGCCCCTCCAGCGCGGCGAGGAACTGCTGCCCCGCGATGCCCGTCGCACCGACAACGGCGACGTTGAAGCTCCGGTTCTTGGCGGCCATGGCGTTCTTCCTTCCCTGAACGGTGACAACAAAAACCCGCTCCGGCGCAACGGAGCGGGGTGGCCCGGGCCCTCTTCCTTCGGGACACTGCAGGCGATGACTCCTACTATTCCATATGAAGGAGGCTCGGTCAAGCGGCAGCCGGGCGGCGGGCATGGCGGCGAAGGCCGAGCGGGGTAGAGTAGGGTCCCATGGCGAAGCTCTTGAAGATCCTCCGCGCAACCTCCGTCCACGGCGCCGCCCGCGCCCAGGACCCCTGGGAAGACGCGCGCACCTGGATCCGCCACGCCGGGCGCTACGTCTGCAAGCCCGAATGGAAGATTGAACCCACGACGGCCGTCAATCACGGCTACTTCTTCATCGAACGCGGCCGCGGCTGGGTCGACCTCGACGGCACGCGCCTGGACGCGCGCCCCGGCGACGTCTTCTTTTCGCGCATCGGCCTGCGCTTCGCCAGCGGGCACGACCCCAAGCGCCCCATCACCGTGCTGTCCACCGGCTTCAAGCTCACCGGCCGCGGCGGCGTTGACCTGCTGCGCGGGGCCGCGCTGCCCCTGCGCGTGACGCTCACCTCCGGCGAACGCAAGGAGCTCACGCGCCGCTTCGAGGCCCTGATCGCGGCGATGCTCGACGAAGGCCGCACCGGTCCGCTGCGCGCCCGGGGTCTGATGCAGGACCTTGCGGCGTGGATGCTCGACCTCGCCGAACGCACGCCCGCGAAACGCAGGACCGGCACGAGCGACGGGCGCGGCGCCGAAGCCGGGCGCGTGGCCGACGCGATCGCCTGGGCCGACGCGCACCTGGCCGAACGCATCACGCTCGCGCAACTGGCCAAGGTCGCGCACCTGAGTCCCGTCTACTTCGCGGCGCTCTTCCGAAGGGAGACCAGCCAGCCGCCCATCGCGTGGGTGCGGCGCCGGCGCATGGCTGCCGCGCGCGAACTGCTCGCCGAGGGTCAGAAGAGCGTCGGCGAGGTCGCCCGCGCGGTGGGCTTCGAGGATCCCTACCACTTCAGCCGCGCCTTCCACCGCAGCGAAGGCTGTTCCCCGCGCGCCTACCGCGAATCGTTAAAAAATCCATTCTTTCGATAAGCCCGTCCATTCCGCGCCGAGCTTCCGCTCGCTAATGTTCTCTCCCGTGTGGTTCGTGAATAGTACGAACCCCAACCGGAGGCGAACGCCGTGAACACCGAACTGAAGCGCCAGTGGGACGAGGAAGGCTACATCGTCGTGAAGGGGCTCTTCGACCCCGAGCGCACCGCGCGGCTGCGCCTGATCTGCGAGAACATCCTCGCGCGCTGGCGCGTCGCCCGACCGGCGACCGGCGAGACGGGCGAAGGCATCGACGGCACCAGCATGCGGCACCTCAACCATCCCGCGTATTTCGAACGCCATCCCGAGTGGTTCCCGGAACTGATGAACGCCGTCGCCGACACGCGGGTGCTCGATGTCTGCCGCACGATCCTGGGCGAAGCGCCGCTCTTCCGCTGCACCAGCCTGTTCATGAACCCGATTCTCAAAAGCGAAGACGGCAACTGGCACCGCGACACGCAGTTCGGCGCCAAGGGCGACGACGAGGCCGAGAAGCGGAAGCTGGGCAACTTCGAGAGCAACGGGATCCAGCTCCAGGTCGCGCTGGTGCCCAGCGAGGACATCGAATACGTCCCGCGCAGCCACCTGCGCTGGGACACGCCGGCCGAGTACGCCATCCGCCGCGCCGACGGGCAGAAATATAACCGCTCGAACCGCATGCCCAGCGCCGTGCGCCTGCCGCTGGAAGCCGGCGACGCCGCAGCCTTCAACGCCAACGGCCTGCACCGCGGGCGCTACCACGCCGACAAGCTGCGCCGCACGCTGATGCTGACCTACACGCGGACGTCGACGCCCTGCTTCGACTTCTTCTCCAACCAGCCGTGGTTCCTCGAACCCGGGCACCTCGACCCGCTGCCGCCGGCGACGCGCGCCTTCTTCGAACCCTTCGTCGCCGAATACCGCAAGAATTGGGAAGCGCCCAAACCGGAACTGGCCGCCGCGTACTGAGCATTGAGCGAAAGGATAAAGCCATGCCCGCCGCGCCCGCAACCTCCACGCTGCTCGCCGAAGCAAAGGAACGCTTTGACGTCAACGGCTTCATCAACTTCGGCCGCATTCTCGACGACGGGGAACTCGCAGCGCTCTCCGATCGCGTCGATGCCATCTGCGAAGGGCGCGTCGCCGTGCCACGCGACCGCGTCAAACTGCACAGCGGCATGGAATGGAAGCAGCCCGACGGCACCTACCGCGCCGACGCGGTGTGGCAATTGCTGGGCCTCGCTCCGCACGACGACGTCATCCGCGCCGTCTGCGAGAAGCCGCTGATCCGCGAGGTTATCGAGACGCTGCTGGAAGGCCCCGCGAAACTCGACACTGACCAGGTGATCCTGAAGAACGCCAAGCACGGCAACGAAGTCCCTTGGCACCAGGACACCAGCTACTGGGGGCAGGAGCGGCGCATGACCTGCTGGCTGGCCATCGACGACGCCACGCCGTTCAACGGCTGCATGCGCATGATCCCCGGCAGCCATCGCAAGGGGCAACTCGCCTTCACGCCCAAGAGCTTCGACGGATGCCCCGTGAATCTGCGCGAGACCGACGGCGTAAACGAGGATACACAGGTCTACGTGCCGGTGCGCGCGGGCTGCGCGAGCTTCCACCATCCGCTGACGCTGCACGCCAGCACCAAGAACACCTCGCCGCACCGCCGCCGCGCCCTCGCCATCACGTACCTGGCGTTGTAGAGCGGGGGACTACGCTTCCGGCTTCTTACCTTTCACCCAGGTGACGCCCACGTACAGAAGCCCAGCCGAGAAGATCAGTGGGAGAATGGGTGAGCGCCCCTGCGCCTCGGGGAGCCGTTCGATAAACAGGCCAACCCAGAAGGCAGACGCCCATCAGGATCAGTCCCGCGCCCGCAATGCGCCGCATCATGGCTTGTTCTCCGCGCCGTTCTGCCTCACCTGCAGCTGCTTCTTATATCTTGTTGCTTTTAAATTTGGCCCGGGCAAAGTCAATAGAGAAGAGATCTTTAATGCGCAAAGGTGGAGAGCGCCATGGGCCTGCTCGGGGGCAGAACCAACCGAAAAGTCCAGCTGTCGTTGCCTTCGTGATACTTTGCGGCAAGTTCGCATTCGCCCACCTGCCATGTTGCCGTGGTATCGAGATACCCGATTTTATCTAACTGCGTGATCGGCTCGGCGGTAGGCCCAAGGCGGCGCGTTAACTCAGTTCGAACCCGCTCGAAAATGCTGCGGGCTTCGGCCGCCGAGAGAGAGCGCGGAAAATCGACGCAGGCAATCTGGACGCGCGCGATTCCGTCATCGCCCCGGGTCCAGACGGTGACGGTGCCGAGGCCCTGTTGCCATCTCGCGGCGGCGCCGCTGCACGGGCACGCATCGCGCGCGGAACGATCGAGTCCCTTGCCGAGAGACAGGCCGCACAAGGCAAGCCGGTCATCAGAATTATCTACGCTCGCGAGCAGCGCGTCGGCAATTCGGTCAGGGTAGGGCGCGGCGAATCGGGCGACCACGCCGGCGGCCACACCCAGCGAAAGACACGCGATCAAAAGCTTTCCCATGCGGAAAGTGCTCCTTGCCTTGAAGTATCGGCGCACCAGGGCCACGAGACCAAAGCGGGTGTGCTTCAGACCTCCACCTGGGTCCCAGCCATTCCGAGCAGCTGGCCAAGAAAATGTCATTTAAGATATTGATAATTACCTAACTTATAATATATAAATACCTTATATAATTAAAAATTAGCTAAAATTATCCTTGACTTTGTGGCTGGTTCGATGTTTATTGAGGGCACTGCGAGGACGGGGGTAGAAGCGGACGGCAGTCATCCCTCCCCGATAAGCGTGTGGACTCCTTGCAGGCCGATGCGCAAAGGCAGTATCCCGTCGACATGACCGGCGGGGGCAAACAGCCCGCAGGCTTTGAGCGTGCTCATAGTCGCCAGGGACGGGGTTTCCGTGACGCCGGTCGCAGCCGGCAGTGCGGTGCCTCGCGACCCACCTGGGTGGTGTCCGAAACTTTTAAAAAGAAGGATGAAGGAAAAAGGATTCAGGAAACAGAAAAGGAAAGATAAGAGTTAAGAGATGAGAGATTAAAGAGAACAGATCAAAGTTGAGAACTTGAAGTCTATCGGAGGGCGTCGGATTCCGTACTTACGTATTGCGTAATAGTCGGCGATTCTCAGCGGTCGTATTCAACCGGCCCTCGCGCTGCCTGGTCCACCATAAGTCGCAGACGACCGCCGTGCCGAATTATCTTATAGGTTCCGGTCACGTAGCCTGCCGTCGGGCAGCAGTTCGCATCGTCCCACTTCCAAATTCCAAATTCGAAGGCCAATCCCTCGTCGTTGAAGAAATAGTGCGGCGGCTTCCAGACTCCTTCACTTCGACTGAAGGGCACGGGATTCTGGAGACAATCGGTAGCATCGTCAAACCGGACTTCATCGAGATGTCCATTCTCCTGTATCAAGAACGCGGCCTCTTCCTTGTAACAGCCTGTGCCTGAGTAGCGGTGCGTCACGCTCAGGAACGTACCGTCCACATCGCTTTTGCGGTACCGAAACACAAAGGGCGGATCGAACCAACAATCTTCGGTGCTGAAGTAAGTTTTCTCGTGTCGGTATCGGTTGTCATCCCGCGCATATATAGAAAGCTTGTGTGGCCCATAGGGCCTGCACCGGTGAAAGGTGACGACCATGTTGGCATCAGGACGGGTCTCGATGCGTTCCGCCCATTCCAATTCAGCTACGATCCCATTTTTTGCCACGGCAGCCTGCCAAATTCCCACGCCTCCCAGTAGCGTGCCAGCCAGCGCTAAAGTGAACAAGAGCAGATGCCGCAAAGTGTATTGCGGGCGTTTCCACGCGCGCAGGGCCTTCCACAGAGGCTCGGCGGCGAGCAAACCTGCCATCGGCGCAAAGGCAACCAGCAGTACCCAGGCCGCGGCCTCCGAGACGACCGGCGGCTTCGCATTCGGATGGTATGGTGCAAGGATCTCGTCTTTGGTGTAATACGTCTTGAAAGGGAAATGCAACGATGGAATATCGAGTGCCTCAAAATCCTGCGGAATCTCCGCACACGGCAATCCTATTTGCATAACAAAATCCTGTCCGAATTATGATCCTCTGTGAGGCTCTGGGTCCTCTGCGTCTCTGCGTTGAGGTCGTTTGTTCCTCGCCGCGCAACGTGGCGCCTCATTCCCGCAGGATCTTCTCCATCGGCTTGCCCTTCGCGAGTTCGTCGATCAGCTTGTCCAGATAGCGGAGCTTGCGCATCAGCGGGTCCTTGACCTCTTCCACGCGCACGCCGCAGACGACGCCCGTGATCAGCTTGCACTTCGGGTTCATCTTGGGTGCCTGAGCGAAGAAGGTTTCAAGATCGCACTCCTGCTTGATCTGCTTGTTCAAGCCCGCCGGGGTATAGCCCGTCAACCAGCAGATGATCCGATCGACCTCCTCTTTCGTACGTTTCTTGCGCTCCGCCTTCTGGACGTACAGCGGATACACCTTCGCAAAGGTCATGGAGAAAACCGGATGTTTGGCCACGGCAGATCCCCCTTTGCTGTCGTTCTCGAGGCGGCGTGGAGTTCACTTATACGGCACGGAATAGGGCCGGGCGATTCCACTTTTGGGACGCATTGCGCCTCGGCGTGTCACCGGTAATTGGCAAGCTCGAAGAGTTGCGCGACGTACGAACCTTCGCCGGTGCACTCTCGATGCGCTTCTGCGACGACAAAGCGCAGGCCGCTCCCCTGGTGCACCAAATTGTACCTGCCCAGGACGGAATAGTATCCCTCCCTTGCCCGGTTACTGCACGTGACCCGAGCTACATACTCAAATTGCAGTATCCCCTCCGAAAGAAAATACCAATCACATCGAGAAAACTCCTCGTTCATCTTCTTTGGAAGAAGGCGCTCGGTGCCGTCCTTCGGGTCTTCTATCGGTAGGTTCTGTAGGTGTCCAAATGAATCCACGTAGAATGCATTTTCCTCTATGTTCACCGAGCTGACAGCCATGCAGTTCAGCGTCAAGACCAACACATCGAGGTCCAAGCCGTCTTGCCTGTAAGTGAACCGTGTGGGTTCGATAAAGCGTGCGCCCCAATAGCAATAATAGGTACGCTCATGCCTGAATTCCTCCTGGTCTCGAATGAAAATGGATAACTTCCACACCTCCGAATCATCCGTAAACCGATGGCACGTGACCACAAGGTCCCGGCTATTGAAAAGCGAGAACTCCTTCTTCCATGCAAGAATAGCAGGAGGAGTTCTTTTGACCTCATTTGCCTGCCAAACGCCCATGCCCCCAGCAGGGTGCCCGCCAGCGCGATGGACAACACCAGTAGGTGCCGCAATGCGTATTGCGGGCGCTTCCTGGCGCGCAGTGCCGTCCAGAGAGGTTCCGCGGCGAGTACGCACGCCATCGGCGCGAAGGCTGCCAGCAGAACCCACGCCGTGACCTCGGGGACGACCGGCGGCTTCGCGTAGGGTTGGTAAGGTGCGAGGATCTCTTCTTTGGTGAAGTGGGTTTTGAAAGGGAGGCGCGGTGCTGGAATATCGAGTGCCTTAAAATCCTGCGGAATCTCGGCGAACGGCAAGCCTATTGGCATGGCAAAACTTTCCTACAATATAAAGTCTCTGCGTTCTCTGTGATCTCTCTGGTGAAATTCCGTTTGTCAGTCCAGTGTTTCCGCGCTGCCGACCACCAGGATCTGCTGGCCGCCGGCCGCGGAACTCGACGTGAACGCGCCGCTGACGCTCACCTTGCGCCCCAGCAGGCCGTCCAACTCCACGCCGCGCTCGGCCGCCAGGTAATACAGCGTGCTGCCGCCGCTGACCAGCCGGTGCGTCGCGCCTTCCACCGGAGCGAAGGCTGCCGGTTCGAGATAGCCTTCGGCGTTCGCGAACTGCCCGTCCTGCGCGCGCACCTGCGACACCCGGGCTTCGGGCAGGCGTTCGGCCCTGGGCGCCGTGCCGGTGGGCACCGGCAGGGCTTCGGGGGATCGTGACGACGAGGGCGCGGGAGCCGCCGGAACGGCAACGGCCGCCATGCGCTCAGTCGTTGGCTCTGAATTTCCACTGGAATTCTTATCGGTATTGACGGGCGCCTCGAGCATCGAGGCGGGGATCTCGTCCGGCGCCTGCGCCGCGTAAGCGACGTCCTCGCCCTCGTCGGCGGCTTCCGCCAGCGCGGAGACCGCGACCCATTCGGCCTGCGCGGCTTCGTCCTGGGCAGGCACGGCGGAGGACTGGTCCTTCGGCGCGTCCTTCTTTTCTTCTTCTTTTTCGTCCGTGTTTCCGACGAAGAATTCCTTGGTCTTCGTGTAGCCGGTCTTCACGCCGCTGGAGATCGTGTGTCCGACGGTCCTGCCGCCTTCCGCCACCGCGCCCGCGCCCTGCTTCACGGGGGTGGTGACCTTCGGCGCGACCATCTGGTACGTGCCGCTGGTGGTCTCGGCGACCTTCTGCGGCGAACCCTTGATGGCGTGGCCCACGCCGACGAACGTGGACTTCGTCTTGCCGACCAGGCCGCCGCTGCGGTTCCAGTCGCTCTCTTGTTCGGGCTCCGCGTACAGGCTCGCGGCGCTGCTGCCGGCGGCCGCGTCCATGCGCCCGGATTCGTACGCCTGCGGTTCGACCTTCACGTCCGACGGCGGCGGCAGCACGGTGCCGTACATCGGGTCGTACTTGCTGCTCGCGGCCTTCTTCCGCATGGGCTCGGGGCGGACGGGCGCGCCCAGCGGCGCGGTGGACGACGGCGGCAGCGCGACCGGCGACTGAATCGCGGCCAGCGTCGGCGGCGGCGCGGGAATCTCACTCGGAGCAACGACTGCGGCGGGCGCGACAGGTTCGGGCGCTTTCACCTCGGCCGTTTCCGGTGCGGGCACAGGCGCGGGCGTAGAAACAGCGGCGGCGGCCGGAGGCGCAATCAGCGCCTCAGGCAGCGGCTCGACGCTGGAAGGCGGTTCTGCGGCAGCGGTCTTTTCGGGCGCTGGCGCCACAATGGGCTCGAAGGGCGCGGCAATTTGAGCGGGCTCGACCTTGACCACCGGCGCGGAGTTCACGGCAACAGGCGCAGTGGTGGGCGCGGGCGCGAGTTCCAGCGGGGGCAACGCCGCGGGCGGCTCCGCCGGGGCGGAAACTACGCTTTGTGTAGGCGCCGGTTCGGATTGGGCGACAACGGGTGCCGGCGCGGCAGCAGAGGGCGAGGGGGCCGGTCCTTCGACGCCGAGGATCGCGTACTTGCCGAAGATGTAGGCGCGCGAACCGGCAGGGGCTTCGATCTTGTACCAGTTGCCCGCGCTGCCGACGATGGCCAGGCGTTCGCCGGCGTCGACCTCGCGCAGGATCGGCGACTGCGGATGCCCCTGGGCGCGGATGCGCACGTTGTTGCCGATCACGGTGCCGTCGGCGGCGACGAAGTCCTTGCTGATCCAGGCGGGCGCGCCGCTGGGCCAGTCGATCTCGAGCCACTCGCCGTCCTTGCCCGTCACGAGGATGCGGTCGCCGCCCGAGAGGGTAGTCACGATGCGGAAGTCCGCGCCCGGTCCCGTGCGGACGTTCAGCCGCGCGGCCGAGATCAGCCCCCACACCGGCTCACTGAGCGGCTGCACGCCGGAGGTCGCGGCACCGGCGGCGCGCGGCGGAAGCGCAGCCACGCGCGGCGTCGCGGGGTAATTCGAAGCCAGATGCACTTCGGCGGCAAAGAGCGGTGCGTCGGCGGTCAGCATCAGGAAACCGGCGACGGCGGTCGCGGCCGGCGCGGCGAATTTCAGCGGGAATCCGGACATGAAAAGTGCAACCTCCCCCCAAGGGCACGGCCGATCCCGAAGCCACGGCTGCAATTCGGGACGCGGTAACATAAGGAGGTTATCGGCAGGCCGGGGCGGGCATCTTGAGCCAATCGAGGCGGATAAAATCCGTTCCTCAAACGGGTTAAGACCCTATTGCTCCCTTCACCGGCAAGCCGTACCCTGTCTCCGATGGCGGACCTTCAACCCACCATGCCGCTCGGCGCCCGCTTCCAGTGCAAGGCCTGCGGGCAGACCTTCGTGATCCGCACGCCGCTGCCCGGCGCGACCTACCGCTGCCAGAAGTGCGACAGCCCCGATCCACTGACCGCGCTGGCCGGGCCGCCGCCGGTCCCCGCGCCGCCCGCGACGCTGCTCGCGCCGCCGATGGACGACGACGAAAGCCTGAAGCTGATGCCGGTCGATTCGATCAGCGCCACCGAAGTGCCGGCCTCGCCCGGGCCCGGCGCGCTGAAGAACCTGCTCCCGCCGGTCTTCGACGGCTACCGCATCGCCAGGGAACTGGCGCGCGGCGGCATGGGCGCGGTGCTGCTGGCCGAGCAGATGGAACTGCGGCGGCGCGTGGCGCTTAAAGTCATGCTGCCCGGCGCGGCGGAGGCCGACCCCTCGGCGTCGGCGCGTTTCGCGCGCGAGGCCCGCGCGATGGCGAAGCTCAAGCACCCGCACATCATCTCCGTCTATGGCGTCGGCGCGGTTCACGGCATGCCGTACTTCGCCATGGAGTACGTCGAAGGCTGGACCTTGGCAAAGCTCATCGCCGACAAAAAGCTCGGCTTTACCCAACTGACGGAGATCGTCGCGAAGGTTGCCCGCGCCCTGGCGTACGCACACGGCATGGGCGTGATCCACCGCGACCTGAAGCCCGCCAACATCATGGTGCGCTTCAACGGCGAGCCCGTGCTGATGGACCTGGGCTTGGCCAAGGACACCGGCACGCAAAGCGTAAAGCTGTCGATGACCGGAAACATCATGGGCACGCCGGCGTACATGAGCCCCGAGCAGGCGCAGGGCCAGAGCGTCGACGAACGCAGCGACATCTACAGCCTGGGCGCAGTGCTGTACGAGGCCCTGGTCCAGCGTCCGCCCTTCGAAGGCAACACCGTCGCCGCGACGATCTTCAAGATCGTGCACGACGACCCGCGCCCGCCGCGGGAGATCGACGCCGGCATTCCGGAAGCGCTCGCGCGCGTCACGACCAAGGCGCTGGAGAAGAATCCGAAGGACCGCTACGCGACGATGGACGACTTCGCCTCGGACCTCGATCGCTTCCGCGAAGGCATGGACGTCTCCGCGGCCGCGCCGTCCCTGGGCCGCCGGGCGTCGAAGTGGATCGCCGCGCACAAGCCCGCCGCCGCGGGCGCCGCGACCGCCGCGGCACTCGCCGTAGTGCTGGTGCTCGCCCTGGCCTTCGGCTGGCTGAGCACGAAGGAGGACCGCGCCGCGGCTTTGCGCTCGGCGTTGCAGACCGATTCCGCTGCGGCCTGCGCCGCGCACCTGCAGGCCTGCGCCGCCGACTTGAAGGCGGGCCGCATCAAGCGCGACGAGCCCGCGGGCCAGGCCTTGCTCGCGGTCATCCGCGAGACCGCCGGCTCCGAAGATCCGACCATCGCCGTCGCCGCGATCGAGGCCCTCGCCACCGCCGGCGACGAGGAGTCCGCGCCCGCCCTCGAGCCGAACCTGAAGCCCGAGCGCCCCGCCGAAGTTCGCCGCGCGGCCGTTGCGGCGCTGGGCAAGCTGCACCCGCCGCAGACGCAGCGGCTGCTGATCGAGGTGATCCAGCACGATCCCGACACGCCGATCCGCCTCGCCGCGATCCAGAACTTCGGCGAGAAGACGCCGCCCGACCGGCTGATCGAGCTGATCCGCCTCGCCACGAAGCTCGAGCCGCCCGTCGTCGCCGAGGCGCTCTCGAAGAAACTCGCCGAACTGCGGCCCAGCACCTCGATCCTCTCGCTCTTCACGGGAGGCAACTCCGCCGCCGCCGCGAACGCCATGGGCGAACTGATGGAGAGCATGAAGTCCTACGAACAACAGCTCGAGGAGTCCGAAGCCGCGCTGAACGGCAACGCCGGCGCGGGCAAGAAGGAGCCGTTCGACAAGATCGTCGAGCGCCTCGCCAAGGGCGAACCGCCGCAGCGCGTGCAGGCCGCCTACGACCTGGGCGCGCTGAAGGATGCGCGCGCCGAAGCGCCGCTGGTGGCGGCGTTGGCCGACGCGGAGTCCGACGTCGCGCGCGTCGCCGCGGATGCGCTCGCGAAAATTGGAGCCTTGAAGGCGCCGGAAAAAATCATCCCGCTGCTGAAGTCGCCGCGCGAAGGCACGCGCCTGGCCGCCGCGCGGGCCTGCGGGCTGGTGCGGCCCAAGCCCGACGCCGCCCCGCTGGTGGATGCGCTGGCCGTCGAGAAATCCGCGCCGGTGCAGGCGGAACTTTCCGAGGCCCTGGGCCGGCTGCGTGCTGCCAACGCGGCAGCGGTGCTGCGGGCGGTCCTGGCCGACGGCGGGCGCGCCGCGCGGGCTAAGGCGGCCTGGGCCTTGGGGCGGGCCGGGACCCTGGCCGACGCCGAGGCGCTGGTCCGGGCCCTGGAGGACGCCGGCCAGGACGACGTATTAAAGGAGGCGTGCGCGGGGTCGCTGGCCGAGTTGACCGGCAAGGCCCTCGGCACGGACCCGAAGGCCTGGCGTAACTCATTGAAATCAAAGAAGTAGCAATATCGATCCGCGCTCGAGCAAGCCCGCCGGAAAAGGGTTGACCGGCAATATATTTTTAATACATTTTAGTTATCACTGGTGTACTAAAAGTACAGATCGAGAGGCCCAAGCCCATGTCCAGTGCCATGCTCAAGACCGGCGTGCTGATCCAGATGGAGCGCCGCCTGAGCGAACTGCCTAGCCGCCAGGCCGCGGTGGCCCGCTTCGTGCTCAAGAACCCGCAGGAGGCCAAGTCGATCAGCCTGCAGGCGCTGTGCGGCGAATGCAAGACCTCCGAGCCGGTGGTCTTCGCGTTCTGCAAGCGCCTGGGCTTCGGCAGCTTCCGCGCGTTCAAGACGGCTTTGGCCGAGGACTTGGGCGCGCAGCGCTTCCGGACGGTGACCGGCGCAAGCCTGGAGATCGTCGACGCCGAGTACCACCGCCGCATGAAGCCCGAGGCGCTGTTCGCGCTGATGGCCGAAAGCTACCGCCGCTCGATCGAGGACACCTGCGCCAACATCAACGGAACGGCCTTCGATAAGGCCGTCGAGTACCTCGACAAGGCCAAGCGCATCGCCATCATCGGCGTGGGCGTGAGCGGCAACGTGGGCTTCGTCGCGCTGCAGAACTTCATCCGCACCGGCACGCCGGTGACCTGGACCAACGACCCGAACCTGAACTTCACGCACCTGGCGCCGCTGAAGCCGGGCGACGTCTGCCTGGCGCTGAGCCAGAGCGGCAACCAGTTGGACACCATCCAAGGCGTGGCCTTCGCCAGGCAGCGCGGCTTGCGCGTGATCACGGTCACCTCCGACCACAACAGCCAGATGGTGGAGCACAGCGACGTGGTGCTTCTGACCGGCTCGGCGCCCACGGCCGCGACGACGCACCTCAGCATCGGCGCAGAGATCGCGCTGCCGATCCTGATCGTCACCGACGCGCTGGCCGTCGCGCTGGGCGCGCGGCGCAGCAAGGACGTGCAGGACCGCAGCGCCATCACCCACGAGGCGATGAAGCCGCGCACCGTGCCGCCCCGCCGCCGGGGCAGCAACGGCAAGAACGGAGTGCAGGCATGATCGCCCGCTACGATTGCGCGGTCATCGGTGGCGGCCCCGCCGGCGTTGCGGCGGCGCTGAAGAGCGCCCGCGGAGGCAACAGGACGCTGCTGGTCGAACGCTACGGCTTCGCGGGCGGCATGGCCACGGCGGGCATGGTCAATCCCTTCGCCGGCAACTGCTACGTCAACCCGGACACCGGCGCGGCCGGCGACGTGGTGGACGGCGTCTTCGGCGAAGTCCTGCGGCGCCTGCGCGCGCGCGGCGCGGCCGAACGCTACCTCTTCCACCCCGGACAACCGCGCTACTACGATGCCTTCGACGAGCGCCAGCTGCGCATCGTCTACGACGAACTGCTCGCCGAGGCCGGCGTCGAGGTGCTCTTCCACGCCTGGCTCCTGGACGCGCAGATCTCCGGCGGGCATGTCAATTCGGTACGCCTGCGCACCAAGGGCGGGGTGGAGACGGTGGAGGCGAAGGCCTTCATCGACTCGACCGGCGACGCCGACTTGGCGGCGGCGGCGGAGGTGCCCTTCGACGTCGGGCGCGCCGAGGACGGGCTCTGCCAGCCTTGCACGCTGATGTTCAGCATGGCGGGCGTGGACAAGGACGGGCTGCTCGACGCGGGATTGAAGACCGCGCGCGAGCGCGTGACCGGGTACTTCGAGGACGCGCGCAAAGCCGGCCGGCTGGACTTCCCGTTCCGCGATTGGGTCGCCTTCTACGAATACCCGCGCCCGGGCTGCCTGCAGTTCAACATGACGCGCGTCTGCGAGCGCTCGGCGCTCGACGCGCGGCAACTCAGCGCCGCCGAACGCGAAGGGCGCCGCCAGGCCGACGTCTTCTCGCGCTGGCTGGCGGCGGAGGTGCCGTGGTTCAAGCACGCGTACCTGGAGACGATGGGCACGCAGATCGGCGTGCGCGAGACCCGGCGCATCCGCGGACAGTACAGCATGAGCGCAGGCGACATCCGCGAAGGCACGCGCTTCGACGACGGCATCGCGCGCAGCGGCTACTTCATCGACATCCACAACCCCAAGGGCGCGACCGATCCGCACGCGGCGGCCGCCACGCGCGGCGTGCCGAAGGACAGCTTCCGCGCCAAGCGCTACTACGAGGTGCCCTTCCGCTGCCTGCAGCCGCAGGGCGTCTCGAACCTGCTGGTCGCCTGCCGCGGGATCAGCACCAGCTTCGAGGCCCACGCCGCGGTACGCGTGATGGCCACGATGCATGCCGTGGGCGAAGCCGCCGGCGCGGCCGCGGCCATGGCCGTGAAGGACGGCACGGACTGCAGCGCGATCGACGGTGCGAAGGTGCGCCGCTCGATCGAGTACCTCAATCGCGAATTGGCCTTCTGACCGGACCGGCACAATAGAGAGAGGGGGGAGCTATGCGAAACGATTCTCGGATCTTGCTGGCGGGGCTACTTGTGGCGGCGTGGTGCACGGCGCAAGGCGCCGAGATCCCCGCGGAGTTCCAGATCAAGCGCGAGGCCGTTTACGAGTTCGCCGCGCCGCCGAAGGTGACGCGCAGCGGCGACCGCATCGAGATCGCCTTCGAGACCAAGGGACGCTGCGACGTCACCGTCGCCATCGAGGACTCCGACGGCAACATCGTCCGGCATCTCGCCAGCGGTGTGCTGGGCAAGAACGCGCCCGAGCCGTTCCAGAAAGACAGCCTGGTGCAAAAAATCGTCTGGGACGGCAAGGACGACCTGGGCAAGTACATCGACGACAAGGACAGCTGCGTCATCCGCGTCTCGCTGGGGCTGAAGCCGCAGTTCGAACGCACGCTCTTCTGGTGCCCGCAGAAGCGCGTCGGGCAGAACAACAGCCCGATTATCTGCCCCGCGCCCGACGGCGTCTACGTCCTCGAAGGGTGCGGCGTCGACACGCTGAAGGTCTTCGACCACAAAGGCGATTATCTGCGCACGGTATACCCCTTCGCCGGCGACAAACTCGAGAAGACCGCGGGGCTGGAGTGGGGGACGTTTCCACAAGACGGCCAGAAACTGCCGCTGAAGTTCGGGCCCAAGCACCGCAGCACGCTGCTGCGCAGCGGCGACAACATGGTCCCGTCGCCCGGCAAGTACGGCTGGGCGGGCAACGCGATGGACGTGGGCGGCGGACGCATCGCCGTCGCGGGATACTCGCTCTCGCGCCTGGCCACCGACGGCACCACCGGCGGCCTGGACCTGAACGGACCCGCCACCGCGCTGAGCATCGTCCACGGCGGCAAGGACCAGACGGTGCAGCCGCGCAGCGCGGCGCTCTCTCCCGACGGCAAGTGGCTTTACCTGACCGGCTACCGCTTCTCCCCGCCGTATCCGGCCTCGTGCGAATGGTTCCCGTGCGTGGCGCGCGTACCCTTCAACGGCGGCAAGGAAGCCAAGCCCGAGATCTTCAAGGGCGTCATCGACTACAAGAAGGACGGCAGCGGGAACGATCAGTTCAAGATCCCGCTGGGCGTCGCCTGCGACAGCGCCGGGCGCGTGTACGTCGCCGACTTCATGAACGACCGCATCCAGGTTTTCGCCGAGGACGGCGCGTTCGTGAAGAGCATCAGGACGCCGAAGCCCGTAGATCTGGGGATCGAGCCCAAGAGCGGCGAGATTTACGTCGCGTCATGGATGATCATCAACCGCTACGTCGCCGATCCGAAGATCAAGGTCGACGCCCGCTACACGCGACTGGGGAACCTCGACGATCCCAAAGTGCTCGCCAGCTCGGAGCTGCCCTTCACCGGCTACAACCCGACCAGCAACTGGAACCGCACAGGCGGCCTGCAGCACACCGTGGGTTTCGATTTTTGGGCCGAGAAGCCCACGCTCTGGATCATACCGGGCCTAACGTATTCGTTCGGCGGATGGGGCGTGCACGAGGACCTGAAGTCGCTGAAGGGCACCGGCCTGCTGCTGGCTCAGGAGGAGAAGGGCAAACTGGCCATCAAGCGCGACTTCTACGAGGATACCGTCGAGAAAGTGGTACGCGCCAAGCCACCGGTGATCTCGCGCCAGCGCCTGTACGTGAACCCCGCCGACGGCATGCTGTACATTGGCGAAGGCGACAGCGGCGTGATGAAGTCCTTCATGCAGCTCGTCGCCGTCAACGCGGACTCCGGAAAAATCAAGCTCGTCGACCTGCCCATGACCACCGAGGATCTGGCCTTCGACCTGGAGGGCCAGATCTACCTGCGCGACGACCATCACGTCGCGCGCTATGCCTTCCGCACCTGGCGCGAGGTTCCCTACGACTACGGCGAGGAGCGCCAGCGCATCGGATTCTCGGATGAACGCGGCACGTCCGCCGTCTCCTGCCTGGTGCTGCCGTCCACGGGGCGCTACGGCTGGTGGCACCTCGGCGGCATGGCCGTCAACGCCAAGGGCAACCTGGCCGTGACCTGCCCGAACTTCGCCAAGTCCCCCGACCGCCGCGACACGGGCGAGAACATCTACGCCAAGCAGGGCAAGGGCGGCTCGGTGGCGGGCAAGAAGTACGCGCCCAAGCTCTTCCCCGGCCGCGTGCGCGGCTGGGAGACGCACATCTGGGACAAGCACGGGCAACTCGCCTATGAGGACGCGCTGCCGGGGTTCCGAGAGAGCGACGGCATCGGCCTCGACAAGGACGACAACCTGTACGTGCTCGCCAACCCCAACCGCGTGCTGAACGGCGAACCCTACTTCCTAAAATGGGCTTCCACGCTGGTGAAAGCCAAGCCCGGACAGGCGAAGTACCTCTCCGCCAGCGACGACGCGCTTGTGAAGCTGGACAAGGCCGCCTGGCCCAAGGCGCCGCGCGACGTCAGCGACGGTTGGATCGAGGGCGCGGAATGGCTCTACGGTGGCGTAGGTTTCGCGGGTTGGGCTTCGGGCTCCAGCTGCATCTGCTGGAACGCGCGTCCGGCGCTGGACCTGCTGGGCCGCAGCTTCGCGCCGGAGGTCGACCACTACTCCGTCGCGGTGCTCGACACGGCCGGCAACCTGATTACGCGCGTCGGCCGCTACGGCAACGTCGACGAAGGGCAGCCGCTGGCGGCCGAAGGTGGGCCGAAGAACACCCGGAGCATCGGCGGCGACGAGGTGGCACTCTTCCACGCCGCCTACGTCGGCACGCACAGCGACAAGCGCCTGTTCATCGCCGATGCCGGCAACAACCGCATCCTCAGCGTGAAGCTGAATTATCACGCCGAACAGCGCCTTCCCTTGAAGGACGTGCCGGACACCGCCGCCACCGGCCAATAGCGATCCCCGGAGAACTCAGGCCATGCGAACCTCCGTGCTGCTCGTCCTGCTTGCCGTCCTCGCGCCCGCCACCGCGCACGCGATGACCGCGTCGGAAGAGTTCAAGATCAAGCGGGAAGATGTCTTCGAATTCGCCGCGCCGCCGAAGGTCACGCGTGCGGGCGACCGCGTCGAGATCACCTTCGAGTCGAAGGGGTACTGCGACGTCACCGTCGCGATCGAGGAGAGCACGGGAACGATCGTCCGGCACCTGGCCAGCGGCGTGCTGGGAAGCAACGCGCCCGCGCCGTTCGCGAAGGACAGCCTGGCGCAGAAGATCGTCTGGGACGGCAAGGACGACCTGGGCAAATACGTCGATGACAAGGACAACTGCATCGTGCGCGTTTCGCTGGGCCTGAAGCCGCAGTTCGAGCGCACGCTCTTCTGGAGCCCCAAGAAGCGCATCGGGCCCGGGCACCGGCCGCTGTTCGCCAGCGCCGAGGAAGGCACCTATATCTTCGAAGGCGGCGGCGTCGACCACGGGCGGCTCTTCGACCACCAGGGCAACTACATCCGCACGGTGTACCCGTTCCCGCCGGACTACAGTTCCGCCGAAGCGAAATCGAACGGGCCCGACGCGCTGAAGGCGGCGCTCGCGGGCGTGAAGAACCTCTCGTTCATCCAACTCCCGCAGGACGGCAGGTGGTTCCCCGAATGGCAGGGCCTGCTGGACGGCACGCTGCTGACGTCCGGCAGCAACTTCGGCAAGATCAATCCGACGAAGTACGGCATGGCGGCCTCGGCGCTGGCGCTGCGGCCCGGCAAGCCGGGCAACCTGGCGCTGGTCATGTACCGCCTCAACCGCCTGGCCACCGACGGCACGACCGGCGGCCTGCCGATGGAAGGCCCCAAGACAACCGTCGAGATCCCCAATCCGGGCAAGGAGCCGGATCCGATGGCGTCGGCGCCCATGAGCGTTGCGTTCTCGAACGACGGCAAGTGGCTCTACATGACCGGTTACGTCGGCAGCGGCTACGCCAACTTCATGCCCTGCGTGATGCGCATGGCGTACGACGGCGACAAGCCAGCTGAGCTTTTTCTCGGCAGCCTGAACGGCAACGAGCACAAGAAGGACGACGCGCACTTCTGCTGCCCGCTGTGGGTCACCACCGACGCGCAGGGGCGCGTCTACGTCGCCGACTACGGCAACGACCGGATCCAGGTCTTCGCGCCGGACGGGAAGTTCTACAAGTCGGTCCCCACGCGAAAGCCCGTGCGCGTCTTCGTGCATCCCAGGAACGGGCACATCTACGTCGCCAGCTGGCTGATCCTCAGCCGCCACCTGCCGCAGGACATCCAGCTCCCGGCCGTCTACACGCACCTGGGCCCCGTGGACGACCCGAAGCAGATCGCATCGAGCGCGATCCCGTTCGAGTCGTACTCGCCGGGCATCTTCATGAACCGCACGAGCATGTCGCACGACTTCCACGTGGACTTCCACACCGAGCCGCCCACCGTCTGGCTGGTGCCGGGCAGCGGCGACTCGACCGAAAAGCTGATGCAGCTGCGCCGCGACTACTCGAAGGGCCAATGGCAGTTCTCGCGCTGGTCCGCCTGCCACATCCGCCTGCTGACCGAGAAGGGCGGAAAGCTCGTCGAGAGCGCCAACTGGGCGAAGGACGTCGCCGAGGCCATCACGCGCATCGATCCGCCGGCCGCGCCGTCGTGCGAACGCCAGCGCCTCTACGTGAACCCGAAAACCGGCAAGCTGTGGGTGATGGAAGGCGACACCGGCGTCGGCCAGGCCTGCAACGAACTCATGGAGATCGACCCGGACAATGGGAAGGTGCGCGTCCAGCGCGTGCCGTACTCGACCGAGGAGATCGCCTTTGACCTCAACGGCCTGATCTACCTGCGCACTGACCTGCTGGTGGGGCGCTACGATCCGCGCACCTGGCGCGAAGTGCCCTGGGATTACGGCGAGGAGATCGACAACCCGGGCTTCGACGGCGACGGCAGGCCGACGAACGCCAGCCTGCCGATGCCGGGCACCGGAAGGCCGGGCTGCTTCCACCTCGGCGGCTTCGACGTCTCGCCAAAGGGCTACATCGCCGTCAGCTGCTACAACGTGCGGCCGACGGAGAAACTCGCCGACGTGAACAAAGCCTTCGGCGTCGGCAAGGCCTACATGCCGCAGATGTACCCCGGCCGCCTGCGCTGGGCGGAAGTCCACGTCTGGGACAAGCACGGGCAGCCGGTCTACAAGGACGCCGTGCCCGGCATGCCCATGACGGATGGCATCTGCATGGACCGCGACGACAACATCTACGCGCTGGTGGCCGCGCGCCGCGTGCTCGACGACGGCCAGCCGTTCCCGCTCGAATGCGCCGAGGTGCTGATGAAGTTCAGGCCCAACAAGGCCAAGTTCCTCAGCACAAATAAGGATTGCCAGATCACCCTTCCGAAGGAGATGTACCCGAAGCGAAACTTCGACCTCGCCGAAGGTTTCGGCGGCAACGCCTGGGTCGAAGGCGCGGAGTGGATGTACGGCGGCGTGGGCGTGGGCGGCTTCATCCCGAACCGCGGCAACATCTGCGCGTGCTGGAACGCGCGCTTCGGCCTGGACCTGTACGCGCGCTCGTTCGCCGCCGAGTTGGGCCGATCGAGCATCGCGATCCTGGACACCAACGGCAACCTCATCATGCGCACCGGCCGCTACGGCAACGTCGACTACGGCATGCCCATCGTGAAAGACGGCGGCCCGGCCGATCCCATCGCCATCGGCGGCGACGAAGTGGCGCTCGCCCGGCCCGCCTACGTCGCCACGCACAGCGACCGGCGGCTGTTCATCGCCGACTACGGCAGCTACCGCATGCTCAGCGTGAAACTGGGCTACCACGCCGAATCGAAGACCGCGCTCAAGGACGTGCCCGACACCAAAGGAGAGTGACGTTCAACACGGGAGAAAGAAAATGGGGAACCGCACGATGCAACGCATGTCCGTTCTGATTTGCCTGGGATTGATGCTGGGAACCGCCCGCGCCGCTGAGATCCCGGCCGAGGCGGCGGCCGAGACGACCGCCGGCGCCGAAGACGGCGCGCCCAAGGACGTGCTTCCGTACGCCGACGACGCCGAGGTCGTCGCGAAACTGAAAGCCCTGGATGCCGGCGCTTCGCTGCTGCTGCCGCCGGTCAAACACATGGCCGATGGCAAGTCCATACCCGGCGACGGCCGCAACGGGCCTTACGCCCGCGATTACACCAACAAGATGGTCTACGCGCCCGAACGCCGCACGGCCTTCTACGCCGGCGGCAACCACGGCATGGGCCGCACCAACGACGTCTGGGAGTTCCACCTCGGCAGCAACACATGGCACCGCCTCTTCGCGGCCGAAGGCGGCGACCACGCGAAGTTCAAGTGGACCCTGATGTTCGCCTCGCGCATCTTCGGCAAGACCCCCGACTACAAGATGAAGGACGAGGAGCAGAAGAACTTCGACCAATGCAAGGCCTGGTGGAAGGAGAACGTTTCGCTGCAGGACGGCCAGTACCTCACCAAGAGCGGCGGGCCGCTGCTCGTCGGGCACACCTGGGACACGTTGATCTACGAGCCCATCACCAAGCGCATGATCCACGGCACCGGCACCTACTGCGCCAGCGCCGTATTCCTGGAATCGAAATTCAGCGGCACGCCGGAGAACGAGGTCGCCGCGAAGCTGGGCAAGGCGCCCAACGGCAAGCCCTACAAGACGATGTGGTTCTTCGACCCGGCGGACAAGAAGTGGAAGCGCTACGCCTCGGAGAGCCCGCTTGCCGAACTGAAGGGCATGGGCGGCAGCATGATCTACGTCTCCGACCTCAAGAAGGTAATCTGGTTCTACGCGGGCCAGAACTCGCCCGGCGCGCCGCATTGCATGCGCACGTGGGACCCGGCGACCGACGAATGGGCCGAACTGAAGCCCAACGGCGGGAAGTCCATCGGCGAGTTGGCGCACAAGCTGAAGGTCGCGCCCGAGGCCGAGCAGCAGATGGCCTACGCGCCGAAGCACAAGAAGATTGTCGCCGTGCTGAAGCAGGACACCTACACGTACGACATCGAGAAGAACGAGTGGGCCAAGCTCGACGCGAAGATTCCCTTCGCCGCCAGCGACTCGTCCACCGTATTCGCCTACGGCGAAACGGGCGACGTCTTCCTGCTCGCCAATCCGCGCACCGGCCAGTTGGCGACCTTCGACCTGAACGCGGGCAAGTGGGAGCCCCTGACACCCAAGGGCCCGGGCATGCCCAAGCCGCCGTACTGCGTCGGAAAGGGCTACTACGATCCGGCGTTCAACGTGTTCGTCGTTCAATGCGCATACCAGGACAAGATGTGGGTCTACCGGCACACGAAGGCCGAGTAACCCGAAACCAGAACACCTCGAAAGGAAAAAAGGATGACCTCCGCATTGCTGGAAGCCGTAAAAACGCCCGTTCGCCGCCATGGCCGGCTCACCGGCGGTCTGTACACCGCCTGCGTCACGCCCTTCGGCAGCGACGAACAGGTCGACACGGGCGCGCTGCGCAGCGTGATCGACTATCTCTTCGCCGGCGGCGTCACCGGCCTGACGTTGACGGGCACCACTGGGGAAGCCCACGCGCTGGACTTCGACGAACGCCGCCGCGTGTGGGCGACCGGCGTGAAGGCCGCTGCGGGGCGGGGGCCCATCCTGGCTGGTTGCGGCGCGACGACCACGCGCGAGGCCAAGCGCCTGGTGGCGCTGGCGGCCGACTGCGGCTGCGACGCAGCGCTGGTGCTCACGCCGTGGTACGAGAACGCCACGCACGACGCCATCGCGCGCTACTATGATGGACTTGCCGCCGAGGCGAAGCTGCCGATCCTGCTCTACCACAACCCCTCGCGCACGCACCTCGACTGGCCCGCTGCGAAGGCCGCCGAAGTCGCGCAGCGCCTACACGGCCCGGTCATCGGCATGAAGGATTCGACCAACGACGCGCGCCGAGTCGCCGAACTGCGCGCGGGTGCGCCGGCGGACTTCCTGATCTTCTCCGGCGGGCCGCACCAGCGCGCGGCTTTCGCAGCCGCCGGCGCCGACGGCTGCATCGACGGGCCGTCGAACGTCCTGCCGCGCGAAGGCCGCGAGGCGTACGACGGCAACGAGAAGCGCATCGCGTACTTCGGCGACTTCTATAAAGTGGTCGCTTCGGCCGAGAACGACATCGCGCTGATGAAGGCCGTCATGCGCGCGCTGGGCCTGCCCGCGGGCAAGACACGCGCGCCCAACGACGCCGTGCCGGAAGCCGAGTACGAACGCGCCAAGAAGGTTCTGCAGCAGGGCGGGCGCCTGTACGGCGGCGACGCCGGACGCCCGACCGAGCGGCAGGACGTCGCGCAGAAAGCCGTGCACCTCTTCGAGCCCGCGCTGGAAGCCGAGGCCCTTGCGGCCGAGCCCGTTCCCACGCGGCACGTCACGCTGTGGCGGCCGGAAGAAGGCGACTTCCAGTACAGCCACCACGCCTGCATCGCGCACTTCGGCGGGCAGTTCTTCGCCGCGTGGTCCAACGCGCGCCTGAACGAAGACAGCCCGGGCCAGCTGGTGCGCGTCGCGACGTCGAAGGACGGCGCGGTTTGGAGCGAAGCGCGCGAGTTGACGGCGCCGCCGGAAGGCATGCTGCGCTGGACGGCCGGCGGCTTCTGGGTGCGCGGCGGCAAGCTGCTGCTGAACGCCACGCGCTACACCCGCGCGCGCTACGTCGACGGGCACTCCGCGCCGGGCAAGTGCTGGGCCGACATGGCGACCGAGCACTTCGAGTGGGACGGTGCAGGCTGGCGCCCGCTCGGGCCGCTCTGCGACGACTTCTACGTCAACGAAGCCCCGCGCCAACTCACCGACGGACGATTCCTGATGACCGGCGTCAACGACGCGCACGACGCGCTGGTCGCCGTCAGCGCCACGGGCAAGGCCATGGACTGGACCGTCCACTGCATCGCGAAGCGTGTTTCCGGAAGCCCCATGCGCCTGACCGAGCCCAGCTGGTTCGCGGCGAAGGACGGGCGCATCCGCGTGCTGCTCCGCGACGACGGCGGCTCGCGGCGCATCTGGATCAGCGAGAGCGCCGACGGCGGGAACACCTGGAGTCCCGCGGCGCCGACGGACCTGCCGGACGGCCAGTCGAAGTTCTTCGCGCTCACGCTGCCCGACGGCCGCGTGGCGTTCGTCTCGAACGCGACCGGCGGCGAGTTGCGCCGGCGCTTCCTCTCCGTGGCGCTGAGCGGCGACGGCAACGACTTCACGCGCCTGCGCAAGGTGGCGCTCGACGCCAACGCGGCCCCGCGTTTCCCAGGCATGCACAAGGCCCGCGGCTTCCAGTACCCCAACGCCTGCATCGCGAACGGGCGGCTCTGGGTGATCAACTCCGTGAACAAGGAAGACATCGAACTGCGTTCGATCGCGCTGGGCGACCTGTGATCGCCGGCAGTCATTGAAGAGGGCAGGGCATGCCGTGTAGACTGGCGTGCCCAGGAGAGTCACGTCATGTCCGAACGTCTGTCGCACGGCGAGTTGCTGCAGCTCAAGCGCTGGAACACGCCCACCATCTACAACGGGTGGGAGCAGATCACGCGGCACGACAGCGCGCACGAGGGCTTCAACCTCGAGGAGACGCGCGATTACATGCCGCAGATGGGCCCGATGATCGGCTACGCCGTCACCGCGACCTTCCAGCCCGGCAATCCCGAGCACCCCAAGAAGAATCCGAAGGCCTGGGACGAGTACCTCGCCTACATCGCCAGCGTCCCCGGCCCGAAGATCGTCGTCATCCGCGACCTCGACAAGCCCAACGTCTACGGCGCGATCTGGGGCGAGGTCATGGCGAATATGCACCGCGCGATGGGCTGCGTCGGCACCATCACCGACGGCGCCGTGCGCGACGTCGACGAGATGACCAACGCGGGCTTCAAGGCACTCGCGCGGCGCATGGCCGTCGGCCACGCCAAGGCCTGCCCGGTGCAGTGGGGCATCGAGGTCGAGGTCTTCGGGCGGAAGATCGCGCCCGGCCAGCTGATCCACGCCGACAAGCACGGCTTCCTGGCCGTCCCGCCGGAGGACGCGCCGCGCCTGCTGGAAGCTGCAAGCTACATGGACCGCAACGAGTGCCACACGCTGATCGCCGCCGCGCGCAGCGCCAGCGGCAAAGGTAGTGAAGAGGTGCTCGCCAGCTTCCGCCATGCCTTCGCGTCCTTCCGCGAGAACGCGAAGAAGCAGTTCGGCGGCGTCCAAAAGGGCGAGTGGTAGCGCATGGCCATCGCCCGGCGATCCGCCTCCAGTGCCATGCGGGAAGCCGTGCGCAAACCGCTTCCCGGCGGGCTGTGGGTCCCGTGCGTCACGCCGCGCATGGCATCCGGCGCGCTGGATTTGGGCGCGCTGCGGTCGCTGGTGACGTACGCCCTGGACGGCGGCGCGGCGGGCCTGGTCTTCGGCGATGCGCCGTTTCTGGAGGACGACGAGCACGCGGGCCTGGGCGCCGCTAGCCTGCTGGAAGCCGGCGTCGCGGAATGCGCGGGCCGCGCGCAGGTCTTCGCCGGCGTGCGCGCAGCCGGACCCGCACAGGCCGAACAGGCGATTGACGAAGCCGCGAAATGCGGGTGCACCGGCGTACTGCTGGAACTGGAATCGGACACCGCCTACCTGAACCTCGAATCGCCTCTGCCCCTGGTCCTCATGCTCGAGCCCGACATCCCGGCCGAACGGCTGCGCGACATGGCGCGCAAGCTGGGCGGAGCGCTCTCCGGCGTGCTCGATCCGGACGCGGATGCCTCACGCCTGGCCGAGTTGCGCGAGACGCTCTCGAAGAGCGTACGCGTGTACGGCGGCGCGGTGGAACGTTCCGGAACGGCCGATGGCTGCTTCGACGTGCTGGCCAACGCCTTCCCGCGCGAAGCCGCCGAGGCGCTGGGCGGCGTGGCGGAGAAGCAAGCCTACCTCGAGAAGATTCGCGCGCGCGTCGAGTCGTCGCGCAACGGTTCCGCCCTGCTCCAGAAGATCCTCTGCGCACTGGGCCTGCCGCTGGCCGATCCGCGCACCGAGCCCGGCAAGGCCGAATGGCTGGCCACGAAAGCGGCCGTCGCCAAAGGCGGGCGCCTGGTGGCGGGAGAAGCCGGACGAGAGGTTCCGCGCACGGCCATTGGCGCGAAGCCGGTCCACCTCGTCGATTCGAGGACGGTGGAGCAGGCGCGCGACACCGCGCCGGTTCCGTCCGAGGCCGTCTCGCTGTGGCGCGTGGCGGGCCCTCCGTTGCAGTACGGCTGCCACCCCTTCATTACGCACCACGAAGGCCGGTTTTTCGCGATGTGGTCGGGCGGTGCGGTCAACGAGGACAGCCCGGGGCAGCTCATACGCTTTGCGACGTCCACGGACGGCCGGAACTGGTCGGCGCCGCAGCCCGCGGTCCCCGCGCCGCGCGGCATGGGGCGGTGGACGCCAGGCGGCTTCTGGGTGCGGGACGGCCGGCTGCTGCTGCTGGCGATCCACTACACGCGCGCGCGTTACGTCGAAGGCGAACAGACGCCCGGGACCTGCTGGGAAGACCTCGCGGCCCAGGCCTTCGTCTGGGACGGCGTCTCGTGGCAGGGCGCCGGCCCGGTGCTGGACGACATCTACGTCAACGAACCGCCGCGCCGCCTGCCCGGCGGCGGCTGGATGATGACAGGCGTCAACGGCCGCCACGACGCGCTGGTGGCCATCGGCGGCGAAGCGCGCATGGACGATTGGACGGTCCAGGTGCTCGCCCCGCGCACCGAGGGCTACAAGCTCACCGAGCCCAGCTGGTTTGTGGCGAAGGACGGGCGCATTCGCGTCCTGCTGCGCGACGACGGCGGCTCGCGCCGCCTGTGGCTGTGCGAGAGTCGCGACGGCGGCGAGACGTGGGCGGCGCCCGCACTCACCGACTTCCCCGACGCGCAGGCGAAGTTCTTCGCGCTGTCGCTGCCGGACTGCACCGTGGCGCTTTGCGGCAACCCCGACGGAGGCACGCTGCGCAGGCGAATGCTGGCCGTTTCGCTGAGCCGCGACGGGATGGTCTTCGAGCGCTGCGTCCAGGTGGCGCTGGACGAGACCTCCGTGCCGCGCCTGAAGGGCATGCACAAAGCGCCGGGGTTCCATTACCCCAACGCCTGCGTCGTAAACGGGCGGCTGTGGATTGTGCACTCGATCCACAAGGAGGACATCGAGGTCCGTTCGATCGCGCTGGCGGAGTTGCGGATGTAATACGTGCGCGGCGTTAGCCCGGATCGCGGGTCGACAATTCCTCAATACTGGTGGCGACGAAGAAGGGCTGGGGCTTGCCGCCCTGGCTGAGGATGATGCGCCGGGTGTTGAAGCGGACTTTGATCTGCACGCTGTTCTGTATAGGCAGCCGTACCTGTCCGACAATGTAATATATGGGTACCACACCGGTGTCATCTTTCAGCTTGAAGATGCCAGTACTGAAACTGGTTCGGTCTTCCTGGAAGACCACCAGGTCCGATTCGCTCCGGGAAGCCAACATACCCGTTACGGTTCCCGAGACGTTTTTCCCGTAGCCTTGTTCCTCCAGCATCTCGCGGCAGGTCAAGGTCCGGTTGGCGGAGTAAATGCCGAACGCCCCCGCGCCGATCACGATCACGGCGATGAGGGTCCATCGCATGCCCTTGGTCATGGGATCCCTTTCTCGATAGAGGCCCTTCGGCCGCGGCGTTAACCTGGATAAAACAGAAACAGCATATAGCAGGCTTCCGCCGCGCCGCAACAATGCGGTCCATCGGAGCGAAGGGGCACAGAAGGGGAGAGATGGGCCAACAAAAAACCCGGCGCGGGGCCGGGTTGAAGCGCTTCCTTCGGAATGGTGGAGGTGAGGGGGATCGAACCCCTGACCTTCAGACTGCCAGCCTGACGCTCTCCCAGCTGAGCTACACCCCCATCCGTGAAAAAAGCGCCCGCGGTGAACCACCCCCGCGGGACCTCTCTAATTTCCGCGCTTTCCCCCTCAATGTCAAGGCGCTTTGAGGCGCTACTCGTCGCCGTTGGGCCGCGGGACCCCAATGAGGCGGTCCTTCTTGGATTGGACATGGCATTCCATGCAGTTCTGGAGGCGACCCGCGCCGGTGACGGTCTTCAGATCG
The DNA here is from genome assembly GCA_023150555.1 of Planctomycetota bacterium. Classification (GTDB taxonomy): domain Bacteria; phylum Planctomycetota; class SZUA-567; order H5-PLA8; family H5-PLA8; genus JAKLKQ01. The sequence goes on from JAKLKQ010000014.1 coordinate 65,700, forward strand.
GGGCTTATGGTGCCATAGACCCAGCCGTTGTCCGTTCCTTCCGTCTTGGCGTCGAGTTTGTACATGATGAAAAGGCCCGCCGATTCGCTGGCGTGAAACACCTTTCCATTCTGCTTCACATATCGGGTAAAGCGCTCCGTTACCTCGACCTTCTCACCCTTGGGAACAACCCGCACTTCGCCCTCTGTAACAGGATGCGTCGCCGGCATCGTTCGAACGGAGCCGTCGCTGACAACCTCGCGCCGTCGCCATACATCCTCCTCCATTTTCTTTGCGGCAACCTCCTTGGGGATCCAACTCTCCTTGACCAATACCTGCCCGGCGGATTGCGCCTTTCCCTCGGCGCTTTCGAGGTACGCCTGCCGGTCTGCAGCAAACAGATAGTAGAGCTTTCGGCCGTGCGAGTCTTTGTCGTCGCTCGCGCTCAAAGCCGGCGTGCTGGGCGGGCTGCTCCGGCAAAGCGAAGGTGCCCAACGAAGCTGGTCGTCCACGCGCCCGTACCCCTGGTAGGCCTTAGCGATCTCCAGCAGGCGCGGTTTGAAATCCGGCACCTCGGATTGCTTTCCGCCTTCTGCATGTTGCGCTTCGACCTTCTGGTTCGACATCCCTTTGTCCGGATTCGGGTTCCCTACATCCTCTGGCCCAACCGCATCGGCTGCGGAGGCCGGGCGCCCGCCGCAGAGGAGCACCAGCCCGAGCACCAGCGTCCCAAGCACTTTCTGAACGGGCATGGTCCAGCCCTCCCTCAGCCAAGCAATGATACACAGCTCCTTTTGAGGACGAGACTAATGCCAATGCCTTCTGAAAAAAGGCCACTTACAAGACCCTTGCCTTTCGTGTCCCTGCGCCTTGCTTTGCAGGGCGAAGTGGGGTTAGTTGTAGGTCTATGCGTACCGATGCAACGCACCCCGCCACCGCGTCACGCCGCGCCACCGGAGTCCTCAGCGCCCGCCTCGCGGGCGTGCGCCTCGTGTAGTTGGCAAATTCGTTCAACCCCAAGTAAACTCGGCGTTTGCCAGAACCAAGCGCTAGCGTTTCCGCGCCGTCTACCGGCGGCACGGATGCATCCTTTGTGCTGCAACGAATCACGAGGACCAGAGAAATGCCTTCCGCGAAGTACACGCCCAGCGAAGTCGAGCCCAAGTGGCAGAACGCCTGGGCCGAGCAGAAGACCTTCAAGACGCCCAACCCCGGCGACGCCGGCTTCGACGCCGCCAAGCCGAAGTTCTACATCCTGGACATGTTCCCGTACCCCAGCGGCGCGGGCCTGCACGTCGGGCATCCCGAGGGCTACACGGCGACGGACATCCTGGCGCGCTACAAGCGCATGCGCGGCTTCAACGTGCTGCATCCGATGGGCTGGGACGCCTACGGGCTGCCCGCCGAACAGTACGCTGTGCAGACCGGCGTGCATCCCAGCATCACGACGCAGAAGAACATCAGCAACATCAAGCGCCAGATCCAGTCGCTGGGCTTCAGCTACGACTGGGACCGCGAGGTCGACACCACCGACCCCAAGTACTACCGCTGGACGCAGTGGATCTTCATGCAGCTGTACAAGAAGGGCCTGGCCTACCTGGCGGAAGTGCCCGTGTGGTGGTGCGAGGCCCTGGGCACGGTGCTGGCCAACGAAGAAGTCATAGAAGGGCGCAGCGAGCGTGGCGACCACCCCTGCGTGCGGCGCCCCATGAAGCAGTGGATGCTGAAGATCACCGCCTACGCCGAGCGCCTGCTGGCCGATCTGGAAAGCCTGGACTGGCCCGAGTCCATCAAGATCCAGCAGCGCAACTGGATCGGCAAGAGCGAAGGCGCCGAGGTCGACTTCGAGATCGCCGGCGGCGCGGCCGCGGGGACGCGCATGACCGTCTTCACCACGCGCCCTGACACGCTGTACGGCGCGACCTACATGGTCCTCGCACCCGAACATCCGCTGGTGGCAAAGGTTACGACGCCCGAACAACAGGCGGCCGTGAAGGCCTACGTCGTAGCCGCCAGCAAGAAGAGCGACCTGGCGCGGACCGAGCTGGCCAAGGAGAAGACCGGCGTCTTCACCGGCGGCTACGCCTACAACCCCGTCTTCGACAGGAACGACCCGAAGGCGAAGATCCCCATCTGGATCGCCGACTACGTGCTGATGGGTTACGGCACGGGCGCGATCATGGCCGTGCCCGCGCACGACACCCGCGACGCCGAGTTCGCCGTGCAGTTCAAGCTGCCCATCGTGCCCGTCGTGATGCCGCCCGACGCGTGGCTGAAAGCCAATCCGCCGAAGGCGATGAAGGACACCGAAGTCAGGGCCCTGCGCGAGGCCTATCTGAAAGCACCGCACACCTTTAGCGACTTCTTCGTCGACGACGGCATCGCCATCAACAGCCCCGCGATGGAAGGCAAGCCCACGCCCGAGGCCAAGAAGGCGATCACCGCCTGGCTGGCCCAGCGGGGCCTGGGCAAGGCGACGGTCAACTACCGCCTGCGCGACTGGCTCTTCAGCCGGCAGCGCTACTGGGGCGAGCCGTTCCCCGTCATCCACATGGCCGACGGCAGCCACAAGCTGATCGACGAGAAGGAGTTGCCGCTGCAGCTGCCCGAGATGGCCGACTTCAAGCCCACAGGCACCTTCGAGCCCCCGCTGAGCAAGGCCAAGGACTGGCTGAAGACCACGGACCCCGCGACGGGCCAGCCCGCCACGCGCGAGACCAACACCATGCCGCAGTGGGCAGGAAGCTGCTGGTACTACCTGCGCTTCCTGGACGCGCGCAACGACAAGGCCGCGTGGGGCAAGGAGATCGAGAAATACTGGATGCCCGTCGATCTGTACGTCGGCGGCGCCGAGCACGCCGTGCTGCACCTGCTGTACGCACGCTTCTGGCACAAGGTCTTGTACGACTTAGGGTTGGTCTCGACGAAGGAGCCCTTCCACCGCCTCTTCAACCAGGGCCTGATCACCGCCTTCGCATACAAGGACAAGACCGGGCGCCTGATCCCGACCGATGAAGTCGAGGAGAAGGGCGATGGCGTCTTCGTGCTGAAGGCTTCGGGCGAGTCCGTAGAGCAAATCGTGACGAAGATGTCCAAGAGCCTGCGCAACGTCGTCAACCCCGACGACGTCATCAAGTCCCACGGCGCAGACACGTTAAGGCTCTATGAGATGTTCATGGGCCCGCTGGACAGCTCGAAGCCCTGGAATCCCCGCGACGTGCCGGGCGTCCACCGCTTCCTGCAACGCGCATGGCGCGTGGTCGTCGAAGACGACGAGTCCAAGCCCGAAGCCGGGCAGCTGCGCGCGAACCTGAAGGCCGCCGGCGACGGCGACGCCGAGCTGGAACGCGCGCTGCACAAGGCGATCAAGAAGGTCACGCAGGACCTGGACCGCATGGCCTTCAACACCGCCATCAGCGCCCTGATGATCTTCGTAAACGAAGCGCTGAAGGACGTTACGAAGGTCGGCAAGACGCAGGCCGAACGCTTCGTGCTGCTGCTGGCGCCCTTCGCACCGCACCTGGCCGAGGAACTGTGGCAGCGCCTGGGCCACGCAAAGTCGCTGGCCTACGAAGCTTGGCCGCCGTTCGACGAGAAGCTGACCGTCGACGCGACGAAGGAAATCCCCGTGCAGGTCAACGGCAAGCTGCGCGCGAAGATCGTCGTCCCGGCGGATGCCTCGGAAGACGAGCTGAAGGCCAAGGCGCAAGAAGCGGTCGCGGGCTCGCTGGAAGGCAAAGCCATCGCGAAGCTGTTCGTCGTGAAGGGCCGGCTGGTGAACGTGGTGGTGAAGTAAGCCGTTTCCAGGACTCGACTTAGTTCGAGTTCGTGTAAGTCAGCAGCAGGAAGGTGGCCAGGCCGGCTGCGGCGACGCCTATCACGCCCAGCGCCCACAGATAGGCACTGCGCTGGTACCAAGGCAGGCTGGGGCGCGAGCGCACCGACGGCACGCGCGACGAGCCGCCGCGCAAATCGGCCTCGCGCATGCGGCGCAAGCGGCGCTCCCGCTTCATTCGCTTATACCAAGGCTGGCCCTTGACTTGCACCATCTCCGACGAGCTGTCGATCTTCCGGATCAGGTCCGGCGTGGCGATCGGCTCGGGTTCGCCGGCAGGAGGCAGGGGCTGGCGCGGCCATGGGCGCAGGTCGTCGACGCCCTCGAGCTCCTGGAACTTCTCGTCCAGATCTCCAGGCGTGACAGGACCTTGCGCACCCGCTGGGTGCTGTTCAGGCTCTAGGGTCATTGCTGAAGATTTCCGCATGGTTTCCATAGAAGACGATGTACGGCGCGTGGCCTTCAAGTCTTCCCTCATAAGCTCCTAGTGCACCTGTGCACAGCCCTCTATTTACCCCAAGAAGCCGCGATTGCAAACGAAAAAAATGAAACCTGCAACCCCTTGCTTTTGCACCGCTTAGACTCATGGAAGCTAATCGTCTTATAGAGGACCCAACTGTACACCTAGCTGCATGAAATCTTGAACCCACGCGCCTGCAATGCTTTATAAAAGGGCTCGGCGGGCACCGCGCGTTCGGGCGTTCGGGCGCCCGGAGCTATCTCCTTGCGCGCCAACATCTTGACGACAATGGCCGCCGCAAAGCCCGTGGTCCGCTCCATCGCACTGAACGCCGTCGCCGGATCGCTGAAATCGAGCAGCTCAATGCGGACGTTCTTATCCTGATTACCCTTGCGGCCGGTGGCCTCGACGCGCAGCACCACCAGATCGCCGCCGCCGCCGGGCAGCAGGCGCGGCGCCACCGCCGCCGCAAAGACCTCGCGCGGCACGACTTGCACGCCGGTGCGCGTCGTTACGGGCTGCAGCGACCAGAGCCCCAGCGCCTGCACGAACCGCAGCTTCACGCAGTGCCCGAGGTAACGCACGGTCTTGTAGCTGTAGTCCCGCAGCTTGCCCTGGTACGTCCACGGACACAGCGACGTGCCGCCGAGCGTCACGAAGGCCTCGCAGCGCCCCAGCGGCGCGGGCAGATCGAGTTCCTCAAGCTCCGTCAGCGTCGGGACTTCGGCGAGTTTCCCGGCGCGCAGCACGTGCGCGACGCCGTCGTACTCGTTGACGAGGCCCTCGATGGAGAAGACGAGTTCGTAGTCGAGCGGAGGCTTCGGCGCGCGCGGCAGCCCGCCGCAATACAGGCGCACCGACTCGGGCGTAAAGCCTTCGCGTTCGAGGAGTTCCATCGCGTAGGCGCCTAGGCTGTTGGCCATGCCCTGCGCCAGGCCGCAGTCGGGCACGATCGCGATGCCGGCGGCTCTTGACTGCGCGTCGAGCGCCACTTCCTGGCGCACGACGTCGGTGCTGCCGCCGAGGTCGCACAGCGAGACGCCCGCGGCGACGGCCGCCTGCGCGACACCCACATTCAGGCGATACGGCACGGCGCTCAGGGCCGCGTCGAAGCCCTTCAGCGCCGAGGCAACTCGCGCAACGTCCGCGCTGTCCAGGGCTTGCGAAGTCACCACCGAGGAACCGCCGCAGCCGCAAAGCGTATTGAGGCGCTGGGCGGCGCGCTGCGCGGCGGCGGCGTCGAGGTCGAAAAGCGTGACCGCGTCCGCCTCGCCGTGCTTCAGCAGGTCGTAGGCGGCGGCGGCGCCCTGCCGCCCGCTGCCGAGGATCGCGTACCGATGGCCCATCGCGGCCTCCGTGGTGAAAAGGTAACGCGAGTGTAACCGGATCGAGGCACCTGCGCATCGTGCAACCAAGTCGCGAGACTTCGCGAGTTGCTATTTCGGTACTCACGAAATTTCGCGAGTTGCTATTTCGGTACTCACGAAATTTCGCGAGTTGCTCGCGAGATTTCGCGAATCACGTGGTGCTGCGCGACGTGCTGGAGTGCACATGGCGATTTGTATCGATTCTTACTCACTTCTAACATGGTGCACCGCCAAACGCGCGACGGATTCATTGGACTTACAGCGATAATGCACAACGTGGATGTGTTACATTGCACGGGGTGCAGATGTTACGTTGCGCAAGGTGCAATATACGCTTTGCGTAAGTACAGGGGTGAGGGGTCAGGGGCGAGAGGAGAGAAACGGAAAATCGGAATCGGCGTACGGCAAGCACTTAAAAAAACTGAAAAACAGCGAAAGGAAAACGGATCGCGGTGCCTGAGTTGCAACACCTCTCGCCCCTGCTTCTAAGAACGCCTAACAGAATGAACCGTGGCTGCGAAGACCGGTCCTCCCGAAGGGCGGCGAGCGGCCGTTTGTGCAGGCCGGCGCACAAAGTTTGGTGGTTGGATGAGGTCATGCCATTCATCTCGCTCTTCAACCCTTCACGTAGTCCCTTCGCCGCCCATGCCTCGGGGCATTCTGTTAGGCGTTCTAAGCAAACGCCCAGTAGTACCAGAAGGCCGCGGTCTCGCGCGCCATGTAGTACGGCAGCAGCGTTAGCGTATAGCGTTCGTGCGCCGGCACCGTGTAGACCTCGCGCCCCGCGCGCGCGAACGCCAGCTTCACGCGCGGCAGGTGGTACGCGTGGCTGACGGCCAGCACGCGGCGGCAGCCGAGTTCGTCGAGCAACATCGAGACGTTGCGCGCCGTCGCGCGCGTGTCCAGGCCCTCGGCGTCGAGAAGAATCGCTTCGCGCGGCACGCCGAACTTCAGCGCCAGGCGCCGCATCGCTTCGGTCTCGTGCACCGCGCCGTCGCCGGGACCGCCGGAGAAGACGATACGCTTCGCGTAGCCTTCCGTGACCAGCTTGCAGCCGGTGCGCACGCGGTCGTACAGCGCATCGCTTACGCTGCCGTCGGCGTAGGTCCGCGCGCCGAAGACGACCACCGCGTCGGCGCGGCGCCGGTAGTCGGTCTTGCCGAAGCACCACATCAGGCCCAGCGGGAAAAGCAGCGCCAGCGCGGCCGCGGCCGTCGCGCCCGCCGACCACGAAGCCCAGCGCCGCCAGCGCGGCGCTTCCGCGCGGCAGGGCTTCGCGAAGAACACCGCCATAGCCAGCAGCACAAGCGCGGCGGAGACAAAGAGCGAGAAGGGCAGGGGCGCGCCGAGTTCGATGCGCGCGTCGCGCGCCAGCGCCCACACGTCGGCGGCGTTGAAGGCCGCCGCCGCGGCGAGCAGCAGCGCCACGCCGGCCGTCGCAAAGCGCCGCGTTCGTCCGGACGTGGGCTTCAGGGCGAAGAGCGCCAGCAGCACGCCCGCCGCGAGCAGCGCGAGGCGCGCTGGGAATTCGGGCAGGTAGTAGAGATAGATCAACCAGCGGTTGGCGTCGAGTTCAGGGCGGGCGAGGCCCAGGGCGGCGTTCAGCGCCGCGAAGCAGCCCAGCGACCCGGCAAAGACGCGTGCGACGGCAAGCAGCATGGCGCCTCCTTTATATAGGCAACTCCGGAGGTAAGGATCGTCCGGGGGCGGCGTGGGCCTTGGGGAAATCCGCTCGCCCCTGCAGTCGGCAGTTGGCGTTCGCCGCCCGCTCGGTATCCTTTGATGCATGAACGACGCAGCACATAACGAAGGCATCCGCAAGGTCCGCGTCGATAAAGTTACGAACGCGGGCGTTGAGCAACGCGACGACGCGCTCGCGGTCGAAGAGCCGCTCGAGATCCGGCTCGCGCATTGGAAGGACGGCGAACTCCGCGAGCTGAGCCTCTCGATCACCATGCGCACGCCGGGCCACGACGAGGAACTCGCCGCGGGCTTCCTGCTCGGCGAGGGCATCGTCACCGGCGCGGCCGATATCGTGAAGATCGAGGCGCTGCCCGCGTCCGGCGGGAAGCCCTCGAACACCGTGCGCGTGGAGGTCGTTCGCGAGTTGCTCGTCGATCCCGAGCGGTTGTTGCGGCATTTCTATGCGACGTCGTCGTGCGGCATCTGCGGCAAGGCCAGCCTCGAGGCGCTCGCCACGCAAGGCTGTCCCGTGCTCCCGAAGGGCCGCCCGAAACTCGCGCGCGCCGCGGTGCACGGCCTGGTGGAGCAGCTCCGGGGCACGCAGTCGGTCTTCGAGCAGACCGGCGGGCTGCACGCCGCGGCACTCTTCGATAGCGAAGGCAAGCTGCTCGCGCTGCGCGAAGACGTCGGGCGCCACAACGCGCTCGACAAGCTGGTCGGCGCGCGGATGCTGCAAAGCGACGTGAAGCTGCGCCCGCCGCTGAACGATTGCGCGGTGCTGGTGAGCGGGCGCGCGAGTTTCGAGCTGGTACAGAAGGCGCTGATGGCCGGCGTCCCGGTGCTGGCCGCGGTCGGCGCGCCGTCGAGCCTGGCGGTGGAGACGGCCCGGGAATTCGGCATGACGCTGCTGGGCTTCGTGCGCGACGGGCGCTTCAACGTCTACGCGGGCGGCGAACGGATCGAATGACGAAGTACGAATGACGAGTGACGAATGGCTCGCATCGGGTGAGCCGGCGATCCGGTGATCGGGTGACCGGGTGATCTGAAAGGCTGCGCGAAGCCGAGGCGTTTGGAGCGCCGCCTCTATGGCAGCCGGCTATCTTTCCTTCATACGCGGCGGAAACAGATCCACGCTCAGTCCGATCAGAAACCCAACCACGGCCCACTGCACGATGCCCAGCAGTGCGGCCAGGACACCGATTACCCACGGTGATCCGTGCAGCCAGTAAAGGAGCAGCGTGCTCGGGAATCCGGTGAAGGCGATGCCACTCCCGAAATCGAACCAATGGTGAGCACCTCCGAACAGGCCACCCAGCAATCCCAATACCAGAAAGCCTATATAGAACAGTGCAAGCAGTTGAGCGCCGAACCAGCGCGAAGTCTTGGTAGAAAACAGCAATCGCATACGCCGTACCTATACAGGCATCGGGTCTTTGTCTTTCTGCATTTTAGAGCGCAATCTTGACTCCACCAGTGCCGCAACCCCAAAAGCAATGGCTAAGTTGACCGCCGCATCCAATAGAAAGAACAGGCTCGCGTAGCCATCATGCCCCTGATAGTCACGCAGGGGCTCATCCCGATTCCGATCCCCATCGCTGACTTGATACGCCACACGAACCGGCCAACCATAGTACGTCACCTTCAACGATGAATTGAGAGGATGCGGTTCTTGGCTCACATTCAAGTAACACAATAATGCAATCACGACTACGAATGAGATAAGACTGAGCATCCGAAATTGAAAGCGACGCATGCGGTTCCCTCAGTGTTTGCCAAACATTATTTCTGGAGCCGACAACGCGTGCAACCATTTTGAAAAGTGCCCCGGCGTGGCGCCCACGGATTGCTACACGGAGGCCGGTTGGTTTCCGTAACGCGGCCGCACCTTGCAGAAATGCGCGGGTTGGCAACCCGCGCCACGCGCTGACGCGTTTTGCATCGCAAGACGTGAACCGGACACTTTTAAGGGCAGACAAGTTTCACGTTCACCGCACTGCCGGTCAAGCCGGCAGTGGCACCGCAAGCGGTTTCGCGCAAGCCTCAAGACCCAAGACTCAGGTCTCAAGCCTTCACTGCGCTCTCCGCGATCTCTCCGGTTTAAGGCTGTTGGGCAAACAGCCGCGTGACTCGCGCGCATCCGCCGTTCACCTGGTCCGGTCTCGCGCCGTTTGCTGTTTGCCGTAATCTATAATCTCTTATCTCTTAACTATGATCTGCTTCTCGCCCCTAACCCCTGCTTTTCCCGGATACCGGCGTCCGGATCCCGGTCCCCGCAAGATTTCCATAGCCGGAATGCACCGCCGGGCCCTGCGGGAGCGCACGGATCAGCGCGGCTTCGCCCGAGCGGAGGCGTTCGAGGCGAGCGAGCGTGGCTTCTTCGCCCGCGACGTCCACGCCCAGCGCGACGAAGAGCTTGTAGTGGTTGACCTCGCTGGCGTACAGGTCCGCGTAGAAGTTGCCCATCGTGGAGCCGTTCGTCGCATCGGCGAGGAGCTTGAAGCGTTCCGCGCTGCGGGCTTCGATCAGACTGCAGACAAGCAGCATGTCCAGGAACGCGCCGTGCCCGGAGGCGTCGGCCAGGCGCCGCAACCCTTGGGCATAAGGATTGCCGCCCTTCTTCGCGGCGGGCCAGACCGGCGTGAGTTCCTTGATGAAGCGTTCGCAGCGTTCGGCGTGTTCCATCTCTTCGGCGGCGAGGTCGTGCATCAGCTTCTTGAGCGCGGGGTGGCGCTTGCCGTGCACGCGCAGCGTGCGGCGGGCCATCGCCGCGGCCTTGAGCTCGCAGAAGTAGTGGTCCAGCAGCAGGGCGGGGGGATCGGCCAGAGCGGCCTGGGCCCACGCGGCGGGAGTGGCGTAGTGCAATCCGAGCATCAATTCATGGTAGCAAATGGACGATACTCGACAAGCCGCCCCGCTGGCATTCGCCGCGCGCAGCGTGTACAATGACTCGTCTTTGTGCCGTCAGGAAAACGCATCGAAAGGAAGGTTAGTCCCATGCCGCTGCCGACGTCCAGCACGCCCGCGACCGGAAAGACCGAGCCCGGCGCGAAGGTCGAGAAGGCCAGTCCGCCGATTCCCGAGGGCTTCCCGGCTCCTGAGGCTCAACGCATGGGCCTGCTGCCGCGCTACCTGCTCGCCCGCCTGAACGCGATGAACGACGAGCTGCGCGCCAAGGGCGTGGACGTGATCGACCTGGCCATGGGCAATCCCGTCGATGCCGTGCAGGACGAGGTCATCGAGGAGATGCGTGCGGCGCTGTCGCAGGCCAAGAACCACCGCTACGCGAACCCGCGCGGCATCCCGCCGGTGCGGCAGGCCTTCGCGCGGCACATGCAGCGCTACTTCGGCGTCGAGCTGGACGCGGAGAACGAGGTCATCATGACCATCGGCTCCAAGGACGCGCTGTCGCACCTCTGCCTGGCCATCATCGGCCCGTCGGACCTGTGCGCGGTGCCGACGCCGGCGTACATGATCCACCGCTACGCGCCGATCCTGGCGGGCGGGCACACCATCGGCGTGCCGATGAAGGAAGAGAACCCCGGCCCGGTGCTGCTGAACGACATCAAGACGCTCTTCCAGACCGTGCGCCCGCGCCCCAAGGTGCTGATCCTGAACTTCCCGCACAACCCGACGTCGAAGACGGTGGAGAAGAGCTTCTACGAAGAGATCGTCTCGATGGCGAAGCACTACCGCTTCTGGGTCGTGAACGACTTCGCGTACGGGCACACCTGCTTCGACGGGTACCGCGCGCCGAGTTTCATGGAAGTGAAGGGCGCGCGCGACGTGGGCGCCGAGACCTTCACCATGTCGAAGCCGTACAACATGGCCGGCTGGCGCGTGGGCTTTTTGTACGGCAACCCGCTGCTGGTCGATTTGCTGGCGCGCATCAAAAGCTACTTCGACTACGGGCACTTCCACTGCGTGCAGCAGGCCGTCACTGTGGCGCTGGACAAGGGCGACGACTTCATCCGCAAGCAGGCGAAGATCTACCAGGGCCGCCGCGACGCGCTGCTGAAGGGCCTGGAGAACAACGGCTGGGGCCCGACGGTCAAGAACCGCGCCGCGATGTTCACGTGGCAGCGCATCCCCGAGCAGGGCCGCAAGGTCGGGTCGCTCGACTTCTGCCTGCAGCTGGCGCAGGAGAAGGGCGTGACGCTCTCGCCCGGCGGCGGCTTCGGCGAGGAAGGCGAAGGCTTCGTGCGCATCGCGCTGGTGGAATCGGAGAAGCGCCTGACCGAGGCGGCCGACCGCATCGGGGCCTTTTTGCGCACCCTCTGACGAGCCCGCGGAACCCCATTTTTCGCACAGCAAAAACCGGGGCGCTTCTATAGAATGAAGCGTCCGGAAGCCGCTTCATACCCTTTTGATGGCGAGACGATGAGCGAAGAGCCCAAAGACCAGCCCGTTGAGGCCGGCGCGCCCGTGCCGAGCGAGCCGAACGAGTCCGGCGCGCAGGCCGCGCCCCCCGAAGGCGACGCGCTCGCGGAGGCCAGCGCCGCGGAAGGCATGGCGGAAGGCGAGACGCTGGAAGAAGCCCCGGCCGAAGGCGAGGCCGGCGAAGGCGAAGCCCTTGACCTCAGCAAGTCCAAGCTCGCTTCCGCGCCCGCGCCCGAAGGCGAAGAGGCTGCCGACGAGGCCCAGCCCGAGCCCGTGGATCTCGACGCGCTGCGGCGCACGTGCGAGGCGCTGCTGTTCGCCAGCGAGGGCGTGCTGACGGCGCGCGAGATCGCGCGCGCGGCGTCGACGAAGACCAGCGCCGTGCGCAAGGTGCTCGAGGCGATGCAGGCGGCCTACGAGCAGGAAGGGCGCGCGTGGATGCTGGCGGAGATCGCCGGCGGCTGGCGGCTGGTGACGCGGCCCGAGTACTTCCCCGCGATCCAGAAGCTGAAGGCCCAGCGCGCGATGCGCAAGCTGACGCCCGCGGCGCTCGAGACGCTCGCGCTGATCGCCTACAGCAAGGAGCCCGTGGGGCGCGCGGACATCGAGTCGGTGCGCGGCGTGGACGCCGGCCCGATCCTGCGCCAGCTGCTGGACCGCAAGCTCGTCAAGATCGCCGGGCGCAGCGAGGGCCTGGGCCGCGCACTGCTGTACGTCGTCACGACGGACTTCCTCGAACACTTCGGGCTGAAGTCCACCGAGGAACTGCCGCGCGCAGGGGAGTTCAAGAACGCGTAACGAAGACCGGTGAAGCACTTTTCCCGAGAAACGTCTTTCCGGAAGAGGAAGGACACGAGCCTAAAGGAGCGCATCATGACGAAGACGGGATACCTGGCCCTGGTGGCGGTCGCGGCCCTGGCGCTGTACGGCTGCGGCGGCAAGACGAAGACGGGCGCGGCAACCACGACCGAGAAGACCGCGGCCTCAACCAAGACCGGAGACGCGCACGGCCACGATCACGGCAATGGCCATGACCACGGCACCGAGGCCAAGAAGGAAGGCAGCGCGCTGGGCGAGGTCGCCAAGGACGTGACTTCCTCGGCCAAGGTCGGCGCCGAGGCCGTCAAGGACGCGGCGGCGAAGTTCGCCAATCCCGCGCCCGGCAAGTGCCCGGTCGGCGGCGAAGACATCGATCCGGCGGTCACCGCCGAGGTCAACGGCAAGACGTACGCCTTCTGCTGCGAAAACTGCATCGACAAGTTCAAGGCCGATCCGGCGAAGTTCCTGACCGCGAAGTAACGCGCGCGGCGGACAAACAACAAAAGGGAGATAGCCATGCGAACGATTCCCGCGGCGCTCGCCGCCGCGTCCCTGATCCTGCTGGCCGGATGCAGCGAGGCCCCCATCAGCCCGCCTCTCGCGCCCAAGCCGCCCGCCAAGCCCATGAAGGCCGCGCAGACGGAAGATGCCGGAGCGGCCGAAGAGGGCTCCGGGAAGACCCAGAAGGAAGGTTCGGCCGCGATGATGGAAGGCTCGGCGAATGCCGCGGGCACAACCTCCGCCGAAGGCACGGGCAAGGCGGTGGAGGTTGACGAATCGACGTCCGTCGCGCCACGCGAAGTAAAGCCCGAGGACCTTGCGGCCAACGAGTTCGGCGAGCCGAAGCATTCGATGGCGCTGCCGAAGGACTGGACCGCCGCCGAAACGCAGGCGAACAAGATCCGCATCTTCACCGCCGCGGTGCCGAAGTACAAGGACGACGACAAGGACGCGGAACTGACCATCAGCAAGGCGATGGGCGGCTGGGACGCGAACGTGAAGCGCTACGAAGGCCAGTTCGGCGGCGAGGGCAGCCTGAAGAAGAACGAGGAACTCACGACCGCCGGCGGCGTGAAGGTGCACTACGCGCTCTTCAAGGGCACGTACACCGCGCCCTCGTTCTCCGGTGGCGGGACGTTCGAGAACTATGCGATGGGCGTCGCGATGCTGACCGTCGAGGACGGCACGTACTTCATCAAGCTCCTGGGCCCGCGCCACACCGTCGAATGGCAGGAGAACGGGTTCATCGAGGGGCTGAAGTCGTTCAAGTAAGCGACGGAAAGGATGCTTCGCGCATGACCCGGACGCTCAGCGTTACCATCGGCAGACCGTGCGCGAAGGTCTACGACTTCGTGGCCGATCCGGAGAACCTGCCGAAGTGGGCCAAGGCGTTCTGCCTCTCGATCCAGCGCGTCGGCGACGGCTGGACGGCGCTGACGCCTGCCGGACCAATGGGCCTCCGCTTCTGCGCACGCAACACGCTGGGCGTGCTGGACCACTGGGTCGCGCCCGAGCCCGGGTTCGAGGTATACGTACCGATGCGCGTGGTCCCGCACGGCGAATGCAGCGAGGTGCTGTTCACGCTCTTCAAGCTGCCCGAGATGAGCGACGCGAAGTTCGCCGAAGACGCCGCGATGGTCGAGAAGGACCTAGCGTCGCTCAAGAAGGTGCTGGAGAAGTAGGGCGGGCCTACTCTTTAGGCTTGGCCCACTTCGGCAGGGGAGCCCAGGCGCCGCGGGCGACGCTCTTCGAAGTATCCAGCCAGACCGCGCCGGACTCGTCGACTTCCACGTGGTACCACTTCAACGCGCGCGTGGCCGGGCCGTTGGTGGGCTTGCCCGACAGGTCGAAGCCGCTGCCGTGCATCGAGCAGAAGATCGAACCGGTGTTGTCGTCCACTTCCAGCGTGTGGCGCTTGTGGGTGCAGATCCGCGCCAGTGCCGCCATGCCTTCATCGGTACGCACCACGATGGCGCCTTCGACGTCCTTCGCGCAGCCGTTGGGGAACTCGAAGAGGTTCCCGATCTTCTTGCGCCCGCCGTCCTCGGCGTGCGCGCGGCCGCAGGTGAGCGCGCAGGCGGCGACGCCCGCCTGGGCCAGCCAAGCCAGCGCCTCGCGGCGCGTCATCTCACGCGGAGCAGCCTTCGAATCGCCGTCCATGCCCGCACCCCGTCCTTTCGGCCAGCCCCGTCAGGCCTTTCCGAGTTCCACCGGCGCGCCGGGGTTGCACAGCCACCCGGCGGACTCCATCAGCAGGTACACCAGCCACTGGCCCGGCGGCGGCAGCGCCAGGCGCTCATCCAGCGCCGCAAGTTTCCGCTGCGCGCAGGCGCAGCAGCAAAGGCGCCGCACGCGGCCTCCGGCGTAGAGTTCGAACTTCCCACCGGTCTGCGCGCAGGGCGTGACCAGCGAGACGAAGGTATCGTCTTCCGTCCAGCGCGCCAACTGCACCGGCGTGCTGCTGGTCGCAAAGGCCTCGGCGTAGCCCGCCGCGCGGCGGTTGGCGCCCAGCACGCGCCATTCGCCCAGGGTTTCGATCAGCACGCGCCCGCCGGTCTGGTGGAGCTCGGGCACGCGCCCGCCCAGGAAGGCGGGGCGGGGGAGGAATCGGTGCGGGCGCATCGTTCGCGCGGGCTCCTCGGCTAGAAGCCCACGGCGACGCCGAAGAGGAAGGCGTCGGTGTTGTCGCCAAAGCCGGAATCGCCCACGCCTGTGCCGTTGCGGTTCGAGGGGCTGAAGTCCAGCTGGTAGTCGAACTTGAAGACGGCGCGGGGTATGGGGCGGTAGGAGAGGCCCATCGTCAGGCGGCGCAGGTCGCGCTGGTCGAAGTTGTCCGTCGCCAGGTCCACGTAGTCGAAGCGCACGGCGCCGACGAGCTTGGGATCCTTGTACGTCTCCTTGCCGAAGGGCGTGCCGTCGAGGAACTCGGGCCAGAACTCGTAGTAGGCCTCGGCGTACATTCCGAAGGCCTGCTGGCCCGAGCCCAGGAAGGTGCGGCCGGGGCCGGCGTGGGCCATGGCGGCTTCCCCGCGGAATCCGAACGCGCCGCGCTCGTAGGTGAGGTCCAGCGCCCAGATCTGCACGGAGCCGCCGTCGTGGTTCAGCAGCAGGTCGGGCGTCTGGTCGTTGTCGTCGTCGTCGAACGCGCCGTGGGCGCCGTCGTACCCGCTGTAGTACCCGCTGATGCCGACCTCCAGATGATCGGCGAACCACTGGGCGTTCCGGGCGGGCTCGAACGCCACGCGGAACGCGCCGGCCTTCTTGCTGTCGTAGATGGGCGCGTCGCCGTTCAGCCGCAGGCCCCGGAAGCCGCCGCCGGGTGAGACGCGGTCGGCGCGGCCGGGGTTGAAGAGGTAGGCCTCGTAGCTGATGCCCAGGTAGTCCGTATCCAGGGCCTGGCCGTGGAAGCCCGCGCCTTCCTCCCACCACGTCGTCGGCGTGATGCGGCGGTGCATCAGCGGGCGGTCGACGAAGTTGTTGGCCCAGCCTTCGTGATAGATGTTGTAGCGGCCGATTGGCACGATGATCTGCCCGGTACGGAAGACGGCCTGATCGAAGAGCTTGAAGTCAACCCAGGCCTGTTCGAGCTCCAATTCGCCCTCGGTGGTTCCCGGTCCGCTGATCACGGCGCCGTGCTCGTACTCCAGCTCCATGTAGAACTGGATGTTCTCATGGACCTGCGCGCCGAACTCGAGCACCGTGCGGTTCTGGTCGAAGCGCGAGATGGTGTCGCCGCGATCGACGTAGTTGAACTCGGTGTAGCCGCCCATGTTCATATGGGACGTCGAACGCACCGGGTTGGTTCCGGAAAAGAGCGTCTGCGCCACTTCGCGGCCGTGGCCGGTCTCGCCGATGGCGCGGTCGATGCTGTCGCCGATCTGCCCGGCGCGCTGTATCGTCGCCGTCTGCGTGCGCAGCGTCTTGACCTCGCTCTCCAGCTTGGCGATGCGCCCTTCGTAGGCCGCCTGCATCGCGCGGAACTGTTCGAGCAGCTGCGCGTTGGTGATCTCCTCGGCTTCCGCAAGCCCGCCGCACGCCGCGGCGCTGAAGACCACCATCCACAGACCAACCAGGCTGCGAGACATCGGACCGATCCCTCCTCTTAGGATTCGAACGCCGGCTCGAGGCCGAGCATTAAATGAGAATGATTCTCAACTAACTGATATTTATGTACAATTGTTGAGAATGGATGTCAATTAATTTTGCATAAGTGCGACATCTTTTGTCCGAGAAATTATATCAACCTGTTGATAAATAAAGAGATGCGCTCTTATTATTTTTTTCTCATGCACATATGTATTCAATTTGTATACAATTGAGGATATGGAAAACAACATCGAACCTTCCCTGTTGCAGCAGCTCGAAGACGAGATCGTCGCGGGCACGTTGAAGCCGGGCGAGCACCTGCGCGAGGTCGCGCTGGCGAAGCGCCTCGGCGTCAGCCGCACGCCGCTGCGCAACGCGCTGACGCGCCTGTCCGAGATGGGTTGGGTGCGCCTGGTGCCGAACGTCGGGGCGTTCGTGCGCGAGGTCAGCGCTGCGGAGGTCGCGGAACTCTTCCTGGTGCGCCGCGAACTGGAGGGCCTCGCCGCCGAACTGGTCTGCCGGCGCTGGAACGAGGCACTGGCCGCCGACCTGCGCGCGCTGGCCGACGACTACAAGCAGCACCGCCTGGCCGGGCGCTACTACGAAACGCGCATGGCCAACGTGAAGTTCCACCGCGCCATCGTCGACGCGTCGGGCTGCGCGGCGCTGGGCGATTCGGTCACGCGCATGCGCCTGATCTTGCGCAGCGAGATGGGCCGCCACCCGTTCGAGGACCAGATCGGCGCCACGCCGCCCGAGACGGCTGTGACGCATTACGACATGCTCGAGGCGCTGGCCTCGGGCGATCCCGCGAAGGCGCGGCGCGCGGCGGTGCGGCATCTGGAGCAGGTGCGCGTGCGCCTGCTCGAGCAACTCTTCGCCGGCGCGGTGCCCGCCTTTGCCGGTGCCGGGGAAAAGGGGACACACGCGTGAACACGATCCTGATCGTCATCGACACGCTGCGGCGCGACTACCTGGGCTGTTACGGCAACAAGACGGTCAAGACGCCGTGCCTGGACGCCTTCGCGGAGAAGAGCGTCGTCTTCGACAATGCGTACCTGGCCAGTTCGCCGTGCATGCCGGCGCGGCGCGAGATCATCACGGGGCGCTACGAGTTCCCCTTCCGCGGATGGGGCCCGCTGGAGCCGCAGGACCACGACCTGCCGGCCGCGCTGCGCGCCGGGCAGAAGCCGTCGATGCTCGTGACGGACCACTACCATCTCTTCGAGCACGGCAGCGGGAACTACCACTTCCACTTCGACGGCTGGGAGTTCATCCGCGGGCAGGAGAACGACGCCTGGTGCATCGACCCTTCGATTCCGCCGCGTTTCCCCGCGCCCGAACGCACCAAGTGCCACTTCCGCTGGTCGCAGTACATGCGCAACACCGCGCGCTGGCGCGATGAGAACGGCGACTGGAAGGACGAACGCCACACCTTCTGCGCACAGACCTTCGCGCGCGCGGCGGACTGGCTGGCCGAGACGCCCGGGCTGCACGAGAAGGGCTTCTTGCTCTCCATCGACTGCTTCGACCCGCACGAGCCCTTCGATCCGCCGCCGCCCTACGACACGATGTACCTGGACGGTAAGGCGCCCAGCGAGCGCGTGCGCTGGCCGATCTACGGCAAGGCCGACCGCTACACGGCGGACGAGTTGGCCGACATCCGCGCGCTCTACGCCGGCAAGGTGACGCTGACCGACACGTGGTTCGGGCACCTGTTGCGGCGCGTGAAGGAGCTGGGGCTGCTCGAGAACACCATGATCGTGGTCACCACCGACCACGGGCACATGTTCGGCGAACACGGCATGCTCGGGAAGCCCGGCGCCGGACACGGCGACAGCACGCTGTACCAGTGCATGTCGCACATTCCGCTGCTGGTCTACCACCCGGACTTCAAGAGCCAGGCCGGCGCGCGGCGTTCCGCGTTGGCGCAGCCGGTGGACTACTACCCGACGGTCTGCGATGCGATGGGCGTGCCACGCAGGGACGACGCGCCGCCGCTGCACGGCAAGAGCCTGCTGCCGCTGCTGGGCACGGCGAGCGCCAAGCTCCGGGACTACGCCTGCTTCGGGAAGTTCGGCGAGGCGATGCACGTCACCGACGGCGCGTGGACGTTGGCCAAGTGGCCGCCCGGCGAGAGTAACGCTCCGCTGGAGTGGCATTCGCAGCTGCCGCCGGAATTCATCCGCCCCAAGAAGGTGCACCCCTTCGACGGGAACAAACGCAGCTACGCGATCGAGCACGAACGCGGCCCCATGCACGACGGGCTCTGGTTCCTGCCCGAGGACTACGCGCAGGAACGCAACCTCATCGCGGAGAGACCGCAGGAGCGCGACCGCCTGTGCGGGGCGATCGGCAACTTTTTGAAGGAAGTCGGCGCGCCCTCCGAACAGGCGCAACGGCTGGGCCTTTAACACACGGGGACACGGGGAAAGGATATCGCATGCCCAAGGGCTTGAATGTCATCGTCATATGCAACGACACGCTTCGCGCGGACGTCGTCGATCATACGTGGGAGGACCAGGTCGAGCTGCCCAACGTCGACCGCCTGCGCGCCGAGAGCGTCAACTTCACGCGCGCCTTCGGCGAGGGGCTGCCGACGATCCCGATGCGACGCGGCTTCTACACGGGCAAGCGCAGCTATCCGTGGAAGGAGCACCACGACACGAAGGGCTCGTGGCCGAACATCCACGGCTGGCACAAGATCCCGCACGAACACACCACGCTGGCCGAGGCGCTGAGCAGCAACGGCGTGATGACCGGCCTGGTCGCCGACCTGTACCACATGTTCAAGCCGACGATGAACTTCACGCGCGGCTACGCGGCGCACGACTTCATCCGCGGCCAGGAGACCGACCGCGTGCGCAGCGGGCCGATCGACAAGATCGACCTCAAGCCCCACCTGCACCCGAAGGAGGACAACCTGAAGCGCCACAGCGGCCTGTTGCAGTACCTGCTGAACATCCAGGACCGCGTGAGCGAGGAAGACTACTTCGCGGCGAAGGTCTTCCGCAGCGCGGCGCGCTGGGTGGACGACAATGCGCGGCAGAAGCCGTTCATGCTGTGGGTCGACAGCTTCACACCGCACGAGTTCTTCGATCCGCCCAAGGCCTTCGCCGACGCGTACTTCAAGAAGGCAGGGCTGGTCGACTACACCTACCCGCAGTTCTTCCAGAAGCGCTTCCCGTTCAACGAGGACGAGATCAAGCGCACCAAGGCGCTGTACTACGGCTACTGCACCTTCATGGACAAGTGGATCGGACACCTGCTGAAGAAACTCGACGAGCACAAGCTCTGGGACGACACCGCCGTGATCTTCACCAGCGACCACGGCACCGAGCTGCAGGACCGCGACCGCTTCGGCAAGGGCGGCGACCGCCTGTACGCGTACAACACGCGCCTGAACCTCTCGGTCCGCCTGCCCGACCGCGCCTTCCACGGCAAGACGGTGGACGCCTTCGCGCAGAACATCGACCTCGCGCCGACGATCTGCAAGCTGATGGGCGTGGAGCGCGAGGAACCCTTCGACGGCTTCGACCTGATGCCCGTCATCGAAGGCCAGAAGAAGCAGGTCCGCGACCACGTCATCGGCGGCTGGGCGCAGTACGCCTACGTCCGCGACGACGCCCACAGCTACGTCGTCGACACCTACGATCCGAAGGAGAAGACGGAACTCTACGACCTGAAGGCCGACCCGCACGAGAAGGAGAACGTCGCCAACGCCAAGCCCGACGTCGTGAAGGCCATGCGCGGGAAGCTCGAGGCGCTGCTGGGCGCGCCGCTGCCGGCCAAATACACCCACCAGCCCGAGAAGCAGAACGCCCCGGGCCTGGCGAACTTCTACGAACGCTGGGAAGGCAGCAACCTGGGCGGGTAGGGCTGTTACTCCTTAAATAGCAGGACCTTAGAGCCACCCAGCCGGATCGCCGGGTGGCCGTTCTTTTTGCTATTACGCTTTGAACGAACGCCTCCTTTTTACGATAATGGGCAAAGGGCGGCGGCGGGCTTTCCGGATTTTCGGCGCCTGCCGCAGCGGTTTTGCACGTTGTTCAATCGAGGACCGGTGATGGCGGTTCGTTTCCTGGGATCGAAAGGAGCGCGCGTGAGCACGCCCAAATTCAGCGACATGCTCCGGGAGAAGACCAACCGCGGCGGCGGGCCCGGCGGCGGCGCGCCGCTGAAGTTCGCCCAGCGCCAGCCCAGTTCCACCGGGGAGATGCTGCGCGGCCCTCTGGGTATCCTCCTCTTCGGCGTGGTCTTCATCGGCGGCGGCATCATCTACTTTGCCAACAAGGTCGCGGTGCCCAAGACCGAGAAGGGCATCATCAACGATATTGAAGATGCCACCAAGGGCGGGCCGCCCGCGCCGCCCACCGAGCACTTCAGTTCGCCCAAGTCCTACGCCGGAAAGGGCGGCCTCCAGATCGTGGGCAAGGACGGCAGGCCGCTTTCGCCCGAACAGGCCTCCAAGGTCATGGACGGCATGCAGCAGGGCGCCGGCGCCGACCTGCCCATCCGCGCGAGCGTCCCGCACGACGACGCGCCCTTCGAAGCACCGCTGCCCGAGTTCGAGAGACTCGACGCGCTCGACCCGGCTTCCGAGGAGTTCAAGAACGCCTTCGCGAACGTGCTCGACGCGGATCTGAAGACCGCCGAGGGCCTGTCTGACGCTTCGAACTACCGCGGCGCGGCGAAGGCGATCTTCCTCTTCACGCGCCACCTGCGAACGCAGGAAGCGGGGCTCGAAGCGCCGAAGGCCGATGTCACGCCAGACTTCAAAAACGACGGCTACGAAGCATTCCGCGGTAAAGTGCTGAGCTTCAACGGCACGCTGGCGCGCAAGCACGAACGCAAGAACTGGGCGAAGCTGCCCGGCAACAACGCCGGCCTGGGCGACACCTGGACCCTGATCTGCCGCGACGCCAACGGGAAGCTCTTTGCGGCGCTGGTACCGCAGGACGCGCAGGGCCTGAAAGAAGGCGACCACGTCACGTGGACGGGCCTCTTCGTGCAGCGCTGGTCGTTCCTGAAGCCCGACAATTCCTGGGGCACGATGCCGCTCTTCGTCGCCGGCAAGATCGAGAAGATCGAGAAACCCGCGCCGCCGCAGCCCGCGCCCAAGGGCGAAGCCGGCGATGGCGAAGCCCCCGCACCTGCGCCAGGACCGGTCGCGGAAGGCGAGGGCGAAGCGAAGACCGAGGCCGCCGTGAACGAAGGCGGGGAGGCCGAAAAGACCGCGGCCAGCGACAACCCGCCGCCCTTCAAGCAATCGCCCGGCAATCCGAAGCCGGCCGCCGCCGCCCCCAGGGGGCCGACCAGCTTCTACGGCGAAGCGGCGAAGACGCGCGCCTTCAAGGCGCCGCTGCCCGAGTTCGAGAAGCTCGAGACCCTCGACGCGAATTCCGAGGCGTTCAAGGACGCCTACGAACTGATACTCGACGAGGACCTGGCCTCGCGCGAAGGCCTGCTGTACGCCAGCGAGTACACCCAGGCGTACCAAGCCGTCTTCCTCTTCTACCGCTACCTGCGCACGCACGCAGACCACCCGGAAGTGATCGAGGCGTACGCGAAGCAGCGCCGCGAGGCGAACCTGGAGAAGCTGGGCGAGACCGGCGCGGACGCGAAGTACCACAACGTGCTCTTCCGCGACGAGTACCAGACCTACCGCGGGCAGCCGTACTTCTTTCACGGCAACCTGATCCGCAAGTACCAGATCCGCGACTGGAGCACCGAGGATGGCAATAACTCGGGCATCCGCGACACATGGCTGCTGATCTGCCGCGACCCGAAATGGAAGCTCTACGCCGTGCTGGTGCCAGAGGACATGCACGAATTCCTGTCCAAGGACGATAGCAACTCGCCTGACCTGATCGAATGGACGGGGCTTTTCCTGCAGCGCTGGACCTATATCCGCCGCGACAATTTCCACGACGCCATGCCGCTGTACGTGGCCCTGGACGCCAAGAAAGTCGACCTGCCCGACTCCGGCGCGAACACCATCATCATCACCGTGCTGCTCGTCTTCGGCCTGGGTCTGGCCGCGATCCTCTACTACCTGCGCACCGACGAGCGGCGCTCGCGGGAGAAGCTCAGCGAGCTGCGCGCAAACCGCACACCGCGCACGCCACGCGCGCCCAAGCCCGCGGCCGAGGCTACCGCGCAGGCCAGCGCGCAGAGCGCCGAAGGCGGCGGACCGGCGGACGCGCCGCCACCCTCGCCGGATGCCCCGCCCGGCGATAGCGACCCGGCCGGCGCGACGTCGTAGTATTCAGGGAACTTCTTGCGGGGACCGGGCTCCGGACGCAGGGGGCCGGAAACTCGCTCGAGATTCTGCCTACACGGCCGCCGCCTGGTGTTCCTTCAGCCAGTCGCGCAGCGGAACCTCGTCCTCCTTCGGCAGCCAGAAGCTGCACTCGCTGCGCATCTCGCCCAGCAGCTGGCGCTGCACCGGCGTGGCCTTGGCCAGCAGGGCGGGGTCGGGCAGGAGGTAGTCGATGGGCTTCAGCCAGCGGAAGCAGTAGCCCATGTAGATGTTCTTGCGCGCGTGAGCCGCGAAGTTCGGCCCCACCGCGTGCCACAGGCGCTGCTGGAACAGCACCGCGTCGCCGGGTTCGCTGAGGATCTGGATCGCGCCCTCGGGATCGCCGTTCACGCCGCGCTTGAGCGAATGCGCGTCGCGGTGGCTGCCGGGCACCACCCGCAGGTTGCCGCGGTCCGGCGCGCTGAGGTCCGTCAGGAAGTACCCGATCTTCGTGTAGATCCACGGATACTGACCGTTGACCGCCATCACCTCGCGGCAGCCATCGCGGTGCCAATCGATGGCCTTGTAGGTGCCGGCGGTGCCCTGCGGCTGCGGCGGGCGGTACAGCACGTGCGAAGTGTTCAGCTGCAGCGCCGGGCCCATCAGTTCGGCGACCAGTGGGAAGGTCGCCGACCAGTCGAGCAGTTCCAGCAGCGCGTGGTTCTTGTGGATCGCATTGCGCGACTGGACGTGCTCGCCTTTACCCAGGCCCTCGGCCTCGCGCTGGCGTTCGATGGTCTCGTCGGCGACGCGCGTGAAACGTTCGACCTGCGCGGCATCGAGCGCCCCCTTGACCAGCAGGTACCCGTTCTCCTCGAAGAATGCGCGCTGCTCGGGCGACAGATGGGCGGAATTCGGGCGCGGCGGCATGGCGAGCTTTCCTTTCGTGGCCATTTGCTTTGCGAAAATTGGTAGGGGAGGAAGGAGATGGGGACCGGACCCCGAATACCGGCGTCCGGTCCCCGCCGTTTACATTAGCTGTACGTGAACTGCGCGGTCGCCTTGCCGTTCTTCGACGGGGTCAGGCGCACCCAGTGCGCGCTGAACGCGTCGGGGAACTCGTGGTGCACGTACCCGCCGGCGGGCACGTCCAGCGTCGCGTACTTCTTGAAGGAGCCTTCGCCCAGGAAGTCGACCTCGAGCGTGAAGCTGTTGGCCGCGGCGCCTTCGTTGCTGAGGTGCAGGACCTTCTTGTCGAAGCCGGTCATCAGGAACGGGTCGCTGGCGTTGCCGCACTGCACGTCGTCTTCCCACCACGGGCCGCCCCAGCCGCTGGGCTTGCCGAAGTTCCACAGGTCGTCGGTCTTGCCGAACCAGAGGCCCGACTGCGGTTCGCCGCACAGCGGGTTCTTGTCGCGCATCGCGCTGGCGTTGTCGGCGCCCATTACCAGCATGCCGCGCCAGCTGCAGAAGTCGCCCAGCACCCAAAGGTGGTTGCTGATGGGCTTCACGCCCCAGACGCGGTTCTTGAAGGCCCACGGCGCGAGTTCGTAGAAGATGCCGTGGCAGTCCATCAGGAAGCGCTCGTGCTCGGTCTGGCGCATGCGCGGCCATTCGGTGGACCAGCCGTGGTCGAAGGTGTGGCTGCCCTTGGGCAGGCGGTAGGTGCGCCACTGGCCGTCGTTCTTTGTGAAGGCCTTCAGGATCGCGCTGCGCTTGTCCACGCCGGTCGCGAACATCGTCTTGGAGAACTCGCCGAAGCCGGTGACCTCGTAGAACGCCGTGCGCTCCAGGATCTTCCACTGCTTGCCGTCCCACTCGCCCATGCGCCCCGCGCCGGTGGGGATGGAGCCGTCCTGGTAGTCGAGGTCGTTGTAGGTGTTGCTGCAGACGACGACGCGGCCGAAGGCGCTGTAGCCGGCCTTGAAGTGCGGCCAGACGTCCTTGGGGATCTCGAGTTCCTTGCAGACGTCGAAGAGCTGCTTCGCCTTCAGCGTCTTGACGTCGAGCTCGAAGAACTCGCCTTCCATGCCCAGCATGTAGACCTTGTTCTCGTGGTCTTCCAGGTGGTTCATCGTCGCGCACAGCCGCACGTCGACCAGGTCGGTGATCGTGCGCACGTTGCGCTGCGCGTCGATGGCGTACGGCCCGATGAAGAGCTGGTTGCTGGGGTAGTGCACGAATCGGTTGGTGTATGTCCCGACCAGCGACTCGGGGCGCTTGACCATCGACATATCCGGGAAGATCTCGTACAGGCCCGTGCCGACGCCGCTCTTGGCCTTGCTCGAGACGTACGCCACCGCCCACAGGCGGTCAGCCCAGCCGAAGAGCGCGCCGGGGGCGCACTCGGTGCGCGGCGGGCCCAGTTCCGCGCCGATGCAAAGGTGCGGAAAGACGCCGCTGATGTTGATGGGCTTATGCGTGGCGGTGGGGGTTTCGGCTTCGACGAACATCGCTCGTACTCCTTCGTAGTGTGGGGGTGGAGAGGAAAAGGTTCAGTCCGGTTCCTTCATCGCCTGCTCGACGGCGCGGCGGCCTTCTAGCAGCAGCAAGAGCACCGTCTCCAGCGGCAGCGCCGCCTTGGGTCCGCTCAGCGCCAGCGCGACGGGCTCGTGCCCGGGAATCACCACGGGAATCGCCGCGCTGAGGTGCTCATTCGACTGCCAGTCGACCAGCGGCAGGCAGTCGTGCTGGATCAGCTTTCTGGCCTTGGTCAGCACGGCGTTGGCCGTCGCGGGAACTTCGCTCGTCGGGCGCGACCAGCCGTGCTCCTTGCGCGAGGCCGCCAGTTCGGCGCGCGCTTCGGCGACGGGGTGTTCAAGCAACAGGCGCAGCCCCGGCGAAGAAAGGTGAAGGGGAAACGAGCCCGCGAAGAACGGCACCGGCTCGTGCCCGCGCTGCACGCGCAGGAAGTAGAGCATCTGGCCGCGCCAGAGCGTCCCCAGCGAGACCGCCAGCCCGTTGGCGCGTTCGGCCAGGGCGATCATCGCCGCGCGGGGCTTGCACGTGAGCGGGAACTGCTGCAGCGCGCGCCCGCCCAGGGCCAGCACGCCGTAGTCGGGCGCGAAGCTGTGGTAGTCGGGCTTCTTCACGTAACCGCCGGCGGCGAGGGCCTTCAGGATGCGCGAGGCCGACGACTGGTGCAGGCCCATGCGCGCGGCGATCTCGGTGCTGGTCAGCGGCCCGCTGGCCTGCACGAGGATGCGCAGGATAGCCAGGCCGTGGGTCAGGGCCTTGGCGCCGTCGAGGGCGGAGGGGCGTTCGATCGCGGTCATCATGGCGGGACTGTAGTATGCATATTATGCATTGTCAATGAAAAACAATTCAGAATCACCGAACCATCGCCCGAGCCGCTCGTTTCGACCAATGGAACGCCTGTCGCTTATTTTGACGCTTCCCGGGGCCTCGCCCCACGCTACGATTGGGCCGATCCGCAGCCGGCAACGAAGGAGCCCACCCGATGCGACTGGCAACGATGAACTGGCCCCAAGTCAAGCGCGCCGCCCCCGAGGCGGTCGTGCTGCTGCCGCTGGGCAGCACCGAACAGCACGGCCCGCACCTGGCCGTCTCCACCGACGCCGCCTGCGCGGCGGGCATCGCCGAACGCGCCGAGGCCGCGCGGCCCAAGGACGTGCTGCTGTGCCCGACGCTGGCCGTCGGCAGCAGCCACCACCACCTGGGCTTTCCCGGCACGCTGAGTTTCAGTCCCGAGACCTACGTGCGAGGCATCGCCGACCTGGTCGCGTCGGTTCTGACGTGGGGCGCCAATCGCGTGGTGCTTTTCAACGGCCACGGCGGCAACATCACGCCCGTCAACCAGGCGCTGGCCGAGTACGGCACGCGCAACGAACACAATGCGTTCGTCGTGCTGGTGACTTACTGGGAACTGGCGGGCAAGGCCTTCGCCGGCGCGCCGCCGCTGGAATCCCCGCGCCTGAGCCACGCGTGCGAGTACGAGACCAGCACGATGCTGGCGCTCTGCCCCGAAGCCGTCGACATGGCGCAGGCAAAACCATCCGCGCACCCGCCGGACAGCGCCTACCTGGCCGTGCGCGACGCGCCCAAGCACGGCGGCGTCTCCACGTACTCGCCTTTCCACCACCTCACCGCGCAAGGCAACATGGGCGAACCCCAGCGCGCGACGAAGGCCAAGGGCGAGGTCCTCATCAAGGCCGCCACCGACGCGCTGGTCGCGTTCGTCGACGACTTCAAGACCTGGCCGCTGCGGAAGGACCTGCGCGATGGCAAGTAAGGACATAAAGAAGAGGGACAAGATGGGCAAGAAGGATCCGGGCGAGATCCGCACGGTGGGCGTCGCCGGGCTGGGCGTGATGGGGCGGGGCATCGCGGCCTGCTTCCTGGGCCACGGCCTGCGCGTGCTCGCTTACGACCCCGACGCGAACGCGCGTGCGAAGGCGCGCACGTTCCTCGGCGAGGCCGTGCGCGAACTGGTAGAGCGCGCCGGCTTCCCGCCCGCGCTGCTGGAGAGCTGGGCCTCGAACTACGTCGAGACCAGCGACCTCGACAGCTTCGCCGCCGCGGACTTCGGCGTCGAGACGATCTTCGAGGAGGAGGACGCCAAGCGCGCGCTGCTGAATCGGCTCGCATCCTCCGTGCGAAGCGACGTGATCCTGGCCAGCAACACCTCCGCGATCCCGATCACGCGCCTTCAGGACGGCGCCGCTCGGCCCGAACGCATCGTCGGGATGCACTGGCTGCAGCCGTGCCACCTGACGCGCTTCATGGAGATCGTGCGCGGCGAACGCACGTCGGACGAAACGATGGCGCGCGCCGAGGCCCTGGCATGGCGCATCGGCAAGGAACCCGCGATCGTGAAGAAAGACATCCGCGGATTCATCGTCAACCGCCTGGGCTACGCGCTCTTCCGCGAGGCGCTGTACCTCGTCGAGCAGGGCGTCGCCGATCCGGAGACGATCGAACGCGCCTGGTGCAACGCCGCGGGCTGGTACGCCGGCATTGCCGGCCCGCTGCGCATCATGGACCACAACCTACCGATCTACGCGAAGGTGATGGAGGAGTTGCTCCCGCAACTCAGCGACGCGAAGGACGTCCCGCGCCCGCTGCGCGAGAAGATTGCGGCCGGCAAGACTGGCGCGAAGGCCGGCGAGGGCTTCTTCCGCTACGGCCCCGGCGAAGCCGAGGCCTGGGAGAAGCGCTTCCGCGACTACCTGTGGGACGTGCGCGCGGTAATCGAGAAACACCGGCCGCTGGACCGGGAGCAGAGATCGTGAAGATCGAACGCATCGTCGCCACGCCGGTCAAGACCGAGACGCGGGCAGGCAGCATCCAGAGTGCCGCGATCCAGGAAGACGACTGGTCGAAATCGCCCGACGCGAAGAACAACTACTTCAGCGGCGGCACCGCGCAGATCCACACGCTCACCAAGTACATCCTGCGCGCGTATTGCGACGGCGCCGTCGGCCTGGGCGAAACGTATCGCAAGGTCACCGTCGCGCACCTGCACCGCAACGCGAAGGCGCTGCTGGGCGTGCCGCTGGAGCAACTCGACACCAAGCGCCTGCCGTTCCCCGTTGACCGCGAGTACCACGGCTTCGAACTGTGCGTCTTCGACCTTCTCGGCAAGGAGATCGGCTGGCCGATGCACCGCCTCCTTGGCGGGCGCTGCCGCGAACGCGTTGAGTGCAGCTACTGGAGCGGGCGGCGCACGCCGGAGGAGGCAGGGCAGATCGCCTTCGAGGGGCAGCAGCTGGGCTTTGACTGCATCAAGTTCAAATGCAACCAGGACGACGACGTCGCCGCGTGGTGCCGTGAGATCGAGTCGCGCTGCGGCCGCAACATGCGCATCACGCTCGACCCCAACCAGCGATGGGGCGACTACGATACCGTCCGCGCGCGGCTGCGTTCGATTGAGAAGTACAACGTGATCGTCGTCGAGGACCCGCTCGACCGCACCAGGCTCGAGGACTACCGCCGCCTGCGCGGCAGCGGACCGGCGATCGTGCGCCACGTCGCGCTGCCGTACTGCGAACACGGCCAGCGCGCGGAGCACGCGCTCGACGCGCTGAAGGCCGAGGCCGTCGACGGATTCAACTTCAACGGGCCTGCCGCGCCATTCCTGCGCCTGGCGGAACTCGCGGAGCTCGCCGGATTGCCCTGCTGGCACGGCAGCGAGGTCGATCTCGGAATCCTCGAAGCCGGCTACGTGCACGCCGCGGCCTGCGCGCAGTCGTGCATCTGGCCCAGCGACATCTTCGGGCACCTGGTCCGCACCGACGATTTGCTCGTCGAGCCGCTCGTCTTCGAAGGCAAGCACGTCCGCGTGCCCGACGGCCCCGGCCTGGGCATCGCGCTGAACGAGGCCGTGCTGGAAGCCTGCCACTGCGGACCGGACATCGTGCTTGGCGCGTAAGCCGCTGTATCTCCGGACCTCGAACGGGTATCATCCCCGCCGGCCGACACAAAAGGAGGCGGGGCAAGGAGCATGACGCGCGCGCTGCTGGTGATGCTGTGCCTGACGCTCGCCGGCGCCGCCATCGGCTTTTCGCTGGCCGCGCCGCAGCCGGAACCCGCAGGGCCCACGAAGCTCCCCGACAGCGAACCGCCGCCCGCACCCAAGCCGTACCCGATCCGGCTGCTCCTGCCCGAAAAGGAGATCGACCGCAAAACGTCGATGCAGTACGGCGAACAGGTCTTCTTCGCCAACGGCTGCTGGCAGTGCCACCGCATGGGCAACCGCGAGATGCCCGGCGGCCTGGACGAGCCCAATGTCGGGCCGGACCTGAGCGCCGTCGGCAAGCGCCTGCCGCCGGAAGCGATCTACGAGTCCATCACCAATCCCAGCGCGGTGATCGCCGAACCCGCCGCGAAGCACGCTGTCGCAGGCATGTCGAAGATGCCGCCGTTTCCCGAGCTGAAACACCGCGAACTGGTCGACTTGACCACCTTCCTGAGCGCGCAGAAGGAAGAAGCTCCGGCGAAAGAGAAGGGGAAGGAAGAGACGCAGGCCCTCCAACCGAAGTAAGGCGGCGCGTCCCGCTGGCGTGTTCAATTTCTGAAAATGCGTTACGGCTTGGCGACGTGGCCGAGCAGGCGGCGGACGATCTCGTCGCTGTTGATCCCTTCGCTCTCGGCATGGAAGTTCGTCACGATGCGGTGGCGCAGCACCACCGGCGCGACGGCCTCGACGTCCGACGCCGCGACGGCGAAGTTGCCGCGCACGGCCGCACGGGCCTTGGCGGCCAGGATCAGGAACTGGCTGGCGCGCGGGCCGGCGCCCCAGCGTACCCACTGGTTGACGAAGTCCGGCGCGTCGGGCGTGTTGGGGCGGGAGGCGCAGGCCAGGTCCACGGCGTACTTCACCACGGGCTCGCCGACGGGGATCTTGCGCACGACCTTTTGCACCTCCAGGACCTGCGCGGCGGTCAGCACGGTCTTCAGTTCGGTGTCGCGCAGCGCGGTGGTGGTGCGGACGATCTCGACTTCCTCCTGCTTGGTCGGATACGCAATACGGATCTCGAACATGAAGCGGTCCAGTTGCGCCTCGGGCAGGGGATAGGTGCCTTCCTGCTCGATCGGGTTCTGCGTCGCGAGCACGAAGAACGGATTGGGCAGTTCCAGGCCCTCGCCGCCGGCGGTTACGCGGCGTTCTTCCATGGCTTCCAGCAGCGCGGCCTGGGTCTTGGGCGGCGTGCGGTTGATCTCGTCGGCCAGGATCAGGTTCGCGAAGATGGGGCCCTTCAGGAAGCGGAAGCTGCGCTTGCGCGTGGCTGGGTCTTCCTCGACGACTTCGGTGCCCACGATGTCGCTGGGCATCAGGTCGGGCGTGAACTGCACGCGGTTGAAGCTCAGGTCCAGGATCCGCGCCAGGGTTCGCACCATCAGCGTCTTCGCCAGGCCCGGTACCCCGACGATCAGCGCGTGCCCGCGGCAGAAGAGCGCCATCAGGATCTGGTCGACGACCTCCTTCTGGCCCACGACCACCTTGGACATCTCGGACATCAGCGCCTCGCGGCCCTGCTGCAGCACCTTCAGCAGCGCAAGGTCGCTGGCGGCGTTCTGTTCGCCGGCAGGCGCGTCGAAGTTAACCGGCTGTATCTCGGCCATGCGGTCCTCGCGTCGTAGCCTGGAGAAGTGCTTCGAGACTTATACCCGCAGGAGCGGAGGCGAGCAAAGCCAGATGGGCGGCGTCCTACGGCGCTGCCGGCCGAACGCGCAGCAGGTACGCGGTGCGGTCCTTGTGCCCGCCGAAGTTCTCGGCGCGCACAACCTCCTCCACGCGCACGCCGGGCAGGTTCCTGCGCACGCCGGCCCCGGCCAGGGCCAGGACCGGGCGGCCGGCCTCGTCGGCCAGCGCGAGCAGCCGTTCGGCCTTCTCCTGCGGTGTGGCCTTGCCGCCGCCCTCGTCCTCATCGTCGAGATCGTCGCCTTGCGCCGGCGTGACGGCGCGCTTGATGTAAAAAAGCACGTGCGCCCGCGCCAGGCCGGTGTCGTAGAGCGTCTCATCATCCGGCACTTTCGCGCGGACGTCTTCGCAGAAGGCCACCACCGCGCGCGCCGGCTCGTCTTCCTTGCGTTCGAACGTCTGCGCATACAAACCCAGGGCCAGCACAAAGCCCACCCACCAGCCGACAAGGGTCTGGCGGCCGGTGCCGAAGAGCATCGAGAGCGTGCCGAACACCAGCATGAACGCGCCCGCTGCGGCCACCAGGCGCTGCGCAGGTCCTCCGAAATAGAAGCCGCCGCCCAGCAGCGCAGCGGCCAGGAGGAAGACCAGCCCCGCCAGCACGCCGCGGCCGATCTTCGCCGCCGGGTGCGCGCCGGGCTGTCCGGCCTCCGCGACCATGCGCGCGGCGGCGTCGCCGATCAACAGCGCCAGCGGCGGAAGCCACGGGATCACGTAATGGCGCTGCTTGGCGGAGAGGATAGACCAGAAGACGAGGTTCACGAGGAACCAGCACCACCAAATCCGGCGGCGGGGAGCATCGGCGTCGTCGCGCTTCCAGTCGTACCAGACCGCGATGGGCAGCAGCGCGAACCACGGCAGCGTCCACGGCGGGACACTGACGACGTACCAGCCGAACCACTCCTGGTGCCCGGTGCTGGAGCCGAAGCGCGCGAGGCCTTCCTTCTGGAACGCCTCCCACGTGATGCCGCTGCCTCCCAGGAACGGCAGCAGCCACGGCAGCGTCAGCGCGAGGAAGAGGACCAAGCCCACGAGATGCAACGTCCAAGGCCCGCCGCCTGACGGCGCGGCGCAATGGCCGGCCCTGCGCGCGCGGCGTTCCCAGAGACTCCACGCGGCCAGGGGAAGCACGACGCAGACCAGCGCGACGTGCCCTTTCACCGCCACGCCCAGCGCCAGGGCCGCGTAGAAGAGGAGCAGCGCCTTGCGGCAGCCGTCTACGCGGTAGCGTTCCCAAGCGAAGAAGGCCAGCGCCACGAAGAGCGCCAGAAGCATGTCCAATTCCGCGCAGCGCGCCTGGCCCAGGATCGCGGGGCAAGTCGCGAAGACCAGCGCAGCCATCATGCCGCGGCTGCGCGTGCGTTCGCGCTCGGCGTCGGAGGCGCCCTTGTTGCTCCGCGAGAGCCACACGTACAGGAGCATCGCCAGGAGGATCCCGGCGATAGCGGACCCCAGCAGCGCGTCGGACGTCCGGACCGTGCCGCCGCCGAAGTACTTCCCGGCCAGGGCGGCGGGCCAACTCGAAGCCGGGGGCTTCTGCACGCGCTCGGCGCCGTTGATGCGCGGGACCATCCAGTCACCGGTGTCGAGCATCTCCTGGGCGACGCGCGCGACGCGTCCTTCGCTGGCGCGGCGAAGGACGCGACCGTCCATGCCGTGGCAGAAGAGGAACAGGACGAAGGCGCCGACGGCCGCAGCGTCGCGGAGGCGGGGATAGGGCAGGGCGTTCACGTTGGAAAGGACGCTCCTTGGGCCGCAGGTCTTGGGCGGGACCGGCCCAGCCTAACCGTTTTTCGCCTTTGGGTAGAGACCGGCATGGCCCCCGCTTTCCCTTGACGCGGCACGGTTTATGATCATACTTTGCGCTCCCGCTCATCGAGCGAAACGACAGCGAATCCCGCAGGGAAGGGTAGCCAGATGAAGACCAACGTCCGCCGCTCAAACCTGAAGCGCAAGCGCAAGTCGGGCTTCCGCAAGCGCAACAGCACCAAGGCCGGCAAGAAGATCCTCAACAACCGCCGCCGCCGCGGTCGCAAGGCCACGAGCGTCAACTAAGCACGCTCTTCTCGGAGCATTCTTCGGGAACCCATCTGACCGTCCGTCCGGACGGCGCGGTCACTTCTGTGCTTCGGCGGGCTGTTCGAGCACGTTGCGGATGACTTCCGTGCGGCGGTTGGCCTCTGCGTCCTTGGCCGCCTTCTGTTCGGCCAGCAGGTCCACTGGCGGCGAGTCGTTCGGATGTCGGCCCAGGGTGATGGCGATGGTGACCTTCTTGCCGTCGCGGTCAATAACAAGCATGGAAGGCTTCGCCGGGCCGGCCAGGATCACTTCCCGCAGCAGGTCCAGTTCGCCGCAGATCGCCCGGCCGTTGACCGCCAGGAAGCGATCGCCGGACTGGAGGCCGGCTTCCTTGCCGGGCATGCCGTCCACGGTCTCCACCACCTGCACGTCCGGGGCGGGAATGAAGGCCGGCTGGGGTGCCACGGGCTCGGTGCCTGCGCCGGCCGGTTCCTCGCCGTCCCCGAAATCCGCCCGCTGCTGGACAATGGGCGCGTCCTTCGAAGGCTGCTCGTTGAACTGAATCCCCACGAAACCGCGCCCGCGCAGCGCCACCAGCAGGTCGGCGGCCTTGGCGCGGATCTCGGGATCCTTGTCCTCCAGAGCCCGGGCCAGGGGCTCCAGCGCCGCGCGGCCCGCTTCCATCAACTCGCCGGCAGCCTGGCGGCGGTGCGTGAAGTTCTCGGCGCCCAACTGCCGGACCAGGCCTTCGACGTAGGCGGGGTTCTTCAGAATGTGGTCTCGAATACCCCTGAGGTCCACCGAACTGGAGGCTTGCAGAACAAGGACACGCGCCTCCTCGAACTTGCCGTCGGCCAGGAGCGCATCGATGCGGCTGAGCAGTTCCGCCGCGGACGGGGGCTCCGGCTTCTCGGCGGTGCTCTCCCGCCCGCTGCCGTTTTCGGCGGCGGCGGTGGCCATCCACAGGAAGAGCGCGCAGGCCCACAGCCCCGCCCGGCGCAAGCGTTCCGCGCGGCGGCAGGTCTGCGAGGACAAGGCGGTCGACATGGCAGGCTCGGTCCCTAGGAATTAGCGCTGTGGCGGCCCATCTGTAAGACGCCCCAGTGCGCCCCCGCAGTACGTATTTTCCCACGGGCTGCGAAAAAAGGCCAGGGGGGCAACGGCACCCGGCCGGGCTGCCGGCTCAAACAAATCGGCGCAAGGGCCGATCAGGCGATAATCCCGCGCGAGCGAAGGAGTTCCACGATCTTCGAGACACACTGTTCGGCCGGCCATTGGTGGCTGAGCTGCAGGTCCGGCTTGGCGGGTGCCTCGAAGGGGGCGCTGACGCCGGTGAAGTTCTTCAGTTCGCCGCTGCGCGCCTTGGCGTAGGTCTCGGGGTCGCGCTGGGCGCAGACGTCGGCGGGGGTGTCGACGTAGAGTTCCAGGAAGCGCTCCGCGCCGATGGTTTCGCGCGCCGAAGTGCGGTCGCTGGCGTAGGGCGAGACGAAGTTGGCGATCACGATCAGGCCGGCGTCGGTGGCGATGCGGGCGACTTCGGCGGCGCGGCGGCTGTTCTCCGAGCGGTCGTCGGCGGTGAAGCCCAGGTCGCGGCTGAGGCCCTGGCGCATCTCCTGCCCGTCCAGCACCAGCGCGTGGCAGCCCAAGTCCATCAACTGCTTCTCGAGCGCATAGGCAATGGTGCTCTTGCCCGACTTCGGCAGGCCCGTCAGCCACACCGTCGCAGCCTTGTGCTTGAAGACCTGCGCGCGCGCGGCGGCGTCCACCTTGCTGCGCGGCGCGTGGGCGCCGGGCTTGGCGCGTTCCTGCGCCTTCTTGGTCGGGACCAGTTCGCCGGGCTGGCGGTCCAGGATCATGCCCGCGCCGACGGTGACGTTGCTCATGCGGTCTACGACGATGAAGCTGCCGGTCGCGCGGTTGGCCTTGTAGGGATCGAAGAAGACGGGGCGGTTGAGGCGGATCGAGACGCGGCCGATCTCGTTGAGCGCCAAGCCGGCTTCGGCCTCCTGGCGGTGCAGGGTGTTGACGTCGATGCGGTAGGCGACGTCCTTCACCTCGCCGGGCACGAGGTTCGTCGTCTGCTTGATCAGGTAGCTCTTGCCGGTGCGCATGCCGTCCTGGTGCATCCACACGACCATGGCCTCGAAGGCCGGATCGCGGTGCGGGAGGTTGCGGGGGTGGACCAGCATGTCGCCGCGGCCGAGGTCGATTTCGTCCTCGAGCGTCAGCGTCACGGCCTGGGGCGGGAAGGCCTCGTCGAGTTCCCCGTCCAGCGTGACGATGGACTTCACGCGGCTGCGGCGGCCCGACGGCAGCGCCATGACCTCGTCGCCCTTGCGCACCACGCCCGAGGCCACCGTGCCGGCGAAGCCGCGGAAGTTCAGGTTCGGACGGATCACGTACTGCACGGGGAAGCGCAGGTCGATCAGGTTGCGGTCGCCGGCGATGTGCACGTTTTCGAGGTAGCTCAGCAGCGTCGTGCCCTGGTACCAGGGCATGCGCGTGCTGCGCTCGACGACGTTGTCGCCGTCCTTGGCGCAGATGGGGATGAAGCGCGTGTCGCTGACCTCGAGCTTGGCGGCGAAGTCCGTGTAGGCCTCGCGGATCTCGTCGAAGCGCTTCTCGCTGAAGCCCGCCAGGTCCATCTTGTTTATGGCGACGACGATATGCTTGATGCCCAGCAGCGAGGCGATGAAGCTGTGGCGCTTGGTCTGCGGCAGCACGCCGTGGCGCGCGTCGATCAGGATCACGGCCAGGTTGGCGGTGCTGGCGCCGGTGGCCATGTTGCGCGTGTACTGCTCGTGCCCGGGCGTGTCGGCGATGATGAACTTGCGCTTGGGCGTGGCGAAGTAGCGGTACGCGACGTCGATGGTGATGCCCTGTTCGCGTTCGGACTGCAGGCCGTCGACCAACAGGCTGTAATCGACCTCGCCGCCGGCCGAGCCCTTCTTCGCGCTGTCCTTGGCGAGGGCTTCCAGGTGGTCGTCGTAGACGGTCTTGCTGTCGAAGAGCAGGCGCCCAATGAGCGTGCTCTTGCCGTCGTCGACGCTCCCGGCCGTGAGGAAGCGCAGCAGGTCCTTACGCTGGTGCTGGTCCAGGTAGGCCCCGATGTTCTGCTTGATCAGGTCGGATTCGTTCATGGCGTATCGCAACGACGGCGTGCCAACTGGCGCGCCATCAGAAGTAGCCCTCTTTCTTCTTCTGTTCCATGCTGCCGGCCTGGTCGTGGTCGATCACGCGGCCCTGGCGCTCGGAACTCTTCGTCAGCAGCATCTCCTGGATGATCTCGGGCAGCGTCGTGGCGCTGGACTCGATGGCGCCCGTCAGCGGATAGCAGCCCAGCGTGCGGAAGCGCACGCGCTTCATCTGGGGCTTCTCGCCCTTCTCGAGCGGCATGCGTTCGTCGTCGACCATGATCAGCGTTCCGTCGCGTTCCACGACGGGGCGCTCCTTGGCGAAGTACAGCGGCACGATGGGGATCTTCTCGAGGTGGATGTAGAGCCACACGTCGAGTTCGGTCCAGTTCGAGAGCGGAAAGACACGGATCGACTCGCCCTTGTCCACCTTGCCGTTGTAGAGGTTCCAGAGTTCCGGGCGCTGGTTCTTCGGATCCCACTGGTGGTGGCGGTCGCGGAAGCTGTAGATGCGCTCCTTCGCGCGGCTCTTCTCCTCGTCGCGGCGCGCCCCGCCGAAGGCCGCGTCGAAACCGTGCTTGTCGAGCGCCTGCTTCAGACCGACGGTCTTCATCACGTCGGTGTGCTTCTTGCTGCCGTGGGTGATGGGCCCGATGCCTTCGCGCACGCCGTCCCGATTGATGTGGACCATCAGGTTGAAGCCGTTCTCTTTGCAGAACTGGTCGCGGAAGGAGATCATTTCTTTGAACTTCCACGTCGTATCCACGTGCAGCAGCGGGAAGGGCAGGGGCCCTGGATGAAAGGCCTTCTGCGCCAGGCGCACCATCACCGACGAGTCCTTGCCGATGGAATACAGCATCACCGGGTTCTCGAACTCGGCGGCGACCTCGCGCATGATGTGGATGCTCTCGGCCTCGAGCTGGCGCAGGTGGCTGAGGGTGTATTTGCTCATACCAGCGAGACTCTCGAAACGGCGCCCGGACCGTGACGGCGTGGAACGCTCCGGCAGGGAGCATTCGCCTGGACGCGAAAGCCCAATCTGACCGCAGGAGGCCCAGCCGGGAGGAAGCGGAAGGCGCCCGACGCAAACCTTAACAGCTAAGGCCTTGCAACCCCAGGTATTTAAGCCAGTTCGGGCGGCGGTTTCAAGCACAGGTGCAGCGCAGTTGGCTCAAATTGGCCTCTTCAAAATTGACCCTGGCGCTGCACGTTGTAACCTTACATTGTGCAGGGGACGTATCAGGGCCCTGTCGCGAGGGCGAGCGCTACGTGGGGCGGGTTGGTTCATTAATGTGTTGCGCCCGCGGCATCCGGACTAAGGCTCCGCGACGCGGCGAGTCATAGAAGAGGACGACAAACCTCGGAGGACCCCATGACGTTCCTCGCCCGAATTGCAGCCCTGCTCGCGTTCATTATTGTCCTGGCCTTGCCCAACCTTGCCGCCGAAGTAGGCACGCACACCCACAATGCCACGTGCGGTTTTGATCCGGCAAAGCATCGCGTCTTCAAACGTAATAGCACCAGCGGATCAACTAGCGCCAAGGCCCGTGGTGTTAACGATGCCACTCAGTTCGAGGACCCTGTCGATCCCGACAACAAGCCTGCCAGGTGGGTGACAAATCCAGCCGCATTTCCGTACACGCCCGACAAGAACACGGTTGTCACCTATTCGATCGTGACCTCGGGGTCGGTGACGCATTCCGGCCATACGATGCTGGCCATTTCGAATTCTGATTTCATCGGCGCCAATACCATTAGCGTGATCAAGGAAGGTGCGGAGTCCTGGAACGATACATGCGGCGTCGTAATGACCTTTGTCGCCTCAGGCGGTGACATTGTGATCGGAGCCGAAACGTTTCCCGGCAGCCAGGTTGGGTTGGGCGGGTTCGGCGCCAGCACGCAGGATTCCCCGAATTTTGACCACTGGTACATGACGGACGGTTTTGTCCAGTTGGACAAAGGCGCTACCTGGACCAGCGATGACCTACGCGCTGTAACCGCACATGAAGTAGGACACGCATTGGGTCTGAACCATACCAACGTCACGGCTCTCATGTTTCCATCAGTAGTCTCCGGCGTGACCGGCCCCCAGCCCGACGACCGGTGGTATGCGCAGTTCCTGTATGGGAATGCCGTCCCGAAGGTCATCGCCACCACACCTCAGTCCAATTCGGTCGTCCTAAACATCCGACGTGCCTCACCCAAGCAGACCGGCACGAACTCGACGGCGACCAACGACGGCAGTTCCTCCCTGCCCGGAACCGGCACAGGCAGCCAGACCAACGACAGCGTCGACCACTATATCGTTCAGAGAAAGAAGCCCAGCCAAGGCAGTTTCAGCGACCTGAATACGAATGTAACCGCTTCAAGCGGCGGGCAGAACGCCGATCCGGAGCAGACGGCCGCCCAAAACACTTTCAGCTTTACCGACGACACAATCGACGAGACGGGCAACTCCCAATACCGCGTGAAGGCGGTCTTCGCGAGCGCCGGGGCCGACACCGTGTTCAGTGACGCCGTGACCGTGAACGTGACCTCAGTCACCATACTGCCGGTAGCCAACGCACAAAGCATCCAGACCGATGAGGATCAGGCCTTTGGCGGCACCCTGACGGGAAGCGATCCCGGCGGCGATCCGCTCACGTTTGCCATCGTTACCAACGCCACGAAGGGGACGGCGGTCGTTACCAATTCTTCGACCGGGGCCTTCACGTATACGCCAACGTCCGACCTCAACGGTTCGGACAGTTTCACCTTCAAGGTAACCGCCGGGGGCGACGATTCGGCGGCGGCCACGGTCTCGGTGGCCATTAACGCGATCAACGACAACCCCTCCCTGACTACCAACGCGGGGTTAACTGTCAACGAGGGCGCGCAGGGCACCATCGACAGCACAAAACTCCTGGTTAGTGATGTCGACAGCGCTACCATCACCTTCACCCTGACCTCAGCGCCCGCCAACGGAACCCTCCGAAACAGTACGACGACCATCAACGCCAGCGGCACGTTCACGCAGGCGAGCATCAGCGCCGGCAACATCAATTACCTGCATAACGGCGGCGAAACCACTACCGACAGTTTTCAGGTCACCGTCATCGACGGCAGCGGCGGCGGCGGAAACCTGGGCCCCAACACCTTCAACCTCACCATCACGCCGCAGAACGACCCGCCCGTCGCCAGTATCACGACGCCCAACGCGTCGGAGGTTGAGGTCGACGAATCCGACACGGTCAATTTCGTCGCGACGTCCACGGACCCCGATGGCGGCGCGCCGACATACACCTGGGACTTCGGCGACGGCACCGGCGACACCGGCGCCAACGTCTCGCACCAGTTCGCGCCCGGAAGTTACGTCGTTACTGTCACCGTCAGCGACGGCAACGGCGGCGTGGATACGGCCTCCGTCATCGTCAATGTCGCGGGCGGCGCCGGCGACGGCTCGCTGTTGGTGCTGAAGGGCGCATTCACCGTCGCGTGGTCGTCGCATGCCAAGAGTCAGCTCAAGGACAAGTTCACTCTGGCCGGCACGCTGAATCCTTCGGGCCTGCCAGCCATAGTCCCCGTCGGCGCGGAGGTCGAAGTCTGGGCCAACGCGGTGGGGGAGGCGCCGGTGCTGCTGACGGGCTCGGCGATGCCGCTCGACGCGCAGGGCTCGGGCAACGGCGCGGCGCTCGACGGCACGGAGGCGTTCAAGGTCAAGGTGAGCCCCAAGAACGGGAAGTACTCGGTCTCGGTGAGCAACACCGATCTGCGCAGCGTGCTGGGACTGACCGAGGATGCCGCCACCAACCAGACCCTGCCGGTGGATGCGAACCTGGTCTTCAACAACGTCCCGACGATGGCCTTCCCGGATCTGATGGGGAACTGCGAGTTCCTCTATACGACCAAGCAGTCCAGCTCATCGAAGGGCAAGTTCGCACTGAAAAGCAACGACCTGCTGAGCGGTGCGTTCGTGGCGCTGAAGACCAGCGCGGCGCAGGACAAGGCGAGCAGCGACTATAAGGTGATGCTGACCGCGTCCATGGTCTCGGGCGGCGGCGGCCCCGTGGAACCCACCGGCCCCGTGACCGTGACCATCGGCGGCGCCGATCCGATCGTGATTCCCGCCATCCAGTTGGTCCAGAGTGGCGGCGGCGCGACCAGCACCTACACACTGGTATCGGGCGGAGCACCCGGCCTGCTAAAGTTCGCCATCAGCAACTCGAAGAAGTCCGTGAGCCTCGCGACGGACCTGCTCGCGAACACCGGCATCCCGATCGTCAACGACCCGGAGTTGGAGCACGAGCTGCCGATCACGGTCGACGTGGAGGTCAACGGCGGGGATACGCACACCTTCGAGACCACGGTTGAACTGATGCGTTCGGCCATCACCACCGGGAAGTGGAAGCGCTGACGCGCGCCTCAGCGTTTCACGACGCGCAGGATGCAGGTTTCGCCGTGGCTGGTCTGGCCCAGGACCAGTTTGTGGTCAGGGCTGTAGGCGCCGGCGAGGTGATGGTGGTTGATCTCGCCCTTCAAGTCCGCCTTCACCCACTGCTGCGCGGCCGAATCGAGCACCCACAGGTCGTTTTCGGCGGCGCCGCCGAACAACACTATCGTTTCGATCGCCTCATAGTAGACCAGATTGTAGTACGAGCGCGGGGGCGGCCGCTGCTTGACCGGAAGCTCCGTCCAGATCCTGCGCTGCGGATCGAAGACCCAGGTGTCGTCCAGGGGCGTCTTTAGTGCGTTGCCGCCGAAGAGCACGAAGACGCGGCTCTTGCTGTCGTAGGCGATGCCGCCATCCATGTAATAGCGGAAGGGCACGTTGGCGTCCGGCAGGTCCTCGTGCTTGAGGGAGCGTGAGTGGATGAACCAGGGCTTGCAGGGCGCGTTGGCGTCGCCGGTCCAGTAGGCGCTCAGAAATCGGCCGTTCACAGGATCCAGCGCCCACGGGCCGCGGATGCGAGGCCATGGCACATCCTTGCCGATCTTCTCCGCCATGTTGTCCCAGGCGTCGGTCGAAGGGTTGAAGGCCATGCCGTTGCTGAGCCAGTACATGTCGGTGCAGGGATCGTAGATCAGGCGGTTGTAGCGGCCGTTCACGTTCTTGAGTTCCTCGTTGCCTCCCTCGATGCGCTTCAGTTCCGCCCACGCCGAGGTCTTTGGATCGAAGGTCCAAAGGTCGTTGAGGTTCTTATCGCCGCTGGCGCCTAGATACACGAAACGCTGGCGCTTGCTGTCGTAGGTCATGCAGGCACCCGCGTACGGCTGACCCGAGGGTTTCGCATTCTTGATGTCGAGCTTGGTCCATTCGGCCGCGTACTGCCCGGCGGCCTGTCCGGCGGCCGGCTCGGGCTGCTTCTCGTCGGCGGGCTTGCCTTCGGCGGGCGCGAGGTCCTTGGCGGCCACTTCCGGCAGGGTGTACCAGATGATCTTCAGCTGCACGCCCTTGGCTTGCGGATAAGGCGCACCGATGGCGAAGGCGATCGACAGAACGGTGCGCATGCCGGCGTCGCGTTCCGGCACGGTGCAGTAGAAAATGCCGCTCTCGCCGGGATTCAGTTCGGCCTTGTTGGTCTCGATGTAATCCTTCTCCGTGGCGACTTCGTTGCCGAGGCGCCCCGCCTTGGTCAGGGAGACGCGCGGCCGGAGCCGAAAGGTCTCCTTGGTTCCATTGAAAACCTCGAAACCGATGACCGTGCCGGCCTTAACCTCGCCGCCTTTGCCTTTCAGCGTCAAGTTCGCGTATTCGCTGCTGGTGCTCGACACGACACCGCCGCCGTTTTCTTTCGTCCAGTGGTCGAACTGACCGATCTCGACTTCCGAGAAGGCGCCCTTCAGCGGGCCCCATCGGGTGCTCTGCTCGCTGGAACCCAGCACGGCGATCGGTATGCGCTTTTCGGGCGGAGGCAGGCCCGGTGCGGCGACGGCCTCGGGCTGCTGCACGGACGGGGCCGGCGTTTCGCGCGGCGCTTCGGGCTGCGCGTCCTTGGCCTGGGCCTCGTCGGGCGTGCGGGCCTTGAAGAAGAAGCGCTCAAGGTACAGGTCCGGGTTGTTTCCGTTGTTGTAGGAATAGATCGCCAGCGGACTCTTGGACAGCATCTCGGCGGCGGCTTCGGGAAGGTCGACATCCGTCACCGTTTGGCCGTTGGCCACGACCTTGAGGTGCCGGGCGCGCATCTGCAGTACGACCTCGAACCGCCCGTCCGCCTGGGAAGGAGGCCGAGGCCGTTCCAGATAGCTTCCGCCACAGGGGCCAAAGTCCCGCGGTGGCGTTCCCGTAAACAGTCCGTACCCATGGCCCGCTTCACCGTTGTCGCACTGGTTAGGCGCGCGAATGGCGCAGCACAGGAAGCCACCGTAACTACCAATCCATTCGAGATGGAAGCGGTGATGCGCGTTGAAGCTGGGGCTGGGCCGCTCGCCATCTTCCATAAAGCGGACCATGAACGAACGACGGCCGGGCGTCAGGGTCTCGGCGCGGCAGAGCGGCTCCCACGTATAATGCATGTCCCAGTAGCGGCCCAACTTCAGATCCTTGGCCTGCAAATGAATGGCGCCCGAGGCGCTGTTGGCGTTGAGGTCCGTGCGGTGAAAGACCAGCTTGTTGTCGCGCCACTGGAGTTCTGCGTTATAGGGTGTCTGCTCCGAGAAGAGCCGCTTGAACGCCTCGAAGTTCTCCTTCGTCTTGAAGTCGAAGAAGTAGCCTTCCAGCAGATCGATCATACGCTGGGATTCGGCGCGCAGTCCCGCGACTTCCTGTTCGTGCGCCTGGGCGGCCGCCGTGCCGGCGTGCGCGGCCTCGAAGTCCTTCAGCGCCTGAAGCAGCGGTTTCCACTGCTCCTTGCCCTTCTCGGCCAGTTTGGCGATCTCGCCCCAGGCCCGGTCGGCGGC
Source organism: Planctomycetota bacterium (assembly GCA_023150555.1). Classification (GTDB taxonomy): domain Bacteria; phylum Planctomycetota; class SZUA-567; order H5-PLA8; family H5-PLA8; genus JAKLKQ01. The sequence goes on from JAKLKQ010000014.1 coordinate 108,740, forward strand.
GACCTCCTTGGCGGAGCGCTCCATCGCACCGAAGCGCTCGGTCAGGTAAGTAACATCCTCCTTCGATGCGCCGGCCTGGGCCACCGCATCGATGGCGGCTTTCACCTGCGCGGCGTCCGGCGCGCCGTTCTCGCCTCCGAGGCTGAGCATAGCCAGCCAGGCCGCGAGCACTTTTCCTGCCGCGTCATTGCCCAAGCCCCGCTGCGCCAGTTCCCGCTTGGTGCGCAGAGTCAGGACCTTGAACGACAGCGGCGCCTCACCGCCACCGATGTCGATCTGGAGTTTGCCGTCCTCGACCGCGGAAAGCTTGGACGTCTCCTTGCGGCCGACCTTGGTGGGCTTGTCGTCGGTGGTGTAGAGCGTGAAGGAGTCGACGTCTTTCAGCGTCTCGGCGCCCTTGGCGACGGCCCCTTCGATCTGCTCCATCCAGGCCAGCGTCTTGCGGTCCGCGGCCAGGCGGTCGCGGTAGGGGTTCAGCTTCGGATCGGTGTTCGCCTTCGCGAGGAGCTGGGCGGCAGCCGCGCGGTCCCAATCGCGCAATGCGGACAGGAACGGATCCAGGAACGCGGCGTAGGCGGCCTCGCCGGCCACGGCCGCGGGCGATTGGGATTCCACGGCCGGCGCTTTGCCTTCAGCGGCGGGCACGGCCCCTTGCGGCGCCGGGTCGAAGAAGACGCCCGAGCACATGGCGTAGGGGCCCTTCGTGTTCACGAAGCGCAGTTTCACCGCGCCGCTCATGGTCCACGCAAGGTAGACGCCGGCCAAGCGTTCCGCCTTGTTCACCTCGCGGCGATCGAGTTCCTTGCCCGAATCGGCGTCGATCACCTCGACGCGCATCGAATCGTTCCCGACCCAGCCCAGCTGCAGGTACACCGCGACGCGATGCGGCTGGCGGTCCTTGAAGCGGATCTCGTATTCGAAGGCGTCCTTGCTGTAGTCCAGGGCGCACCTTCTCGCCCCGTCCACGGGCGAAACCAGGGCGAACCGCGACTTCTCATTCACGGAGTACTGGTAGGTGGCGATGTGCGACTTCTTGAAAGACGCCACATAGGCCGGGAGCGCCTGAGCATCGAACTCGTACGATTTGACCGGCCCGCTGTTGTCGGACCTCATGCCCGGCAGGTGGTACCCATCCTTGCCGTAGGCGCCCTTCCAGTCGCCGTTGGTCTGGGTGTCCTTCTTCACGAAGATCCCGTCCTGCGCGGCGGCCGAGAGCTGCGATGCAGGCGCGTTCTCCGCAGCGACGGCGGATTCGACCAGCTGCGCGGCGACCTTTTCGGGCGTAGGGTCGAAGAAGACGGCCGCGCACGAGACGTTCGCGCCGCGCACTTTCTCGAAGCGCAGGATCACGTCGCCCAGCACGTCCCAGGAAAGATAGATCCCGTTCTTGCGGCCGAAACTCATTACCAGCTGCGAATTCAGCACCTTGCCCGTGGCCGCCTCGACGACATCGGCCTTCATGGAATCGTCGTCGGGATTGCCGGGCCCCAGGTACACGCTGACACGGTGCACCTTCCGGTCGTTGAAGCGCAAGGTATACTCGAACTGGGTGGGGTGGAAGTCCTGCGTATGCCGGCGGCCCTTGCCGTCCGGTGCGGCCAGCGCCACCGGATCATCCGCGGCAGGGGACCAAACGTAGGAGCGCCCGCCGGCCTTCTTGAACTCGGCGACATAGGCCGGCAGCGACTGGAGGTCCGTTTCGCCGAACTTCTGTTCGCCCTTGGTCGCGGCGCTGAACGCGGCCAGGCTGTAGCCCTCGGCACCGAACTTCTCCTTCCAGTTGCCCTTGACCTTGTATTCCCGGCCGGCCCACCTGAGCGCGGCGCCGGTGCCCCGTTCCACCGGGGCGTTCGCGTTCGCGACCTCGTCCTCGCCGTCCGGCGGTGCGCCTTCCGGCTTGTCCAGCGCGGCCAGCATCACACGCGCGCGCGCGCCCTCGACGCTGCTGCCATGGTCCTTCAGGAACGCGTCCAGCAACGCGCGGCGGCCGGCCTTGTCGTCCAGCGCCTTGCCAGCCAGCGCGGCGTTCAGCGCGTCGAAGGCCGCATGCGCCAGCGAAGGGTTGTTGACCGCCGGCGGAGGCGGCGCCTTCGCGGGGAGGTCGGGCGGCGGCTTGACCGGCGTGGAGGCCGCAGCCTGGTCGACGGGATTCTCCGGCACTGCCGGCGGGTTCGGCACGCTGCGCTGTGCGGTGCGATTCGGATTGCTTGAAGACGAGCCGCCCAAGAACAGGAACAGGACCACGACCAGCAGCAACGCGCCGCCCAGGCCGGCATACAGCGCAACGGGCGTGCCCTTGGTACCGCCGTCGGACGAGGGCCGGTGGGCGGTGGGCATGCCGCGCACCGGGGGTAGGCGCCCCGTGGTGCCGCCGCGAATGGCGGCCTGGCGCCCGGAGCCCGATCCGACCGGCGCGCGCGGGCCGGTGGTGACGCCCTGCGAAAGGATCTTGTCGATGGCCGCCATCAGTTCGCCGGCCGACTGGAAGCGCTTGGCCGGTTCCTTCTGGACTAGGCGGTTGATCAGGCGCCCGGTGGCTTCGCTGACGTTCAGGTTCACGCGGTGGGCCAGGCGCGGCTTCTCGGTGATGTGCTTGGTCATGATCACGGCACCGGTGTTCCCGCTGAACAGCGGCTCGCCGGTGACGAGGTGGAACAGCGTCGCGCCGAGCGCGTAGAGGTCGGTGCGGAAGTCGATGGCGTTGGTGTCGCCGCGGGCCTGCTCGGGCGCCATGTAGTAGGGCGTGCCGACGGCCATGCCGGTCTGGGTGACGCTGGCGTCGTCCTGGGTCTGCTTGGCCAGGCCCAGGTCGGCGAGTTTGGCCTCGCCGCGGTTGTTCAACAGGATGTTGTCGGGCTTGATGTCGCGGTGGACGATGCCGTTCTTCTCGGCGCAGACCAGCGCCTGCGTGATGTCGCGCACGATCTCCAGCGCGCGCTTCTCGTCCAGGACCTTCTGCTCGTCGAGCACCTTCTTGACGGTGGGCCCTTCGACGAACTCCATCGCGAAGTACCACAGCCCCGCGGCCTCGTCGAAGCCGACGTCGATGCCCTGGACGATGTTGGGATGGTTGAGTTTCGCGCTGGCGCGCGCCTCGCGTTGGAAGCGCTCGATGAACTTCCCGTTCTTGGCGATCGACGGCGGCAGGATTTTCAGCGCGACGGTGCGGTCCAGCGAGATCTGCCGCGCTTTGAAGACGGCGCCCATGCCGCCTTGGCCAAGCTTGGCCAGGATCTCGAAGTTGCCGATGATTTTTGGACTGGTCGCGCCCATGTACGATCCCGAATCATTCCACGCAAGTGCAGTAGAGGACAGCCTTTATGCGCAGATCCCTACTTGAGATACACCATTCTTGCACAATGTGTTATTGAAGCCTAATCCTTTTCCGCGGCTCTACAATACTAGATCGCTTTCCACTGCTGGTTTGCTTCACCAAAGGCCTTGCGCGGCGCACCATTTTTCGCGCCGGCCAGGTGACGCGCGGCCAATTGCACAGGCGCATTCGAGACCGGCGCCGCGAAGAGGAAGTGCCGGCAGCCCCCGTCGATGACGTGCGGCGGCTCTTCGCACGAGACCAGGCCCGCCTCGTCCTTCGTCCCCGCGAAGGGGCTCATTAATGTCCAGCCTTCCAGCGCGCGGCTAAAGACCGCAAGGCCGCGCGTGGGGTCTTCGGCCAAGCCGGCGAGAGCGTGGCGTTCGACGAGCGGCTCCGTGCCGGGCGGCACGCCCAGTGTGAAGCCGCCTTCGACCCATTGCGCGCCTTGGGGCGCCTCGGCGTTGCGGCGGGGCCGGATGAAGTGCTCGGCCGTATAGCCATCCTCGTCGATGCGCAGGGTGGTGTGGACAACCGCGCCGGTGTTGTCGGGCGCGCGGTAGTCGGCAGTGACGTGAACCGTGCGGCCGTCGTTGACGTCCACCTCCAGGATCTCGCGCGGGCCGACCAGCGTCCCGTCGGCCAGGCGCAGGGCCAACTGCGTGTCGAGCACGCTGAGCTGCTTCACCGTCGACGAGGCGCAGGGGAAGGCCGTGCTGTAGACCCACTTGCCGTACAGCGCGCCACCGGTGTTGCGCAGGTTGTAAAGTCGGACCTCGCCGCGATCCTTGATGCCTTGCAGGACCATGCCCGGCCCTTGGCGCGGTTCCAGGAAGCCTTTCTCGATGGGCGGCGCCGCGGCGGGCTCGCGCCAAAACGGATGCGCGTCGTCCAGCGCCAGACAGAGGAACGCCTGCATGCCCCAATACGGATGCCCGCAGTTGATGTACGCGCTGCGGCCGCCGTCGGAGCCGTTGGGCGACAGGCGCTCGCGCAGCGTTCCGTGTTCGTTCAGTGAGCCGCCGTCGAGCCACGCCTGCAGGTTTCGCGCCAGCATTGCACGCGTAAGGCCCCCGCCGACCGTCGCGCGGCCTTGGCCAAGGTAATGCGCAGCGACCAAGCCGCTGAGCCAGCCCCAGCGGTAGGGGAGGGAGCGCCCGAAGAGCACATTGCGCCCGCTTCCGTCGATCAGCAGGGGCAAGTCGCGCTGGCGCTGCTCGAAGCGGTCCAGCGCGCGGTCGAGCATGGGGCTATCGTAGGCTGGCAGCATCGCGCGCAGGTAGCAGTGGTGCGAGCCCCAGACCCAGAAGTTGTAGTAGTCGATGCCGTGGTACTTGCCGTCCCACAGCCAGCCGTCGGCGATGTGGACCTCGTCGCCGATGATCAGGTCGCGGCGGATGGCCTCCGCGTCGCCGGAAAAGCCGTACTCGGCCAGCGCGATGCGCGCAGCGTGGTTCGTCGCCGTGAAGAGGCTCCAGTTGCTGTAGTGGTCCGTGTAGTCGGTGCAGCTCGCCAGCCACTTTTGGATGTTGCCGCGCTGCTGCGCGTCGAGCGTCGGCAGGAGCCAGTCCCGGCTGAGCCACAGGCTCCAGGCCACGATGCTGGACTCGACCTGCCGCTGGTTGCCGGTGTCGGGAAAGCCGTAGCCCCAGAAGTCGGCGTGGCCGGGATCGAAGGCGTGCACGAAGGCGTCGCGCAGTACCTGTTTCACGTTCAGCTTCGCGCCGTCTTCCAGTTCCAGCGTGGCCGGATTGGCCGGCTGTGCGGCCCAGGCGGCCAGCGCGGGCATCCAGCGCGTAACGCCGTCGCACTGCTTGCCGCTGGCGCTCTTGAAATTCGGATTCTTGACGCCGTCGGGCGTCTCCCAGACGGCGCAACTGGGCGAGGTCTCGCGCAGCGTCCTGTACCAGCCGGTGGCGAGACGGGCGAAAGTCCTGTGAAACCAGGCACGATCAAAGGCCGGGGCGGGCATCTATGCACCTCGTTGGAATTGCCTGAGACGTGTACATCCGTTTGTCAGAGTGTGTACATGTTCTTATCCAAGCGCTGCTCAAAATGCATTGACAATTCGGACTTATTTGAAAACCTAATGGCCCGGATTTTGCCTATACTCTGATTCGCTGACAAGAAAAAACGGACTGTTGTGGCCAGGTGCGACCACGGCTTCCGTCCAGTTCGCCGCTCAAGAGGGAAAAGGAACCGTCATGTACCGCAAGACCGCATTCCGCTGTCCGGCCGTCCTCGCCGCAGGCCTGGCCTGTCTCTGGGGGGTGGCGCCCTTCACAGCGAGCGCCGAGGAGCCCGCACCGCCGGCGCCGGCCCAGCCCGAGAAAGAGGAGCCGAAGGCCGAGGACGCCGCGGAAGCCAAAGCAGATAGCAAGCTCAAGTCCAAGCCGCTGACCGTCACTGTCGTGGCCACGCAGTCGGAGCAGGAGACCTTTGACGTGCCCAACCAAGTCGACGTGGTCGGCGACGATGAGATCACGCACCGAATCCACAGCGAGAACAACTTCAACGACACCTTCCGCGAACTGCCGGGCTTCAGTATCCAGAAGACCGGGCACGGGCAGGGCTCGCCGTTTATCCGCGGCCTGACCGGCTACCACAACCTGTTGATGATCGATGGCGTGCGCTTTAACAACTCGACCTTCCGCAGCGGCCCGATGCAGTACTGGGCCACCATAGATCCTCTCTTTCTGGAGCGCGTCGACGTGATGCGCGGGCCGGGCTCATCGCTGTGGGGCTCCGACGCCGTCGGCGGCGTGGTCAACGCGATCACCAAGTCCACCGAGACGTGGAACAGCACCACGCACCAGGACCTGGGCAACGGCGTGCGCGTGGGCGGCCGCGCGCTCTACCGCTTCGACATGGCCGAACGCACCAACATCGGGCACGTCGAGTTCATGGGCAGCCACAAGGACAAGGTGGGCTGGATCTTCGGCGGCAGCTACAAGGACCACGACGACTTCGTCGGCGGCGGCGGAAGCGGCGGCGTGCAGGAGTACACCGGCTACGAGGAATACAGCCTCAACGGCAAGGTCCAGTACCGTCCGGCCGACCACCACGAGCTGACCTTCTACGTCGACCGTGCCAAGCAGAACGACGTCCCGCGCACGCAGCGCACCGTCTACTACACGCCCTGGGAAGGCACCTCCGCCGGCAGCGACCGCCGCAGAGAGTTCGACCAGAACCGCCTGCTCGCCTACGCCAAGTACCGCCTCGACGGCATGGACGGCTTCGTCGAGGAACTGGAGGCAACCGTCAGCCACCAGACCCAGATCGAAGACCAGTTCCGCATCGACAGCAGCAACCGCCGGCGCTTCGACCAGTTCGAGGTCAACGTTCTCGGCGCGCAGGTCCGCGCGGCTTCGCCCAGCCCCATCGGCCGGCTGACCTACGGTATCGACTACTACCACGAGGACGTCGAGTCCGGCGGCAAGCGCTTCAACCAGGATGGCTCGCTCAACCGCGTCGAGCTCACCGGTTCGGTCGGCGACAACGCCAGCTACGACCTGCTGGGCCTCTACATCCAGGACGAGGCCGAGGTGCTGGACGGATTCCTGACCATCACCGGCGGCGGGCGCTTCACCTGGGCCCGCGCCAATGCCGACAAGGTCAACGACCCGACGCTGGGCAAGGTCGCGATCGACGACCAGTGGAGCAGCTTCGTCGGTTCGCTGCGCTTCCTGATCCGCCCCGACCGCGAGAGCGGCGACCACTGGCGCGCCTTCGCCGGCGTGCAGCAGTCGTTCCGCGCGCCTTCGCTGCACGACCTGACCAGCAACGACAGCACCTCCGTGCTGGAGATTCCCAACACGAACCAGAGTCTGGACCCCGAGCAGTACACGACGTACGAGATCGGCGGACGCACGCGCTACGGCGGTTTCACCGCCTCGGCCAGCTACTACTACACCTTCATCCACAACCAGCTGATCCGCCAGCCCACCGGCGACCTGGAGGACAACAACGACCCGCTCTCCGCGCCCATCGTCGTGCGCCAGAACGGCGGCAAGGGCTACCTGTACGGCGCCGAGTTCAGCATGTCGTACAACTTCCTCGACGACTTCACCGCGTGGGGCAACGTGACCTGGACCGACGGCGCGATCCTGGACTTCGTCGTCGACGACGAGGGCCCGCCCGTCGTCACCGCCAAGCGCCGCCAGGCCATCCGCCGCATCGTCCCTGTGATGAGCCACTTCGGCCTGAAGTACGAGCCCGTCGGCAAGAACTGGTGGGTCGAAGCCCACGGCGACGTCTTCGGCGACGCCGACATGGTCACCAACGCCGACGCCAGCGACAACCGCGTTCCGCCCGGCGGCACGCCCGGCTTCGCGGTCTTCGGCATCCGCGGCGGCGTGAAGCTGGTGAAGGAGAAGCTCAACATCACGGGCGCCGTGCGCAACATCGGCAACGTCGACTATCGCATCAGCGGCAGCGGCCAGAACGAACCCGGCATCAGCTTCCTGCTCAGCCTCGACTTCAAATTCTAGAATGCCTCAGGCTCGTGGTGCGCTTCCTCTTCGGTCACGACCTCGGCTGGGGTGCCGCGCCCGGTGATGGACTTCTTTCCGCGCTTCAGATCCACGTCGAAGTCGCCTTCCCACAAGGTGTGCGCGTGGCGCGGCGCGGCGCCGGCGGCCGCAGCGTCGTGCGGAGGGTGATTGTGCGTCAGATGCAGGTGCAGCCGCACACGCGGGCCGGCGCCTTCCAGCATCTCCTTCAAAGCCTCGAAGTGCCCGCGCTCCAGATCCAGCGCGAATCCGTTGCCGCCGAAGACCAGGCGCAACTTTACCTCGCGGGTCTTGATGCGCGCGTTCCCGTCCGTGACGTCCGACCAAGTCCAGGAATCCGCGTGGCGCGGCCCGCCGTCCGCGGCCGCGGAGGCTTCCTCATGAGCTTCTAGGCTCAGCGTCAACGTGACCAGGCGCTCTTTCAGGAACTCCGGCTGCGCCGAGTCGAAGGCCTCGTCGTCGAGGTCCAGCAGCAGGTACAGGCGGTCCCGGCCGTCCTGCGCCGTGTTCAGGATAAAGTCCAGGCGGTTCCGGATGCCGTGGCTGCCGAAGGCGCCTTTCATCCCGCCGTGTCGCGCATCGGCGCTCGTCGCCAACGTCGGCCCCGGCAAGGTCCACGCCAGCACCGCCAGCGCGCCCAAGGCGCAGGGGATCATCGTCGCAAGCTTTTTCATCGGGTCTGTTCCTTTCGCAATTTCATGTTCGTTTTTAGAAGCGGATGCGCACGCCGGCGGTGCCCGACCAGTCTTCGCGCTGGTGGTACCCGTTCAACTCCTGGTAGACGGGCACGTACACACCCGCGCTGAAGGTGAGGCGCTCCAGCGGCTGCACGGCAAGGCCGGGAATCAGAAAGAGCGTCTGCCCGCCGTGGTTGGAGTCCTTCTGGCCGTCCTCGAAGGCCTTGCGCTCTAAAATCGCCTGCGCGCCCAGATTGAGCCAGATCTTCGTGCCCCAGTTCTCGGGCGAGACGCGGTAGCTGCCGCTGGCGCTGAGGCGCAAGACGTCGCCGGCCCGGAAGTCCTGGGTCCCTTCGGTTTTGTACGTGTACGCCGCAGCGCCGCTGGCGCCCCAGCGCTGCCAGCCGCGGGAGACCGCCACGCCCAGCGTGCCGTCCCAGCTCCCGGTCCCGGGCTGGTGCTCGGCCTCGGCCCACGCGCCACCGTGGATGCGTTCGTTCGTCATGCCGGTGGGAAACTTCGCTTCGCCGAAGAGTGCCAAGTCCACGGGAAAGCGCCCGGATTCCTGCTTCTTAAAGCGCCACGAGAGATCGAAGCGCAGGTCGTCGAAGCCACGCAGCGTGTCGTGCTGGCCCAGCAGCAGCGGGTCTCCGACGTTGATCCCGCGCACCTGGCGGTAGCCCTGCGCGAGGCCCAGTTCCAGGTCTTTGGTGACCGCGTAGCCGATGCGAACCGTGGAGGTCCACTCGTCGATCAGCCCGTGGGTGTGGCGCCCGCGCGTATCGTTGACGGCCAGGGCGTGCGCGGCGTTGTCGCGGCTCCAGTTCTTGTAGTGGTACGTCACGTCCGCCGACCACTTGAACTGTTCGGCAGACGATCCGGCGGTCAGCCCGGCGGCACCGCCACGCGATGGGTCGCCGCCGCTGGTACGGCAGCTGTCGCAGGCGGAAAGCGCCGATGATATCAGCAACAGCAGGAGCAACGGGTACGGCACGGTGCGTATGGACATGCGAAGTCTCCTCGGTGCGTATGCGGCGCACGTCCGGATAGACGCGGCCCATTCGTCACGCAAAGTGTTATGGGGCGTGAGGGGACTTCAGCTGCGGGGCGGCGGGGTGAGGATCTCGTGGAGCGGCTCGGGGCGTGCGCGGTCAAACGTGGCGGCGGCAAGGGCTTCGGCGCCGGCGCCCAGGAGCGCGCAGGCGGCGGGCGACCCCGGCATGCAGGGCGGGAAGGCGTCCTGCAAGGCCAGGCGCGTTCCGGCATTGCTCGCAGCGGGCGCGTCGAGGTTCAGGTTTGCGGGCTGCATGCGCAAAAAGCAGCACGAGTCCCCGGCTACATCCGGGGATTGGACCGAAACCGCGCACTCGCACAGCGCCCGCCCGCAGGGTCCGGCGCGCTTGAAGGTGACGCCCGAGGGGCAGGCCGCCAGCAGCAGCGCCAGCGCCAGGGCGGCGGCGGTGCGGCACGGCGAGAGAATGCGGCCCGTCCGGGACATCGGCGGCTCCGGGGGAAACAATTCGGCGCGACTCGTATACCACCCGAGCAAGCCCGATGCCAGCACATCGGGCGCCCGACGTTGCGCGTCGCGCTGGGATTCCGTACACTCAACGGCAGATCGTTGGTCAACCATCCCGCGGAGGAAACGCCCCATGCCCGTCGAACGGCAGCTCTCGATCTTCCTGGAAAACAAGCCCGGTGTCCTGGCCCGCCTGTGCGACTCCTTCGCGGAGCACGGAATCAACATAGACGCCATGTCCGTCAGCGACACCGTGGACCACGCGGTGGTGCGCCTGATCGTCTCCAAGCCCGAACACGCGCTGCACCTGCTCGAGGAACACGGCGTGCTGGTCGTCGAGAACGAGGTCCTGGCCCTGAGCCTCAGCAACAAGCCCGGCGCGCTGGGGCGCATGGCCGAGAAACTCAGCAAGGCCCGCGTCAACATCGAGTACCTCTACGGCACCGCCGGCACGGACAAGAAGCGCAGCCTGCTGGTCGTGCGCGTGGACAACATCAAGAAGGCCGCCCGCGTCCTGGGCGTCAAGTCCTAGGCGCGTGAAGATCCTGCTCGCCTGCGTCGGCAAGCTGCGCAGCGCGCCGCTGCGGAAGGTCTGCGACGAGTACCTGGCGCGCCTGCAGCGCTACGGGCCCTGCGAGGTCCTCGAGACGAAGCCCGCCAAGGCCAAGGACCCGGCGGCGGCGGCGCGCGAGGAATCCGCGGGGCTGCTGGCCGCGCTTTCCGCCGGCGACAAGGTCTGGGTCCTCGACGAACGCGGCACGCAGGAGACCTCGCCCGGCGTGGCGAAGCGGCTGGGCGAACTGGAAAACCGCAGCGCGAAGCGCCTGGCCGTGCTGCTGGGCGGGGCCTACGGACTCGACGACGCGGCGCGCGCGCGCGCGGACTGGGTCTGGTCGCTCTCGAAGGGGACCTTCGCCCACGAACTGTGCCGCGCCGTGGCGTTGGAGCAACTCTACCGCGCGCGGACGATCCAGCGCGGCGAGCCCTACCACCACGGCGGGACGTAACGAGAAGAGGACTACGCGATGCGGTTTCTGCTGCCGGCTTTCACCGTGATCCTTTGCGCCTGCGCCTGCGGGGCCGGCGAGGAACCCGCCGCACCGCCGAGCGTGCAGGTGCCGAAGCTGGCCGAAGGCCCGGAGTTCAAGGCCGACCTCGGCGGCCCGTTCTGGGAAAAGGCCGCGCGCCTGGGCGCGTTCCGAAAACTCGACGGCGCGGCCGGCGAGCCCGCGCAGCAGACGGAAGTCCGCGTCGCGACCACGGCGGAGGCGCTCTGGATCGGCGTGCGCTGCCTGGAGTGCGACCTCGGCGGGCTGAAGGCGCAGCAGGACGTGCGCGACACCGCCATCTGGATGGACGACGGCATCGAGCTCTTCCTCAAGACCGGCCCCGAAGGCGCCGAGCCCTACTACCAGATCGGCTTCAACGCCGCCGGCACGATCTTCGACGCGCACCGCAAGCTCGAGATGTGGGACGGGGCCGGCATCCGAGCAACCACCGGCCGCTCGAAGGACGCCTGGCTCGCCGTCATCGAGATCCCCCTTAAGACGCTCACCAGCGAGACGCCCGCCAAGAAGGGCGAAGCCTGGCGCCTGAACGTGATCCGCGTACGCCCCAAGCACGAAGGCAACAAGGGCCAGGACGAAGAGACCGCCTGGGCGCCGACCGGCCAGAGCACCAGCCACGTGCCCGAAAGGTTCGGCTTCGCGTACCTGGAAGCCTTCGAGGCGAAGATGCCCGGCTCGCAGGAAGGTGCGAAAGAAGAAAGGAAGTAGCCGTCATGCCCGAGTCCTACGCCAACTTCCGCGACGCTATCGGCGCCGGCCACCAGGCCGCGCAGCACGGCGAGCACGACAAGGCCGAGGACGCCTACCGCGCCGCGCTGGACCTCGCGGACGGCGACGGCGAAGCCGGCGGCGCGCTGCACGCGCTCGCGCACCTGCTGATCAACACCGGCCGCCCCTCGGAAGCCGGCCCGCTGTGGCATCAACTCACCGCGCTGAAGGGCGCGCCCCCGGTGGTGCTGTGCGAAGCCCACGCCGCGGTCGGCTACGAGCACGAAGCGGCCGGGCGCCACCAACAGGCGCTCGAAGCCTTCGCCGCCTGCAAGGCCGTCGGCGGCGGCCTGGCGCAGCACCGCGCCAGCGCGTGCTTCCACGCCGCGCAGGTCTACTTCAAACAGAAGCGCTACGCGCAGGCTCGGATGGAACTCGAGGCCTTCGACCAGATGCGCGGGGCGTATCCGGAAGAGAAGAAGCAGGCGCCCGAACTCCGTAAGCAGATCGAACAACGGCTAAACGGATAGTTTCGGGTTTTTAGCTGATCGCTGAGAGCTGATCGCCGAGTGCGTCATTACTTCTTCTCGGGGTCTTCGATGGGCTCTTCGTCGTAGATGTAGACTTCGCCCTTGGGCGTGCGGCGCATGCGCTTGGGCTTCTCGGTGCCTTCCTTCTTTTCCTTGTCGTCCTTCTCGCCCTTGTCCAAGCCCAGGTCCTCGGCGATGGTCTGGCTCTTGGGGCGGGTTTCGTCGATCGTAGCCGGCTTGATGGTCTCGCCCTTGGGCGCCACATCCAGTTCGGGCGCGGCGGCGGGGCCTTCGGCCAAGGGCACGACGGCGGCGGCCTTCGGCTCGCCGATGCCTGTGGGCGGCGCTTCCTTGCGCGGGTTCTCCCAGGCGACCTGGACCTCGCGGTCGGACTCGGGCACGCTGACCTTGCCGTCACGGGCGGCGACGGCGCGGCCGACCAGGGTATCGGCGTCGAACTTCTTCTCGTCGACGGGCTTGAGCACGTAATGCAGGTAGACCTCGTCGTTCAGCCGCGCGGGGACGACGTTGTCGGCGAAGAAGGCCAGGGGGTCGTAGCCGTAGGGCGGCGGGCGCAGCTTCTCCTGGCGCACCAGGACGTCGTGCTTGTCCTTGCGGACCTCGATGCGGTAGTCGCCGTAGTGCGTGTAGTTGACGCGCACCGGCGTGGTGCCGACGACGCGGCGGTTGATGCTGACCTCGGCGCCTTCGGGCAGGCTGGTGATGGTCATGCCGCGGCTGGTGCAGCCGCTGAAGACGAGCGCGCCGCCGGCGACGGTCAGGACCGCCGCGAACGCCCGCATCGTCTTGGAACGCCTGCCGCTCATGCCGTGCCTCTCGAACGCTTGTCCGGTCAGGGAGTTAGACGCCCTGGCCGGTGAGTATCGTCAGTCCTTTTGCATCAAGCCCAACCATTGTAGAGCTTTTCGCGGCGGCCGTCCAGGGCCATGCCGGTAAATATTTGGAGATAAAGGAGTTGCGGCGACCAGGGAACGGCCTATGTGTTACCTCTTCATGCCGGTAAAACGCCAAGCTCCGCTGAAAAGATGCTGGCGCGAACCTCACGGTCAAGCAACTCCAACTCACGCTGAAAGCGTGCGTCCTCGCGCTGCTGCTCAAGCAACGTGTATGAGAAATTGGTGCTCTGTTGAAAACAAAGGCAGAAGTAGAGCGAGGATCATGAGGTTGTAGGTGAGGACGGCGATGAAGGTCTCGC
>JAKLKQ010000150.1 GCA_023150555.1 Planctomycetota bacterium
AATTGGAGCATAAAGGGGGGAGAATGGCGGGAAAGTGGAAGGCGCACGCCCTACTTTTTCGGGGGCGCGCGCCTCTTCTGGGCGGGTTTGGAGGGCTGTTTGGCGGGGGTGGCCTCCAAAACCGTGGAGAGCGTTTCTATCTCTCTGGTCTTGATCAGGACGGCCAGGACGGGGAACTCCGCAACAACGTCTCGGGCGGCGACTTCGAAAGGCGGGTAATCCGGGTTGATGCTGTCGTACCTTGCCGTCAGACCTTCCCCTTTTCTCTTCCTCTTAAGTCTTAGTGTGCCGTCCTTTGTGAGAATGACGCAGGGCTCTCCAATGCCGACGTGGGTGCTAGTCGCGTCGATCACGACTTCCTGCCCGTCGCGTGCCATGTCGCCGCCGCTGGCACCGCGCATGATGATCGAACGCGGATCGTCGGAGGCCAGCTCGATCAACCGGCTTGCCTCGTGGGAATCGGCATCGTAGACCCTTCCTTCCTGGGTGTCGGCGTTGGCCACGCCTACTATCCGCGCCGGTCCGTTCTTGTAAGGTGCTAACTTGTCAAGGATTGTGTCAAGCATCACGTTCAAACTT
>JAKLKQ010000151.1 GCA_023150555.1 Planctomycetota bacterium
CAAGGTGAATGCGCGCTCTCGGCGGGGGCCAACTCGGGTCATGGCTGCTCGCCCTTTCCCTGATAGTCCCAGCAGACCAGCGTGTGGGCGGCCTTGAAGGGTTGGTCGGGAGTGTGTGCGGTAAGGGTTACGCGGCGGACGCCATTGAGCTCGAAGGCCCCCTGCTGATCGACGCGGATATCCCAGCGCCAGCCGTGCATGCCCTCAAAGTCGCCTCGGCTTGACTTTCGGTCGCCGAGCAGCCACCGGTCCAACGCCGACTCGCACCACTGGTCGAGCGCCCGGGCTTGCCGGGCATGGATGCTCTTCTGTAGGCAGGCGCTGTTGACGGACAGGAGCATGATCAGGGCCCCCGAGGCGATGGCCAGGGCCACGATCACCTCGATCAGCGTGAATGCCCCGTGCCGCCGTGCCGGCCTAGAACTCCTCATAGGCGACCTCGTTGAACAGGGGATCGGGTTTCAGGGCCATTCCATGGCCGGTGTCGTCCCAGATGCGGATGGTCAGCGGCGGCAACATGCCGTTGGGGTTGATGGCAACCAGGAACTGATCCTGGACGCTGGGTGCGCCTTCCTGCT
>JAKLKQ010000152.1 GCA_023150555.1 Planctomycetota bacterium
ATTGTACCGCCGTCCACCAGTTCGCGGATCTTTCCCGCTATGGCAGGTCCCACGCCTTTAATGCCCTTGATCGCCGCATCGCTCATATCGGCCAGCGGCTGGTCCAGTTTACGCAGCGTCAGGTAGGCATTCCGGTACGACCGGATTCGGAACTCGTCTTCTTCATGGAGTTCCATGAGGTTGGCGAGTTCGTCGAAAGCGTAGGCGATTTCTTTGTTGGACATGATGAATTGCGGATTGCGGATTGCGGATTGCGGATTGTCCCGAGGCCTCAGGATTGATTGCGTGCAAAGGTAGATACCAAAGTATGATCGACTAATGCGTTTTACAGTTAATAATGATCAATAACCGACCAGGATCAACAGGTTTTCCTTTTCCAACTACCTGCGTGTATCAAGCAATCCCCGTTCAATGGTGGAAAATGCTACATCAGGCTTGTTGTCACGGCCACAATACGACAAACCGGTTAACAAGAGGCCAATCAAAATGAAGGTGGACAACAGGTAAGGCAAACGAGGTCGGGTCATACCGTAAAAGGAAAGATTCGGGAACTTGAACGAAACCCAGCCAAAAATTAT
>JAKLKQ010000153.1 GCA_023150555.1 Planctomycetota bacterium
CGCATGCGCGCTTCAGATCCTCAGCACATGCCCTATCTGGTCTCCATCGAGGATCTGTACTTCAGCGGCGACGGAGACCGCAGGCACGATTCGCTGCGCTGCGCTTTACTGGAAGACACCCGTGCGGAAGACCCCGGCCGCATGTTCGACGTGCCCAACGTCGACGAAATCCTGCGGTACTTCCCCGCCGGGCAGGACCGCCAGTTCGCGCGTCTCCGCTACGTCAACGGGCTCACGTTGGCCGAGATCGGACGCCGCTGGGACCTGACCGAATCCCGCATGAGCCAGATCGCAAGCCGCGCCCTCGCCAACGCGCGCCGTGCCGCGCGCGTCGATTTCAACCCGCACCCCAGGAGGCAATCCGATGGGAAAAGTAATCCCATGCACCGATTTCGCACGCGCAGGGCGTGCCCGGCTGCATGAACGCATCGCCGGAATCCTGAAGGACAACACGACCGTTGACCCGCAAGTGACCATCGAGGTCGGCAGACTGATCGTCGACGAGTCGCGCCGCCTCTACAGCCTGGCCGTAACGGACGGCGCCCTTCGAACCGCACCGCATCTCTTCGTGATCGG
>JAKLKQ010000154.1 GCA_023150555.1 Planctomycetota bacterium
TGCGCCATCGGCATGCGCCGGCTGTCCATCATCGACCTCGCCGGCGGCCACCAGCCCCTGAAGAATGCCGACGGCACGCTGTGGCTGGTGTGCAACGGCGAGATCTACAATTTCCGCGAACTGCGCGCCGAGTTGCAGGCCAGGGGCCACCGCTTCCTCACCGGCTCCGACTGCGAGGTCATCATCCATCTGTATGCCGAGTACGGCGACGGCTTCGTCGACCGGCTCAACGGCATGTACAACTTCGCGCTATGGGACGCCGTGCGCCGGCGACTGACTATTGGCCGCGACCGCCTCGGCGTCAAGCCGCTGTACGTCCTCAACGACGGCCGGCGGCTGGCCTTCGCCACCGAGGCCAAGGCGCTGCTGACGCTGCCCGGCGTGCGCGCCGAAGCCGACCCGGTCGGGCTGCAGTCGTATCTCCGACTCGGCTACGTCGCCGCGCCGTACTCCATGTTCAAGGGCATCGCCAAGCTGCCGCCGGCCAGCCTGCTGACGATCGAGGGCGGGCAGGTGGCCGCGCGCCGCTACTGGCGCGTACCCGCCGACATCGAAACGCTGGGCGACGGCGAGTG
>JAKLKQ010000155.1 GCA_023150555.1 Planctomycetota bacterium
TTCAGCGCGCGAGTCGCCGGACCATTGGTTGGTTTGCCGGTCAAATCGAAGCCGCTGCCGTGTAACGAACAGATGATTGCGCCACTCCTCTCGTCGACTTCAAGCACATGGCGCTTATGTGTGCAGATGTTCGAGAACGCGGCCATGCCCTGCGAGGTGCGGGAGACGATCACACCGTCCACCACCTTGGCGCTCGCATTAGGGAAATCGAAAAGGCTACCGATTTTCTTCCGCTCGCCCTCGCCGGCCTGCAGGCCCATACACGTGAGGGCACAGCTCGCAGCGCCGGCCTTGGCCAGCCAGGCCAGCGCCTCGCGGCGCGTCATCTCACGTCTTGCCATCCCCGTCTTGCCGTCGACCATTTTGGTTCGCCTCCGCGCCTTCAACTATTGCCGCGCTCGACCGGCGCGTTGGGATGGCACAGCCACCCGACGGACTCCATCCAGAACGTACACCAGCCATTGGCTTGGCGGTGGCAGGAACAGTCCATCGTCCAACGCGACGAGCCTGCGGTATGCGCAACTACAACAGCAAGCGCGCTGCACAAGCCCGCCGACGTAAAGCTCGAATC
>JAKLKQ010000156.1:0-300 GCA_023150555.1 Planctomycetota bacterium
GCGGCCTCGGCGTGCAGCTCATAATGGAGGCTCTTGACCAGGGCCGCGCCGCCGCTGCGCCAGCCGGGCATGCGCAGGAGCGTCCAGTGCGCGAGTTTCAGGAACGCGGCGGCGAGGAACTGCCCGTCGGGGCAGGGCATCAGCAGCGCCGGGGGAAGGCCGGCGCGCGAGAGCGGCAGGGCGCCGCGGCGCGTCCCGTCGAGCAACTCGAAGTGCACGAACGTCGCGTCGAAGACCTCGCCGGCGACCTCCGCGAAGTACGGCGGGCCCTCGCGCAGCCACAGCAGGCTGCCGGGGTTG
>JAKLKQ010000156.1:310-566 GCA_023150555.1 Planctomycetota bacterium
GTCGTAGATCCAGCCGCGCCCGGACCAGACGTGGACCAGGCAGTGCCCGCGGAGGTTCTTCGACCAGCGCGGGCCGATGGACCACTGTTCGGAGGCGTGCAGGCGCACGGCGCCGTCGAAGCGCACGCCGAGGTCGTCCCAGCGGCGGAAGACCTTCGCGCCGGTGAGCGCATCCACGGGATCGGGAGCCTTCGGGGCGTAGCGGTCGGGTCGGGGCATGGGGAACCTCTCAGCGGGGACCGGGGTCCGGACAGCG
>JAKLKQ010000157.1 GCA_023150555.1 Planctomycetota bacterium
GCTTTTGGCCAGCGCGTTCCTGGGCAAAGCCTCGGCGGCCATGGGAAAGAAGCTCGAGGGGTTCACCGAGTCGGCCATTGCGGCGCTCCTTCGCCACGATTGGCCCGGCAACGTGCGCGAGCTGCGCAATGAAATCGAGCGCTGCGCCATTCAGGCGGACGGACCTCTTGTGGAAGCCTATGACCTGAGCCCCCGTCTCGGGGCGGCGGCGCGGCGGATTGCGGGGCAGCCTCGGACCAAGAGCCTGGCGGAGCGGTTCGCCGAGCTCGAGCCGACGGAGAAAGAGCTCGTCGAGGCGGCTTTGGAACAGGCGAAAGGCAACACGTCCGAGGCCGCGCGCTTGCTCGGGATCACCAGGATCATGATCCGCAGGCGAATCGAGCGGTTCGGCCTCCGAGCCAAGGACGACGAGTAAGCCCAGCCGGTCTCCGAAAGAATCTTCGCGATCGGCGCGCGGCTTAATGTAATGTAACGGAGTCAACAATCGTTGCGCGCAGGGGAGCGGGCAAAGAAACCGCAAACAACCGAACGTAGCGTGAGCGGGAAAGAGAGGGAGCTGTCAT
>JAKLKQ010000158.1 GCA_023150555.1 Planctomycetota bacterium
TCCGGTCGAGAACGGCTTCGGCGGGAGCGCTCATCGCCCGCTCGCGACCGGCGGGCGCTCCTGCGCCATGCCCGCGCCGCAGCCCCGCTGCCCGCCGAACACCAGCACCAGGATCAGGGCGACGGTCCAGATCGTCACGAGGCGGCCCACGTCCCGCACCGCGCCCGCCAGGGAGTCGAGCTGGCCGCGGATCGCGGCGTTCTGGGCCTGGATCTGCGCGATCAGCGCCTTGCCGAGCGGGGTGAGGTCCGAGGTGTCGTCGGGGTTGCCGTGGGGGTGGGTGTCGTTCATGCCGCGGTCCTCCCGCCGAGCGCCGCCTGGATCGCGGCGGCGAAGGCGTCGAGCAGGGCCTTGTCCTTCTCGGGGTCGGCCTCGGCCGAGGCCGGAGCGGGTGCCGAGGCCGGCGGCCGGCGCGGGAGGTCGGTGTCGCGCACCTTGCCGGGCTTGCCGGCACGGGGGTGAGGCGGCGCCTCGGCCCGCTTCCCGGTGAGCCCGAGGGACGTCTGCCCCGCGGCGCACGCCTTCGCGGCCCGCGTCGCCGCGAGGGCCACCTTCTCCCC
>JAKLKQ010000159.1 GCA_023150555.1 Planctomycetota bacterium
GGGAATCACACCGGCTTTAGCCGGAACCGCCAGCTTTAGCTGTTACCAAAGCCACCGCCTTCAGGCGGTGGATCATTCACTTAACGCCGATGGAGCAGCAATTGCGGACGCTTCGCCACCGAAACCGAAGCCCTCTTTTCGGTTAACGGCTACGATCGGCGGGGATGCAGCGTTCCGCCCCTTCCGTTCTCATGCAGTCTTCAAGAATCCATCCACTCGAACCCTCGACCCAACGAAGAAACCTCTCTCCAGCACCGCAGGTACAGACCTATTCTGCTCTCGGCAGCTACCGTCTTGCCGTCGGCCGAGGTCAGATCCTGCCGGGTTGGGGTTGGAGGGTGTTGCGCAGTAATTTCCGGCCTCTGGAAACAACAGCGTTTCCGGCACATCGAGAATCACCAGGGATTGCCCTTCCGCTCCAGCCGAAGGGCCCTTGGGAACAGGACATTGTTCTCCTTATGGATGTGCAGGTGCAAGTCTTCTTCCAGTCGGGAAAGAGCGTGCAACATGACTCGATAGGTGTTGCAGCCCCATTCGGGCGCCTGGTAGCCGCAGGTC
>JAKLKQ010000015.1 GCA_023150555.1 Planctomycetota bacterium
AATAGACGCCGCAGGCGCGCAATTGTCAACGGATTTCCAGCCATAATTGAAAAAGTCTTTGGGTTCTACAAAGTGCAGAGTGTCACATATGTGACAAAACGTCATATTTTGCGGGGCCGGAGGCCGGTATCCGGGCGCAGGAAGGTATAGCGCGAGAAAGGGCGGTTTCCTGCTTCCCGTTTCCTGTTTCGCATTCGCATAGCCAAAACTGGAAACCGGAGACGATTCGTTTCGTTCTCCGGCCCCCTCTCTCGCACGCGCTGCGCGCGTGTCAGTTGTTGGTTTGCGGGACCGCGGAACCGGCCTCGCGCTGTGCGCGCGCGTCCTCGATGGGATCGGCCTTCGTGAGCTTGGCAGGGACCGAGGCGCCTGCGCTCCTGCGATAGATCAGGTCGCGCGCCACGGAGACGGCGGTGAAGAAGATGTCCACGCCGGCCACGCTCAGCACCACGTATTCCCCGCCGCTGCCCGCGCCGTAGGCGTGCAGGCCGCCTTGCCCCAGCTTGGGCAGCACGAAGTTGACGCCGTACCAAGCCATCATGATCGGCCAGAAGCCCAGCACCGCGCCGACGCACATGCCGAAGTTGGCCCACCAGCCGGTGAAGCGCCCGTGGAGCACGATCAGGTAGAAGATCAGCCCGATGAAGGCCCAGGTCTCCTTCGGATCCCAGCCCCAGAAGCGGCCCCAGCTGTAGTAGGCCCACACGCCGCCCAGGATCGTGCCGATGGCCAGCAGCAGCACGCCCACTTGCAGCACGCGATAGACGAACTGATGCATCGTGCGGTGTTCGTTCTTGCTGCCCGGCCAGATCAGGTGCTGCCCCAGCGTTACGTGCCCAAGCACCCAGGCGAGAATGAACGCGGCGTAGCTGAGCGTAATCGTCAAAACGTGGATGGTGAGCCAGAAGTTGTCGCGCAGGACAGGGACCAGCGGCTTGATGGAAGCCTCGAACCCGGGCATCTCGGGGTTGCCCAGCACCGCCGGCAGCATGTCCATCAGCACCAGGCACAGGAAGCCGCCGCAGGCGCCGCAGATCAGGAAGTAGCGCGGCTTGTAGATCAGTTCGAAGACAAGGCCGAAGAGCACCGCGCCGAAGCCGACCCACACCACCGACTCGAACATGTTCGTCACCGGCGGACGTCCCGAGATCAGGCAGCGCACGGCGAACCCGTATACGTGGTACGCCAAGCCCGAAAGGAATACGGCCATGACCAAGCCGCGCACGACCTTCGATTGAACGCGCAGCGTGACGGTGGCGAGAATGGCGGCCAGGAGATAGAGAATCCAGGCCTTGTTGAACGGCCGCGTCTGGTTGTAGTCGATCTCGCGGGCAAGCGCCGCCTCGGCCGGGTAAACGCCGGGGCTGAGGTTCTCCAGCGTCTGGCGCAGCGTACGCGAGGCACTGGTGAACGCCGCCGCGTCGCGCTTCAGGTACGCGTCGCGGAAGGCGGCGAAGTCGCGGGCCACCTGCGCGGCCTGCTCGGCGGAGTAGTGGCCGAGGTAGGCCGCCATGAGCTTGTCGGCCGCCACCTCATCGCCCCGCGTGTGCTCCATGACGATCCGGGACCGGGCCATCGTCGAACCGCGGCTGAGTGCTTCCAGCGTGCCGACGGAGATCCACGAGCCGTCGGGATGGTTGGGGTGAGGCACGCAGAATGCGGTTTCGCCATTGAGGATGTCGTTCATGATCTGGCAGCGCTGGTAGACGATGCTCGCCTGGTTCTGCAGTTCAGGCACATTGGCCGCGCCCTTGGCCTGCGAGGCCTCGTGGGCCTCGCGAACCAGTTCCAGAATTCGGGGAACCGGCTGGCCGTCTTTCCCCACGGTCTTTCCGTTGGTCTTGAGGATCTGGCGGACGCTGAAGCGCTTGTCCGCTTCGCTGAGGCCCAGTTCCTGGCGCAACGGCAGGTACGAGACCAGGACGATGGGCTGTTCGAGCCAATCCTCGCGCGACCGGCTGCCCAGCCATATGGACAGGAAGACGTCCAGCGCTTCGTACTTGAACTTGGTCTTCGGATCCTTCCAGTAGGGCACGGCCAGGAAGAACGGGCGGCCGGTGATGTTCTCGACGTTCTCGGACGCCAGCGTATGCAGGGGCTTCTTGCGCCCGCCGTCCTGCACGGCAATCAGCCCGGCTTCCTTGAAGTCCAAGTCCCCGGTCAGGGCCGCTTTTACCTCGCCGTGATCGTGCGCGTGATCGTGGTCGTGGTCGTGAACGTGCGCGGCCTCCGCTTCGGGCTTCTCCTCCTTCGGCCCGTGGGTGGTGATCACGTTCTCTCCGCTCTTGGACGATGGATCGTCCGGAGCGTCCTGCGCAGCCAGCGTGGCGCAGAAGAGGAGGTACGCAGCCAGGACCGGCAGATGACGTGTATGCATGACGGGCCTCAACCTTTCTGACTCGAGCCTACGGGGGTCTGTTCCTTCACGGCGGCCAGTTCGGCGTTCGAAGCCGGCGCGCCGCCGCCGGCCGGCGCCTCCACCTTGGCCGTTCCCTGCTGTCCGGCCTGCACCGCCGGCGTGCGACGGAAGTACGGCTTCAGGTAGAACATGGTGAAGATGCCGAAGCAGATCATCAGGCTGCCCAGCCACTTCGGGAGCCAGCCCGGATCGCGCAGGACCTGGATGCCGGACCAGTCTGGATTCTTTTCAGGTTCCAGCCCCGACTGAGAGAACTTGTAGGTCGTGCCCAGCCACGGGCCGTACCAGGTGGGCGGCCAGGTGGTGGGGTTGTTCATCCAGATGCGCCGCGTGTTGCGCGTGTAGCCGTCAACCTCGGCCATCGGAATGTACAGGTCGTCGTCCCTCGCGGACATGAAAGGATCACGGAACCGCAGGAAGCCGCCGCGGTCGTCGAGGATGGCGCCGTGAATCGTGGGCTCGTCGGGGTCGAGGCCGTACTCGTCGAAGAACTTCGAGCCCGGCTTCAAAACCACCTCGTCGGTCTGCTCGTCGAAGCTGAGCGTGCTCTCGTAGTTCATGAACGCATTGGAACCGATCAGGCCTTCCTGATGCTGCGCGCCCGCCTGCGCCAGTCCGACGGAGAACGGCAGCTCGGCATAACGGTGGTCCCAGCCCAGGGCCAACTTTTTGCCGCCGACGTTCACGGGTACGCCTCCCCCGCCGCCGGCCCGCAGGTTGCCGGCCCACACGCGCAGGGTCTCTCCGCCCGCGGCCACCTCGCACAGCGCGCCCATCCAGGGATTGCTGTCCTCGTGCTTGCCGCCGGCCATGGGCGCCCAGCTGGTGACGGGCTTGGCGGCATCGAGGGCCTTCTCGACGCTGAGTCCATCGCCGGGCATCTTGAAGAAGCGCACCGGCTTGCCCAGCGTCAATTCCCCGCCGGCTTCGCGCTTCTCGCCGCGTTTGGCCACGTACGAGAGCTTCCCTTCGCGGTTCAGGTAAATGGTGAAGGACGCCTGCTCCTCCTGTTCTCCGGCGCCATGCATGCCCCCATGAGAACCTGACTTCTTCACGACGGTGTCCTCGACTTCGGGGCCGTACAGATAGAAGAAAATACAGGGGTTCTTGAATTCGTCCGATTCGTTGTCCTTCGAATCGCCGTCCATCTTGAAGTCCTTGAAGAATTTCCTGATCTCCAACTGCCATTCCGGCAGGCCGTCCAGCGGCAGTTTCTTGCCCACGTTCTCCAGCACGGAGATATCGAAGTCGCGGCCCTCCAGGGTGAGCTTCAGGCGGTGGTCCTTGTTCTTCTCGTCCACGACCAGTTTGCCTGCGACGCCCGATTTCCGCCCGGATTCGGCCGTGGACATCACCACGTCGCCGTTCCGGAAAATGTAGCTGCGTTCGACCAGCGGAACCAGCTTGGGCGCATCCGCGGCGTCTTCGGCCTTTTCTTCCGCCGGCGGATCGCCAAACTCAAAGGCAATTAGGGCATTGAGTACCGGCGCCGCGTCCCCGTCCTGCAGGACGTGGTACTGCGTGTCAATCATGGTGGACTGCAACTTAATGAGGATCATCGGCTGGCCCTTGGGCGTGGGCAGCAGATCCTCGGTGGTGTACTCGACCGGCTGTACGTCCACCAGCTTCACCTGCACCTCAGGGTCGGGCGTGTTCAGGTCGCGCGGCTGCTGCACCAGCGCGGCGGGGGACACCAGGTCCGGGTAGGCGCCGGCGAGCAGCAGCCGGTTGAGGTAGTACACCTCCTTATTGGAGAGCAACCGGGGACTGTAGGCCAGCAGGCGCTGGGCGTCCTCGGGCAGGTTCGCGTTCTCGAACAAGGGGCCCTTGAAGAAGCTTCGGCTGTTCAGGGCGCGGCTGAGGATCCCGGCGAGTTTCTCGGTGTCGAGTTCCTTGCCTTCCTTTTCCGCTTCTCCCTTCGCGGCGGAGAGATAGGCCGCGCGCTCCTTATCGCCGAAGAGCGCCCAGACCCGCTGCCCCACCGTCTCGGCGGGATCCCGCCCGTCCTTGACCAGGCGCTCGGCGAGTTGGCGCCAGTCGCGCACATCGCCGGATTTCAATTCGTCGATGCTCGCCAGCAGAACGCTTGCGGCTTTCATCTGCACCCGCGTACTCGCCGGTTCGGGCTGGTCGAGCGAGAAGACCTGGAAGCTCTGGTCCATCAGCTGCATCTGGTTCACTGCGGGCCTGCCGCGGGTAAGCGAGAGGTACCCTTCCACGCCCCACTGCCGGTCGATCAGGCCGCCGAGCAGCAGCACGATGATGCCGGCATGGGTGATGACGAAGCCGGTCTGGTACGGCTTCCAGGGGTACCGGATCGCCGCAGCACAGAAGAGGTTGACGACCAGCAGCACCATCCACGCGGAGAACCACCAGCTCTTGTAGACGAGCAGGCCGGCCACTTCGGCGCCATACTTGGATTCGTAGTAGGTGCCGGCCGCGCAGGCGTACAGCAGGACGGCCAGGAGGATGATGGCCAGCTTCAGCGACGCAAGAAACCGGTATATCGCTCGAAACATGATGTGCGTTCCTTCTCTAAGAGCGGCTGCCCACCGGACATCCGGCCGGCCGTTGGCTGCCCCGCGTCCCACGGGCGGGGCTCCGGGGCGCTTACGGTTTCAGCGCGTTCTCTTCGTGCTCCAGTACATCCTTGACGCCGTCGGCGCCAGAAACTTCGCCGTCCTTTGCCACGCCCTTCGAAAGCCGGTACTGGAACGTGCTGCGCGGCAAGCCCAGCAGCTTCGCGGCGTTGGCCTGGTTGCCGTGGGCCATGTCCAGGGCCCACTTCAGCAGCGAGCGCTCGAAGGCCGCCAGCGTCGGCTCGAAGGGGATGCTCTGCCGGCCCTCGGTGTGCAGCGTGAAGAAGGGGTCCTCCTGCGCGGCGCGAATCGCCGCCGGCAGGTCGTGGGCCTGGATCACCGGGCCGCTGTGCAGCACGACGGCCGACTCGATGGCATGCTCCAGCTGCCGAACGTTGCCCGGCCAGTCGTAGGCCTGCAGCATCTTGAGCGCGTCGCCGGAGAGGCTGCGCGGCTTGCGGCCCAGGCGGTTGAGCGCGGACTTCAGGAAGAAGTCGGCCAGCACGGGCACGTCCTCGCGCCGGCTGCGCAGCGGCGGAATGTGGATCGTGACCACGCTGAGGCGGTACATCAGGTCGTCGCGGAAGAGCTTCTGCTCGACCAGCGCCGCCAGATCCTTCTTGGTCGCGGCCACCACGCGGATGTCCGCGGACTCCATGCGCGTGCTGCCCACGCGCTGGAAGGTGTGCGTCTGAAGCACGCGCAGCAAGCGGCCCTGGATGTCCATCGGCAGGTCGTCGATATCGTCGAGGAACAGGGTGCCGCCGTCGGCGGCCTTGATGTAGCCGTCGCGGCGGACGGACGCGCCCGTGAAGGCGCCCTTCTCGTGCCCGAACAGCTCGGACTCGATCAGCGACTGCGGCAGCGCCGCGCAGGGCACGGCGATGAACGGCCCGCCCGCGCGCTGGCTGCGGCGGTGCAAGTAGCGCGTGCAGACTTCCTTGCCCGTACCCGTCTCGCCGACCATCAGGACGGTCGCGTTGGTGGCGGCGACGCGCTCCAGGGCTTCGCGCGTGGGCTTCATGCCCTCGCCCATGATCACCGGCTCGGCGCCGGCCTTCAGTTCCTGGACTTCCTGGCGCAGCGAGAGGTTGGCGCCGGCCAGTTCGATGTGCGCCATGGCGCGGTCCAGGCGCAAGCCGATCTCTTCGCCGCTGACGGGCTTGACCATGTAATCGACCGCGCCGGCCCGCATGGCGCGCACGGCATCGCTGACGTCGTCGTAGCCGGTCATGACCAGCACGGGCCGGTTGGGGTTCAACTGCATGGAAGCTTCCAGGAGCGAGATGCCGTCCAGGCCGGGCATACGCACGTCGGTGATCAAGGCATCGACGGTCTCGGTCTTCAGAACCACCAGCGCGGCGTTGCCGTCCTCGGCCACCAGCACGTTGTAGCCGGCTTCGCTGAGGAACTCCTTGAGCGTAAGGGTCTTGAGGGGATCGTCGTCCGCGATCAGGACGGTGCAGTTCGATTTCATGGCATCAACCTCCCCATGCCCTTCGCCTTACGCGTGCGTCCTGCGCACGGCGGGTCAGGACCCGCCGACCGACTCGAGCACCGAACCCGTCCGCCGGGCGCCTTCGTTGGGCAATGCATCGCTGGGCAGTATTACCGTAAAGCACGCACCCCACGGTTTCGAGAGATTCTCGAAGCTGATGTCGCCTCCGTGTTCCTGCGCGATGTTGCGGCTGACCACCAGGCCCAGCCCGGTGCCCTTTCCGACTTCCTTGGTCGTGAAGAACGAAGCAAATAGCTTGCCGGCATCCACATCCGGAATGCCGGGGCCCTGGTCGACCACCTTTATGAGGACCCGCCCGTTCTCGCGGACGGCGCTGACTTTCACCGTGCCCCCGGCGGGCGTCGCGTCCACGGCGTTGTTGATCAGGTTGACCATCACCTGCACCAGGCCCAACTCGTCGCCGCGAACCACCAGGTCGAGCGGGATCTCCGGCTCGATCACCAGCTTCACCCGGCTCAGGCGATGGTGCAGGAGCGCGCGGGCTTCCTCCAGGAACTTGGCCACCTGGACGTGCGCCCACTCGCTGCCGCCCGGAACGCGGCTGAAGTTCAGCAGCCGGCGCACGAAGGCGGCGATGCGCTCCAGGCCCGAGCGCTGCGCATGGGCGAACTGGCGGACTTTCTCGGGCTCCGAGGCGCTGCGTTCGATGATGCGCGAAGCCTCGATGGCCCCGTCCAGGGGGCTGTTGATCTCGTGTGCGACCACGGCCGTAAGCTGGCCGACCACGTTGAGTTTCTCGGCATGCGCCAGCGCGCGCCAGGATTGCAGCTGCTGGGTCACGTCGCGGGCGACTTCCACGATGCCCACGCAGGTCCCGTCCGCGCCCGAGACGCGGCTGATGGTCACGTCCAGGTCGCGGCCTTCGACCTTGGACTGGAATCGCTGGGTGGGCGCCTGTCCCGAGACGACCTTCTCGAACGCCGCGAGCGCCTTCGGCTGGCCGGCCCGCAGGGTCCGGTACGAAACCCCGGAAACCTGGCAGGTCTGCGCGTTCAAGTCGGCGGCCGCGCGGTTGCAGTAGACGATCTGGGCGTCCTCCCCGACAACCACGATGGCCGGGGCCAGGCTGTCCAGCACCGCCTGCACGCGCGCCTTTTCGACGCTCAGCGCCGAATGCGATTTCACCAGGTCTTCGACCTGCTGTTCAAGCCGGTTGGCCATCTCGTTGAAGGCGCCGGAGAGCAGGTCGGCTTCGTCGTGAGCGCCGGGCGTGCGCTCGACGCGCACGGACAACCGCCCGCCGCCGAACTCCTTCACGGCCTCGACCAGCGATACGATGGGGCGCGCAAGCCGAGAGAATCCCAGCCAGGCCACTCCGATCGAGAGCCCCAGGCCGCACAACACTGCGGCCAACAGACTGATGCAGACGTGCCGCACCGCCTTGTCCACCGGCACCCAGCTGAAGCCAACGTGGAGATAGCCCTGTTCGCCGCCGCCCAAAGGCTGGATGAGGTGCAGGACGTCGCCCCTCTCCGTGCGGACGTTGAACATGGACTTCGAAGGATGACTCGTGGACCGGTCACGGACCAGATCCGCCAGGTCGCCGGACGCTTCCGCTCCGGTAAGAGCATAGATCTGCGAGCCGTCAGGACTGCACACCGCCAGATAGTTGATATCCGGATTGGCCTGGCGAACCGATGCGAAGAGGTCGCTGATGGCCTGCGTGTCGTTGGCCTTGAGGTTCCGTTCCAGGTTGGGGGCCAGCAACGCGGCTGCCGTGGCGCTGGCCTGGCGGTGGCCCTCCTCTATATGGGACTGCACGACCAGCATGCCCACCACCTGCAGGAACAACGCCAACGTCAGCGAGACCATGCCCACCATCAGCATGATTCGCCGTCCCAGGGGGAGCAGGCGCAGGAACTTTTCGGTCGTCTTCATGTTCCGGTTCCCGCTCCTGTGCCGGGTGGCTGCCCGACTACCCCATTGGCTTCACAGCCGAGAAGTATCAATTCAGGTGCCAAGCCTCCGTCAATTTTTCGCCATAAGTCTATCTATTTATCCTTTTATCACGCGGCTTCGCTGTTGGCAAGCACATTCGCATGCTCTAAGCCAGAATTTGGGCACTGCCTTTTCAGGCTTGACTCAGGACACTCAATACATTGCGAGAAAACATGTTATGACGACTTCAGAATTCTGGCGAGTAAGGCTCCTTACCCAAAAATTTTCCTATGAGGAGGCGTCCAGCGCCGAATTTTGGGCGTGGTCCAGACCGCCGTCAGACCCGGAAGCAGGTATTGACGTCTAAGGCTGGCTGGCGGGTCTTGGTCCAAGTCGGATGGTTGCGTCGACTTTGCGCGTCGCCACCATTCCATGGGCCAGGTAGAGAAGCATCGCGCACACCAGGGCGACGACGATGACCGCCCCGGCCCGCCAGATCTGGGATCCAATCGCTACTGCATTCATCGATCTATCGCTCTCTTCTTTTACGCCGGTACCTTTGCCGCAAACGGTCGCGCCACTCGAGGATCGTGGTCCCCATAAAGCACTTTCTACGCCACATATTTCCCCGTATGCGAGGTTGATAAACTTCGCGGCACGAAATGGGACTGCATCGCATAGGATGACAGCGATTCCAGGCGGAGCATGCGTCGATTGCTATGGAATGAGGGCAAACTTCAAAGACAAAAGCTCCACGCAGGGCCGCGATTCATGTCTGGAGAGGCCAGACTTCGCCAAGTTCCTGGCATACCCTGCCAATAATCCGTCGGCACCGGTGCCAAGTTCTAGACGCCATCACAGCCCAAGTGGTTTAATGCAAAGAAGTTGCGCGGGTGTCGGGTACCGGCCCCCCTGGATTCCTGCAAAGACTTGCCGTTTCGTATATTTCATCTTCCTATTTTTGGATTCGTTTATCTCTTTATGCACTGATGGAACCGATTGTCCTGTCTGGAATTACAAAGCTAAGTGCTGAGGGCTTCCTGGCTTTACACCCCGCGATCACGGCCGAGTTGGTGAATAAGGTACCCCTTTTGCATATCTTCCTGTACAGAGAAGGCCGAAATACCGGGATCCTGCTGTGTGGGCAGGACCGCCTGTTCCGAGGTGGATCGGCCGGAAGGCCGCAGAGACGAGGGGTATACGACATGATCGGACGAACGGGATTGGCCGCACTTTGCTGTACCCTCTGGATGGCGGCAGCATGTCACGCTGAGGACACCGACAACAAGTTTGTCGGCGTTGGGAAGTGCAAGAACTGCCACGCCGAGCCCACCAAGGGCGACCAGTACAACAACTGGTTGAAAGAAAAGCACTCCAAGGCATACGAGACACTGGCCTCGGAGGCCGCCAAGAAGACCGCGAAGGAGAAGGGCATTGAAGACCCGCAGAAGAGCGCCGAGTGCCTGCAATGCCACGTCACGGCCTACGGCGTCGCCGCCGAGCAGAAGCATAAGAAGTTCGACGAGACGCAGGGCGTGCAGTGCGAATCCTGCCACGGCCCCGGCGACAAGCACGTCAAAGCGCGCCTGGCCGGCGAGGATCCCCCGGCGGACAAGCCCTTGAAGATCGGCGAAGGCGAGATCAACCGAACGCCCGGTGCGGACACCTGCAAGAAGTGCCACAACGAGAAGTCCCCGAACTACAAGCCGTTCTGCTACAAGAAGTTCGCCAAGGAGATCGCGCACCTGGACCCGCGCCGTGGGCACGCCGCGGACCACTTCGACAAGTTGGAATGCGACTGCGAAGAGTGCAAGAAGGCAGGCAAGTGAGCGAAAGGGGATGCGACGGTGAACGCTTCATCCAAGAAGCTGGCCGTCACCCTGGCCGCCGCAGTGCTGCTCAGCCTGGGCGTCTTCCGATTCTGGGCCTTCTCGGCGGAAGAGAAGGAAGGCCCGGAAAAGGAAGCGTCCGCGGCTGAGGAGGACGGCGGAAAGAAGACCCCCGCTCCGGACTCCAAGCCCCCCGGCGCACAGCCCCAGAGCGTCATGGAAGATGCGGAAGCCACGCCCGTGGCCCCGCCGCCCTTCTCGCCAGGCATCTTCCCCTGTTCGGGCTGCCACGAGGACCTGGACCCCAACCCCACGGTCCGAACGCTTAAGCGCAAGCACACCAACATCGTACTGGAACACGATGAGAAAAACCGCTGGTGCTACGACTGCCACACACAAGGCAACATGGACAAATTGCATCTGGCCAGCGGCAAGCCGGTGGACTTCAGCGAGTCCTACAAACTCTGCGGACAGTGTCACGGCCCCACACTGCGCGACTGGAAGGCCGGCGAACACGGCAAGCGAACCGGAAGCTGGTCCGGCGCCAAACAGTATCTGCTATGCGTGAACTGCCATAACCCGCATTCGCCCAAGTTCCAGCCCCTGAAACCGTTGCCGCCGCCAGTGCGGCCTAAAGATCTGAGGCCCTAGCCATGGCCCACGAGTGCCACTGCGAAACTATAGATTGCCAGACGCCGGCAGGCAACGAACAGGCGCCGTCTCCCGACCGCCGTGAGTGGGTGAAGGGCATGGCGGCCGTCGCGGCCGGCCTAATGGCGGCCGGCTGCACCGACCAGGCCTCGGTGGACGCCTTCCTCCAGAAGCACTTCCGCGAACTCTCCAAATCCGAGCTTCAGGAAGTTCTGGAGCGGCTCGAGAAGCAGTATTCGGAGCAATACGGGAAGGACGTCGAGGTCAAGGCAACGCCCGCGAAGGAAGGCGTGAACTTCGGCTACGCGCTGGATATCTCGCGCTGCATTGGCTGCCGGCGCTGCGTCTACGCCTGCGTGGGCGAGAACAACCAGTCGCGCGACCCGCAGGTCCACTGGATCACCGTGCTCGAGATGGACAAGGAGCACGGCGTCAGCCTGGAGCATGCCGACGCCTACTACGACGGCGAACAGGTGCCGCGCGAAGGCAAGTTCTACTTCCCGGTCGCCTGCCAGCAGTGCAGCAACCCGCCCTGCTGCAAGGTCTGCCCCGTCAACGCAACGTACCCAGACCAGGACGGCATCGTGGTCATCGACTACGATTGGTGCATCGGCTGCCGCTGCTGCATGTCGGCCTGCCCGTACGGCGCACGCCGGTTCAACTGGAGCGACCCCTCGATCCCCAGCGACGAGATGAATCCCGACACCGAGTACCTGGGCAACCGGCCGCGCCCCAAAGGCGTCGTCGAAAAGTGTACCTTCTGCCTGCAGCGCACGCGCCAGGGGCTTTACCCGAAGTGCGTCGAGGCCTGCCCGGTCGGCGCGCGCAAGTTCGGCAACCTGTTGGACCCCAAGAGCGAGATTCGCTACATCCTCGAGAACAAGCGCGTCTTTATCCTCAAGGAAGAACTGAAGACGATGCCCAAGTTCTACTACTACTACGGGCTGTAAGGGAACGGGACGCTCGGCAATGAAAAGCTTCGTGACCTTCGTCTTGGGGAGCATGCGGACGGTCTTCCGCGGCAGCCCGGCCTACTTCGCCTGGATCGGACTCCTGGTCCTGCTGATCATCCAGGGCATCGGCGCCTACTGCACCCAGGCAACCGAAGGCCTGATCGTCACCAACATGCGCGACAGCGTCTCCTGGGCGTTCTACATCGGGAACTTCACCTTCCTCGTCGGCGTGGCCGCCGCGGCCGTGATGCTGGTGATCCCGGCCTACATCTACGACTGGAAGCCGATCAAGGAAGTCGTGGTCTTCGGCGAGATCCTGGCGGTCTCGGCGGTGATCATGTGCCTGCTCTTCGTGGTCGTGGACATGGGGCACCCGGAGCGCTTCTGGCACCTGATGCCCTTCGTGGGGAAAGTGAACTTCCCCTCCTCGCTGCTCGCCTGGGATGCCCTGGTCCTGAACGCCTACCTGGGCCTGAACCTGGTCGTCGCCACGTACATCGTGTACTGCGCCTTCAACGGCAAACATTACAACCCGCAGATCGTGGTTCCGCTGGTCATCTTCTCGATCCCCATGGCCATCAGCATCCACACGGTGACGGCCTTCCTCTACAACGGCATGGCCAGCCGCCCGTACTGGAACTCGGCCATCCTGGCGCCGCGGTTCCTGGCTTCGGCGTTCTGCTCGGGTCCGGCGATCCTGCTGATCCTCTTCCAGGTCCTGCGCAAGGTCACGAAGTTCGAGATCAAGGACGAGGCCCTGCACAAGATCGCGGAACTGATGGCCTACGCAATGGGCTTCAACCTCTTCCTGACCGCCGCCGAGATCTTCAAGGAGTACTACTCCGACACCCAGCACTTGGTCCACATCCAGTACCTCTTCGGCGGCGTGCACGGCGAACACAGCCCCATCGCGCTGTATGGATGGGCCTCTCTGCTGTTGGGCATCTTCGCCTTCCTGCTCTTCCTGGTGCCGGCGACCCGGCGCAATCCGGTCACCATGAACGCGGGCGCGCTGATGATCTACGCGTCGGTCTACATCGAGAAGGGCATCGCGCTGATCATTCCCGGTTACACGCCGGATACGCTGGGCCAGATCTACGAGTACGTGCCCAGCATCACCGAGCTGCGCATATCCGCCGGCGTCTTCGGGGTCGGCTTCCTGGCCCTGACCCTGATGATCAAGGTTGCGGTGCACGCGATGTTCATCCCTCACGCGGAACACGCCGAACACGAAGGCGCGTCCCACGATACCCCCCAAGTGGCTCCTCCCGAGGCGGCGGCGAAGCCCGCCTGAGTGGCCCATCGGTTGCATAAGATTTAAATAGCGGCGTAACGGACGCCGCGGCGCCCGGAGCCGCCGCCTTCTGGAACCTGAGCCTCACCCTTGGGTTGTACGGTTCACGAAAAGCAGATAGAAAGGTCGCATTACATTTGTCGTGATTCTGCAGGAGGAGCATCATGGACAAGTCCACCGGCCCCACGGAACCCAAGGCGCCCGACGAAAGCGCCGGCGCGTCCGAAGCTCCGAATTCCGATAACTTGGCCAAGGCCGCCGGGAATTCGGCTCCCGAGGCATCAGCCACGGCAGGCGAAGGCGCCGCGGACCTACAGGGGGATGCGAACAAGTCCGACCGCCCAGGCAGCTTCACCATCCGGCTGCAGTCCCTCCCTAAATCGGAGAGCGGCAGGATACGCATTACGTATGGCTACCTGGCCAAGAACCTGATCAGCCTGATGGGCATTTCGGGAATGGTCATCTTCGGCCTGATGCTGCTCTTCCTGTCCATGCTGGACCTGCTGGGCGTCTTTCGGGACGGCAGCCCCTACACCGGCCTGATCACCTACGTGCTGGTCCCCGCGCTGCTGACGGCCAGCTTCTTCTTCACCCTGCTGGGCATGGCCTGGCGATGGTGGCGCAGCAAGAAGCGGGGTATCCGGTTCGAAGTGGTGCCCGGCCACACGCGCAAGACCAAAGTCGCGGTCGTGGCGATGGCGATCTTCGTCACGCTCACCTGGGTCATGGGCACCAGCTTCGGCACATACCGCGCGTACCACTATATGGAGTCCAACGAATTCTGCGGGCTGGCCTGCCACCAGGTGATGGAACCGGAATACGTCGCGGCCAAGATCTCGCCCCACAGCCGGGTGGCCTGCGTCGAGTGCCACATCGGGCCCGGCGCCGACTACTTCGTGAAGGCGAAGTACCGCGGCCTGCAGCAGCTCTGGCTCTCCTACAGCGACGAGGCGCAAACGCCGATCAAGACGCCCGTCGAGAGCATGCGCAGCGCGCGGGAGATCTGCGGGCAGTGCCACTGGCCGGACCGCTCGATTCAGAACGTCGAGCGCGTCTTCGTGCACTACGCCCAGGACGACGAAAACACAAAGGTCCAGTACAACCTGATGATGAAGGTCGGCGGCGGCCCCATGAAGAGCCACGGCGCGCACTGGCACGCCAGCGAGCAGTTGGAAGTACACTATCTGGCCCGCGACGAAGAACGCCAGGACATCCCCTACGTGCGCGTCAAGCAGCCGGACGGCAAGATCGAGGAATACATGGAGGACGGTTTCGACCGCTCCACGATCGTGGAATCGGAGCTGCGCCTGATGAGCTGTCTGGACTGCCACAACCGCCCGGCGCACCGCTTTCTGTCACCCAGCCGCGCGGTGAATGAAGCCATGCACCGCGAGGACATCTCGCCCAACCTGCCGGGCATCAAGAAGGTCGCCATGGACGCGCTGAAAGGCGACTACAAGACCCGCGACGAGGCCTTTACCGCCATCGACAAGGCCCTGGACGACTACGTCAAAACGAAGAAGCTCACGCCCGAGCAGCGCGACCTGCTGCCCAAGACGCGCGAGAACTTGAAGGAGATCTACGCCAAGCGCTTCTTCCCCGAGCACGGCGTCGACTACCGCGCCTTCTTCGACAACATGGGGCATTTCGAGTACAAGGGATGTGACCGCTGCCACGACGGAAACCACAAGTCCGCCAACGGCGGCGAACCCATCACCCACGACTGCAACGCGTGCCACACGATCATCGCGCAGTCGACGGGCGAGGAAGAGGACAAGCCCAACGGGCAGGTGAACTACAAGGCAGTCAAGTTCGAGCACCCCGAGGACCCGGTGAACCTCAAGAAGAGCTGCAATTCGTGCCACGGGATAAAGAAGGACAAGTAGTCCAAGCACGGAGGCCGCCGGGGTCCGCGCAGGAACGTTTGAAAGGATCCCACATGCCGCCGACCGAAGCGCCGGCCACGCCGGCGCCCTTCGACACGACGCTGAACGAGCGCGAGCGCCGACTTACGCAGCGCCTGGTCGGGAAGTACATGCGTGAGGGCTCGCCCTTGCTGCGCAGCCTGCTCATCTTCAGCGCGCTGGTGGGCATCGGCCACGCCATCGAGCAGGCACCCCTGCCGGGCTGGGCGACCTTCCTTCTGGTGTACATACCGGCTATCTTCTTGTTCACGCGGTACCGGCGTTTCAGCATCTTCAAGTCCCGGCTGCTCTGCAAACTGTCGGTCATGGCCGGGGTCGTTGAGCTTTCCGCCGACGGGAAGCCGCTCGCGGCGCCGGCACATTTGGACAAGAGTTCCTAAGGACGGATTCCCGAAATGGGAATGACATGACGCAAGACGCGCCGCCCCCTTCACCGCAGAGCCCCAATTTCCGCGAAGGCGGGGAAGCACCGCGGCACTTCGTCGGACCGAACGCACCGGCATCCTCCGGACCGGGGCGTTATGTGTCTCTCCTCGCCCTGCTCGGCGTCGTTGCGGTGGCGGTCGTGGTCTGGCTGCGCCTCGATGCCGGCAGCACAAACACCGAGCCGGGAACCGGCCCGACACCGCCTGGGACGCACGACGGCACGAAGCCCAACAACGAAACTCCGGAGCCGGCGAACGAGGACCGGGCTGCGCTGCGCCTTTCCGAAGGCCAGCGGTCGATTGCGGACGTCGCCTCGGCGCTGAAGACCCAGCCGAAGTGGGCGGCACCGGGCTGGGAAGAATGGGCCGGGGGCTGGCGCGTTACGGAGTACCGCGGCGTCCCCGAGCTTCAGGATGCGGAAGCGCTCGCGCTGCTTTCGCAGATCGGTCTGCTCGCGCGCCCGGCTACCGGCGGCGGGTGGGAAGTCCGGCCCGAGAACTGCACCGAGCGCCTTTGGAAGCTTCTGGCTGCCGACGTCGACCCGCACGGCGCGAGTTGGGGCGCCCTGCGCCCCTGGACCCGCCTGACGCTGCACGACGAGCGGCCGTTCGGCGTGCTGCTCGAGGCCGCCAAGGCGAAACCCGGCGCGGAATCCCTGGCTGCGCTGGGCTTCGCCCTGCACGGCCGCACGCGCATCCTGCGCGTGGAGAACTCGGGGCGCATCGCACTGACGACGGACGATCTCCCTTCGAGCGAGCAAAGGTTGGCTGCCGAAGCGCTGCTTTGCGCGGCAGCCGATCCGGCGAACAGCAAGGACTCTCGCCTGCGCGCCGCGGCCGTCGCGGCCCTGGGCGAGCGCCTGCGCAGCGCGCCTCAGGAGCAGCTGCCCGCTGAGCATCCGGTGATGGCGCGTCTGGCGGCAGCGCTGAAAGACGCGGACTTGGAGGTGGCCTGCCAGGCGGCATTGGCATTGGGCGAAACCGCCTCGGCAGACGCGGTCCCGGTCCTGTTCCAGGTCTTGGAACAGGCGCAGACGCCCGCGACGCTGTCCGCGGCGGCCATGGCGGCGCTCTGGCATGCCGAGGGCCTGGGCCGGCGCTTGGGTGCCGAGGAACTGGGAAAAGAGGCCTGGACCCGGCGTCGGGACGTGCACTTGGTGCTGCGCCCGTGGCTCATCGCCTTTGCCGAGAAGGAAGACCCCGCAAGACTCGACACCGCGCGCGCGGCCGCCTGGCTGCGCCTCACGGACGTCTTCCATCCCAAGCCTATGCCCGAAGCCTTCGCGGCTTCCGTGGCCGAGCGGCTCTGGGCCAGCGGCGAAACCCCCGCACGGCTGGTGGTCGTCTCGAGGCAGCGCGCGCGCCGCCTGGACCTGCCTGGCGCGCCCTCCGACGAAGTGCGCGTCGCGATGCTGGCCGGGCCGCTGTGGCACCGCGAGCCGCTGCCGTTCGCGGATGCCCAGGATCTTTTCGCGAGGGGCTCCTTCCCGGTCCGGCAGGCGGTGCTCTGGCGGATGACGCGCTTCGAGCCTGCCCGCACAGCCGCCAAGCGGGATGCCTCGGCGGAGGCCCTCGCCCAACTCCTCGGCGAGGCCGCGCGAAAGGAGAGCGATTCGCGCCTGCGCAGCCTGGCTCTGCTTGCGCTGTACAAGGAGCGCCCGCTGGAGGGCGCCGGCGGTCGGACCTGGCGGCTGTGGGTCGACCCGACGCTGGCCATGGACGTCTTCCTTGCGGAAATGGACGCCGCCACGCAGACGACCGCCGCCTCGATCGTAGGGCGCATCGCGGGCCCCTACGACCTGCTGCCCAAGCACCTGAACCGCGTGGCCGGCCAGAATCCCCAGGCCGTGGAGGAGTTGTTCGAACAGCTGCGGCTGCGCTGGCAGGGCGGCGAAGGGAAGAACGAAGGGTTCGATACGGAAATCAAGAAACTCCTCAGTCAGCTAAAAAACGCGGAGCACAAGTCGCTGGCGGCGCTCGCGCACTGGCTGCGCACCTGCGATCCCGGCTTGGATCTAGCCGACCGCCTGCGCCTGGTCCGCGCCTGCCCGACGGCGGCCTCGAAGGCGATGGCCATGAGTTCCCTGGCCGACCTGCTGCTGCGCACCAACGCCATGCTTCCGGCGTCTCAGGCGAACTTCCTGCTCGGCGACCCCGAACCCGCGCTTCGCACCGCCTTCTTTCGCGAAGGCCTGGCCGCGCGCACCGATGCCTCCGAATCCGAACGCATGGCCTTGTATCGAAAGGGGCTTTCCGACAAGGCGCCGGCCGTGCGCGTGGCCGCGCTCAAGGCGCTTGCGCCGGTCTGGTCCGAGCTGAAGGATGAATTGGGCAAACAGGTGGAGAAGCTTGCGGCGGACGATCCGGATACCCAGGTTCGCGCCGCGGCCGCGGCGTTGACGCAAGAGTAGCCCGCCAAGTAACCGTTGTTACTCGTCCATGCAAGCCTGAGCGGCAAATGCGCCGCTCCGCGCTTTCGGAAAAGCCGCTAGCGTTTGTGGCAGTTCAGGCAGTCGGTGCCCGGATCGGGGTGCGGCGCCAGGAGTCCGCCGTGGCAGGTCGAACTCTGGCAGTCCGTCGGCGACACGAGGGTGGGCGGGTGGGTGTTGGGCACCGTGGGCGCCGCGTTGTGGCTCGGCGTGCCCTTGTGGCAGACGAAGCAGGTGTTGTCGCGCAGTGGGAAGTGGCAGGTCGTGCAGTGGTCGCTCTCGAAATTGCCGCGGTGGTTCTGCGGAGCCGTGGTGCGGTGGCAGCGCACGCAGAAGTCTTCCGTATGGCAGACCTTGCAGCTGCGGTCCATCTCGGCCATCACGCCGTGGCCGCGCAGGCGCCAGTAGTCGGTGTGGTTCTTGGGCTCTTCCTCCCGGTGGCACTTGACGCAGGTCTGCTGGGTATGGCAGAGGTCGCAGCTGGCCGTGCTGCCCTTGGCCACGAACCCGGCCTCGCGCCCGTGCAGTTCCTTCCAGTTGTCCTGGTGGTTCGCGGGCTTCCATTCGCGCGAGATGTAGGTGTGGCAGACCAGGCAGCTGTCCTTCGCGTTGTCGCGTACGCCGACCTTCTGCTTGGCGTGGCAATCCATGCAGTCCTTCATGGTCACGCGCACGGCCATCGTGACCTTCTTGCTCTTCTCGATGCCCTTGTGGCAGCTGCTACACTGGACCTTGGCGTCGGCGTGCCGCTTGTGGCTGAACTTCACGTCGTCGGTGAAGTGCGTGAAATTCGAGAACTGGACGACGCCGTTTTTCTCGAAGTTGCTGACGCGCTTGGCCTCGGGCTTCTTGGCATCGAGGCCTTTGTGGCACTTCATGCAGCTGTCCAGTTCGGGCATGCCGGCCTTGTCTTCCTTCGTGGCGCCCTTGTGGCAGACGATGCACTCGATCTCTTCGTCTTCGACGTGGATTGCGTGCGGGAAGCTCGGGGTGTTCCGCTTGGGCGCGC
Source organism: Planctomycetota bacterium (assembly GCA_023150555.1). GTDB lineage: Bacteria > Planctomycetota > SZUA-567 > H5-PLA8 > H5-PLA8 > JAKLKQ01. Next base: position 18,911 of record JAKLKQ010000015.1, read on the forward strand.
CGTCTTCCTTGTCGCAGCCCACCAGCACGGCCAGAGCGGCCAGAGCCAGCAGGCCCAGGGGCGGAAGCAAGCGTCTATGTCGTCGCACACCCATGGTCGGCCTTCCCTATCGCCATCCCAAGGCAGGCGTCCGGTTCAGAAATCGAATCGGAAGCTGGCCGTAAACGTATGGAAATTGTCGGTCCGGCTCTCTTCGAACTCGTACTTCGCGTCCAGGCGCGCCCACTTCGTGGGCCTCCAGCGGTGCTTGATGTAGTATCCGCGGACCTCGTCGCGCTCGTTTACCGCGAAGAAATCGAACTTGTACAGGCTGTAATCCGTACCGACCGAGGTCCGGTTTTCCTTGTTCCACTGGTAGGTGATGTCGCCGCCGGCCTGCGCCGTGCTTGGCGCGTGCTCGTGGCCGTCGTAGCGCATGCCGGTCAGGCTGAAGGTCAGGCCCTTCACGGGCAGATCGCGGATCTGGAATGTGACGTGGTAGCGGTCGAATTCGCGGTTGAACTGGCTCTCCTCGCCCGTCAGGCGGCGAGCGGTGGCGCCGCCTTCCATCCAGAAGTGGTCGTTCCAGCCCTTGCTGACGATGATCGTGCCGCGGTGATAGGGCTCTTGCCCCTGGAGCGTATCGAAGAAGTAGTCGAACTCGTTGCTCGTGCGCCGCAGCTGCTGGAACCAGCCCTGGTAGGAGCCAGAGACCTGCAGGCGCCATTCGGGCTTGCTGTAGACCACGCGCGCGGTGGCGTCGCGGATCTCGTCGTCCAGCGCGGTCGCGCGGCCGTAGATATGGATGTTGGGATTGCGGAAGGTCTGCCACAGGCTCAGGGCCAGCAGATCGTTGTGGTGCGCGCGGTGGCGATTGATGTCGTCGGCCGCGTGCGTCCAGTCCAGGCGCATGCGGGCCGTCTCCCAGGGCCGGCCTTCGGCAGCCAAGCCGGCGACGACGTCTTCGCTGGTGGACGGCGCGAACTGGTGGACCGGGATGCCTCCGTAGAAGCTGAAGCGCACGTCGTACTTGCCGAAGAAGCCCTCGGTGTCCAGCCGCAGCCCGTCGAATTGCAGGATCTCGGGGGTCTCGAACATGAACTGGCGGCCGGCGCGGATGAACTCGATGCCCTGCACGCGGTGGATGTCCGCGTAACAAGAGTACAGGCGCAGGTCCAGCGCGCTGCTGTAGGTGTCCAGAACGTTGTAGAAGACGTCCGAGTTGATGCCCGTCCTGCGGCTGTCGAGGTCGGCCGAGAAGCGCAAGTCGAAGTGCCCCGTCGCGCGGTGGACCTGCTTGTCGCCGACGTCCATCGTAACCAGCTGGTAGATGTCCTGGTCCTTGGCCCCTTCGCCGCTGCGGATCCTGTAGCGCGTCGTCGTGGAGCCGGTGACCGGGAAGTCGAAGAAGCGCTCGCCCAGGGACTTAAAGTCCTCGGCACGCTTCCGGCGCTGCTCCAACTGCTCGGGTGTGGGTTCGGGAGCGGGCGGAACGACCGGTTCGGGCTCCGCCTCCTCCTTACCTTCAGCGCCCTTGACGTCGCCTTCCCTCGGCGCGGCTTCCTTCTCCTTCTCGCCGTCGTCCTCGTCCTTGTCCTGGTCTTCCGCCTTGGCCCTTTCGTCCTTCGGATCGCCGAGCGGCTCGCCTTCCTGCGCGCCTTCGCCGGCTCCCGCAGGCGCCTCTGCCGGCGCAGCCGTGGGTTCGTCGGCGGCCACCGCGGTGGGAACGGTCTCGCCCTCTTCGGTTTCGGCGGCAGGCTTGGGCTGGTCCGATTCGGCCGGCGTTCCGTCCGGAGCGGGCGGAGGCAACAGTGCGCCTTCTTCAGCCAAGGCGCAGTTGGCCGTGGCCATCAGGACGCCGAAGCAAAAGGCAACGGCCAGCGATCGAATGGAGGTCGCCATGCGATGTTTCGAACACTTTTCCTTTTGAGAGCAGGGCTTAACTTATCTGCCAAATCCCCAATGCGCAAGTGCAACCTTCGCGAAATGCCCAAATTCTCGCGGGCAACGCGAACGTAAATGAAGGCACGAAGCCATATTCGCAACGCAACCGGAAGGCCAGTGCCACGTTTCCCAAGGCATACATGCCAGTAGATTCGGTGAACTCGGTTCCGTGCAGACTGCCCTATGTGAATTGCGTTTCGCCTTCAAACCACCGCATCGCCAAGTAGTTGGTACAGGGATTGGGCCTCATTGTGAAGCCTTGGCTTTTGGAAACATTGGCTGCCAATTTTCCGGCGCTCGCGACCGGGAAATTGGCGAACAGCTTCGGCGGGCAGCGATGCTCGAAAATGCTGGCCAGGCGCGATGCGACAATTAGATATAGATATCCTCTGTTACTCGTTTGGCGCCCTTGAATTACATGCGTAGCCCTGTGGGGTACCAAGGCCCGGCACCTGCCATAGGTGGGACGAAGTTCATAAGCTCAATACTCGAACCCGCTTATACGCCACCCCTCCTACCTGCAAAGATGTTACATCTTGCGGCCAATGGGTTTATATTTTAGGTATATCTTTAAAATTTTAGGCATTTGCTTTGCAGATGCCAGATTAATGGTTGGTACAGTATTCTTGGGGCTGCGGGTGGAGGAGGATTCGATCATGACTACGTGGGTGAAGGCACGGTGGGGGCGCCTCCTGCTAGCGGTCCTGGCTTTGGCAGGAGTGCTGGTGGCAAGCCAAGTCGGCGAGGAGGTCCAAGCGACCTCGGCGGTCTCAAAGGCCGTCGCTAAGGTCAAGACCAAGAGCATCAAGGGTAGCGTGACCGACAGTCAGGGCCGCATCCTGGTCGGCGCCACGGTCTACTTTATCGATGCCTCAACGATCAATTTCGATGCCATCACCCAGGCAAGCATGGGGGACCGGTCCGCGGAAGACCGCGACGAACCACTGGAAGACATCATCCGCGACGACGTCAAGCGCGCCGCTTTGCCCTTTGCGATCACGGACAGCAAGGGCCGCTTCAAGGCCAAGCTGCCCGTCGCCCGCCACTTCGCCTTTGTTGAACCCAACAACTCCGACTATCTACCTGGTGGCAGTGTCAGCCGTGAGGCCTTCCTGCCCACGTCCCTGCCCAAGACGGGATTGAACATTCAAGTCAGCTGGGCCACACCCGGCGATGCCACCTACATCGGCACAACCGCCTGCCTGGTCTGCCACGATGGCGGCTTGGCGACCGACAAGCGCGGTTGGGGCAGCCACGGGCACGCCCTGATGTACACTCGTGCAAGCGGCCCAACGACCATCCAGGACTTCTCCAAGCACCCCGGATGGGATGACTTCGCAAACAAGTTCCTGCCGGGCACGACCCATACGACTGGCACCAAGATCTTCCTGGTGGACTACGACAAGCTGCAAACCCGCCGCTTTATCCTCAAAGAAGGCAGCGCGGGAACTTCCACCGTGTTCTTCACGGTTTACCTCTGGAAGGACACCAACGATGGCAATAAGTCCAAGGTCACGGTCGAAAGCGCAGCGGCCTCCGGCGACGCGGGGACGATCAACACCTATGAAGCCCTCGGCTTCATGGGCGGATACATCCGGCAACGTGTCCTGCTGAAGATCGAACCTACCCGCCTGGGCTTCTTCCGCGGCTTCCAGTTCCAGGCAATAGCGGGCAGCCCCTCGCAGGGCCAGGACTTCAACTACGACCGGAACAAGAAGCCCTACACGGAATCGGGCTCCGGCGGCGGCGGCATCCGGGACCTCTTCGACGAGACCGGCGCCACGCCCAAGCAAAAGTTGCCTTCCGCCGTCTCAAAGAGCAGCATCTCCTGCGCGCTGTGCCATAACGGCGGCGCCACTCAGGTAAACAAGCCCGCGCTCATCAACGGCGAGCAGCTGTTCACGACCGTCGGCGACCCCAACGGCGTCTTCGCCACCGGCGAAGCGTCCGACGGACTCCAGGACCTGGGCATCACCTGCGAACAGTGCCACGGCCCGGGTTCCAAGCATCGCGAACAAGCGCTGCTGCCCGACGAGATTATCAGCAAGAAGGTCACCATCACCCACAAAGGCAAGCATATCGTTCAGCCCGAAATGCTGAGCGTCGAGCGCGCCAGCCTGATCTGCGGCCGCTGCCACGGCAGCATCGAAGCGGAGCACCCCTGGCCGATGCCCGGCATCAGCCGCGCGGAATGGCTGGACATGGTCGTCGACGAAGGGAACTCGACCGGCGTCAGCGCCTCCAGGCTCTGGGCAGACGGCATCCACGAGAAGGGCGGCCACCACGGCATGGGCTACACCAACTACATGCAGTCCGTGCACTACCGGAACGACCGCAAACTGGTGGCCTGCTTCGACTGCCACGGACTCCATGGCGAGACGGACTACAAGTACGGCCTGAAAGCCGATCCGGACGACAGCACCGCGGGCCTCTGCCAGTCCTGCCACCTCAAGGACATCCGCCAACACATGGAAGACAAGACCGGCGACGACATGAAGGGTCTGAGCACCAAGTGCTACGAATGCCACATGACCCGCACCGGAACCGGCGGCGCCGGCAAGCCCGGGCTCTTCAACGGCACACCAACGGGCAACCCGGCCACCGATCCGAGCATCGTCTACTGGCAGGGCGACCAGTCGAGCCACGTATGGGACGTGCCGAGCAAGATGAGCGTGGGCGTGGCAAGCGTCCAGCCGGCTCTGGCGATGCCGACGCCGTACACCAACAACTGCGGCACCTGTCACGACGCCTCGGCGCTGCCGTTCCTGCCGCCGGAGCCGTAAGTCTCGCAGCAAGCCGTACCCACGTATGTACCGCCCGGGCAGCCCCGCCCGGGCGGTTTATTTTTGGACCAATCCAGTTCGACGGAAAACCGAGCGGCCCACGCGGTCAGCTCACAAAAGCGGCGCTCGAGCGTCCCGGCTGAAAATGAATGGGCAACGTAACGCGAACCGAAGGCATGCTGCGGCACGCCAGCCGCGAAGCCATCAGGCGCACGGCTAGACGGCCCAGTTCCACATAGTCGACCGTCGCCGCGGTCAGGTTTCCCGTCGTGAAGGACTTCTTGCTTCCGTCGGCCGCGGCCAGGCTCACCTGGCGCGGGCATTCCAGCCCCAAGACCTTCAGGGCATCCAGCACGGGATTGAGCATCATGCCCATGCAAAGGACGTAGGCGCTTAGATTGTGCCGGCGCTGAAAGTCGGGCAGCAGGCCGCGCGCGGCCGTGCCGTCGCGCCCGACGTCGAGCACCCAGTAGGCGCCCTGAGCCCCGCCCACGGACGCCATCGCATGCAGATACCCGGCCAGGCGCTGCTGCCAGGTCGGATCGCTGCTGCGGTAATTGGGGCCCTCGCCGATGAAGCCGATCCGGCGGTGCCCCAGCGCCAGCAGGTGCGCGGCGGCCTGCAGGCCGGCGTCGTAATGGTCCACGACGACGGCATCGAACTGCGCGTGCGGGGGGCAGTAGTCGATCGCCACGACGGGAATGCCGGCCCGGACGAAGTCGTTGAGCACCGGGGCGTTGTAGGCCTCGAGGGCGATCAGGCCCTGAACCGCTTCCGCCAGGCGTTCGGGCGACAGCGGCGGCAACTGGTGAATTGTGTTCTGGGTGTCCGGCGCGTTGGCATAGAGCGTCAGGCCGCACGGCGGCGTCAGCGACTCGCGGATGCCCGCCATCACCGGCGGTACGAAGCGGCCGGTCTCGAAGGTGTTCGCCGGGAGCGAAGTGAGGATCCCCAACTTCGATAGGACTGGCGAGGCCGGCTGGTTCGCCGCGGGTTGGGCGACGAACGTGCCGAGGTGCCGGCGGCGCTGCAGAATGCCCTCGCCGGCCAGTTCGACGAGCGCCTGCCGCACCGCACGATGCGTGCTGCCGGTGCGCTCCTTGATCTCCTGCTCGACCAGGCGCGCGCCGCCGGGCAACTCGTTGCGGAGGATCTGCAGGCGCAGTTTCTCCTTCACGTTCCGCACCTGGTCGGCATGCGTACCGGCGGGGCGCCGCTCGCGGTTGTCTGCCGGCTCGCTGGCCACGTCGCTGGGTCCTCCTCCCTATCCTTGCGACCGCCGCGGCGGCCGATGTAGAAGGCTACCAAGCCGCACGGCCTTTTGTCCTTAACGTACAGCATGCCGCCTGCCAGGACATCTGTAACTTCAATTGAATTAAGAGCTTACAGCCCGCGCACAGAAGAGAAATTGTTTGGATTACGAATACCGACAACACGGATAGTGTATCTAGAACTCAGGGTGTGAGTAACGCACGACGCGGAGCATACTCGTCCTTCGCAGGGAGGTCCTCGTGAAACCGACCGTCTCCTTTCTTTGTGCCGGCGCGATCCTGGTGGCACTGGCCTGCGGACTGCCCGTACGCGCGAAGGAGGATGCACAAGGCAGCAAGCATGCGGTCCTGGACTGGAATGCCGACTACTGGCATTACCTCCTGAGCCTGCGGTCGCCCGAGTACGCCTCCGTTTGGAAGGACCGGAAAGGCCGCGAAGTCCGCTACCTCAACTACCAGCGCGGTTGGCACATCGGATACTCGCGCAGCCGCATCAGCCTGGGTGAGATTCCCGAGGTTTGGACGCAGCCTGGATTCGACGACTCCGGCTGGGTCGTAAAGAAAGGCGGACCGGAAGCAGGCGCCGGCTGGTACGACCAGATCGTGCGCGTGGCGTGCGTTCGCGGGCGCTTCGAGGTGCCCGATCCCGGCAAGGTCACCGGCCTCATCCTGGAAGCCCGGTACATCGGCGGCCTGGCGGTCTTCCTCAACGGGAAGGAAGTGGCCCGCAAGCATCTGCCCGAAGGGCCGCTGAACGGCGACACCATGGCCGACGGCTATCCGGACGAGGCCTACGCCTGGGGCATCCCGCTCAACAAGCACAACTATCCGCAGTCCGTTTCCGAGTGGAAGGCGCCGGACGAGAAATCCGAACGCGTCCGCACCTTCCAGATCGCGATCGACCCAAAGCTTCTGGCCAAGGGCACCAACGTACTGAGCCTGTCCTTCCATCGCGCCGGCTACGGCCCGCCTGCGGGACAGTGGAGTTACGAGGCCATGAACGGCTACAAGAACACGCCCTGGCCGCACTTCACCATGCTCGATTGCACTCTAAGCGCGGAGCCGGTGGGCTCGGCTCGAGCCCTCGCGCCCGCAACGGGTTCGGCGTTGTGGAGCGCGGACATCCATCGCCGGCTCGTAAACCGCGACACCGGAGCGCGCTTGCCCGCGGTGATCCGGATGGTTGGGGCGCGCAACGGCGTCTATTCGGGACAGGCGGTGCTGGAAACCGGCGAAGACCGCAACGCGCTACAGGCGCACGTCAGCGACCTGGTCCTGGCGGGCGGCGGAGGCCGGATTCCGGCTACCGCCGTATCCGTGCGTTACGGCGTCGGCACGCCTCTGGATTCAATGCGCGTTGCGCCCTGGGATCGCCACGGATCCTACTACAGCCCCGATGCCACTCGCCTGCTGGAGAGCTACGCCTTTGGAACCGGCAACCGGTTCCAGAATCAGGACGAGCGGGTCAACCCAAGCAAAGAAGTGCAGGAAGAAGCCAAGAAGATCGAACTCTTCGACGCGCTTTCGGACACCCCGCCAGCCCGGCTCGCCGCCGGCAGCTGCCAACCGATCTGGATCAGCGTCCGAATTCCCAAGGATGCCACGCCTGGCCTGTACACCGGAACCATGACCGTGAATACGGACAAACCCCTCACGGGGGAGATTCGCCTCCAAGTCGCCGACTGGTCCTTGCCGGACGCGAAAGACCTCGCATCCTTTGTTGGCCTCCAGCAGTCCCTAGAACCATTGGCGGCGCATTACAAATGTGCGCACTGGTCCGATGAACACTGGGCGTTGCTGGAACGCTCGACGGCCTTGCTGAGCGAGATCGGCAACGACCTGGCCGTGCTGCCGCTGATCTGCGGAGGCGAAGCCGACAACGTAGAGAGCTTGGTGACGTGGAACAAGCAGGGCGACGGCTACACCTACGACTGGAAAAACTTCGACCGGTACCTGGCTCTCATCGAGAAGTACTGGGGCCGAAACACGGCGATCGTCGGCGAGATCTGCTGGGTGCCGTACACCAGTAAGGGCTGGGTCGTCGTCCAGCCAGGCGTGTCTGTCGAAACGGACGGCAAGACCCAAAAGACCGAACTCCCCGCACCGGGTTCCGAAGAATGGAAGAAGGTCTTCGTTCCGTTCGCAAGAGCCGTGCACGAACGGCTGAAGAGCAAGGGGTTCGAACGCTTTTACTGGGGCTGGTTCTACGACAACGCGGAGCCGCTGCTGCCTATGGCAAAGGCCATGGCCGAAGCCCTTACGTCCGTCGGATGGGCGCGTGCCAGCCACAACGGGTTCGGCAACAAACCGCTCGTCCCTGGCGCCGAGGTCGCCAACCTCGACATGCACATCCGCGGTTTCTCCGAGCCCTTCACCAAGGAGCATGAGCCCATCAGCCATCGCGGATGGAAAAACGCAGGCAACCTGCTGTTCCCACGCGTTGCCTCCCAAATCCAATCCATCAATCCTGTCGAAGCGCCGATGGCCTTGCGATGGCTGCCCGAAAACTGCCTGGTCAACGGCGCCGCGGGATTCGGCCGCATGGGCGCCGACTATTTCCCGCCTTTCCGATTCGGCAACTGGTATCATCCGTTCGTGAACTACCTGCTGGCGCCAGGTCCCAAGGGCGCCTTGGGCACGGTCCGCTTCGAAGCCCTTCGCGAAGGCCTGCAGGAGGCCGAAGTCCGCATCGCACTCGAACGCGCCGATAACGACGCCACCGAACCGGCCAAGTCGGTCCTGGCCGCGCGCATCCATGCGATCGGCGCCCTGCCCACGGGAGCCTCCAGCGCGATGTCCGAGTACTACGGCGGCTGGCAGGAGCGCAGTTGGGATTTGTATTCGGCCGTCGCGGCCGCATTCGGCGGCAAGGCGCTTTCGGAGAAGGAAAAGCAGGCCTTTTTCGCTGCACCCGGACGCTAACAGGCTACCGAAAATACGAACCTCGTGGAGAACCGCGCGATGCGCAATCGATCCCTGTTGCGAACGGCTGCGGCCCTGGCACTGGTCCCCGCACTTCTTCTGGCGGGCGGCCTGGTGGCCTCGCGTGCCTTGGCCCTGATCAACCCGAACTTCACGCCCGTGCATGTGGAGAAGAGTTCCACGCACATTCTCGCGCTCAAGCCCAAGTGCGCAAAACCCGGCGCGAACGCTGCGACCCTCGAAATCGCCGAAACGATCAAAGGCAAGGCGCCCGGCGCGAGCCTGAGTATCGACTTCAACAAGGTCGCCGGCGAGAAGGACGGCAAACAGGCGGCCGACGAATTGCTCACACTTCTGGCGGAGAGCGAGAAGAAGGGCGAAGCCGTTTTCCTCGCCATTGGCGAGATGGAAGGCAAGCGCGCGGCTCTGTTGCACGTCAGCGGCCAGTGGGCCCGCCTGACCCCAGGCACCGATGAAACCGCCTGGCAGTTCGAAAAGCTCGACCCCATGCTTCGCAGCACCTTCAACGGCAGCACGGACATGCTGCTCGAGACGATGCGCTACATGCGCAAGTTCCCGGACATGCCCATCATGCCCGCCACCGGCGGCGTCAATTGGGACAGCCAGAACAAGCTCGAAAGCCTGCGCGGCAAGGCCGGCGCGGTGATTCCCGTCGACGTCAACGGCGACGGCCTGCTTGACCTCTTCGCCGCCTGCGCCGAAGGCGACATCCTCTGGGTCCAGAAGGACACCACATTTGCGCCGCTCGAGAAGTGGAATTCCAAGTGCATCTCCGCGGCATGGGCCGACTTCAATGCCGACGGCCACCCCGACTGCGCGCTCCTGGGCGCCGACGGCTCGCTCCGGCTCCGCCTGCAAGATGCGTCGGGCAAGTTTTCCGACTTGGACGTGAAGCCCGCCGGCAGCCTTGCGAATGCCCGAAGCGTGCAGGCGGTCGGCCTTGCACCCGGAGCACCGTCAAGCCTGGTAATCGGCGGCAACGGCGCGCCTGTGGTGCTTCGGAACAAAGGCACGCAGCCGCCGGCCTTCGAAACCCTCCCGCTTGGAACTATCGATTCGAAGGACTGGGGCCCCAGCGGGCCGGTGGTCGTCGCGGACTTCGACAACGACGGCCGCCCGGACCTGCTGCACTGCTTCCAGAAGAACGGCGCTCATTACTGCGGCGAGGACGGCGGCTTCGCGGCCCCGGTTGCCTGCAGCGCGGCGATGGGCGAAGCGAAGGAGCGCTCCGTAACGCTGGCGGACTTCGATGGCGACGGGCGCCTGGACCTGTACCTCAGCGGCGGCGGCTCCCTTCCCGTGCTCCTGCAGAACCGCGAAGGCGGCTTCAGCGACGTATCGCGTTTCTGCGGAGAGCCCAGCTACAACCTCCAGCCCGGCGCTACCTGCATCGCGGCCGGAGATTTCAACAACGACACCTTCGCCGATCTTTTTGTCGGCTACGGCGAGGACGCCGGCCAGTTCTACTACAACCGCGGCTTCCGAAGCTTCGCCATCAACGAAGCCCTCAAGTTCCACGACGACGACATGCCCGGCCAGGGCAAAGGCCAGAGCGCTGCGGCCTGGGCCGACTTCGACAGCGACGGCGCATTGGATCTGGCGTGTGTACTGGCCAACGGCGATGTGTATCTCGCCAAGACCACGCTCGGAACGATGATGACGCCCGCCTGCCTTCACGTTAAGCTGCCGCCGGACGCCCGCAGTTGCGGCACGCTGAACATTCGTCTCGCGATTGAAGGCCGTTGCATCGGCGCGGCGCGCGCAACGGCGCACGGGCCGGCGGCCTTCTTCGGAATCCCGCAAGCCGGCGAGTACGAAGTGCGCTGGCAGTTGCCGGGTCAGCCGGAAGTCTCGAAGAAAGTGATCGTCGAGAATGCGCCGGTGGAAATCGTAGTCGGCCCGTCTCCGAAGGCCGGCCAATAGGATCCCGGATGACGTCCACGCTTCCGTACGACACGCACACCCACACACCGCTGTGCAAACATGCCGAAGGCGAGCCCGAAGCCTACGCCGAAGCGGCGCTGCGCCGCGGGATGAAAGGCATCTTCGTCACCTGCCACAACCCGATGCCCGACGGGTGGAGTCCGAACGTGCGGATGGCCCCCGAAGAATTCGGAGCTTACCTGGCGCTGGTCGCGCGCGCGAAACAGGCAATGTCCGGACGGGTCGAGGTGCGCCTGGGTCTTGAGTGCGACTATTTTCCCGGCGCCGAACCGTGGCTCGAAAAACAGATCGCCTCCGCGCCGCTGGAGTATGTGCTCGGCTCGGTGCACTCGCACATCAGCGCCTACAAACAGGCGTTCTTCCGCGGCGACATGCAGGCCTATCGTGCGCTCTACTTCGACCATCTGGCGCGCGCCGCCGAATCTAAACTCTTCGATTGCCTGGCACATCCGGATCTGGTCAAGAACCAGGACGCCGAATCCTGGAATCCCGAATCGGTGCTCGACGACATCCGGCGCGCGCTAGACCGCATCGCGAAGACCGGCGTGGCCATGGAAGTGAACACCTCGGGCCTGAACAAATTCTGCGAGGAGATCTTCCCCGGCCCGTTGATCCTCAGAGAAATTGGCGCGCGCGGCATCCCCGTGACCGTGGGCAGCGACGCTCACAAGCCCGAACGGATCGGTGCGGATTTCGACCTCGCCTTGAAAGCCCTTGCGGCGGCCGGAATCGAGTCCGTTTCCTACTTCTTCGAACGCCGCCGCACGGAATTCCGAATCAACCCGGACGCCATTACGGCATAACACCCGGCGGTTTCCCCGACCGCCTTCTTCGCAACACCTTGAATCAATGAACCTTACACCGTCGCGGAGCCGCGTTTTCCGCGCGGAATCCGGCATTACGACAATACCGACGCTGTATGTAACAGGAGAAACCGTTCGTCCATCCACACGCCGCCGGACGCAACTGCAAATGAGAAGGAGCACTTCGTGGCGAAGAAACTAAAAGTAGGCATCGTGGGCGCCGGCGGAATCTGGAAGTCGCACCTGCCAGGATGGCAGGCCAGTCCCGACGCGGAGTTGGTTGCGATCGCGGACCTGATCCCCGAAAACCTGAAGCGCGCCGGCGAGATGACCGGCGCCGAACGCCTCTACACGAAGGCTAGAGACCTCTACGCCGATCCCGACATCGACATCGTCGACATCTGCACGGCCAACCGCTTCCACGCGCCGCTGGCCATCGGGGCGCTGGACGCCGGTAAACACGTGCTGTGCGAGAAGCCCCTGGCGCCCACGCCCGAGGAAGTGCGGCGCATGATTGCGGCGCGCGACCGCAGTGGCAGGTTGCTGATGACGGCGCAAAACTACCGCTTCGAGGCATCCAGCCGCGCGCTGAAGGCGGAGATCGACGACGGGCTGCTGGGCGAGATCTACCACACTCGCTGCTGGGCGCTGCGCCGTTCGGGGTGCTCGACCCGGCCGAGTTTCGTCTCCAAGCAGAACAGCGGCGGCGGCCCGTGCATCGATATCGGCGTGCATATCCTGGACCTGGGCCTGTGGCTGATGGGCAATCCGCGCCCGGTCGCCGTCAGCGGCGCGACGCAGGACAAGCTGCGCCGCAACCCGGGCGCCTTCGTCGGCGCGGGCCGGACGATCCCAGACTGCTGGGCGTCGAGGAATTCGCGGTCGGCTTCGTGCGCTTCGAGAACGGCGCGACGCTGATCTTGGAGACGAGTTGGATCCTGCACCACGACGACAGCGCAGGAGACACGCATCTGTGGCTTTACGGAACGCAGGCCGGCGCGCACTGGCCCGCCAACAAAATCATCGGAACCAACTACCGCACCAAGCAGTACCGCGACATAACCCTGCCCTTCGAGCCGGGCATGGAAGCGCACGCGGCGGAGTGCGTCGCCTTTGCCGACGCTGTCGCGCATGGCAAACCCTCGCCCGTGCCCGCCGAGCAGTCGCTGGACGTGATCGCGATCCTGGATGGACTGTACCGCGCCGCGGCAAGCGGCCGCGAAGTAACCCTCGATCGGTGAGGAAGACCTTTCAAGGAGGCGACGCATGCCGGAAATCGTTCTGGGCCTGGCCGGAGCCGCGCACATCCACATGCCGGGTTACCTGAAGATGCTGAAGGAACGCGCCGGCGTGCGCGTAAAGCACGTCTGGGACCACGACGCCAGCCGCGCGGCGCGCAACGCGCTCGAACTGAACGCGGCGGCCACCGGCGATTTGGACACCCTGCTGGGCGATCCCGAAGTCCAGGCCGTGCTGGTCTGTTCGGAGACCGACCGCCACCGCAACGTGGTGATCGCGGCGGCGAAGGCCAAGAAGCACCTCTACGTCGAGAAGCCGCTCGGCCTGGCCACCGCCGACGCCACGGCGATCGCCGCGGCCATCGATTCGGCCGGCGTGCTCTTCCAGACCGGTTTCGGAAAGCGCAGCCCCGGCTACCACCGCTTCCTCAAGCGGGCCATTGAGCAGGGTCACTTCGGCAAGATCACGCGCATCCGCGTCACGATGGTGCACGGCGGCGCGCTGCGCGACGGGAAGTTCTCGGGCGAATACGCCTGGATGGCCGACGCGCGCCAAGCCGGCGGCGGCGGCTTCTTCGACCTGGGCGGTCACGGCCTGGATTTGCTCTTGTGGATGATGGGTGACGTCGAAGCCGCCACCGCGACAGTGGGCTCGGCGACGGGGCGCTACCCGCTCTGCGACGAGTTCGGCGAAGGCCAGTTGCGCTTCGCCAACGGCGCCATCGGCACCATCGCGGCAGGTTGGGTCGACCTCACGGATCCGGTGGACTTTGCGATCTGGGGCACCGAAGGCCAAGCGTACCTGACGCGTGACGACGCGCTGTACTTCAAGAGCAGCCACGTGGCCGGTGCCGAGGGCAAAGAGCCGTGGACCGTTCTGCCGCCCGACCTGCCCCACAACTTCCTGCGCTTCCTCGACGCCGTCGAAGGAAAGGGAATGGTCGAACTGATCTCCGCGAAGGAAGCGGCCTACGTCAGCGCGGTGATGGACGCCCTGTACCGCGGCGCGAAAGAAGGGATCTGGGTTAAGCCCGAACGGTGAACGCCGGGACGGTTACACCGAAGGTAGCGCGGCCACGCCCACCAGCAGTTTCACCCGATAGGCAAGGCGCAACGAATCGCCCGTGATCGGGTCGCACAACTCCGCGCGGAAGCTGGACTCGCAGCGCATCTCGCCGCCCAGCACCGGCACCGTGCCGCCGAAGACCACCAGCCCGTCGCGCGAGCCCACCGCTTCGCTCGCCAGTTCCAACAGGCGCTCGGGTTCGAGCAACCGCGCGAGCAACCCGTCCTGATACACGGATTCGCCGTCCGGCGCGCCGCCGGTCCAGCTCTTCAATTGCAGGCAGTCCCATCCTTTCCGAACGTCCTCGAACGCCCAGACGTCGCGGCCCACCACCTTCGGGCAGACCTGCTTGGAGCTGAGTATGTCGTGGCGCTCGAGTGCGCGATCGGTGTGGTCGCTGCCGACGCCGACCCACACGCGCGCGCCGCTGATGAAGAAGACGGGCTCAACTTCGCCGCTGGTGCGCGGCGAGACGACTTCGATCGCCTCGTCCTGGCTGAGGATGCGCGCGGGCGCGGGGAGCACCAGCGGAACCTGCGCGGGCGGCGGCACGCCTTCGTGCTTCAACTCCTCGATGTGCGCCCGTACGGCGGCTTGGTCGCGGCCGGTGTACCCGAGGCAGATCAGGCGCCGCGCGGTGAACGAAACCGGCGCGCCGCCGCGGCGGTTGGCAAGCTTGAGTTCCATGGCGGTCTATTCTCCCTTTCGCGCGTCGGCCGGGTCGAAGTAGTGGATCTCGAACAGCAGACAGCCGTTCTTGCTCTTGAAGGGACCGTGCGGCGTATGCGGAGGCCGCACGGCGTAGGTGAACGGCTCGAAGACCTCGCCGCCGACTTCCAGGTCGCCTTCGACCAGGAAGACCTCTTCCCAGTACTCGTGCTCAAAGGGCTCGGTAGTGAACGCGCCGGGCTGGAAGCGCAGCAGCCGCGAACGTGTGCCGGTGCGCGCCTGTTCGTCCAGCTTTCCGGCCAGCACCTTCTGCTCGATGTCCTTCGGGTACCCGGGCGGCGCAGCAAAACCGTCCTTTACGTTCACAGTGAAGAACTCGAGATGTTCTTTCAGCATGGCGCGATCCTTTCTCTTCAAGCAGGAATTCGTGGCGGCGCCCAGCACGCGGTCGGCCAGCGCGGGGAATTCGCGACGCGCGGCCTCGGCGCGCTGCGGATCGACATAGGCGGTGACGATCTCTTCGCCTTCGCTGCCGCGCGCCAGGACCTCGCCCCACGGATCGACGATGTGGCTGTTGCCGGCCAACGTCTTGCCCGCGTTCGTGCCGGCGCAGTTGCAACTGATGAGCCAAGACTGGTTTTCGAGCGCCCGCGCGCGGTTGAAGAGCCGCCACGGCTTGACGCGCGCCGCCGGCCACGCCGACGCGACGAGGAAGAGATGCGCGCCTCGATCCACCATCGCACGAAAGAGTTCCGGGAAGCGCAGGTCGTAACACGTGGCAAGCCCGGCGCGGCCCCACGGCGTATCGGCGACAACGGGTTCGCTGCCGGCGCACAACGCCTTGCGTTCCTCGCTGCCGTAGCCGAAGAGGTGCATCTTGCGGTAACGCGCTACCAATTGGCCGGACGCGTCGATGAGGATGCTGGTATTGAAGAGTTTCCCGCCCTCGTTTTCGACCAGGCTCCCGCCGAAGATCCAGGCCTTCAGCGCGCGGGCCTTCTCGCGCAGAGCCTTGACGGTCGGGCCATCCAGGGTCTCGGCGTCGGCCGCATAGCGGTCGAAGGCAAAGTAGCCGGTCGGCCAGAGCTCGGGCAGCAGCACCAGATCGCTGCCTTTGCTCTTGTCGAGCAGCGCGAGCGCGCGCTCCACTGTCGCGGCCTTAGGTTCGTCGCAGATCTCAAGCTGTACGCTGCTCGCGCGCATCGGCGCTCTCCTTTTCGTGAGCCGACCGCACTTGGGCTTCGGTCGCGGCCAGGTGCGCCTTCATCGCACGCGCGGCCGCGCCGGCGTCCCCCTTGCGCAGGGCTTCCAGGATGCGCTCGTGTTCGGCGCGTACCTCGCCCATGCGCCCTTCGCGCGTCAGCGCCGCGTGGCCCAGCAGCACGACGCAGGCGCGCAGGTTCTCAAGCAACGCGGCGAGCTGGCGGTTTTCCTGCTGCGCCAACAGCGCGCGGTGAAAGGCCTCGTCGGCCTCCAGAAACGCGCCGGCGTCGCCCTTGGCCTCGGCCTTCTTCATCGCACCCATAGCCTGCTCGAGCGAACCGAGCCGCGCCTTGTCTCCGCCCGCGCGCTCCGCGACCTTCTGGACGACGTGGCCTTCGATCAGCTGCCGCGCCTCGAAGAGTTCCCCGATCTCGCGGGGGCCGAAATGCCGCATGCGGTAGCCGCGACCCTTCAACGGTTCGAGGAAGCCCTCGGCGCTGAGCTGCAGCAGGGCCTCGCGGACAGGCGTGCGGGAGACGCCCAGCTTGTCGGCCAGCTGGTTCGCCGAATGGATCTCGTGCGCGGGCAGTCTGCCCGAGAGCAGGAGTTCGCGGATCCGCCGGTAGACAAGGTCCTTCAGCGTTTCGGGGCGCGGGATGGTCAGCGTGCGCATGCGTCCTTTCTTCAGGCACCGAGGAATTTGGGGCTTGACCCGGCCGCCTAGGTAGTATACTACATACTACCTGAACGGGCTGTCAAGTGTCCAAATGCGCCCGCAGAAAGATTTGAGGAGACCCGCCCATGCGCACCGGCCTGGCGTACTTGAAGAGCCTCGACGACGACCGCTGCATCTACCTGCGCGGCGAGCGCGTAAGGAAGGTGGCCGAGCACCCCGCCTTCCGCGGCATCACCAAGTCCGTCGCAGGGCTGTACGACCACGCCGCCGATCCCAAGAACGGGATGATCTACACCTCGCCCGAGACCGGCGAACCGGCAAACAAGGTTTTCATGATCCCGCGCAGCCAGGAAGACCTGGTGGAGCGCCGCAAGGCGATCAAGCAGTGGGCGAGCCTCACGAACGGCCTGGTCGGCCGCAGCCCGGACCACGTCGGTAGCTTTCTGGCGGGTTTTGCCGGCAACGCGCGGTTCTTCGACACCGAGAAGCGAAAGTTCGGCAAGAACGTCGAGGACTTCTACCGGCGCGTGCTGAAAGAAGACCTCTACGTCAGCTACGTGATCATCCCGCCGCAGTCGGACCGCAGCAAGACGGCGCAGGGTCAGGAGTTCGCCTTCCACCAGGTCGGCGTTGCCGAAGAGCGCGCCGACGGCATCGTCGTGCGCGGCGCGCAGATGTTGGGCACGGCCACCACCGTCTGCGACTACCTCCTGGTCAGCTGCATCGTGCCGATGAAGCCCGGCGACGAGCCCTACGCGAACACGTTCGTGCTGCCGGTCGGCGCCAAGGGCCTGAAGCTCTACTGCCGGCCGCCCTACGCGCTCGACCGCACCAGCGTCTACGACTATCCGCTGTCCACGCGCTACGACGAGACCGACGTGCTGGCGGTCTTCGACGACGTTTTCATTCCTTGGGAGCACGTCTTCGTGTGCCAAGACGTCGAGAAGGTGCGCGCGCAGTTCTTCGCCACGCCCGCGCACGTGCTGGGCAACAACCAGGCGCAGATCCGCCTGAGCACGAAGATGCAGTTCCTGATCGGCCTCGCGCGCAAAATCGCCGCGACCAACGGCGTCGACGGTTTCCCCGGCGTGGTCGAGAAGCTGGGCGAACTGGCGTGCCTGGCGGCGATCGTCGAGGGCATGGAGCTGGCCAGCGAGAGCACCTGCTCGATCGACAAGAACGGCGTCGCGAAACCCAACCCCCGCTTCCTGTACGGCACGATGGGCCTGCAGGCGGAACTCTACCCGCGCGCGGTGCAAATCCTGCGCGAACTGGCCGGCGGCGGCCCGCTGCAGGTGCCTAGTTCCAGCGCGGACCTTCTGAGCCCCGAAACCGCACCCGACCTGAAGAAGTTCATCCGGTCGCCCGGCGTGCCGGCCGAGGAACGCATTAAGCTCTTCAAGCTCGCGTGGGACTTGGTGGGCACCGAGTTCGGCGGGCGGCACCTGCAGTACGAGATGTTCTACGCGGGCGCGCCGTTCGTCGCGAAGGGATACTCGTTCCGCAACTACGGCTACGACGAGGCGGTCGCGCAGGTCGACCGCTGCCTGGCGAGCTACGGCATCAACGACTGACGCCACCTGCTAAGGCAGGTTGCGGTGCGAGCCGTCGCAGAACGGCTTCTTGTTCGAGTGCTTGCAGTTGCAAAGCGCCACTTTCTTCTTTTCCGAGAGCTCCAGCTTCTGCGGCGAGAGGCCCGTGCCTTTGTGCGAACCGTCGCAGAAGGGCTGGTTCTTGCTGCGCCCGCAGGCGCACCACCAGTAGGTCCCGGCGTCTAGTTCCAGCACGGCGGGGGACTTGGCGGCAACGACCGGTTTCTCGGCCACGGCATGCTCCTTTATTAAGGCCTGCGCCGACGGACCCGCCGTCAGCGCTCCAGGTCCATCAACTGCTCCGGCACATCGGGAAAGTATTCCAGCGCGATGTGATTCTGCCGCACGTCCTCGTCGGAGCCGTCGCCAATCTGCATGCGCCCGATTAGCTCCTTCCATCGGCCCTGCGTGACGTGAAACTCACCGCGCCCGAAGATCGCGGCGGCGAAGACCTGCTTCTGCGGCGCGCCGAAGGGCTGCGGCGCCACACCTTCCACGAACTCGCCGTGCAGGTAGGCGATCTCGGCGAACTCGCCGCCGTCCTGCTTCTTCAGGTCCAGGAGTTCGACGCGGCTGACGCGGCCCTGGGCGCTGACCTTGAAGTTGCCGGCCAGCTGAACCAGGTGCGCGTTCAGTTCCCAGGTGTCGCCGGCGCGCACGGCTCTGGCGGGCAGTTCGAAGGCGAAGGCCGCCCAACTGCGGGCCGGGGCGTCGAGGTAGAAGCTCTTGTTGGTGCCGTCGGCGCCCAGCAGCAGGCGCAGGTCCACGATGCCTGTCTTCTTCTCGATCAGCTTGTCGAACAGGCCCGCTTCCGAGGCCGCGCCCGGCATGCCGGCGTTGGGGCGAATCAGCAGGGCTTCGCGGTGGCGATCGCTGCGCGCGCGCACGACGGCCAGCGCATCAGCGTCCTTGGGCATCTCCAGCGCTTTGATGCGGGTCTTCCACTTCTCGATCATCTGCGCGCCCAGGGCGCTGGTGGGATCCTTCAGCGCCTCCAGTGTCTCCCGGATGGGGAACTTCGCGTCGGGGTCCTGCTTGAGATCGACCTCGCGTGTGACGGCCTTGAAGGTCAGTGCCTTCTTGTCGCCTAGATCCCACTTGAGTTCCACCGCCCCGGCGCGGAAGACCGGCAGCAGGAGGCCAAGGAACGCCAGGAAGCGCATGGTTTTGGAGGTCATTTCGATCGCATCTCCGGTCCCCCAGTCAGACGGCTTTGCCCAGGGGGCATTCAATAGGCATAGGGAGCTTTCGAGGGGCCGTCAAGGACAGGGCGCGGCCCTCCTTTTCCTTCGGAATCTCTCCTGGGCGCACAGTCCATGAAGCGGATAATCTCGGTGTTCGCCGCTTCACGGCCCGTACCTTCAGGAGCCCCTCATGAATACTCGCCTTGTGCGCCTGGCGCTTTCTACCGGCGCCGTCGTTCTGGGCGTACTCCTGTGCAGTGCCGGCGCAACGGCCCGCGCGGGCGAAGCTGCCACTTTGCCGGGGGCGCCGGAAGTGCCCGCGGCAGTGCGCGCGGCTATGGAAGCCTTGCCCAAGGACGTTCGCCCGCTGGAACTGCGCGCGGCGCGCAACGGCGCCGTCTACGCGCTGCTGCCCAACGGCTGCGAGCTGATCGTGAAGGAGAAGCGCACCGCGCCCGTGGCCACCGTGCAGGCCTGGGTGCGCACCGGCGCGATCCACGAAGGCGCCGCGCTGGGCGCAGGGCTGAGCCATTTCTGCGAGCACATGCTCTTCAAAGGCACCACCAAACGGCCCACCGGCAAGCTGGACCAGGAGATCCGCGGCGGCGGCGGCGACAACAACGCGTACACCACCTCCGAGCGCACCGTCTACCACGTCACCGGCGTGAGGGAAGGCTTCGACACGGCGTTCGCCGCGGTGGCTGACATGCTGATGGACAGCACCTTCCCGCCCGAGGAGACCGCCAAGGAACACGGCGTCGTCTGCAAGGAGATCGAGCGCAGCCTCGACGAGCCACAGGACGCGTTCTGGGAGGCCTGGGAGCGCACCATCTTCCAAGCGCATCCCTACCGCGTGCCCGTGCTGGGCTACCCCGAACGCTTCAAGGCCGTCACGCGCGACGAGGTCTTCGCCTACTACAAGAACCGCTACGTCCCGCAGCTGACCACCTTCATCGCCGTCGGCGATCTCGATGCCGCCGCCGTGCTGCCACAAATGGCCAAAACCCTTGCGCCATGGCCGCGCACCAACGCCTCCCCCGCGTTTGTTCCGCTGGAGCCCCCGCAAACCGCGCCGCGCCGCACGGAGGTCTCGCATCCGCTGTGCAAGATGTCCAAGTTCATCCTCGGTTACCCCACGGTCGCGCTGCGGCACCCGGACCTGTACGCGCTCGACGTGCTCACATCGATCCTCGGCGACGGCCGCGCCAGCCGGCTGTACCAGTCGGTGCTCGACGAGCAGCAGCTCGTGCACGAGATCGAGGCCTACCACTGGACGCCGATGTACGCCGGGTACTTCTTCGTGTCGGCCAGCGCCGACGAGAAGGAACTGGCCAAGGCCGAGGCCGCCGTCCGCGCAGTGCTCGAGGCGGCCACGCGCGAAAAACCGTCGGAGGAGGAACTCGAGCGCGCCAAGCGCAAGGTGAAGGCCCAGCACGTCTTCGAGCAGATGACCGTGGATGGCGTCGCCTCCGGCCTGGGCAGCGACTGGCTGGTGGCGGGCGACCTGGACTTCTCCCAGACCTACGTCGAAGGCATCGCGAAGGTCACGGCGGACGACGTCCTGCGCGTCGCGCGGCAGTATTTCGATCCGCAGAAGATCAACGTGACGGTGCTTAAGCCCGGCGCGGCGGAAAATACGCCCGCAGCGCCCGGCGAGAAGGCAGCCCCAACCGACAAACCGCCCGTCGCGGAGCCGGTGCTGCAAAGGGAACCGCCCGTACATGAAGTCAAACTCGACAACGGCCTGCGGGTGGTGGTGCGGCAGGATCCGTCGCTGCCGGCGGTTCACGCGACGCTGGCCGGCCTGGGCGGGCAGCGCTGGGAACCGGAATCGCTGTCCGGCGCGGGCAAGTTCCTCGCCGGGATGCTCGACCGCGGTACCGAGAAGCGAAGCAAGGAAATACTCGCGGCCAACGTAGAGAGCCTCGGCGCGGCGCTGTCGCCCTTCGGAGGGCGCAACGCCTTCGGCCTGCAGGTGCGCTGCCTGAAGGAGGACTTTCCCGTGCTGCTGGAAGCCGCGGCCGACTGCCTGCTGCATCCTAAGTTTGCGCCGGAGGAGGTCGAGAAGCTTCGCACCGAGACGCTCGCGGCGATAGAGGAAGAAGACGAGTCGCTGTGGACGCTAAACGACAAGGTCCTGCGCCCGCTGCTGTACGGCACGCATCCCTACGCGCGGCGCACGCTCGGTACCAGGGAGAGCATTGCCAAGATCGGCGCCGAGGATCTCCGTAAGCTTCACACCGTGTGGGTGCGGCCCGACAACTTGGTGCTGGCCGTCACCGGCGACGTCGACCCCAAGACCGTCGCCGAACAGGCGTCCGCAATCTTCAAGGACCTGAAGGCCCCGGCTGGCCCGCTGCCGCAGGCACCCGCCCTGCCCCCGCCGGGCGGGAAGAAGGAAGGCGACCGCAGCGAAGAAAATATCGAAGGCGCGCTGATGCAGCTGGCCTTCCGCGGCGTGCCGCTGACGGATCCGGACCGCGACGCGCTGGACTTCATCGCCGCGACACTCAGCAGCCTGGGAGGCCGCCTGCTGGTCGCGCTGCGCGAGGAGGAAGGCCTTACCTATTCGGCCGGCGTGTACAACGACGCGCAGGTAGACGGTGGCGCGATCGTCTTCTATGCCCAAACGGATTCGGAGAAGCTGCCTCGCTGCATCGAGAAGACCTGGGCCGAGATCGAGAAACTCCGCGCTCAGCCGATCCCCGGCGACGAACTGGAACGTGTGAAAAGCTACCTCGTCGGCACCTTCGCCACCGGCCTTCAGGACCAGGAGGATGTTGCATTGCGTATGGCGCTCGCGCAACTCTACGGCGAAGGCCTGAACACAGTCTTCCGCCGCGGCGCCCGCTTCCGCGCGCTGACGGCGGCGAAGATCCAAGCGGCGGCCGAGAAATACTTGGATCCGGAACGCGCGGTCAAGGCCGTGGTTCGTCCGATAACACATTGACGCAAAGGGGCATTCGCCTCTCGCATATTGCGACACCGCACCGCCGCGCCTGTACGGCACGCCTACGCTGCGGCCACCGGACGCTAGGCGCGATCAAGCGCACGCATGGCGCACAAGTGCGGACGCTTTTTCTTACTTGTTGCAAACCTTCGAGTTGGGAGTTTTCTTTCCAATGCCGCTCCTGGTGGCACGCCTCTTGTTGGTTAGCACCTTGAAGGAGGCCAAGTTAGGCTCCTGTCTGTGGCAATATGCGCAGGTCGCAGGAGGCATAGTTCGGGGTTGGAAACGCATCCCCATGGGGGGGACGTTCCCCGGAGATCAAACCAGGACTATCAACCGCAGAGACCGCTCGGGGAACAACATTCAAGGAGGTGCATTTAGAAAGGTTCTGCCAAGGGAACCGCTCTAAACTAAGAGTTTCTTGGCGGTCTCTGCGGTGATTATAATGTGCGCTGGACGCGCCCCGGACTGAAAAGCCCTGGGCGCCGTGTTTAGGCGGAGTCGTTGGGGATCAGTCGGCCTTGAAGACCCAGAGGAAACCGTTGGCCGTGGCTACGTAAATCGTCGTGCCGTCGGCGGCCAGTGCCACGGGTGCGGCATCCACATCCAGCGGAGCGGTCCAGAGCACCACCTTGCCTTCCAGGTCCAGCAGATGCAGGCGATTGGCCTGTGCGACGGCCACCCGTTTCGCGTCCACCGCGACAGGCGCGACCGGCGCGTCCTTGCCGATGGGCGGCAGCGCGTCGAAGGCCGTGTCCTTGTCCGGCGAAAAGCGTTCGATCATTCCATCCGACGTCAGCAGCCCTAAGCCCGCGCCGCACGGGAACAGGCCGAAGGCGCTCGCGGCGGCCTGCTTTGAATAGCGGGCCTGGCCGGTCGCAGCATCCCAGACCGTGACCTTGCCGTCGGCGCCGGCCATGCCCACCGCGGAACCGTCGGCGCTGAGCACCGGCGGTGCCAGAGGCTTGGGCGGCAGGTCGGCCGTCCACTTCGTTTCGCCGGACAGCACGTCCATGGCGTACAGCTTGCCGTCGGCCCGCGGCGCAAAGTAGAGCTTACCGTCGCACGCCAGGCCCAGGCCGCTGCCGGCTTCGCCGCCGGGCAGGGTCTTTGCGCTGAAAAGCGGAACGCCCTTTTCCAAATCGAAGGCCGCAAGGCCGTCCTCGGTCAGCACCCCGGCGTGAAGCGCGGAACCGGCCACCGTGGGGCCGGCCAGTATCGCTTTAGGCGCGCCAACTTCCGAGACCTTCCCTTCAGGCAGCGGGACCCGGAGAATCGTGGCGTTTGCGGTGGCGGCCAGAAGATCGAGCTTGCCGTCCGGGCGCTTGGGTGTCAGCACGGGCCGCTGCAGAGCGATCGGCGTGGCGCCTTCCGCACTGAAATTGGCAACCGTGCTGTCGGAGCCCTTGGCCGCTTCCGTAGCGGTCAGGATCGCGCCTTTGGCCAAGGCGACCCAGCCGTCCCGCGCTGCCAGGCCTCCCGCATCGGGTGCGACCAGGATGCGCGGCGGGACGCTTGGCAGGCGGTCCAAGCGCGCAAAAATCGCGTCCTTGTCCAGGTACTGATAGCGCAGGTGGGCCGGTGCGTAACCGGGTTTCTCCAATTGCAGGCGAATCAGGCCGGCCAGCGGCACCGAGACGTCGCACGGCGTGGGCGTGGGTTGCACTTCGCCGTTCACCGTCACCGTGGCTCCCGCCGGACTCGAGGTGACCTTTACTGTGGCCTTGACCAGCGCCGCCGCGCTGGTGAAGGGGTACTTCGCGATCAGCTCCCGCTTTTGGGCCAGGGCCGCATCGGCCTCCTTGATCAAGCTGATCTGCTCGAGCAGCTTCTGCGCGCTGCCCTCGTCGGCCTTGGTACCGGCCCGCTGAGCTTCGGGCACGGCCTTTTGGATCGCTTCGAGAGCGCGCCTGGCGTTGTTGGGATCGGGGTGCTTCTCGAGGAGCGCGATCAGGGAGTCGCGGCCGAACTTGACGTTGTCCCCGCCGGTATTGATGCGAAGCCGGGCGACGTTGATCTCGCCGTTGTAGGCGGTCTGCATGTCGTTGATCTTCGGCAGTTCGGCATCGGCTTCCTTCGCCAGGGCCGAATCGGGATAGGAGTCGGTCACGAACTTGAACGCATCCTTGGCGTCGTCCAGGTCGTTGGCGGCGAGGCAGAGGCGGGCCTTGGCGAGCTGGCGCTGCGCCGCTCGGCGCTTCTCGCCCATCTCGTTGATGGTCTTGCGCAGGCGGATGTCCACCGACTTCAACAGCGGGTCGTTCTTCGCGCTGAGTTCGGCCAGGAGATTGATCAAGGCCTGGAGCCGGCCTTCGGCCGTCTTCTCCGCGCTGACGACTTCAATCTTCTTGTTGGCCTCGTCGGTGACGACCTTCTCCAGAATGGCCATGAGCCTCTTGCGGCTCTCGCCGAGGTCGCTCTTTCGGTCGTAAACAAGCGGAACGACCCAAACCTTTTCGACGGCAGCGAAGATAGACCTCAGCTCGGCCGCATTGTTGCTCGTCGCGTGGGTCTCGATCTCCCGGATCAGCCGGTCGGCCTCCGTCTCGATCTCCTTCTGGAAGGTCTCGCGCAGCACGTCCATGCGCTTGTTCAGATCGGCGTTCTGCCACTGCTTCAACAGGTTGTTATGAACTTCCATCCAGTCCCTGCGCGCCTTGGCTTCTTCGATCAGCACCAAGTGCGCATTGTACTGCTTGTCTTCCTCGGGCGTGACCTTCACTTCCTTCGGGCGCATGAAGTAATACCAGTACGCGCCGCCGCCGCCGCCGATCAGAAGCACCAGAACCACGATGACCTTGGGCCAGACCGAGGGCTTGGTCTGGATCATCAGCTGCGGCGCCGGCCGCCGGATGACCTCGCTGCGCACGCGCGCCGCGCCGGCCTGGGAGCCCGAGGCCAGGTCGCGTTTCTTCGCGATGCCGTCGACGATCTTCTGCAAGGCACTCTTGCGGCTGGCGTCGGTTTCCACGCTCAGAGCGTACTGAGCGAGGCGGTCGGCCTCCTCCATGCGTCCTTCGGCGAGGTGCTCGGTGGCAACGTCCGGGTAACTCTCCAGCGCCGTGGGCTCCAGCAGCCCGGCGTCCCAGAGTTCCATCAGCAGGAGGTTGGTGTTCAGGCGGCCCAAGCAGCCCTTCTGGACCATGGCCTCGACGGAGCGGTTCTCGCCGCACAGCCGGAGCAAGATCAGCCCTTCCTCGCTCAGGCCTTCGCCGCTTTCCAGCAGCTCGCGCCCGGCGTCGGTGAGGTGAAAGAGCATATCCTGGCTGTGGATGCGCTCTTCGAACTTCTGCCACTCGCCCTTTTTCTGCGCAAAGTCGGCGAGCAACTGGTTGGGATCCAGCTTCAGGCGCATGAAGCCGCCGCCCAAGGCCATCTTGGCGTCGAGGTTGGCGTTGGCGAGGAAGTCGTAGTCCCCGCTGCGCAGCATAAACAGGTCGCCGATCTCCTCTTCGACCTGGAACCGCAGCGCCGCTTCCAGGCCTTCCGCGTCGACGGCGCCGATGTCCATCAGCACCTGGCCCAGCAGCATGCCGCTGGCCTTTTGCGCTTCGAGCGCCTTCTTCAATTCGTCTTCGGAAATCAGGCCCCGTGCCAGCAGCAGGTCGCCGATGGGAACTCGGCTGGGCCCGCGGGCCACGATGGAGATGGAGCCGTCCTGAATCTCGACAAAACGCGCGCCGTCCGGCGCCTGGATGCGAAGCAACCCCGTCGAGCCGCTGCCGGACAGCTCGTGAAACACGTCGGCCAGTTTGCTGGTCGCAAGATTACCTTTAAGCCCCATCGGGCCGCGTGCTCCCCATTTGCCGCCCTGGTATCCTGCCGGATCCGTGCCCTGGATGCACGTCGCCGAATGTCTGCGCTCTGCTATCGCCTACCGCTCGGTGTAAAGGGTAAAGTCGTGTCGCGCCCCTTGGACCGGTCGCTTCTACCGTGAAATCTGGCGCCTGTGTGATGCCCTTGGGCCCGGGGCAAACTCCCAAGGCACCTGTGATGTAACGCAACGCGTTCGATTAGAATACCGGGGGCTAATCCGGATTGTCAAGGTCGATATATGCACAATGTGCGGTAGGGCCTTGCTGGCGCCTGCTCAATCCCAAGTCCGGACGACGCAACTTTTTAAGAATCCATGCCACTGCCGACTCCGCGGTTCGTAGTACTTGGTAGAGGCCGTTTGCCTGGACCGGAGATTCATGCGTTGTCGCGCATCGCCAGCCCAAGTTGGGCTCGACGGAGGGTCCGGGTTGCGCCAGAATGGCAGTCGCCTTTGAACCGAAAATCGAGCAGGGCCTACCTGCGCCACGGGGATCTCGGACAGCCATTTTTTACCTGAGCCATCCGACTTTCCAACGCGTCTAACAAGCGGGCCTGACAGCTCATACATTCGCCGCACCTGGAGGATTCATGTCCAACGGTTCCGCCTCTTCCGAAATCAACTTCAACTGCTCGCACTGTGGAAAGGAATTGGTCGTGCCGGCCGCTCAAGCCGGCACCGCCTACCGATGCCCCGCGTGCCAAGGCGATTGCCAGGTACCGCCCCTGCTTCCCGATCCCAATGCGCCCACGATGAAGATGCGCCCGTCCAGCGGGCTTCGCGCAGGCGTAACCGGCAGCGGCGCGCGCCCGTCTGTCCCTGGAAGCGGTTCACGTCCGGCCGTCCCCGGCAGCGGTGCGCGTCCGTCTGTTTCGGGAAGCGGCACGCGCCGAGCAGTGCCCGGCAGCGGACAGCGGCCGGCGGTGGCCTCCGAGAGTACTTCGGCGCAAGTCCCTCCGCCCGAAGTGAAGGCGTCGCCTTCGGGCTCGGCCGCCCGGCGCGCGGTGGTGCAGCCCACCGGCGAGACCGCCACGCCCGCCCCGACGCCCCAGATTGCACCGCAGGAGACCGTCCAGTCGCCCGAGATCTCTTCCCCCGGCAGCGGCATGCGCCCGCGCATTCCCGGCAGCGGCGCGCGGCCCGGTGTTCCGGGCAGCGGCCTGCGCGGCGGCGTGCGCGATCCCAACCGCCCCGGCTCGGGCTTCCGCCCCCGCGTAGCCGGTCAGGCCACCGACGATCCACGCGTGCGCGGCGGCGCGGGCCGAAAGCCTTCGGGCGGCCGCACCATGATGCTGGCGGCCGCCGGCGCCTGCGCGCTGGTGATCATCGTGGCCGTCGCGATGGCGATCTCCAACAGCCAGGCGCGAGCGGAGCGCGAACAGAACATCACGCGGCTGATGGGCGAAGCCAAGGCGGCCATGGAGGCCGGCGAAATCGAGAAGGCCGTCGGGGATTCGGCGAAGGCGCAGGCGATCATCAACGCGAATCTCGCGGAACTCGAAGCCCAGAAGGTCACCGCCTGGAAGGCCGTGCAGGATGAGATCGCCTCCCGCAAGCAGCGCAGCGACGACATCGACCGCCAGATCGCCTCGGCCGGAAAGGACCTCAAGAAAACCCGCCAGGACCTGGAGCGACAGCTGACGCTTCTGCCGCCGAAGGACCCGAGCTGGGATTTCCTGAGCAATAAGATCCGGGCCGCACTGGCCGACATCGACGCGAAGGAGCGCGAGGCCCTGCGCGCCGAGTTCCAGAAGGAGCTGAAGGCGGCGGAGAAGGCCTACCTCGCCGGGAAGATCGAGGACTCCGTGAACGCCGCGGAGAAACTCGAATCGCGCATCGCGGCGCAGACCAAGGTAAAGGATGCGGCGATCACGAAGCGGACCGGCGAACTGCGCGAACTTGGCCGCGTGCACGGCGCCGTGACGCGCGCGCGCTTCTCGGCGCGGCAAGACTTCGAAGGCACCCGCAAGCAGCTCGACGCGCTGGCCAAGAGCCTTTCGCCGGACAACGCCGACCACAAGCCGATCCTGGCGTACCTCGAGGAGACGCGCAAAGCCGTCGCGGAGGAAGAGAAGCGCTTCAAGCAGTTCAGCCCGGCCGACCTGCAGGGCCTGACCGAGTTCGCGCAGAAGCTGGCCGAGCGCAACCGGGAGATCGCCATCGGCGCCGCCGAGGTGGGCGTGGGCGTGCCGTTGACTTGGCGGGGCAAGAAGGTCTACGTGACCTTGGAAGGCGAAGCGAAGGAGCAAGTTCTGGAATCCGATGGCTACCGCTTCCAGGTCGACTTCAAGGATCGCAAGAACTTCCTGATGCGCTACCCCGCCGCCGCGTTGACCATCGTGCAGCGCCTGGGCGAGGAAATGAAACAGGCCGCCGTTCCGCCCGGTCCGCCCGTCTGGAAGACGGTTCACGACGCCCCCTGGCCCGTGGCCCGGCGCACGGTCGAGGACAAGGAGCAGTGCTTCGCGCTGGGCAATGTGTACGCAGGCGCCGAAAAAACGGCCGAGGACAACGCCGAGAAAATCCTCGACGAAGCGGTCGAGCGCCTGAACAAGGACCTCGACGGCGACGACAAGATCCCCGACGACGTCCGAAAGGTGGTGCTGAAGCTCGTCACCGGCGCGCGCAAGGATCTCGACATGTACGACTTCCTGCCCAAGGATTTCAGCCGCCGCGCGTTGTACGACGGCTACATCGAGCAAAATGTGGAAGGCGCCGGGCAACGCCACGAGCCTGCGCTTTCCAACTACCGCAAGGCGTACGACGACTTCACGCGCCTGCGCGCCCGGTTCGACGGCACGAAGCCCGACGGCAGCAAATTCGAGCACCTGGTCAACAGCGACGGACACGTCGTCTACGTCGTCTACGACAAAGCCAAGGACGTCACCACGTTCGGCATCCGGCATCCCCTCGCCGACCAGCGTCCGCTGCTGTTCGTCGTCTGCGAGTTCGCCGGCAAGCACGAACAGCTGCCCGAGGAAGCCAAGCCTCTGGCCGTGCACATGGCCCAGCCGTCCTTCGGCTACCTCTCCACCTACCGTCCCGACGGCGACAAGTTCGAATGCGACCGCGCCGCCTGGGCCGCCGCCGTGGCCATCGGCTCACACACCGGCACCCGCCCGTACTGGGGCTCGCCGGAATGGCAGTTCCCGCCCCACGTGCTTCTGGTCGACACGCTGGGCAACCCAAAGGCCATCGCCACCGAGTTTGGGCGCGTGGATCTGCCTGACTTCCACACCATCGCCGACGCCGCCAAGCGCCGCGAGGCCCAGGACGCCTACCTGGACAAGCTCGCCAAGGTCCTCAACGCCACGGGCCTCCTGCACCTGTACTTCCTCTACTTCCACCAGTACGTGCTCGACAGCCCGGTCGTCACCTGCCGCGGCCTTCTGGGCAGCAGCACCGCCAGCGGTGACATCCACCAGAACGTTTACGAGTCGCTCAACCGCCGCCTGGGCGGCAAGTACCTGGGCGACTGCGACGACCTGGCCGAGTTCTACATGAACGTCACGCGCCGTCAGGGCAAGCTCAGCTTCGTGATGGCCGTGCCCAAGCACGCCACCTGCGGCTGGGTCGAGAAGAACGGCGACACCTACCAGATGCAGTTCCTTGACACCGGACCGCCGCGCATCTTCCGCGAAAGCAACCTGGACAAGGTCGTCGAGGCCGGTTCGCGCAGCTACGACGAAGAGGAGCGCACCATGCGCTTCGACCCGCGCAGCATGGGCTTCCTCTTCCGCTTCGCCGGCGAACCCACCCGCACGCAATACTGGCTCTCGACCCGCATGTTCGTGGACAAGGACTACGCCGAGATCATGGAGCGCGTGCAGGGCTACTGGCACTTCCACTTCTACGCCCTCGGCATCAACACTATGACGAACATGATCAACAAGGGCGACCGCGTACCCGAGAACTGCACAGAACTCAGTGGTCTGTACATGTTCGTTAAGGAGCTCGAGAAGGGTATCCACTGGACCAAAGAGGCGCTCAAACAGCTCCAGCCCGGCGAGGAGCTCACGCGCGTCAACGAGGAGATGCGCGTCGCCCGCATGTACGAGGACCTGGAGCGCGACGACGAGGCCTTCGAAGCGATGAAGTGGACCTACGAGCGGCTGCTCAAGCACCCCAGCACTCAGGAAGAGCTGGTCGACTACATGCAGCGCTTCGCCAGCTCGCGCCTCGAGATGGCCGGCATGCTTCTCAGCCTGGACCGGCCCTGGGACGCCTGGAAGATGCTCAACTTCGACGCCAGGATCCGACTGCAGCAGCAGCGGACCCTGCCGCTCCAGCACGGCATCACCCTGACCAGCATCTACGACAAGATGCAGGAGTTGATTCGCGAGAAGGGATTCGCGCCGAACAAGGAACAAAACGACGAGATGGCGTTGCTCAAGGACGCCGTCCTCAAGCCCTTCTACGCCGTGCTCCTGTTCCGCCGCGACGACGACATCGGCGACATCCTGCGCAAGTACGGTTTCATGGGCAGCTACTACGCCACCCTGTACGGAAAGGAGAAACTGCAGGAAGAACTCCTCAAGCCCGGTCCCTTCCCCGAAAAGAACAAGAATCACATGGACCGCCGCAAGGCCACCGAGGAAGAAGATTGGTCGTGGATCCGCGTCTCGCCCTTCTCCTACGGGTTCGCCATTGGGGAATGCCTGGATCCCGAGGACCCGCCCGAAAAGTGGCGCAGGGACGACGCCGTGAAGCTCATCGAACGCATGAAAGTCGCCGCCAAGGAAGCCACGCGGTTTGGTTCCGTCTCTTCCGCCGACTCCGTGTTGCTGACCAACAGCGTCCTGCACGCCTTCCTGACCAAGAACTGGGCCGCGTTCGAGGACGTCATGAAGGACGTCCAGCGGCGAAACTTCGCCCGCGACACCGAGTCCGTTGCCGAGACCTTCGGCAGCTGTGCGCGCTACGTCACGCCGCAGGAGTTCGCAGCCCAGTACAAGGTGTTCACCAAGTACGTCGAAGCCAAGCCGCACTACTTCGCCGTTGTCTACGACGCCTACCGCGCCGAGGCCTACGACCACGCCCGCGAGGCCGCCAAGCTGGCCGTCGCGCACTGGCCCGAAGACCAGGACATGAAACGCGAGGCCGAATTCCTCGAGACGCTCATCAAGGAACGCCTCAAGGAAAAGGCCGAGAAGGACGCGAAGAAGAAGGCCACTGAAGCCGAGAAGGAAAAGAAAGGCGGCGCCGTGCCCCCCGCACCCAAGGGCATCGTGCCGCTGAACGTCGCGCCGCCGGAACTTCGCAAGGCCGGCTGATGGCGTGCCGGACGGCTAGAGGTAGCGCTTCAGCCAGTCCGTGATGCGCCGCAGGCGCTCCAATCGGTTCATCGGCTTGCCGCCGCGCGAAAGCCCGTGAGACTCGCCCTCGAACTGCACCAGCTCCACCGTTCTCTTCAGGAACTTCATCGTCGTGAACAGTTCCTGCGCCTGTCCCAGCGGACAGCGGTAGTCTTCCTCGCTGTGGATAATCAGCAACGGCGCGGTGATGCGGTGCGCGTAGAAGTTCGGACTGCGCCGGTGGTATAGCATCGGATCTTCCCACGGCATCTTCTTGAAGTACCAGCCCGGGAAATGCCCGATGTCCGACGTTCCGAACATCGTGAAACGGTTGCCCGCCTGGCGCATCGTGATGCCGGCGCGGAAGCGCTTGCTGTGCGTCAGCACCCAGGTGGTCATGAACCCGCCGTAGCTTCCGCCGACCACACCCTGCCGCTTGGCGTCGACATACGGCCTGCGCGCCACGGTCGCCGCGAAGGCCATCAGATCGCTGAAGTCGTCGGTGCCCCAGCGGTCCTGGATGCAGGCGCGGAAGCGCGAGCCGTAGCCGTCGCTGCCGCGCGGGTTGCAGAAGGCCACCACGTAGCCCTGCGCGGCCAGCAGGTGCAGTTCGTGATACAGCGAATAGCCGTACTGGCACGCCGGCCCGCCGTGAATCTGCAGCACCATCGGATACTTTTTTCCGCGCTTCATGCCCGGCGGATGCAGGATCCAGCCGTGGACCCGCGCTCGCCCATTGCGGATCACGATCTCTTCGGGTTCGGTGAGCTTCAACGACGTTAGGACCCGCCGGTTGACATTCGTCAGCCGCTGCGCCGCGCCGCTGCCGTCCAGCCGCAAAGCGTACACCTCGCCGGCGTCCATGATCGTCGTCGCGACCACGGCCGCGCGGTTTCCGTTCGGTACCACAGACAGGCCGAGCGTGTTAACGTCCCCGGCGAACTCCTCGCGCACCGGGCCGCCCGTGCCTGCCACCGAGAAGACGCGGTAGCCGCCGCGGTCGTCCACGCCGAAGGCCAGGCGCTCCTCGGCGCCGTCGTCGTAGCGTTCCATGAGGTTCGTGAACGGGTTCGCGTTCACGTCCGCCAGCACGCCGTTGCGCAGCCAGCGGTCCAGCTTCGGCGTTAGGTCCTTCGCCGCGCCGCCCGCCGCCGGGATCCGGTACACGTGCACCGGCACGTGGACGCCTTGGCCCTTGGGCGCGAAGTGGCCCAGGAAATAGATCGTCCGCCCGTCGCGCGACCAGGCCGGCGCCGAGCACGCGCCGTAACGCCGCGTCACCTGGCGCGGGCGGCCGCCCTTCAGCGGAACGACGTGCAGGTCCGTGTTGCCCGGGTTCCAGTCGGCGTCGGGCATCCGGTTGCTGGCGAAAGCGACGCGCTTGCCGTCCGGACTGATCGCGCCGTCCGCGTCGTCGTTCTCGCCGAAGGTGATCTGCCTCGCCTTGCCGCTGTTCACCGAGACCGTCCACAGGTGCCAGCGCTCGGCGGGCAGGTAGCCGTCGCCGTCGAGCTTGTGATTCAGGCGGGTGATGTGCTTGAAGTTCGCCTGCACCTTGCGCTTCTTCGAATCCACCGGCGGCTGGATGCGGTGCCCGAACAAGATCGTTCGGCCGTCCGGCGACCAGAGCAACTGCCGAATCGGCCCGCCTTCCAGCTTCGTCAGCGCGCGCGGCGAACCGCCCCGCGCGTTCATCAGGTAGAGCTGGGTCTTATTGCCGCGCTTGGAGATGAACGCGATGCGCTTGCCGTCTGGGCTGAAGACGGGATTCGAATCGAGCACCTCGCCCTGCGTGCGCTGCCGCACCGCGCCGCCGCGCATGGGAACTTCGTACAGGTGGCTGACGTAGCGGTTCTTGCCGAATACGGCGTGCTTGACCGAGTACACGACGCGCGAACCGTCCGGCGAGAGCGTCGGCGAACCGGGCATGGCGAACCGGAAGAGGTCCTCCGCGGTCAGAAGCCGCTTTCGCTCATGCCCCATGCTTCCTCCCCTCCCTCTCCCTTGCCTTTGGCGCGGCCGCCTTCTTCGGCGTAGGCCTTCTCGATGGCCACGCGCAGCGGATGCGCTGGATGCCCGGTGTTGCGCGCCTGGACCGGCATGTTCTCCAGCCAGTGCGTCACCAGCGCCTCGCGCAGCCGTGCCTCGTCGCCGGCATAATCCGCGCGCCCGGCGCGGTTGTCGAGCTCGTCCGGATCGTTGTGCAGGTCGTAGAGTTCCGCTTCTCCCGTTGCGTACTGCACATACTTGATGCGCCCGTCGAAGGCCATCGCGCGTCCGCTGTACTCGCAAAAGACCAGCTCGCGCCCAGGTCCGGAAGGATCGGCCAGCAGCGGCGCAATGGAACGCCCCTGCAACGTCTTGGGTTTCTCTGCGCCGGTGGCCTCGTAAAAGAGCGGCACGAGATCGAGCGTGCTGACCAGCCCCGCGCAGCGCGCGCCGGCTTTGGCCCCGGGCCCGCGCACCAGCAGCGGCACGTGCGCCATGGACTCGTAGAAGAAACTCTTGTAGCACAGCCCGTGGTCGCCCAGCGCATCGCCATGGTCGGAAGTGAATACGATCAGCGTATCGTCCAGCGTGCCGGCGCGTTCCAGCGCGGCGAGCATCTTGCCGATGCCTTCATCGATCAGCGTGATATTCGCGAAGTAGTGCTGGCGCCAGCGGCGGTACTGCTCGGGCGTCGCATTCGTGCAGTCGATGCGGAACATCCCGTTGTTCAGATTCTTGCTCGAATGACTGCGCTGCGCCTTGGGCTTGCCGGAAAGCTCCGCGCGGCTGCCGACGGGCTCGGGGATCGGGGCCATTTCGTACAGCTTAGCGAATTCCGGCGGCGGGTCGTACGGATCGTGCGGTCCGGGGAAGCTGACCCACGAGGCGAAGGGTTCGCGGCCGTGCTTCTCGAGCCACTCGGCGGCGCGGTCGCCGACAAACGCGTCGATGTGCGTCTCCTTGCCGTGCGGCCATGTCGGCGCACCCAGGCTTTCGTAGTAACCCGGCAGCGTGACGGGATGCGGGCGTTCGATGCCGCGCGATCTGAGCCACTGGTAGTGGTCGTCGGGCAGGTACATGTGACGCTTGTCTTCGGCGGTGATGCGTTCGCCAAAACCCGCCGGCAGGTCCCACGGCGCGAAGTGCATCTTGCCGATCGCCGCGGTGCGCTTGCCCGCCGCGCCCAGGGCCGCCGGCCAGGTGGGGACCGCGTCCGGAAGCCACGAGCCATTGCCCATCACGCCGCAGGCGCTGGGCCACTGCCCGCACATCAGGCTCGCTCGGCTGGGCACACAGACCGGCGAGGTGACGTAGCAGCGTTCGAAGACGGTGCCTTCGCGCGCGATGCGCTCCAGGTTCGGCGCCTTCACGAAGCCGCGCCCGTAGCACGGCAGGCTGTCGAAGCGCTGCTGGTCGGTGGTGATGAAGAGCAGGTTCCGCGCCACGTCAGCCGCCCAGCTTCGCGTGGCCCTTGTGATCCTTTCCGGGCGGGCCGCTGATCAGCTTCGCCGGCCCGTCGTCGGGTCCGCCGCCCATGCGCCCGCAGCACTTCTTGAACTTCTTCCCGCTGCCGCAGGGACACGGGTCGTTGGGGCGCGCGGAGCGCTCGGTGCGGCGGATCGTCTCGACGGCCTTCAGGTCCGAGCCGCCGTGTTCGCTTTGTGCGGCCATCTCCGCGCCGCCGCCGCCTTCGAAGGCGCTCTTGGCATCCTCGTGGATCGTCTGCGCCTGCTCCTCGTTCCAGACGCTGGCGCGCTCTTGCTTCTCGACCTCCTCACTAATCCTCATTCGTAAAATCTCATCCGTTCCCTGCTCCTTCATAGACTTGAACATCTCGAAGAACAGGTTAAAGCCTTCACGCTTGTACTCCAGCTTCGGATCCTTCTGGGCATAGCCGCGCAGATGGATGCCGTCGCGCAGCACGTCCATGCTGTGGAGGTGCTCCTTCCACTTCCTATCTATAGTGTCGAGCAGCACGAAGCGCTCGAGAAGCCGCATCTTGCGCGTGCGCAGGGGGCTTACGACGGTGGTGGGCATTCGGCCGGCCAGGATCTCGTCCTCGCGCAGGTAGATCTTGGCGGTGTCGTCCCGCGGCACGACGACTTCGCGGTCGCTCTCGCCGGACTCCGGCGTGACGGGCGCAGGCACGATGCGGCTGCGATCGGTCTGCGCCAATTCGGCAACCTTCCGCACGACCATCTCGAAGCGCTCGCGTCCCTGCAGCGCAAGGTTCGCGGTGGTGTAGTGGATCCGCTGCGTGCGCGGCACCGTGATCTCGCCCAACTCGTCGTCGCGCTTGTCGTAGATCCCGGTCACCGCCTTGATGATGAACTCTTCCATCTCCTTTGCGGGCAGGCCGTCAATCTTCTCGAAAGGCAGGACGATATCGAATTTGCGCTTGGCCCACAGGACCAGCCTCCGCACCCCCTCGCTGTCCGGGCCGGTCTGCCCGGCGGCCTCGCGCTCGACGGCCATCGAGATGACGTCCTCGATCCACTCGACCATCGTCTTCTTCAGGTCCTTGGACTCGAGCACGTTCTGGCGCAGGCCGTAGATGAGCTTGCGCTGTTCGTTCATGACCTCGTCGTATTCAAGCAGGCGCCGGCGGACGCCGAAGTGATGTTCCTCGACGCGGCGCTGGGCCTTTTCGATCGAGCGGGAGACCATGCGCGACTCAAGCGGCACGCCGTCCTTCATGCCGCTGGCGCGCAGGAAGTTGCGCACCCAGTCCTTCGCGAAGATGCGCATCAGGTCGTCGTCGAGCGACAGGAAAAAGCGGCTGCTGCCGGGATCGCCCTGGCGGCCGGAGCGCCCGCGCAACTGGTTGTCGATGCGGCGCGCTTCGTGGCGCTCGGTGCCCAGGATAAACAGCCCGCCCAGGTCCCGCACGGACTCGACCAGGCGCAGCGGGGGGTGATCGTTAACCTTCCACCACGCGTCCAGCGCGCCCATACGCTTCTCCTGCGGCGTGTCCTTGAACTCCTTCTCGTCGAGGAAGTGCTTGGCCCAGTACCCGACAAGATGGGTCTCGAGTTCCTGCGGCGGGCGGCTTGCGTCGAAAGAATCCGGTGCCAGGCCGTTGGCCTGCCAATGCTCGACCAACTGCGTGTGGGTGAAGCGGCCCAGCTTGATGTCCGTGCCGCGGCCGGCCATGTTGGTGGCTACGGTGATCGAACCCAGTTCGCCGGCCTTGTCGACGATGTGCGCTTCGCGCTCGTGCTGCTTCGCGTTCAGGACCTCGAACTTGCCCTTCAGGCCGCGGCGTTCGAGCATCCCGGCGAGTTTCTCGGATTTTTCGACCGATGTCGTGCCGACCAGGATCGGGCGGCCCGTGGCGTGGACCTTCTCGATCTCCTGGCAGATCGCCTCCCACTTTTCCTTCTCGGTGCCGTAGATGACATCGGGCAGGTTCTCGCGGCGCATGGGCCGGTTGGTGGGGATGCTGACGACCTCGAGCTTGTAGATCTTGCCGAACTCCTTGGCCTCCGTCAGCGCCGTGCCGGTCATTCCGCTGAGCTTCTTGAAGAGCTTGAAGTAATTCTGGATGGTGATTGTCGCCAGCGTCTGGGATTCCGCCTCCATTTCGATACCTTCGCCGGCCATGATCTCCTTGGCTTCGACGGCCTGGTGCAGCCCGTCGGACCAGCGCCGCCCGTACATCAGGCGGCCGGTGAACTCGTCGACGATGATCACTTCGCGCTTGCCATCGCGGCCTTCGGCCACCTCGTAGTGGTCGCCCTTCTTGTACAGCTCCTTCGCCTTCAGCGCGTTGTCGATGAAGTGCGGCCAGTCCATGTGCTGCCCGGTGTAGAAGTTCTCGATGCCCAGGAAGCGTTCGCACTCGGCGATGCCTTCCTGCGTCAGCGTCACGGTGTGGTCCTTCTCGTCGACCATGTAGTGGCCCTGCGTGGGCTCGTTGAAGACGCCCTGCAGGCGCTCGCTCTCAATGCGGTCGATCTCCGCCTGCGGCACGGGCTTCAGGTGCGCGGCCAGTTGCGCGGCCTGGCCGTAGCGCCCCAACTCATCCTTTTGAGGTTCTCCCGAGATGATCAGCGGCGTGCGGGCCTCGTCGATGAGGATGCTGTCGACCTCGTCGACGATGGCGAAGTGCCGCACCTGCTGCACCTGGCGCTCCGGTTCGGGCTTCATGTTGTCGCGCAGGTAGTCGAAGCCGAATTCGCTGTTGGTGCCGTAAACGATGTCGCGCGCGTAGATCGGGTGGCGCTCCCAGCTGTCCATGTGCGACTGGATCGCGCCGCAGCTGAGGCCCAGCAGCTCGAACAGCGGGCGATTCCACTCGCTGTCGCGCCGCGCGAGGTAGTCGTTGACGGTCACGACGTGCACGTACGCGTACTCGTGCGGGCGCCGCGGCAGCGCATTGAGGTAACTCGGTAGCGTGGCGACCAGCGTCTTGCCTTCGCCGGTGACCATCTCCGAGATCATGCCGTTGTGCAGCACCATGCCGCCGACCATCTGCACGTCGAAGTGCCGCATGCCCAGCGTGCGCTTGCCGGCCTCGCGGACCAGCGCGAAGGCATCTTCCAGGATCGAGTCGAGGTACCTCTCTACCTTGCCGCTCTCGTCGGCCCTGGGATCCTTCGCGCGAAGATCCGCGATTTCCGCGCGGAACTTCTCGGTTTGCGCGCGCAGGTCGGCGTCGCTCAGCTTCGCGAACCGAGGCTCCATGGCGTTGATGCGGTCGACGCGCGGGCCGATTTTCTTGAGGATCTTGCCCGAGCGGCTGCCGAAGATGGTGCCGATCGCGTTGCCTACGATTTCCGTTAAGTCGTCCATGCTGATCATGACAGGTGCTCCTGAAATCTCGCTCGCTGGCGGCCGCGGCTCCAACGCGGAGCGGGCCGGACTACGAATCACTTTTGTTTCGCGGTCGGGGGTACGGCGAGCGTTACGTCAGGGCGCGGACGTCTGGCGTTGCGAACGGGCAGGATCGAGGCGCGCGGGCAGGCCGGCGGCCTCGGGTACAGCGGGAAGCGCGACGGCGCGCGGCGCGGCGACGGGCGCGGGAACGGCCGCGTGTGCGCAGGTGATGCGGTCCAGCGCGTGGATCACGCACGCGGCTTTGCGCGCCAGCGCCAGGCGGGCCTGCTCGACCGAATGCGTCACGCCGCCGTTGACGGCCCACGAAAGCCCCGGCGCGCGCAGCAGTTCGGCGCGCGCGGTCGTGCCGGCGTCGGCGTTCTCCGCGGTGTCGGCCAGCGCCGCCTGCGAAGTGACGCAGGTGGCCAGCACCATCAGCGCGGGCGCACCCAGCCACAGCCGGCCGCTGGCCCTCACGACGGTCTTATCGGTCCAAGCCCACATGCCTGTAAAGGTATCCGCTATCCGTGCCGTTGTCCAGACGGGCGCCCGGCCCCCGCCCTGCCCGCGAATTGAACTCCCTGATGCCATTGAAGTTGCAGCGAAGCGGTGCATTCACGCCTGCGCACACGGCTCCTTGTATAACGAGGCGCGCCGGAAGCTTTCGCCCAGCGGTCTTGGACTAGTGGCAGCTACAGCGGCCGCCCGGGCAACCGCCGCTGGAAGGCGCGGGACCCGAGTCGCCGCTGGGTTTGGTCAGGAGCATGCCGCCGGAGATGGCGCGTTCGACCTTCGCGCTCTTGGGCGTTTTGCCGGGTTCAAGCCCCGCGGCCTCGCAGAGTTGGCCCCAGGTCTCGATCGATTCCTTCATGCCGTGGCGCACCTCGACCTTGCGCCCGTTGGCCTCGCAGACGTATTCGTACAGCGGCATGCAATCGCCCTCCCGAACCGCCTCCTTATATAGGAGCGAGCGGGGCGAAATTCAAGAGGCCGGCGGCCTGCGCGCTCGCCTCCTTAAAGGGAAGGATGCCGAAGGCGCACCTTCCCTAACCTCTCCCCCTGACCGCTCGCCCCTGATATTTTCACTCCGCGTCCTTGACCTCGCGCAGGCTGATCGTCTGCGAAGCGTGGTAATCGAGTTTCGCGCTGACGATGCGCATGTTGCCATGGTCGGCGACGAAGATTCGGCGGTCGGTGTGCGTGGTGACGTAGGCGCCGTTGAAGAAACCGATGTCGTCGCCGGCGGGACCGCTCAGCTCCACGTTGCCGTAGCGACCGATGCGCAGGATCAGGTTCCCCGCGCTGTCCAGCACCGCAACGTTGTACTGGAAGGGCGCGGGCACGATCGAGCGCCCGAAATAATCGAGGTTGAAGCGCCCGTGCCAGCACGCGCAGCCGCCGCCCGCGCGGGACGGGTTGAAGCCGGCGAAGCCGCCGCCGCCGAAGAACCACAGCGCGTTCTCCACCCACGCGCCGCCGGTCTTGCCGCCGTAAAGGTCCATCGGGCGGTCCGGGCGCCCTTCCTTCGGCAAAGGTATCGCGCCTTCGTTGCTGAGGACCTTGCCCTTGTTCGGATGGAACTTGATCAGCGACTCCGACATGTCGTTGAAGTACTTCTTGCCGCCGTACACGCGTGAAGGCGCGGCCAGAACGTACAGGTCGCCTTGCGCGTCGATCTGCACGCCGTCGAGTTGCGGGAGGCCGGGGATGGCATTCGAATGGATCACCTGGCCGTGGCGATCCCAGACATGCACGCTGCACGAAATCGGCGAGATGTTGTAGCCGGGATAGATCTGGATGTCGCGGCGCGCGGTCTTGAACGGGCTGTTGGCGCCCGCGCGGCGGTCTTCGTTCTGCACGTCGGCGCGGTTGCCGCAGGCGACGACCAGTTCGCCGCGCGCGTTGATTCCCATGCCGCTCTGGTGGTAGCAGACCGTGCCGCTGGCGGGCAACTCCAGGGCCGCGATGGCCGGCGAAGTGCGCCCGCCCATGCCGCCGTCCTGGCCGACCTTGTCGTACTCGGTGCCGTAATCCCAGGGGATCTCGCGCCAGGTCTTGGAGTCGAAGCGCACCACACGGTCCTGCGTACGCAGGTAGGCGGCGCCGGTGAGGTCGAAGGCCATGTCCATCGGGTTGAAGGGCAACTCCTGCACGTCGATCTTGCCGCTCAGAGGATCGATGATCAGCGCATTGCTGAATGCCTTGCAGGTCGGACCGCTGTCGGGCTCGCCGACATACAATTTCTCCGAGACGGGGTTGAAGTAGAGATACTGGATGTGGTGCTTGTTGCTGCCCAGCACCTTGGCATCCTTCTCCGCCTGCTCGGCGAAGGAGAAGGTCGTCTCCCACTTGCCCTTCTTCTTCTGCAGGACGCGGATGTTGTGCTTCCACAGCGCCGGATCGTTGCGACTGGCGGCCCATCCGCCGTTGATGTGCTCGTCGCCTTCCGTCACCGCGTGCTTGCGGCCGACGATCCACAGCGCGGGCTCGGCGCTCCACGAATCCAGCTCAACTTGATAGAGCGCGCCCAGCGCGAAGTAGTAGCCCGGATCGCCCCAGCCCAGGTCGATCGGGTCGGTGTACTTCTTCTGCGGGCTGGGCATCGGCGAGTACATACTGACGGTGGTCGCCTGCTTCTTGCGCGGATCGAAGTTCGTCGCCTTCTGGACGTCGTGCGGGATGCCGTTGGGCGTCCAGCTGAGGATGTAGATCTCGCCGGTCCTCTGGTGCACCAGCACCTTCGCGGGCGCGGGGTGCTTGATGCTCTGAACCAGCTTGCCGTCGGGCGCGAAGACCTGCACGCGGTCGTTCATGAAGTCGCTGACGTACACGCGGCCTTCGGCGTCGACGGCGACGGAGGTGGGCGTGTTGAACTGCTTCTCCCCGCTGCCCCACTCCTTGCGCTCGATGCTGCCGCACATCACCTGCGGAGGGTCGTCCTTCTCGAAGTCCATCTTCATCAGCGCGTGGTAGCAGCCGCTGTCGAAGCGGCTGAACCAGAGGAACCCCGTGAGGTACAGCGTTTTGGCGTCGGGCGAGAACGCCAGGCTCGACGGGCCGATCAGGTACTTGCCCTGGTCGTAGCCGCCGTAGCCCTGGTGCGAGAGCTGGAAGCCTACCTTCGGCCCCGAGAACGGCAGGCCGCCGCTGCTGCCGTCGGTGGAAATGCGGTTGAGCGTCTCGTAGGCGACGGCGATGCGGTTGCCTTTCGCCGCCAAACCCATCGCCGCCCAGCCGTAGCGGCAGTTCTTGTCCTCGATGTCGTCGTTGCTGCCGCAGTTCAGGAGCGTCTGCTGGTAGAATCCGTACTTCGTCGGCAGGCGGTAGCCTTCGGGGAAGTCCGCCCAGTTCAGCCCCTGCACCTCCTTGACCTTGTCCGCCGGATACGGGTGTACCGTGCGGATGTATGCGCCGTCGTGCCCGAAGAGCCGGATGTGGTCCATGCCCATGCCGTCGTAGACGTACACGCCTTCGGGTGCGGCGGACATGATCGGCATCGGCCCGATCCGCTTGTGCGGCGACCAGTACAGGTTCTTGTCGAAACTCGCCCGCAAGCCCAGGCTGACCCGCACGCGGCAGGAATCCTTGTCGTCTACGTATTTGCCTTGGTCGTCCTTGCCGTCCCAGACGACGCGCTGCTTCAGCGCGTTCTTCTCGAAGGGCGGCGGCGCGTTGTTGCCCAGCACGCCGCTGGCCAGGTGGCGGATGATCTTGCCGTCCGAATCCTCGACGGCCACCGTCGCATCGCAGTAGCCCTTCGACGCGAAGGCGACTTCGATGCGGTCGCCGGTGCGCGTCACCGCGGGCGCCTCGGCGAACTCGAAGACCTGCTGCCGCTTGACCTTCAGCTCGGCGTAGGGATCGCCGTCCTCCGCGCGCGCGTTCGCCGCCAAAAGCACCCCAACCGCCAGGCAGGCCATACCCATCGTCCGCATCGTCATGGTCCAAATCCCTCCCCGTTCGCCGAAGTCCGGATGCGCAAACTGCTCACTTGATCTCCGCCGCTTCGTCGGCCTCGTAGCCGAGCTTCACCTTCACCACGCGCAGGCCGACCGTATCGCTGACGTACGCGTGCGTGTCGCTGACGGCGACGTACGCCGGCCAGCCCAGCGGCGGCTCGGGGCCGTCCTTCGCGTCCTGGTTTCCGTAGCGCCCGAAGCGTCCGATCTCGTTGTTGTTCGTGTCGATGACCTCGACGCG
This sequence comes from Planctomycetota bacterium, assembly GCA_023150555.1. Taxonomy (GTDB): domain Bacteria; phylum Planctomycetota; class SZUA-567; order H5-PLA8; family H5-PLA8; genus JAKLKQ01. The sequence goes on from JAKLKQ010000015.1 coordinate 61,271, forward strand.
GAACTGGCACAGGTTCGGATAGAAGACGCGGCCGTAGGGATCGACGTCGAAGCCGGTGCCTTCGCACATGCACACCGGCGTGCCGGCCGGGTAGGTCTCGCTGTAGGGCGAGTACCCGAAGCGCACCCATTCCGCGCCCAGGACCTCGCACGTCTTGTGCGGGTAGTGGCCCATCTGGAAGTACTGGAACTTCTGCCTCGGTCCGTCCTTCACTTCGGCGGGCAGGCCCTCGAAGTCGTTCTTCTCGCGGTCGCTTTCGATCCAGGCGAAGGCCCCGCCGCGCGCCGGGAACTTCACGATGCTGCCGTGCATGTACAGGTACCAGTAGTGCTGCATGCCGATGCTGTTGAAGTAGTCGGGGATCTTCTCCAGCTTGCCGTCGAAGAACGCCGGCAGGTCGCGGTCGAGCGGGCGGATCGGAACGGTGATGTACACGTTGCCCTGCGCGTCGACGCGCGGCACGCTGCCGCGGCGCACGTTCCAGACCGCGCGCTTGGTCTTCTTCAGCGCCTTGTCATACACGTCTAGGTGGTGCGGGCCCTGTTCGGGCTTGATCACGTAGATCAGGTCGCCCAGCAGCTCCATGTAGTTGAGTTGAAAGGTCATCATGCCGCCCCACTCGGTGCGGTGGGTCTCCTGGCCGTCCCACTTCTTGGGCTTCAGGTCGCGGGTCCAGCGCATCAGGCCGGAGTCCTTGCCCCAGCAGTGCGTGATGTAGTCGCCGTTGGGCTCGACGCCCAACTGGCTGCCCGACGAGCCCATGTACGGGCCGCCGTCGTTCTTCGGGAACTGGACGGTGCGCACGAACTTGCCGGTCTTCTCTTCGAACTGGTACCACTTCTCGCCCTGCACCTTGACATACAGATCGCCGTGCGCGCGGTCGTAGAGCAGGTCGCGAGGGCCGTCGCCCCAGTGGCCCTTGGGCCGCGCGAGTTTCACTTCCTCGAATGCCGCGCCGGTGTCGCGATAGCAGTTCAGGAAGTTGGCGCCCTCCTTCGCGTACGGGAGTCCGGGCACCCAGACGAGCGGCGGCGCGGCGTTCGAATCTAGCACGATGCGGTGCGTGCCGAAGTTCGGGCTCAGACCCGTCGAGGGCAGCGCGAGCTTCGCCGTCTCCTTGCCGCTCTTCCAGTCGGCGTACTTGAGCAGCAGGGCGTCCTTCGTGCGCGCCTTGCCGTCCTTGTTGGGCTTGGCCTCGGGCACGTACGAGCAGACGTACAGCGCCTTGGTCTTCGGGTCGGCCTGGACGATGTGCGGCTGCGTGACTTTCAGTTCGCCGGCGAACGCCCCGTCGCTTTCCTTGAACGCCGCGACGCGGTCGGCGGCCGGGTCGGCGACGAAGAGCAGCCCGTCCATGACGCACAGCCCGCGCGGCGCGGTGAAGCGGTCCTTTTCCGTACCGGGCTCGTCGACCTTGCCGAGAAAGAGCGCGCTCTTGCGCGTGGCCAGGTCCACTTTCCAGACGCCGGGCACGGGCTTGTTCGCGCCCCAGGCGCCGCGGCAGATGCCGCTGACGTACAGCGCCTTGCCGTCGCCGCTGAGCGCCAAGGCAGGCCGGCCGCCCTGCGCGTCCTTGATGTCCCCGGCGATGGGCTCGCTGAGGAACGTCTCGTAAGGAAGGCCGCCGTCCTCGTCGATGCAGCACAGCCGCGCGTCGTCGACGAGCCAGTACAGCCGGCCGTCGGGGCCGGCGACGGGGCTGCAGAACTCGGACATGCTGCGCCCGCGCGCCAGGATCGAGTCGGGGTAGAAGCTCAGCGAGTGCCAGTTGTGGCAGTGCGGCACGGTGCGGCCCTGCTCGTCCTGGAACGCACCGGTCGCCTTCACCTTCTCGTAGGGCAGGTCGGCGCCGAAGGGCAGGATCTGCTTCACGTACTTCGCTTCGCGGTCGAGGATGCGGATCTTGAAACCGCCCTGGTTCCCGTTGGCCGTGGGGTCGCGGTAAAACGCGTAGAGTTTCCCGTCGGCGCGCACGGCAACGGCATTGATCGGCGGCGACGCATCGGGCTCGTACAGCAGGAAGCCGTCGAAGACCGGCTTCAGACCCAGCCGCACGCGGGCCTTGAACGGCCCGCCTTCCGCGGGCTTGCCGGCGTCGTCCGTGCCGTCCCAGGCGAGTTCCTGCTTCAGCGCACCGGCCTGCAGCGGCGGCGGCGGATTCTTGCCCAGGCGTCCGGCGGCGAGGTGCCGCACGACCTTGCCCTGCGCGTCCTCGATCTGAACCGCCACGTCGGTCTCGACGGCGGCCTCGAAGGCAATTTTCGCCCCCGCGCCGTCCTTCGTGACAGCCGGCGCCTGGGCGAAGCGCGCGGCGTCGGCCGCAGCGCCCGCCGCGGTGGCATCCGCGTGCACAGCCAGGAGGAAATAGAGGACCATGGCGAGCAGCTTACGCATTGCGAAGTTCCCCCATTGAGGTCATGCGAGGCGCCTGCGCGACGCCGGATGCCTGAAATCGCATCGGCATGCCCACGCGCAGGCAGGGGCGTTCGGGGCGCTGCAGGCGCGCGGCGAGCAACTCGACGGCTACCTCGCCCATCGCCGCCGCATCGATGCTGATCGGGAAGACCCCATCGAGCGCCGGCTCGCTGGCACTTCCGGAGCCGGCGCCGGCAAGCGTCCAGCCGGCGCGCGCGGCGGCCGCGCAAAGTTCCTGCGCCTGGTTCATGTTGTGCGCCAGCACCGCCTGCGGGCGGCGCTCCGGCGGCAGCGCGAGCATCTTCGGCAGCAACGCCTCCATCTGCTGCGTGGGATCGGGCGCGAAGTGCACGAACTCGTCGGGCACGGGCAGGCCGCACTCGTCCATGCCCTGCCGGTAGGCGCTCAGGCGCAGGAAGCTGTCGGGGTCCATGCGCATGGGTTCGCGGCGGTATGCGTCGCGCTCCCCGGCGCTCGCGTCGGGTCCGGGCATCGGCTTGCCCATGTAGCCCGGGACGAAGTGGATGCGCGTCATGCCCTGTGAAGCGAAGTGGCGCACCGCGTGGCGGTAGCCCACGTACGGATCGACGAAGATCTGGTCCGCCGCGTCGAGGAAGCGCTCGTTCAGCACGTCCACGAAGACCGCAGGCACGCCAAGCGCCAGGATCCGCTCAAGCGCCGCGTCCTCGACGATGCTCAGCACCAGCAACCCGTCGAAGCCGCCGGCTCCGACCGCCTCCAGCGGCGGATGGCGCGGATGCCCCTGGCTGGCCTCGCCCAGGGCCTCGACGCGCAGGCGCCGCGCCTTGTCGCTCCAGATCGCGCGCGTGACCTCGTCGGGCTCCACCAGCGGCCAAGTCGGCTCGACGTCGCTCAACCCCAACGCTGCAAGCGCACCCAGCGTCAACGCGCCCTGAAAGGTGCCCTTCATGCGCTCCGGCCAGACCGACTGGTGCCACAGCACGCCCAGCTTCAACTCGCGACCCGGCAGGATCGGGCGCAGGCGGCGGTCGGCGACGTAGCTGCCGCTGCCGCGCCGCCGCACGATCAGGCCCTCGCGGACCAAGTCGTTCAGCGCGTGCCGGACGGTCTGGTTGCCGACCTTGAGCAGGCGCGGGAGTTCGGATTCGGGCGGCAGCCGGGTACCGGGCGGGTAGACGCCTTCGTGGATCTGGCGCCGCAGCAACTCGCGCACTTGCTGGTGTTTGGGACCGCCGCCGGTGCCGGCGGCGGCGCGTCCGCGGGTGGCGCGGGGGCCGCGAGGCTTTCGGGTGCGGGGATTCTTGCCGACCATGGCCTCGTATACACCAAAACATCGACGTGCTCCTTAAAACGTCGACGTTTTAAAAATTTCAAGTTCCAACGAGGCCAGAGAGAGGCTCCTGCCCGGAAAAAGAGGTGCTTTGTAAGTATAATTAGGCATTAAATATATAAATTATACCAAAATACCTAATAGATTTTTATTGACAATCTTTGGGTTAGCTGTTTAATGTCTTCAGCACCAGGCGAGGGTCTGGAGGGGCGGCGTTCACCCCGCCATCTCCTGGTGCCAAGTGGCCAGCTTGGAGGGTCCCGGGAAGGCCCGGGGCTAAGTCCCGACGGTGTGCATCATTGGGCTGCGTGTGCGGACCACCTCGCAAGGGTGGCGCCGGCGTCACCACCTATCCTTATCGAGGCTCAAACATGCGAAGTCGGCATAACGAAAGGAAGTGAAAGCAGTAACAGCTCCCACCCCACCACATTCCCCCCGACAAGCGAATAAAGTGGATGCGGCCAGCGAAGGCCGCGCGAAGGCCCAGTGCCATCGCGCCCGGCCGGAGACCGCTCGCGGATCCCCTTCCCCCTGCGAACGTTCCGAAGGCCCCGCCCGGCCGAGCGTCTGATAGCTGGCGAGACCGGCCCGCCTCGGAAGGATTCCGGCTTTTCCTGCCCGGCGGCCTGAAATAGAATGCTCTCGCCATGTAAGAGGGATGCAGCCGAGCGTGCGGCCTGCGGTTTCCAAACGCCGGCCCCGGCCAACAAGGAGCCATAGATGCGTACATCCAATCCCGCGTTAAACGCCGAGACCTTCGCGCAGTTCGGCTCGATCACCGAAGCCGACCGCACCATGACGGTGCAGGGCACCATCAACAAGACCGCGGTCCTGCTGGTGCTGCTGCTGTGCAGCGCGGCCTTTACATGGTCGATGTTCTACAACCTAGTCCACGATCTTGCCCGCCAGCAGGCGGACGGCGCGATCCGCAGCGCCGGCTCGGCCTCCTTCGCCGCTATCCGGATGTGGGTGATCGGCGGCATCATTGGCGGGCTGGTCTTCGGGCTCATCACCAGCTTTAAACCCACCGCCGCCCCCATCACCGCTCCGCTGTACGCGCTTTGCGAAGGCCTCTTCATCGGCGCCATCAGCGCCGTCTTCGAAGCGATGATGCCGGGCATTGTGCTGCAGGCGGTGGGGCTGACCTTCGGCACGCTGGCCGCGCTGCTGCTGGCGTACAAGTCGGGCCTGGTGCGCGCAACCGAGAATTTCAAGGCCGGCGTCTTCGCAGCTACCGGCGCGATCTGTCTGATCTACCTCGCGACCTTCATCCTGAGCTTCTTCGGCATCAGCATCCCCTACATCCATGGGAACGGGCTGATCGGCATCGGCTTCAGCCTCTTCGTGGTCGGGATCGCCGCGCTGAATCTGGTGCTCGACTTCGACTTCATCGAACAGGGCGCACGCCAGGGCGCGCCGAAGTACATGGAATGGTACGGCGGCTTCGGCCTAATGGTCACGCTGGTCTGGCTGTACATCGAGATCCTGCGCCTGCTTTCAAAGCTGCGCAGCCGGGATTGATTCAGGCTTGAGGCTTGATAAGACTTACGCTTTGCGTATATTTTGAATACGGGCGGGCCTTTCAGGCCCGCCTTTTCTTTTGCCGGTAGCGCAACAGAAGAAGAAGGCCCACGAACGCGGCGGCGCCCGCCGCCGCGTACTCCAACCGGTCGCGCTTCTGCCGCTCCAGCCGTACGCGCAGTTCGCCCAACGCGCGGTGGGCCACTTCCTGCGCCGGATGCGCCTGGTCCGCCGCCGCCTTCTCGAGAATCCCGATGGACCCTTCGCCCAGCAGCGCGAGCGACTCGGCGGCTTCCGCGGAGACCTCGTAGTCCTCGTCGCCCAGCGCCTGCACGAAGCGTTCGCGCAGCGCGCCATCGTCGCTGTCGGCGCGGATCACGCCCAGGGCCTCGATCGCGCGGCTGCGCAGCCAGCCGTCGTCCTCGTCGAGGGCCTTCAGAAGTTCCGGCACGGCGGCCTCGGCGGCGGGCCCGACCGACGCCAGCGCCACCGCGCAGTCGGCCTTCACCCACGGCTCTTCCGCCGGATCGGCCAGGCGCTGCGCGAGCACGCTCACGGCCGGCGCGGCCTCTTCGCCGCAGCAGGCCAGCGCCTGCGCGGCGCGCTGCCGCACGAATGGGTCCTTGTCGGTGATGCTTTGCGTAAGTTCCCCGACGCCGTCGGCGCCGAGGAGGCCCAGGCCTTTCACGCCGGCGGCGCGCACGTTGGCGTCGGGGTCGCGCGCCGCGACGACCAGCTCGGACCAGGCCTCCTTGCCGATCGCGCCCAGAGCCTCGGCGGCGGCCTCGCGCACGCGCCCTTCCTCGTCGTGCAGCGCCTTGGCAAGGTCGGGGATCGCCGGCGCGGCGGCGGGCCCCCGCGCTTTCAGCTTCTCTGCGGCGTCGAGCCGCACGTTGAAGTCGACGTTGGAAAGCTGCGCGCGCAGGCGCTCGATGCTCTCCCCGGAAGCGGCGGCGTCTTCGGCGGCGACGGCAGCGGCGGAAGCCATGCCGGCGGCGGCGAGGAAGAGCAGCAGGGCTGCGGCGGCGCAGCATTTTCTTGCGCGTCCGGCCATGCGTCCTCCTTTTATGGGCGTGTTGTTCCCAGCGTCCGGTTCCCGGTCCCCGCCGAGGATCACTTCCCGCCGATGCGGTGGACGTGGATGCGTCCCGAGAATTCCTCGCTGTGCTCACGGCCCACGACGACGACGATGGTGTCGCCCCGGCCCGCCAGTTCGTAGCCCTGCACCGCGTGCTCGGCCAGCTTCAGAAAGGACGCGGTGTCCTTCCACGGCTTCGACGCGTACGGCGCGATGCCCCAGTACAGCGCCATGCGCCCCACCGCGCGCGGGTGGGCGCTGAGCGCCATGACGGGCACGCGCGGGCGCGACGAAGCGATGTAGCGCGCGGTCTGGCCGGAGATCGTGCCCAGCACCACGGCCTTGACCTCCAGGCTGCGCGCGATGCGTTCCGCCGCCAGGGCCAGCGCGTCGTGCAGGCTGCTGGCGGCCAGCTCGCGCGACGGCGACGCATAGGCGCCGCCGGCCAGCAGGTGCTCCTCCGTCTCGTGCGCGATGGTGGCCATCGCGGCGACGGCCTGCACGGGGTACTTGCCGACGGCGGTCTCGCCGCTGAGCATCACGGCGTCGGTGCCGTCCAGGATCGCGTTGGCGACGTCGCTGGCCTCGGCGCGCGTAGGCCGCTCGTTCTCGGTCATCGATTCCAGCATCTGCGTCGCGGTGATCACCGGCACGTCGCGCAGGTTGGCGAGGCGGATGATCTGCTTCTGCACCAGCGGGACCTTCTCGAAGTCCATCTCCACGCCCAGATCGCCGCGCGCGACCATCAGCCCGTCGACCGCGCCCACGATCCCGTCCAGCGCCGCGACGGCCTCGGGCTTCTCGATCTTCGCCACCAGAAGCGGAGGATCCTTATGCTTTGCCACCCGCGCGCGCACCGCGTCCAGGTCCCTGGCGGTGCGCACGAAACTCAGCGCCACGAAGTCCACGCCGTTCGCCAAGCCCCACTCCAGGTCCGCCAGGTCCTTCTCGGTGACGCTGGGCGCACTGACCTTCACGCCGGGCAGGTTCAGGCCCTTGCGGCTCTTCAGCACGCCGCCCTTGGGAAAGACGGCATCGACCCAGTCCGCGCCCTTCTTCTCGACGCGCGCCTCCAGGCGGCCATCGTCGAAGAGCAGTCGGTCGCCCACGGCCACGTCCTTCGCCAGGTCGTCGTACTGCACCGGCAGGATGTGCTCGCCAGCCGGAAGCGCGCCTTTATCCTCGGGCGTGCGACAGTAGAAGCGCACCTTCTGGCCGCGCTCGAGCGTCACCGCGCCGTTGGGGACTTCGCCGACGCGGATCTTCGGCCCGCACAAATCCTGAAGCACGCCGACGGGGCGCCCGACGGCCTTGGCCGATTCGCGCAGCGTCTTGAGCATCTTCGAGTGGTCGTCGTGGCTGCCGTGGGAGAAGTTCAGCCGCGCCACGTCCATCCCGGCGCGGATCATGCGCATCAGGACCTGGGCGTCGGCGCTGGCCGGCCCCAGCGTGCAGACGATCTTGGTGCGGCGGCGGCCCGGCGGCCGCGCGAGGGCGCGCGTTACCGCGCTGCGGGAGCTGACGATGTTCATGGGAGCAACAGGCTACCGCGCGGTGGCAACTTTGCCAATGTCACCCCCGGAACTGCCTTGAAGAAGCGCTTCGTGCGGGGCGTCTCTGGTTGTAGAATGGTTACTATGCGTCACTCTGCCCCCCTGCCCCCCGCCTGCGCGCCTTATGAAGGAGGCGTGAACCGGAGCCTTGCGGCCGCCCTTCTGCTGGCGCTGCTGGCTTCCGCCGCGGCCCAGGCCGAGGACGCGCAATCACGCGCCGCCAAGGCCGGCGAACTGGTCACCCTCAAGAACCACAGCGTCCTGCGGCTCTACGGCGAGAGCGCCAAGGAGCGCGGCTTCGCGCAGGGCTGGCTGCTGGCGCCGAAGATCGTCGAGTGCCTCGACGACGCGCTCACCAGCCTCCCCCGCTTCACCGCGCAGAGCTACGAGAAGCGCCTGCTGCCGTGGGCCAAGGCGCGCTTCGTGTGGGACAAGGCCGCCGTGGAGGAACTCGACGGCATCTGGGAAGGCTTCACCGCGAAACTGAAGGAAGACGAACGCACCTGCCCGGCGCTCAAGCGCGCGCTGACCAAGGACGACCTCTACGCCATCAACACCGTCGCCGACTACTTCGGCCCCGCGTGCAGCGGCTTCACCGTCTGGAAGTCCAAGACCGCTGGCGGCGAAGTGCTCCACGGCCGCAACCTCGACTTCCCCATCGGGCGCCGCGCCATCGCCGACCAGGTGATCGTCGTGAACGAGGGCTTCGGCGAGAAATCCGGCGCGCGCCGCGCCTGGGCCGGCGTCGGCTGGCCCGGCATGGTCGGCATCTACTCCGCCATGAACGCCGACGGCCTGGTCTGCTGCCTCCACGACGCCTACAACGTCGACGAGAGCGGCGCCGACGAAGGCTACGTGCCGCGCGGCGTGCTGCTGCGGCGCATCATCGAGAGCGTCGATCCCGCCGCCGGCGACCCCGCGCAGGCCGCCGCGAAGCTGGCCGCCGAACGCCCCGCCGCCTGCGGGAACCTCTTCCACATGTCCTGGCCGGCCCAGGCCGCCGAGAAGACCCGCACGCAGCCCAGCGCGGTGCTGGAATTCGAACGCAACGGCCGCGGCAACGGCGAAGTGCCCGTCACCATTCGCCGCATGGACGGCAGCGATGCGATCGTCGCGACCAATCACTTCTGCATGCGCCACGACCCGGTCGAATGCGGGCGCTTCGACGCGATCTCGAAGGGCATCGATTCGTTGAGCGCCAAGCCCGAAAAGATCGGCCCCACCGAAGCCCGCAAGATCCTCATCGGCGGCATGCAGCCCACCGCCGCGCACAGCCTGGTCTTCCGCCCCGACGCCCGCGAGATTCACATCTCCCTGACTCGCGGCAACATCATGTCGCCGCAAGTCGCCGGCTCGACCTTCACGCTGAAGGAACTCCTTGCGCGGTCCAAGTAAATTCCAAGACCGTCGTATAACCTGCTTAATACCAATCAGTTACGAGTATCGAAAAGCCGCACGCGGTGCACGCGTGCGGTGTATAGAACCATGATAGTACTAAGATAAACACTAAAGGATACCACTTGAATACCAATCAGCTGAGCCGCAAGCCGCTCACCGAGAAGGTCGCCGAAGACCTCCGCCGCCTGGTCGAGAGCGGGCGCGTCGAGTCCGGAGCTTACCTGCCAGCGGAGCGCGAGTTGTGCGAGCGCTTCGAGGTCAGCCGCGTGACGGTGCGGCGCGCGCTGGCGCGGCTGGTCGAGGAAGGCCTGATCGCGGCGGTGCCGTACCAGGGCTACCGCGTCGTGCGCGGGCCGCGCGTGGCCGCCGCACGGCAGACCGTCGCGTACGTGTTGGGTTCGGCGGGCGAAGACGAGCGGTGGGACCGCACGCACGAGCAGATCCTTACCGCTTTCAACCGGTCGCAGATCGCGCGCGGCGAGCAGGTGCTGGGCATCGGCGGGCGCGGGCGGCATCCGCGCGATCTCTTCGACGAACTGAAGGCGCGCTCGATCTGGGGCGTGGCGCTGGACACCAGCCTGCCGGGCTACACGGACGAGGCCCTGCGCGCGGGGCTTTCGGTGGTGCTCGTCGACGCCTACATCGACGATCCGCGCGCCGACATCGTGATCCAGGACAACTTCAACGGCGCGCGACAGGTCACGAGCGCGCTGATGGCGCGCGGCCACCGCAGCGTCGGCTGGGTCGGGCCGACCGTGGTGCAGGACGCCGAACGCGAAGCGTTCCTGAAACCCCACGACCCGAAGATCGCGGCCGGCTGGAGCGGCTTCGCACACTACCGCGAACGCTTCGCCGGCGCGCGGGCCGCGATGTTCGAGGGCAACGCCGACTTCGCGCCCGCGCACCTCATCGAGACCGCGAGTTCGAGCGACACCGCCGACGCCGAGGAAAAGGTCCGCGCGCGGATGCAGTCGCCCAACCGCCCCACGGCGCTGGTCTGCATGTGGCTGGAGATGGCACAGGGCGCGGCGCGCGGCATCCGCGCGGCCGGCCTGCAGGTCGGTCGCGACGTCGACCTGGCGTGCTGGTGCACGGAGAGCGAGTACCGCGAGCTCCTGGCGCCGGAATTCCTGGGCGGTGAAGTGCCGCTGGCGGCGCTGTGGCGCCCGGCGGAGATGGCCAAGTTGGCGCTGCAGCGGCTCGAACTTCGCGCGCGCGATCCTGAAGCGCCGGCGTGCCGCGTGGACGTGAAGGTGCGCGTCGCCAAGCCCGCGCCGGCCGAGGAAATCGTGAAGGGTCGCATCGTCTGGTAGGTTTCATCCGAGGGACTCGTTTCGATGGTTAATCGACGCCACGCGCTTTGCGCTCTGCTCCTGCTTTCGCTCGTGCCCGCCGCCGTGCGCGCGGGGGAATCCGAAGCGAACGTGTGGACCAAGGTGTCCGAGGACGGCCTGGGCCCGGGCTTCTCGCCGGGGCTCGTCTGGTCGCAGGAACTCAAGCGTTTCGTCTTCTTCTGCGGCAGCATCACCCATCACTTCAAGGGCGAACGGCCCTACGACGTGATGAGTTTCGACCCCTCCACCAAAACATGGCGCAACGATCTGCCGAAGGGCGCCGAGGCCCGGGGCGGCGAGACCGGCAACGTGAAGGACGTAGAGTTCAAGACGCCGTACTTCGAGATGGCCGACAAGGAAGGCCTGGTCCGCCCCAACCGCCGCCACACGTACATGTGGTACCACTACGCGACGGCGCCCTGGGACAAGAAGGTCTACGCGCTGCTGTGCGGGCGAACCGTGACCTACGATCCCGAAGCACGCGTCTGGACGGACACCAAGGCCGCGCCCGGACCGATGCCCGAGGTCGGCACGCGCGGCGGCCTGAGTTGGTCGGCGATGTGCGCCGATCCGGTGAACAAGGAGATCCTGCTCTTTGGCGGTTGCGGCGTGCTGACGCCGGACGGTTCGCCGGGCACCTGGGTCTACTCGACGGAGAAGAACGAGTGGCGCAAACTCACTCCCAAGACGGAGCCCCCGCCGCGCGCGCTGGCACCGATGGTCTATGACCCGGCGACGAAGAAGATCGTGCTCTTCGGCGGCGACCGCCTAGACCAGCTCTACGCTGACACCTGGGTCTACGACTGCGCGACGCGCGAATGGGAAGAGCGCAAGCCGGCGCTCTCGCCGTCGCCGCGCTTTGGCCACGCGTTTCTGCGAATGCCCAAGAGCAGCAAGATCGCGCTGCTCGGCGGCAAGGGCTACAGTTCCTCGACGTCCTACTGCGCGACGCTCTACAAGCCGCTGCCCTTCGAGATCTGGACCTACGATGTCGCCGCCAACGAATGGGCGCTCATCCGCCACTACGAGAAGGACGGCCCGGCCGAGTACACCAGCCGCGGCGGCGCGGACGGCGCAGCGGCCGCCGCCGCGGACAACGATGACCGCGTGTTGTGGATCGGCCCCGGAACCGAGAAGGGCAGCGCGCACAGCGCGTGGCTGTGCCGCGTCGACGCTTCGTCGAACGACAGCGACGGCATTGCCAAGTACGGGGTCAAGCCCGGGACGCTCGGGTTCCGCAGCGGCTCCTTCGATCCGGAGTGGTACACGAAGGACGTTCCACCGCCCGATCCTGCAGCGACCGAGGCCGTGCTGAAAAACCTCGCGCCCAACACCTGGACCGCGCTCAAATGCCCACGCTGGCCGGAAAACCGCATGGGCGGCGGTTGGAGCACCGTGAGCTTCGACAGCGACGGCGACCGGATCCTGCATATGGGCGGCGGGCACAGCTCGTACTTCGGCAACGACATGGCGCACTACGACATCGCGACCGGACGCTGGAGCATCGCGTGCCGGCCGCAGTTCGCGCTGGAGTACAACTACGACCTCAACGGCCCGGGCCTGTGGGCTTTCAACGGCGCGCCGTGGGGCAACCACAACTACCACGCCTACGCGTACGATCCGACCATCAAGCGCGTGGCCTACGTCAAGGGCCACATGACGATGCTCTACGATCCCGAGACCCGCACCTGGCCGTTCGCCGAGAAGTTCGGCGATCTGCCGTTCTTCGCCAGCAAGTACATCAACTACCTCATCACCACGCCGCACGGCGTGTACTGCTGGACCCAAACCAAGGAAAGCCAATCCAAGTTCGGACTGTGGAAGCTGGAAAGCGGCAAGGCCTGGACGGAAGTGAAGACGTCCGGCGAGCCGCTGCCGCGGCCGGTCTGCGACGGTTCGACCATCACCTACGACGCCAAGCGCGACCGGCTCCTCATCACCACCTCCACCGGCAAGGAAGGCCCCCACGGCCAGGTCTGGTCCGCGGACCTGAAAAGCAGCGAGTTGAAGAAGCTCAATCCAGAAGGCATGGACGCGCTCAAGGGCGCGCGTTTCGCGCGCGAGTCCGCGTATTTGCCCAAGGGCGACCTGGTCCTGATCGGCTTCCTGCTCCAGGGCGAAGGCGTATTGGTCGTGCCGATCTACGACTGCGAAAAGAACCGCTGGCTCGCGGCGAAGATGCCGGGCGCCGAGTTCATGAACGGCGGCAAGAACGCCAAGCCGGGCTCGAGCGTCGACCTGGGCCTGGCCTACGACGCCAAGCGCGACTTGGTCTGGAGCACGCTCTGCAGCCTGCGCGGCGAGGGATCGCTCCAGGTCGTGCGCGTGGATGCGGGGACGCTGGGCGCGGTGCCGCTTAAGTGAGGAGTCTTTCCATGAAATCCGTATTGCTGCTGTTCGCGACGTTGAGCCTGGCGGCGCTTGCCGGCGAACCCGCCCCCAAGTTCGCGCCCAACACAAAGCTCACCGCGATCCCGGAGAAGACCGCACTCGTGGTCAACGAGGGCTACAAGAGCAGGCAAGGCGTGCTCGACTACAGCGGGATGGTCTACGACCACCACCGCCACAAGATCCTGGCCTTCGGCGGCGGCCACGCCACGGCTTTCCCGACCAGCGTCCACGAGTTCGACTTCGAGAAGCTCCAGTGGAGCCAGCTCACGGAAGATGTCCCGCTCGCTGGGTTCAACACCGAGAACGCGGTCCTCGACAAGGACGGCAAGGGCATGGGCGGCGTGAAGTACAAGGGCCAACTCGTCGCGGCCAGCCGCCACACCTACGACGGCCTGACGATGGCACCGGCTCAGGACTTGATGCTCTGCGTCCAGATGGTCAGCGGCGCCGGACTTGGCTACGGTTTGGACGCGAAGGTCTTCGCGTCGCACTACACAGGCACCGGGCTGTGGATCTTCGACCCGGTCAAGAAGGAATGGTCGGTCAGCAAGGCCAACGGGCTGGCCCTGAACCACGGCGGCTCGGCCACATCGCCGAAGGAACCGGACTGGGTCTACTTCTACGACGCCACCGGGAAATTCCGGGCGGTCAACTGGAAGACCGAAGAACTGCGGGATCTGGGAAAGATACCCAAGGAAATGCACTACTCCTACGCCAGCCTGGACTACTATCCGGAGGAGGAGACCTTGGTGGCCTTCCCCCGCGGCCCCAAGGAGGCCGGCGGCAAGAACCTGGTCATATGCAAGTTCGATTTGAAAAGTCAAAAGTGGTCGACCGTGAACGTCCAAGGCGACGCGCCGGGCACCTATGACGTGAACGTGGTCTACGACTCGCGTAACCAGATCTTCGTCTGCTATGACAACAAGAGCGACTTCCACTACTACCATCCGCGCGAGAACCGCTGGCACAAGGTGGAGGTGGGCGTCCAAGGCGTTAGCGACATCCGCCACCATCACATCTACGACCCCGTGGACAACGTACACATCGTGACCGGCAGCCGCTGGAAGACGATCGCCTTCAAGCTCTCGGACGAACCCGGCAAGCTGCCCGGCACGGCCAAGTAAGCGCGCGCCCTAGAGAGGAACTCGATATGAACGCCACCACCTTCCGCCCCGGCCTGGGCCTGCTTGCCGCCGCGCTGCTCGCCATTTCCGCCTGCCTCCTCGCAGGCGAATCCGGCCCCAACGCATGGGCGCCCTCTGCCAAGGGCATTTTCGAGATGCCAAAGGACAGCAACTATCCGCGCCTGGTCGGACAAAGCATGATCTGGGTTGCCGAGCAGAAGAAGGCCGTAGTTCTGCCGGGTTTCGCCAAACTCGAAGCGGACTACTACACCATCGGCCTCGAGGACGAGGCCTGGGCGCGCCAAAAGGGGATTGCGCCGGCGGACTTGATTCCCGACCGCTGGCAATCCCCGCAGGCCTGCTGCTGGCTGCCTGGCCTGAAGCGCATCCTCTACCTGAAGCAGGAATGGAGCTACTCCAAGAGCAAGCAGAAGGCCTCCGGCTGGCTGGTGAATCCCGCCGACGGCTCGTGGACGCCAGTGGAGGGCGACGTGAGCATGGGCGACGCCTCGAAGGAGTTCAACCCGTCGCCGGGCCGCGACGGCATGCGCCTGCCGTTGTGGGGCACGCTCTGCTTCGACGCGCACAACAAGGAAGCCGTCTCGTTCGGCGGCGGCGGGATCTGGGGCCGCGTGGGAAAAGAGAAGGAGAAGACCGCCCCCGGTGACTGGATCTACGACGAAAACGCAAAGCGTACCCGCCGCCTGACCTCGGATGACGAGGGCAAGGTCACCGAAGCGCGGCGCTGGTACCCCGCGCACGCCGGGACCTGGACCTTCTCCGAGGCCACCAAGCAGTGGACGGCCACCGCGCAGCCCATGGGCGAACAGCCTTCCGGACGCATCTTGCCCGGCATGGCCTACGATGCCGGCGCAAAGAAGATCGTGCTCTTCGGCGGCGACGACCTGGCGCATTGCCTCAGCGACACCTGGATCTACGACTGCGAAAAGAAGACCTGGTCGCAGGCCCACCCGAAAGCCTCGCCCTGCCCGCGCGCCGGCCAGGCGATGGTCTACGTGCCCGAAGCGCACGGCGTGCTTTTGTGCGGCGGCTACACCGGCGGCTGGAAGGGCCTGCGCGACGTGTGGCTGTACCGCATCGCCGACAACACCTGGACCTGCCTCGGCGACGTGAAAAAGGGCGGCGACGCGAAGAAGCCCACGTTCGAGCCCCAGGGTCTCGCCCTGCCCTTCGACGCGCCGTACGCCTCGGCGACGTACCTCGAAGAGACGAAGGACGTCCTGCTGCTGCCGTACGCGTCGAACAGCGCCAACAAGCAGGCGCCGCTCTTTCGAATGCAGCTCGACGCGAAGAATGCCGCGCCGGTCGACCCGCTCGCCGCCGAGCCCAACCTCGCCTACCACTGCAAGGCCCTGGGCGATGCGTCCACGCTGCTGCCCGATGAATGGACGCAGGGCGAGAATGCACCCGGAGATCCGGCCGCGGGCCTGAAGGAACTTGCCGCACTGCCGGCGAACACGTGGGTGCAGCGAAAGTTCCCCGCGCAAAGTCCGATGCGCGGTTGGGGCCACTACGCGTACGACGCGCAGAAACATCTGGGCATCGCGTGGGGCGGCGGGCACAGCACCTACCCCGGCGCGGAGATCAGCGAGTACGACGTGGCCACCAACCGCTGGCGCAGCATGGCGCACGCCACCAATTACAATCCCGTCTGGCTGCACGGGATGGTAGGCGGCCCGCCCGGCGTGAGTCCCAGCGGCTGGTCGCTACTGCCCACGCACGCGCGCAAGTCCTACACCGTCGATCCGCCCAGCGGAATGTGGATCACCTACGTCGGCGACGTCTACGATACCAAGCACCACACGTTCGTGGCGAACATCGGCGAATGCCCGGGCAATCACGGCGTCGCGACGCAGGTCAGCTTCGTGCCCACGCCGCACGGCCTGTACGGCTACAGCGCCGGCACGCTGGCCAAGCCCGACGTCGCGGCGGGCAAGTGGGAGATCGTCGCGAAGGACGGGCCGAAGGTCCACAGCGAACACAACCACCTATGCTACGACAGCAAGCGCGACCGCCTGATCTACTTCGACCGCCCGCAGAAGCAGGTTTGGGCGTTCGACTTTAAGGCTAAGACATGGAACCAGGAGTTCACGGCGGGGCCTTCGCCCGCCGAATGGTACGGCGACAGCACCTACATTCCCGAACTGGACGCCGCGCTGCTGGTGATCGGCGGAAAGGACAAGACCGACGAGACGATGTACTTCTACAATCTCGGCGAGAAGAAGTGGTACAACTCGCCCTACCAGGGCGACAAGGTCTGGCGCAGCAACACGGGCCTGAACTACTCGCCGCATTACGACCCGGAACTCAAGATCGTCTTCCGCTTCACGCCCAACGGCCATCGCTGGACCGGCGTTTTCGCCATGCGCCTAGATCCCGCCGCGCTTAAGCTCGAGCCGGTGCCCTAGTTCAGGAAAGGGAGAGCTCCGATGGTTCGCAGAACGCTGGCATCCGCGCTGCTCGTCGCCTGCGCGGCGATCGCGAACGGCGGGGAGCACTTGAACCCGCTCGCCAAGCTGCCCAGCCCGCCGGGCGAGCACATCGCGAAGATCAAAGCGCTCGGCGACAACGCGTGGCTGGACCTCGGCAAGCCCGCGCCCGATCCCAAGTGGGGCGGCAGCCGCGGGCGTTCGTGGTGCCCGGGGCTTGAATACGCGCCCGATCTGCGCGGCGCGTTCCACACAGGCGAGGGCGTGCACGCCTTCATCAAGCCCGATGGGCATTACATGGACGATTACTTCGTCTACGACATCAACGCGCACGCCTGGATCTGCATCTACCCCGGCACGGTGGCCGGCGAGGACCAGGGCCTGAAGGTCACCGACGACGGCCTCTTCGCCGGCGCCGACGGCCTGCTGGTGCCGCCCGGCCTGCTGGCCCACGAGTACGACCAGGCGGCCTACGACAGCGACCAGAAGAAGTTCGCGTTCATCCCAAAGGGGCTGAGCACCGGCTGGTGGATTACGATGAAGTGCGCTCAGCTGAAGGCCCTGGCCGGAGACGCGAACTCGAAGATGAAGGGCAAGGCCTTCTCGCCGTGGTACTACGACACGAAGACAGCGAAGTTCGAACGCGAAGTCGTGAAGGGCAAGGGCCCCCTCACCACCATCGGCGCCGGAAACTTCGTCTACCTGCCCGTGGTCAAGAAGTTCTGGCTGCGCGACACATCGAACGCGAAGAACTGGCTCTACGACACCGCCGCGAAGACCTGGGCCGAGGCCGCCGACTTCCCGGAGCGCCCGCTGGGCGGCGAGCCCCTCTCCTGCTACGACAGCAAGCGCGGAATGCTGTACATTGCCGGCGGCAACGAACAGCCGGCCGCCGACGGATTGCTGGCCTACGATCCCAAAGCCGACACCTGGACCGAACTGAAGACTATTCCCCGCGCGGAACGCGCCACGCACAACTCGGCCTCGATGACGTACGACAGTGCCAACGACGTCGTGGTGCTGAGTCTGCACGACCGCGGCACGCTGGTCTACGACGTCGCGGCGGCGAAGTGGACCATCGAGAAACCCCTTCCGGCTCCCGAGGGCTGGCGAAAGGCCACCACCGGCGCTTTCTACGATCCCGAGAATAACGCCCACTACTATTTTCAGGCCGGCGACAGCAAGGACGACGGCACGATGTGGGTGTACCGCTACAAGCGGGCGGAAGAGCCCGGGGCGCCTGCGGAAAAGTAGCGACTTCTGTGTTGCCATCAGAATGGAACAGATCCGCTATACTTGGTGCCGTACACGAGACCGGCGTCCGGTGGAATACCCTTCGCGGCGGCGCCAGTCGTCCGACGGACTTGAAACGATGGAGTCGCGAAGGCTACAGTTTCGTCGAAACGATCTAAAGGAGAACCGTCTTGGCAGCCGCTCCCTCAGTTCCTGCGCCCTTCGCGGGCAACGATTACCTGGGCCTCGCGCGCGAACCGCGCCTGGCCGAAGCGCTGTACCGCGGCGCGAAGGAATTCGGCATCAGCTCAACGAGCTCGCGCTGGGGCCTGGGCTGGACGGAAGTCCACGATGCGCTGCAGCAGGAACTCGCGGACTTTTTCGGTTTCGAGTCCGCGTGCATTCTGGGTGCGACGTACTTCGGCGGTCTGTCGTTCTTCGAGGTCATCGCCAAGACGCATAAGGTGGTCTATTGCGACGCGACCTGCCACATCAACCTATTCCAGGGCATGCGCGCGGCAGGCATGGAGATCCGCACCTACCGCCACAACGACGCCGCGGACTTGCGCAGGCAGCTCGAGGCGCACCACGGCCCGCCGCCGGCCATCGCGACGGACGCTATCAGCGGCATCAGCGGCGAACTGGCTCCGCTGGCCGAGGTCCGCGACGCCGCCAAGGCCGCGAAGGCGGAACTGCTCATCGACGACGCGCACGGCGTCTTCGCGATGGGCCCCAACGGTCGCGGCGCGATGGAAGCGTGCGGCGTGGGGCCGCAGGACGCGACCATGATGGGCAGCATGAGCAAGGCGCTGGGCTGCAACGGCGGCTTCATCGCCGGGCGCAAGGAACTGGTGAAGCAGTTCCGCCGCACCGGGCCGGCCGCCGGCAGCGCGTTGCCGCCGCCCCCCGTGGCCGCCGCCGCGCGCGAAGGCCTGCGCATCGTCCGCGACGAACCGCAGCGCCGCGCGACGATGTGGGCAAACGCCAAGCGGATGCACGCGGCACTGGACGCGCAGGGCATCGAGGTCGTCTGCCGAGTCACACCCATCGTTACCATGGCGCTGAGAGACGAAGACGATGCGCGGCGCATGGAGGCGCACTTCCTCGCCCACGGGCTGAAGATCCCGTATTTCAAGTACGCCAGCGAACCGCGCGAGAACCTCCTGCGCGCGGCGGCGCGGGCTTGCTACACGAAAGAGGAGTTGCAGCGTTTCGAGGCCGCGGTCGCCAGCCGCCCGAAGTGACCTTCGGTTTCGCTACTTCTGGGGCAGGTGGTCGAAGGGCCTGCCGTTCTCGTCGGCGATGCGGAAATAGAAGTACGGCCCGCCGCCCTGCACCGCGACCTTGATCAGCACGCGGTTTTCGCCCGACTGTAGCGTCACGGTGGTGGCACCCGAATCCTTTTCGCGCCCCGGCGACTCCTCGGTGACCACCCGGCGGCCGTTGACCCAGATCGAGAGCATCGACTGGGCGCCGTACAGCAGCAGGGCCTTGCGGCGTTCGGGCATGTTGAACTTGCGGTAGGCGTACGCGAAGTTGGGGTTGTCCTCGACTTCCTTGCGCACGGGCTTGTCGAGAGGCGCGGTCAGGTAGCCGTGCAGGTTCACGACGCCGCTCTTGTTCGGATTCCCGCGCAGATCCTTTTCGGCGACAATCTTCTTCCATCCGATGCGCAGGTCGCCCGGCCCGTTGGTGGTCCAGTCCAGGTCCACGTCCTCGCCCATCTCGGGCTCCATCTGGTTGTCGAGGCCCCACTTGGCGCCGACGCCCAGGAACGGCCCCAGGGCGTGCCATTCGGTCCAGGTCGTCGCGAACTGGCTGTAGAACAGCCGCCGGGCCTCGCGCGGCAGGCGGCAGCGCTTCATCAGCACCTCGCAGCGCCCGACGGGATCCTTGTCGCCGACTTCCCCGAAGTAGCCCTGCAGGCGCTGCAGGATGGGCAACGCGTTGGACGTGGTGGGATGCTCGGCCAGGAACTGCTCGCATTCGTCGATGCGCTTCTTCGCGGCATCGGCGCCCGCGTAGAGATCCAATACGCGCACCAGGAAGGTCAGGCTCTCGGGCGTATCGGCAATGAGCTTCGCGACCTCGCGGTACAGCGCCTGCTGCTTGTCAACGGCCACTTCCATGGGTTTGGGTTCGTTCGGATCCTTGAACGTGAACCACGGTGCGGCGTCGGGCGCGTACATGTGGCTGTTCAGCAGGCCCGTGGTGGAGCCGCCGGTCCAGGCTTTCGCGCCGCTCTGCTTCTGGTCCGTCGGCCAGCGGAAATCGTTGCCTTCGAAGCGGAATCCCATGGGCAACTCCTCGTCCATCAGCACCGTCTCCTTGCCGGCGACGAAAGCCGACGCGCAATCCCAGTACGTCAGCCCGCCGAAGCTCGTGCAGGCGAAGGCCTGGATATCCTCGTCTTCCATGTCCAGATCGACGGCTCGAACTTCCAATTGCGTCCACTGGCCCGGCGCCGGGATATCGCCCATGGGCATCATGGCGAAGCTGCCGTCGCGGGACCAGTCGACCATCCGCTGTCCCCAGTAGGCCCGGCGTTGCCAGCCCTTTCCGCGCAGATAGAACTGGAGCATGATCATGCGCGGTACCTGCTTGGCGTCGGGCCGGACCCAGATTCGGAAGACGCGTCCCGATGCGATGTCGATCACGTGCCTCGGGCATTTCGCAGCCTGGGCCACGGCGAGCACCTTCGCCGCCGCGTCTTTCTCGCCCATCCGCTCGTAGAGGCCGCGCAGCCGGCCCAGCGCGTGCCCGGTGTTGGCCGAATCCGGATGCGCGCGGACAAAGGTTTCCAATTCCTCGGCCCTCTTTTCTTGGGCCTTGGCGCCGAGGTGACTCTGCAGGATCAGGCCCATGAAGCGCCAGGCCTCGGGGCTGCCGGGGATCTTCTCGATGACCTGCCGGTAGCGCGCGATCTTCTCGCGCGAGATGTCGAGCAGGAAAAGGGAGCCCAGGCGTACGGGCGAATACGTATCGGGCGTCAGCGCGCCGCCCCACTCCACCGCGCCCTCCACTCCCGAACCGTCGTCGTCGAAGACGGCCAAGCCGATCTGCAGCCCGGTCTCTTCGCCGGGCCGCTGGCGCGGATTGGGGCGCAGAAGCGCCCACGGCAGCGCGATCTCGTAGTTCAGCCCCTTCCCATCGGGTTTGCGGCGGACTTCCGCACGCGGCCGCTGCTGGATCTCCGGGTTGTCACCCGCGTCGATCTGGAAGACGGTGCGTCCGCCGACCAGGGCCATCGAACAGAGCACATTGGTGTCGTCGATGCCGTGCTGCGGGCTGGCGTCGGGATTGATGGCCAGCCGCAGGCCATCGCCGAGCGAGTGCAGCGACGCGTTGGAGGGCGCGACGAACTTGTCGTCCTGGACCTCGACGGCCACGTAAACGTACTGCTGGTCCCAGCCGCAGTGGACCAGCGCGGAACAGTCCTCCGGACTCGCCCATTTCTTCGAGGCGCCGAGCGGCACGTAGTTCACCGGCCCCTGCAAGCGCAGGGGCTCGGAGACCTTCCACTCGTCCACGCTGCCGTCGACCTTGGCGTCGGCCGGCGCGAGGAACGCTTCGCGGGTCTGCGGCTCGACGGCGCTCAGAGCCAGGCGGTCGGCGCGCCACGTCTCGGGCGTGCGGCCTTCGCGCTTCAGGCTTTCGCGCAGGTTGGCCGCCACATCGGGCCGCGAATCGCCCCGTCCGGCGAAGGCGAAGAGACCCTCGTGCGCCTCGTACAGCAGCAGGGGCCCGCATTGCCGCACCAAGCCGGCATAAGAGACATCGCCCCGGCGGCCGATCGTCTGGCCGGGCAAGTCCTCGTCCTGCAGGGCCTGCCCGCTGGCCCAGTCGAGGATGCGCAGGCGCGTGGCGTTGATCACGTTGTTGGATTCGCGTTCGTGCACGTAGAAGAGGTAAACCCGGTCGCGGTTCTTGTTGAGGTAGACGGCCTTGAGAATGTTGTAGTTCGGATGCCCGGGCAGCTTGGATTCCCAGACCTGCTTGAGCTGGCCTTTGTCGAGATCGAAGCGCTTCAGGTCGCTTCGGGAGTTCCACACCAGGCTGTCGCCCAGCCAGTGCGAGCCGCCGCCGGTCACTTTCTGAATGGTGCGGCCGTCCTTGAGGCTCAGATAGAGCGTCACCCATCCCTTGTCGGGTCCGTCGTAGGCTTCGCCGCGGTATTCGATCACCTGCTCGCCGCCGCCGTCCGGTTCGCGCAGCGATAATCCCAGATCGCCGGGCTGGCTGCGGTCGCGAAGATGCGGCACTGCCTGGGACCAGAGGATTTTCCCGTCGCGCAGGTCGACGGCGATGATGCGGTGCGGATCAGGGCGCATCACAGCAGTCAGACCGTCGGCCGTCACCTCCGTACCGCAGTAGTGCGCTTTGTCGACCAGGTTTGCGATCTTCAGGCCGCGGCCGGTACGTGTCTCGTAACCGAAGTATTGCAGCGCGTTACGGCCTTCGTACGCGCCGAAGAGTTCGACGAGCATGCCGCCCGCGAAGCCGAGCGCCTGCGAACCCCGGAAGCGGTCGTTGTCGTTGGTGGTCCACAGCAGCTGGCCCGAGGCCAAGTCGTAGGCATACAGGCCCGATCCGGAGACCGCGGCGACGACGTCCGGCCCCACGGCGGCGCGCACGAATCCGGCGCCGTAGTCCCGGGCGCGGCGGCGGTACCGGTCGGCCGGCAGCAGCACTTCCCACATCGGCTGGCCAGTGCCGCGGTCGATGACGCGGATCTGCTTCGAGGTAAACAGCGCAATCGCCTGCGGCCCGATCGCCACGTTGGTGCCCTCGACGCCAGCGTACGTGCGCCACAGCACCTCGAAGCGCTCGGACAGCCGCAGCTGGTAGAGGTCGTTGCCGGCACGGGCGAAGAAGCGGTCGGGAGGGCCATCCTTTGGATACCACACCGCCACTTCCTCGCCGGAAATCTGCCACGCGAAGGCCGGCGCGCCCTCCAGAGTTCCGCACGGTGCGGCCGGCGCGGGCGCCGGCTTGCCCATCCGAGCGCCCAGTTCGGCCGCCAGGACCTCGCGATTGATGCGCCAGCGCCCGTTGTCGGAGGTCGCTTCTTCGGGCAGAGCCGCCAGCGCGGCTTCGACGGCGGCGGCGCCCTCGGCGCCCTTGCCCTGCGCTTGCAGCGCGCGCACCCGGCTGCACAGGGCGGCCAGCAGATCTTCGCGGCCCCGGTCGGTGGGCTGCGCCGTAAGAACCTGATCGTAACTGGCCGCGGCCTCTTCCCAGGATCCGTCGCCCATCAGACGGTCGCCTTCGGCCAGCGCCAAGTTGGCCGCAGGTTCGTCGCGGGATGCCAGCGCCGCAACGCTGCTCTCGCCGACGCCCACGATGCGGCCGCCCGAAATCACCAGGTTGCCCAGCGGGCCGGTGCGGCGGTCCCAGGTGTACTCGGAGAGCACCTGCCCGCTCTCCGCGTCCAGCCGCTGCAGGCGCTGGTCGGTGGGCAGGTACAACGCGCCGCCCGCATAGGCAGGCCCGCCGTAGAGCCCGGTGTCCGGAAGGTGGTGGGCCCAGACCAGGCCTCCCGTGCGCACGTCGACCGCTTTCACCGTGTCGTCGACGACCAGAACCTTGTCGCCGCTGGCGCCCGCCAGGTAACGGACGTCGAGCACCTCGAGCTTCCAGCGCTGGCGCCCGGTGGCGCGGTCGAAGCCGATCAACCCGGCGGCGTCCTTCGGCGCGACGACAAGCGTATCGCCAACGACGACCGGACTGCACGGCCCCTTCGTAAGCCAGCGCAGCAGGCGCACGGGCTGCATGCCGGAAGAAACGCGCGAGTTGCCGTGGTCGTCGCTCTTGACCTCGATGCGCGGATAGCCGCTGATCCAGGTGACTTCGCCGTTGTAGGCGTTCAGCGCCACGACGGTGCCCAACCCGGTGGGGGCGTAGACGACTCCAGCCTCGGCGGCTGGCGGGCCCAGTTGCATGGAGCTGCCGTAGTAGCGGTCGCCTGCCTGGATGCCGGTGCTTCCGGTCACCAGCAGCCGCTTCCAGCGCAGCGCGCCGGTGCGCAGGTCCAGCGCGGCCAAACCGTGGGTGTTGAGGTCGGTGCGTTCAAAGAAGACGCCGATCGCCATGCCATAGGCGATCAGCGGATCGCTGACCCACACGACGTGACGCAGGCTGGGCACCGATTCGCTGGTCCAGCGCAAGCGCCCCTTTTCCGCATCGTAACAGCGCAGCGACGAACGGCGCTCTTCCAGCGCGCGCACGTACACGAACCCGTCGTAGAAGGTCGGACTGGTGACGGGGAAGCCGGTGAACTGTCGGTCGATCAGCGCGCCCTGACTGCTCCAGCTGTTGGTCCAAAACACCGCGCCGGTTCGCGCGTCGAGCGCCTGCAGGCCTTCCAGGGTGCCCACGAAGGCGCGGCCTCCGGCCACCACCGGATAGGTGCCCAGCACAGGGAAGGGACTGGGATAGAACCACGCGCGCGCCTGGTCAACGCTGGGGGATTGCAGCGCCGGACGCACCCAGGCCAACGACTTGGGCTCAGGCGCTTCGCCGCCTGCGGGCGGGCCCGCCCGGCGCGGTCCGCCGGCGTAGGTCGCGGCGCCGTCGTCGGCCGTCGCCTCGCCCTGCTTCTCGGCCTGCTGGACGGCCTGCGTGATCTGCGCGGCGTAGGCCTCGGCCGTGACCGGCTGGCCGCGCAGCGGGAAGGTCTGGCCCGGCATCGACTCGGCCATGCTGCGGGCGTCGGCCAGGGCATCTGCCCATTGCCCGTCGAGGAACTCGGCGCGCGCCAGCTTCGCCGCGACCAAGACGGCACTGACTCCGGCGGCGTCCAGGGAATCGCGGTAGTCGTGCAGCAGTACCTTGAAGACCGATGTGGCTTGGCCGTAAGCGCCGCGGTCCAGGTACAGGTTGCCGGCGTGATTGAGCGCGCGCGCGGCGACGTGCGTAAGGGGGTACGTCGCGCCAAGCGTCTCCATATCCTCCGGGTTGCCCTGCTCGGCCAGCGCCTCGTAGCGCTGCTCGGCATCGGCCGCGACGATCTTCCGGTAGACGGCCAGGGTGTCGGACTTGAGGCTCGCCAGGAGCGAGCGGACGTACTCGCGCACGCCCACGTAGCGGGGCTCGAAGAGGCTGCCGCTGAGGCGGATCATGCTGCTGCCTTCGCCGCGCAGGACCTCGCCCAGCGTGCGCATGGTCCGCAGGACGTCGTCCTGTTCGCCGGTCTGGAGCGAGCGCGGAGCGTCCTGCACGCGGCTCTGCACGTCGCTGAGTGTCTCGAAGAGCAGCCGTTCGGGCCGGTAGCTGCGGAAGAAGAGGAGGCCGTTGGGGCCGTAGTCGCGCGCGATCTTCACGTCGGCGTACTCGTGCACGGCGCGGTCGAAATATGGACGGCAGGCGTGGCTGAGCGCCAGGTCCTGGCGCAGCGCACCGCGATAGACCAGCGCGGCGGCGACGGAAGCGGCGCTGCCGGGGTAGCGCGCGGCGCTGGCGCGCAAAAGGGCGTCGGTCCAGCCTTCCTCGCCGGCGTCGCGCGACTTGTCATAGATCGCGTTGGTCAGGTCCCAGGCACGCGGCGCAACCTGGCCATCGTTCCACGTCTCCACGCGATCGAGCATCGTGCGGCAGAACGAAACGGTCTGCGCGCTAGCGCCCTGGTCGCGCAGGTAGTACTGCGCGCGCCAGATGCCGTTCCAGCGCAGGTCTTCCCGGCTGGCCGCCAGCGAAGCGGAGGACTCGCCGAGGGCATACAGCACTTCGGGGCCGCTGCCGCGGAAGGACTCGGACATCCACGTCGCCGCGCCGGGCAGGTTGTACCAGCCGGCGGCCTGCGGGAAGCGGCGCTGCGCCCACGCCAGCGCCAGCAGCTTGATCGGAATGTACGGCTCGCGCCCGAAGCGCACCCGGAAGGTCCATCCGGCATTCTGATGTCCGGCGAACTTCAGCAGCAGGCGGTGGCGGCCCTTGGCCAGCGTCACCTTCCGGCGCAGGCCGTCGACCTGCAGGTCGCCCCAGGTGCTGCGCCCGATCAGCTTGCCGTCGATCCACGCGGCCCAGGCGCCAGGCATCGAGAAGAACATCGTCATCTCGCCGTCCTGCCCGGCTTCGAACTCGCGCGTCAGGTAAATGAGCCGGTCCTTCGACTTGCCCAGCACGGTCTGCAGCTTGCCGCCTCCGTCCTCCCAGTCCTTGGCGTCGTCGAGCGCGATCCACTTCTTGTCACCCTCGGCGGTCTTGACCGGGGCTTTCAGGTCCACGCCGCGCTCCGGCGGATGCTCGGTGCACATGCCCGTGCCGCCGACGTCGTTGAACGACCCGACGCCGTACCAGGCCTCGAGCCATTTCACTGAGCTGGACTTGTTGTAGATCTCCTCTTCGTAGACGGCGCGGACCTTGTTGACATCGTTCTCCTTCGTATCCGGCTCGGCGTAGGCACTCGAGAGCGCCAGGAGATCCTGCGCGTCCGGGTAGCTGGCGCAAAGCGCCAGCAGGCTCGCGCCCCAATACCCGCCCAGGGCGCGTTCGTGCTTGCCGGCCTTCAGGTCGGCGGCGGCCTCTTCGGAAAGGCAGCGGGCTTGCGGATTCGAGTTGCCGGGCAGGCGCGAGAGCGCGGCGGCGTAGGCCTGGGCCGCCCGCGCGTAGCGCGCGTCGTCGGGCTTGAAGGTCCCGCCCTCGCGGGTCGCGCGGAGGTGCTCGCCGTGCAGGATCGCGCCGGCGGCCTCGATGCCCGCCAACGCCCGCTCCCAGGGCAGTACGCGCGCGTCGCCGGCCAGCTTGAGCAGCAGGCCGGTCTGGCGGTCGGCGTCGCCGCGCCCATCGGCGATGCCGGCCAGCAGGCGGTACACGTGGACGATGCGGGCGCTGCCGGCACCCGCTTCCTTCAGCCAGGCTTCGGCGCGCGCGACGATCACGTCGTCGACGCCCTTCCCCTCTCTGGCGGTGCCCAGGGCGAAGGCGCGCAGCGCGCGCTCGGCTCCCAGGCCGTTGCCGGCGGGCTTGAGGTAGCGCTCGCCGGCTTCCTTCAGCGCGGCCCAGTCCATCAGCATCTCGTGGATGCGCAGCTCGCCTTCCATCCCGCGCACGCGGAACTCGTCGTTCCCGGGGAAGGCCTCGGCGGCGCGCCGGAATGCCGCTGCGGCGGCACGGAAATCGTGCCGCGCTTCGTGCTGGCGTGCGATCTCCAGCATCGCTTCGCCGCCTTCGTCGCGGGCGGCCTGCGCCGGGAAGGCGGCCAGCAGGTGCTCCAGCAGGCGGATGCGGAAGACCGGGTCGGCCCGTTCGACGCGTGCAAAGAAGCCCCAGCGTCCGGACTGCTGGCCCGACTTGATCTTGAGGAAGTTCTTTCCCTTCAGCATCCGCACGGGGACGCACTGGTGGTCGGCGTAGGCGTGGCCGTAGCGCCGGTCCGGGTTGGTGCTCAACACCACGCGGCCGTTGAAAAAGACGGTGCAGGGTCCGTCGCTGTCGAACCAGACCAGTGCCAGGCCGCCGGTGTCGGACTCGACCTCCGCGCGCGCGTAGGCCATCACGTTGCTGTCGGGGTCGAGGATCTCGGCGAGTTCCACGTAGCAGCCGGCCTCTTCTTCGGGGCGTTCCCAGGACGTGACGCGGAAGGGCTTGCCCGTCTCGTCCGGCGGCGTGGTGGTCCAATCGTCGGTGCGGTCGGGGGGAAGGCCGCCTTTCTGCCCGTAGCAGTCGAACTTGCGCGGCCCCAGCAGCGTCCAGGCCTTCGGCACGCCTCCGCCCTGGTAGGCGTCCAACGTGAGGTTCCAGTTGGCCAGGGTTTCGAACTTCGGGCCTTCGGCGGGCAGCGGAACGGCGCCCGGCGCGAGCGCGAAGTCGCGGATGCGCGAGACCACCGGCTTGTCGCCGTTGGGTTTGTCGTTGGAGAACTCCGCGCCCTTGGCCGCGTCGTCGCCGTTCCAGCCGCGGCCGAGCAGGACCCACTTCGGCGCGCCGGCGGGGCGGAAGCCGACGTCCGTCAGCGGCCGCCAGAGCGCTCCGTTTTCGCTGACGAAGGGGAAAACGTTGCGCGAAGTCAGCACGAACTTCACGTACGCGCCGGTGTCCTTGACGCCGTCCACGACGTTCTCGAAGTTGCGCCGTTCCAGCTTGCCCTTCACGCACAGGTCCAGGTAGAGCGTGCGGTTGCCGTCGAAGCACAGCGAAAGGTAATTCTCGCGGTCCCAGTACAGGTGCAGGCCCGGCCAGAAGGCGACGCCACCGTCGCTCTGTACGCACGAGCTGACGATCAGCGGCGCCTCGTCGCTGCCGTCGGCGCCGGCGGGGCGTTTGACCAGCACGTGGTGGCCGGGCTCGCCCCGCAGCAGCAGGCCTTCGGGGCCGGTCTCGGCGGCGGCCTGCTTGGCATCCTTGCTGAGGTCCACGGTCCAGGCGGGATCGAGCTTGGGCCCGGTGAAAGCGTCCTCGACGGGCTCGGCGCCTGACGCGCCCGCGCCGGCCAACAGGACGGTCAGAGACAGCATCGACAGCGGACGGATCGGATGGCGATGGCGCCCCATGAAGGCCTCTTATCGGTTATCGCTGCTTGGCGGCGATGGCGCCGGAGCACCATGAAACAAGGGTCCCGGCACGCTTACGAACATACACCGGCGGAGCCGGTTTGGCAGGCGCAGGATGGGCCGGATCAGTGGAGGTGCAAGGCCGCCTTCTGAGCCTTGGCGCCTTCGTGCGTAGCGTCGATCTCCAGCGCCGCCTCCAGGGCCTTGGCGGCGGCGTCGCGGTTGCCCAGGGCCTGCTCCATGCGGCTCAATTGGACCCAGGCCTCGATGTCCTTCTCATCGACGCTGGTGAGGACGCGGTATTCACGGGCGGCGCGCGGGATGTCCTTCAGTTCCTGGTAGACCTGGCCCAGCAGGCGGTGGACCTTGGGCTCGTACGGGTCGATCTCGATGTGGGCCATGCCCAGCTTGGCGGCCTCGGGCCACATCTTCAGTTGCACGGCCAGCTCCAGGCCCTTGAGCGCGGCGGCCTTGTCCTCGGTGTTGGCCTTCACGGCGTCGAGCCACACGGCGACGGCCTTATCGTTCTGCGCGGGCTCCAGGTCGCGGTAGAGGTCCGGAAGCAGATGGTAGGGATTGTCGTCGCCGACGTAGCGCGGATACAGCGAGCGGGCCTTCTCGAGCGCCTCGATGGCCTTCGTGGTGCGGCCTTCCTTCTTGAAGATGATGCCCAGACGGTGCCAGGCGGCGAAGCTGGCCTCGGGGTCGATCTTGTTCAGCTGCTGGTAGAGCTGCTTGGCGCCCTCGTAGTCCTTCTTGCGCCAGGTCAGCTCGCCGAGGACGCGGATGGCGTCGACGTTCTTGAGGTCCTTCTCGAGCGCCTTCAACGCGCCGGCTTCGGCGCGCTGCAACTGGCCGGCGATCATGTGCGCATTGGCAAGCTTGGCGATGTCCTCGGCGCTGGCGTCGCTCTTGCCCGCGGCGGCTTCGAGGCGCGCGAAGTCGCGCTGGTCGGGGGCGGCGGGGATGCGCACCTTCTGCGAGAAGAACGTGCGGACGTACTCGTGCTGTCCCTTGTTGAGTTCCTCCAGCGGCTTGCCGGTGACGGCGGGCAGGACCTCGGGGACCTTCCTGCCCTCGGCGAAGGCCTTCAGGGCCTGCTTGTGGATCTCGAAGCCGAAGGTCTTGTCGAGGTACTCGATGACGTAGCGGCCGTGGACGTAGGCCATCAGCATGTTCTCGCGGAAGTACTCGTTCATTCTGTCGATGTCCTTGATGACGCCCTGGGCGATGGCGTTGACCATCATGGGGTCGGTCTCGAGGCGGCTGTCGTCCTCGAGGAACGTGCTGAAGGCCTCGGTGTACCAGCGCGGCACGCGGAAGCCCGACATCTGCAGCGTCATGACGTGCCCGAACTCGTGCTCGAGCACCTTGCGCCAGTTGAAGGGCGGGTGCGCGCGGGTGCCTTCGCGTGGCGAGACGACGGTGCAGAGCTTTCCGAAACAGACGCCCAGCGCGCCCAGGTTGGGCAGGCCCACGGTGCGCGCGGCCTGGTCCTGGAAGCTGAAGCACAGCTCGATGGTCAGCGGGCCCTGAGGCTCGAAGCCGAACTTCTTAGTCTGCCATTCGTAGGCCGCTTCGGCCCACTCTTCCATGTAAGGCCGGACGATGGCGGCTTCCTTGTTGCGGAATTTCAGCGTGAAGTGCTTGGTCTGGCTCTGCTCGTAGACCGGCGGAACGCCCTGCTCCTTGTCGCCGATCACACTGTCCAGGACCTTGATCATGTTGATGGCCCAGACGTTGAACTTGTTCATCTCGAAGGCCTTCAACAGCAGGCGCTTGCCTTCCTCCTCGCCGTGCGCGCCCTGCCGGCTGGTGTTCATGCCCAGCAGGTAGTAGCCGCGCCAGTAGTCGGGATCCAGGGCGACGGCTTTCTGGTAGTACGCGGGCGCCTCGTTGAAGCCGCGCTTGCTCTCGATCAGGTCGCCGACGCTACAGTAGTAGTCCGCGTGCTTGGGGTCGATGGCCAGGACCTTCTTCTCGACCTCGGCCTCCTTCTCGGGCTGGTTCAGGTCGTGGTAGTAGAAGGCCTGCATCGCCAGTGCATCGAAGCTGTTCGGGTTGGCCTCGAGCGCGCGGTCAATCAGCTGCTTGGCCTCGTCGAACTTGTCGTCCTGCATCAGGATGGCGCACTTGGTCATCAGCGCGTCGATGTGGTGCGGGTTGATCTTCAGGGCCTCGTCGAGCATCGGCTCGGCCTGCTTCAGGTCGTTGCGCACCGCAATCATCACCTGCGCCATGCCCACCAGGGCGTCGGGCAGCTTGGGGCGCATCTTCAACACGGCTTGGTAGCGCTTGAAGGCGTTGTCGAAGCTGTACTTGTCCAGGGCCAAGCGCGCCGCCACCAGGTACGCTTCGGGCAGGACCATCTTGCGGCGCTCGACCTGCCGCTCCGCCAGCATGAAGCCGGTCTCGAACGCGCTCTTGGGGTCCTCCTCCTGCACTCCTAAGCCGACGTAGACCAGCTCCATCGGGTCCTTCACATCGTCCGAATTAAAGTACTCCTGCTTCTTGCCGTACAGGTCGAAGAAGAAGTCGTTGGTCTTCTTGACCACGTCCTTCTTGCCCAGCAGCGCCGCGACTTCCTTGCGCATGGCCCACGCGCGCAGGTTCTCCTTGTCGGCCTCGGCGATCTTGTCCAGCGCCGCGAAGGCGTCCTGGTAGCGGCCCATCAGCGCCAGCACTTCGCCGCGCCGCACGGCCAGCGCCCCGGCGTCGGGCTTCGCCTTCAGCCCGCGCTCACAGACGGCCAGCGCCTCGGCGTGCTCGCCCACGATGCGCAGCGTCTCGACCAGCGCCAGCGCGATCTTCTCCCACTCCGGCGTGCCCTCGGCCGCGACGGCCTGCGCCTTGCGCTGAAACGCGGCGGCCTCGTGGTAGCGCCCCGTCGAGATGTTCTGCTCGGCCCAGTCGAGGTTCTCGCCGGCGCTCACCGGCGCACCCTCGCCGCGAGCCGCGCCCGCCAGCACCAGGAACAGGGCCAGGACCGGGCGTTTCATCGATCGCGTAAGTGCTTGCATGCCATACTCCTATTGTAACCACGGCAGGCGCGCCGGCAGGACCGGGGCTCTCCATACTATACGACGAGCGTGGCGAGGAAATGACTACTCTTTTTCCGCAGGCAGGCCCCGGATTGGAACTTCCGGGGCCACGCGAGAAACGTAGGGGGATAGGATGCCGTCCGGCGGGGCAGGCGCCCCGGTGCTCACTCGCCTTCTTCGCCGCCGAAGATTCCTCCGATGCCGGGGATCTTGGTGAGCACCTTTTTGGTCTCGCGAACGCCCTGGTCGACGGCCGCGCCCATGCCTTCGGTAAAGGTGTCGAGCACGCCTGTGACGCTGCCCGTCGCGACGGACTGGACCACGTTCCAGACGATGCCGGCCACCATGTCCGGCGGCTCGAATTTGGGATTGGAGAGCGTCCCACGCACGCGGAAGGTCTTCAGCGGCTCGCCGGTGGCGGCCTTGGCGATCTCCTTCTTCATGCCTGCGATCATGCCCTCGCCGGTGGCCAAGTCGGTGTCCTTGCTGAGCGTAAGGCTGCCGTCCCACTTGATCTTCCCGTTCGTGACCGGCCCGGCGAACTCGGTGCTGACGTTGCCCTTGCGCACGCCGATCCAGTCCGCTGCACGCAGCTTGGCCAGCACCTCCTCGCGGAGGATCGCATCGCGACGATCGAGGTCGACACGTCGGCCAGGTCCCGACGATGTTCTTCCAGTCGGCCAGAATGTCCCCGTCGCCCTCGCTGCTGCCCGTCGGCGACTCGAGCTTCAGGTGCCCGGGATCCTCGGCGCTGGCCTCCGCGCCCTTCCCGTACCCGAAGTTCTTAAGGTCTATGGCCAAGTCCTTGATGCGGTAATAGGACAGGTTGCCATCCGCGTCGTAGCCGTCGATCTCGAGCACCGAACCGGCCATCGTGAAATCCTGGACCATCGCCCCGCCGTTGCCCAGCACCATGCCCGTCTCGCCCGGCTTGGTCGCCGGCGTCTTCAGGCAGCGGTCGCGGAAGGCGGCGATGCGGTCCAGCGTCTGCGGGTCGTTGGCGTTCAGGATCACGTTGCGGACCTTCAGGCCCGAGAGTTTGCCCGCGCGCAGCAGCAGCGGCTTGTCCAGCGACGCGGGGATCTGCATCTGCCCCTCGGCGGCGTCCAGCGTGATGCCTTCCTCGATCGGCGTGCCGGCGCCCTCGGGCGGCGCAACGGGCTCCACGCCCTTCAACGGCGAGCGCACCTTCAGGCCCTCCAGCCCGATGGACGTCCAGACTTCCTTCGCGGCGGGCTGCCCGTTCACCGGCAGCACCAGGTCCTGCACGACCAGGTTTTCCAGGTCCACCGTCAGGGGTTCGGGGTCGTGGACCGCGCCCGGCGCGACGGCCGCCACCGGCGCGTACATCGTGATCTTCGAATCGGTGACGCGCAGGTAGTTGATGGGAAGCTCGACCTTGCGCGGCTCGCTCGCGGGCAGGTTGCCCAGGAACTTCTCCAGCGTCGACCGGCCTTCCTCGTCCACGCCCACGTGGATGTCGGCGCCGGCGATCTGCAGGCTGGTGACGTGCAGGTCCCCGCCGAGGACGGTGCCCCACGAAACGCCCGCGCTGAGTTTCTCGATCTTCGCCAGCGGCTGGTTGCCGGCCTCGCCCGCTGGCGCACCGACCTCGAGGCCGCTCAGCGTCGCCCCGGGCGACAGGATCGAAACGCTCAGGCCGCCGAGCTTGACCGGGGCGTTGACGGCCTTGGAGACCTCGCCCTCAACCTTGCCCCGCAACGCGATGCCCAGCACGAAGGGCAGGATCACGACCAGCATCAGCAGCAGCGCGACGGCTACCAGTAACCATTTGGCTTTCTTGGACATGTGAGATCCCCTTAGGTGCGACTCCCCCGCTTCACTTCTGAAACCGACGCCCGCTTTTGCCCGCTATTCGCGGATTGCACAAGTGCTTTTCGCGCCTGTGCTTAGGCCCGTTCGATTAGACCTCGAATGGCCTAGACGCGCGCCGCAGCATCCATAGTATACTTGACGTCTCAGATTTGAGGGACACCGGAGAAGCTTCGAATACACTTTACGTCTGCCCGTCGAAACAGCGGGCGGCGGCAACCCGTTCCCGCGCGGCGCATTGCAAGGAGGAAGGCATGGGCAAGTACAAGGGCATCCTCGTTCTCGTGGCGGCGGCCATTGCCGTCGCGGTGCTGCTGGACGCGCCGAGCCTGGCCCAGGACGCCTTCATGAAGCGCGTCCGCAAGGACCACAGCCTCAACCCGCGCGAGAACGGCAACTGCAAGCTCTGCCACGCCCCCGGTGAGAACGAAAAGCCCAACCGCGAGAACCTCAACGCCTTCGGCAAGCAGCTCCAGTCTCAGGAGGCCATGAAGCCCCTGCTGGGCAAAGAACACGACTATAAGTTCTCCAACGCGGAGCTCGATACGCTGATGACCGTTGTCGACAGCATCGCCGGCCAGGACGCCGACGGCGACGGCGCGACCAACGGCGAAGAGATCGCGCTGGGCACCTTCCCCGGCGACGAGAAGAGCAAGCCCGACGAGAAGGCCCTCGCCAAGCGCCGCGCCGAGCAGAAGGCCAAGGAAGGGAAGAAGTAAGCAGCCGAATGCACATTGTTCGTGCAGCACATTGTGCCCACTAAAATCAATTTAACGGACATTGTGCAATGTAACACATTGCACGAAGGGCACTTGTTTCTCCGAAACAGTTTATGGAGATAATCGCAAGTATGTTCGTCGACGAACATTTTCGCATAATTGCGATTTCAAATGGGCGATGTGCAGAAAACTTAGCGCGGTAAACGTCGCTCAATAGCCCTGCTCGCGCAGCCATTCCTCGGTGATTTTCGACGCCGGCTTGCCGCCTGCCCCGCCCACCAGGCCTCGGCGCGCCAGCATCGCCAGCACGTACTTGCCCAACACGTCGGTCTCTAGGTTCACGCGCGCGCCTTCCTTCTTCGAGGCGATGGTCGTGCGCTGCAGCGTCTCGGGGATCAGCGCGACCCAGAAACCGCCGCGCCCATCGCAGCCGGCCACCGTCAGCGAGATGCCATCCAGGGCCACGCTGCCCTTCTCGACGAGTTGCTCGGCAAGCCCGCCATCGTCGAGCGCCAGGTGCCATTCGGCCCAACGCCCGCCTGTGACGGTCTTCTTTACCGTCGCCGTGCCGTCGATATGCCCCTGCACGAAATGCCCGCCCAGGCGCTTGCCCGGCAGCAGCGCGCGCTCCAGGTTGACCTTCGCGCCGGCTTTCAAGCCACCCAGCGTGGTGCGCTGAAGCGTCTCGGGCACGGCTTCGAAATGCGCGAGCGCGCCGTCCAGCGCGACGACGGTCAGGCAGCAGCCGTCGATGGCGATGCTGTCGCCCAGGCCCGTGCCCTCGGCAAGCGGGCCCAGCTCGACCGAAAGCCGCGCCTCGCCGCCGGCCTGCGGCTGCAGGGCCTTCACGGTGCCGACGTGTTCGATCAGTCCGGTAAACATGCGGTTAGTTTCAGGCTTTGCGAAGGTGGATTCAAGTGGGAGCCACGAGCGCTATATTAAGGAGGCGCTACTCGAGCCAGCTCCAGTCGCCGAGTTTCCCGTCGAGCAGCACGTCGTCGCCCAGGCGCTTTATGCGGTCGATGCGGATCGCCTGCGCGTGCGCGACGCGGTCCACGCCCTTCCCGCGCACGGCGGTGACGCCCTCGCGCCCGCCCACAATCTTCGGCGCGATGAAGACGCAGGCGCGGTCCACGGCGCCGGCATCGAGAAAGCTGCCGAGCACCTCGGAGCCACCTTCGACAAGCACGCTCTGGATGCCCAGCTGCGCCAGCGCGTCGAGCACCTCGTTGACCGGCAGCCGGCCCTTCTCGGGCAGCAGCGGCACGATCTCCGCGCCCTTGTCCTTCAGCGCCTTGACGCGATCCAGCGGCGCCTCGCTGCTGACGACGACGGCGATCGGCCCGCCGCCTTCGGCCGTCCAGATCGGCGCGTCCAGCGGCAGGCGCGCCTGACTGTCCAGAATCACCCGGCGCGGCTGGTAGACCGGCGCATGCTTGCCCTTCTTCGGGTCCAGGCCCAGGCGCACGGTCAGCAGCGGCGCGTCGGCCAACGCGGTGCCGATGCCCACCAGCACCGCATCGTGTGTGCGGCGCAGTTCGTGCGCGAAGGCACGCGCCGGCGGGCTGGTGATCCACTTGCTGTCGCCGCGCGCGGTGGCGATCTTACCGTCGGCGGTCATCGCCCACTTGCCGGTCACGAACGGCCGGCCGGTGCGTATGCGGCGAAAGAACGGCGCGTTCTGCATGCGGCATTCGTCCTCCAGCACGCCGCCGATCACCTCGACGCCCTTCTTCTTCAATCGCTTGGCGCCGCCGGCGGCCAGGGCGTTGGGGTCGTGCGCGCCGAAGACCACGCGCTGGATGCCCGCCGCCAGGATCGCGTCGGTGCAGGGCGGCGTCTTGCCGTGGTGGTTGCAGGGCTCCAGCGTCACGTACAGCGTCGCACCCTTGGCCTTCTTGCTGGCCTTCGCGAGCGCCGCGGTCTCGGCGTGCGCCTCGCCGAAGCGCGCATGGTAGCCGCTGCCGGCGACCTTGCCGCCCTTCACGACCACCGCGCCGACGACGGGGTTGGGACTGGTCCAGCCGCGGCCGGCTTCGGCCAGCGCAAGGGCCTTCTTCATGAACGATTCGTGGTTGGGCATCGAAGTTCCGGTCTGATTGTTCAGTTCTTGGGCGCGATTCTCGCTTCGTTCTCGCCGAAGATCGCGTCGAGGAAGCTGTCGGCGTCGAAGGGCTCGAGGTCGGTCATCTTCTCGCCGAGCCCGATCCACTTCACGGGAATCTCGACCTCGCTGCGCATCGCCAGCACCGCGCCGCCCTTGGCGGTGCCGTCGAGTTTCGTGACGACGAGGCCGGTGACGCCCACGTCCTTGGTGAAGACCTGCGCCTGCTGCACGGCGTTCTGGCCGGTGGTGCCGTCGAGCACCAGCAGGACCTCGTGCGGCGCGTCGGGCAGCTTCTTCTTCAGCACGCGACGGATCTTCTCGAGTTCGTCCATCAGGTTCTTCTTGTTGTGCAGGCGCCCGGCGGTATCGACGATCAGCAGGTCGAAGCCCTGCGCCATGGCCTTCTCGCAGCCGTTGTACGCGACGCTGGCGGGATCGGCGCCCTGCTCGGCCTTCACGATCTCGCAGCCCACGCGCTCGGCCCAGGTCACCAGCTGCTGCACCGCCGCGGCGCGGAAGGTATCGCCCGCCGCCAGCAGCACCTTCAAGCCGCGCTGCGTGAAGAAGTGCGCGAGCTTGGCTATGCTGGTCGTCTTGCCCGTGCCGTTGACGCCGACGACCAGGATCACCGTCGGCGCTTTTTCGGCGAAGCGCGGCGCGCTGTCCTGTTCGGGGAATTCCTTCTTCAGCTCGGCCTTCAGAAACGCGGCGATCTCGCCGGGGGACTGGATCTCGCGGTCCTTGTAGGCGTCGCGGGCCTTCTCGACCAGCTCGTCGGACAGGCGCGGACCCAGATCGGCCTGCAGCAGGGTGGCGAGCAACTCATCGCACTCGTCGTCGCCCAGCTTGCGGCCCACCAGCGCGTCGAGCCCGCCGCGCACGACGCTGGCCGTCTTCTTGACGCCCGCCAGCAGCGCCTCGCTGGCTTTCTTGGCCGCGCCGCTGACGGCATCCTTCATCTTCTTGAGGAAACCCAGGCCCATGAATCCCTTCTTCCTGTCCTTGGGGGCCAATGCTTTCCCGCAATGCGGGCACATCGAGTCGTCCGGGCCAGTAGGCTTGCCGCAGGCCGGACACTTCCCGCCGTCCGCTCCGGGCACCGCTGCCGTTCCGGCCATCGTCAAAAGACCCGCTAAATGCTGAACTGCATTATACGGAAGCCGGCGCGCACCGCGATGCCCGTTCGGCGGCTCGCGCGCGGAGGTCCTTCAGCATCCCGCCGCTTACGCCCGAGCTGCCCACCATGACACCGGGCTTCACGCCGGAGCCGTGGAAGTCGCTCCCGCCGCCGACGGCCTTCTCGTAGCGCTCGGCCAGCCTCTGGTAGAAGCGCCGATTCACCGCCGAGTGCGACTGGTGGTGCGCCTCGACGCCGTCGAGCCCGCGCCT
Source organism: Planctomycetota bacterium (assembly GCA_023150555.1). Lineage (GTDB taxonomy): Bacteria > Planctomycetota > SZUA-567 > H5-PLA8 > H5-PLA8 > JAKLKQ01. Next base: position 98,659 of record JAKLKQ010000015.1, read on the forward strand.
GAAGAGCGGCGCGATCAGCTCGTCGTGCCCGCCCACGCCCGGATGCGCCAGCACCGTCACGCCCCCCGACGCGCGCACGGCCTCGAAGACGTCCTCCGGCGAAAGCTGCAGCTTGGCGACGTGCGCAGGAGCGCCCGCGCGCAGGTACTTGATGATCCCCGCGCGCACGGACGAGACGTGCCCGCGCGCGACCATGGCCTTGGCCACGTGCGGCTGGCCCACGGACTCGGCGTCGCCTGCGGCCGCGAGGATATCTGCGTCGTCGATGGGCATGCCCAGCGCACGGAGCTTGGCGCCCATCTCGAAGGCGCGCTCGCGGCGGCGTTCGCGCACGCGCGCCAGCAGCTTCGCCAGCGGCGCCTGCAGGCCGGGATCGACGAAGTAGGCGAGGATGTGCAGCTCGATGCGCCCTTCGTAGGCGGTCAGCTCGCAACCGGGCACGACCTCGATGCCCAGTTCTTTTCCGCGCGCTTGCGCGGCGGCGACGCCGGCGAGCGTATCGTGGTCGGTGAGCGCGACGGTCTTCAGGCCGGCCTGCGCGGCGGCTTCGACGACTTGTTCGGGCGCGAGTTCACCATCCGAAGCGGTGCTGTGGACGTGCAGGTCCGCGGCGATTTGGAAAACGTCGGACGCCATCGAGCTAGGACGCGGAGGATTCGGAGGGCTGCTGCTGCGCGGCGCCTTCGGTGGGGCGATGGCGCGTGCGGAGCTTGTCGAGGATGCCGTTGACGAACGCGGCGGCTTCCTCGCTGCTGAAGCGCTTGGCCAGTTCGACAGCCTCGTTCAGCACCACCTTATAAGGCGTCTCGGGGCAGGCGATCAGTTCCGCCAGGCCCAGGCGCAAGACGTTGCGATCGACGATGGCCATGCGCTCGACCTTCCAGTTCGTGGCGCAGGCGGCCAGTTCCCCGTCCAGTTCCGGGCGGTGTTCCAGGACGGAGTTGACGAGTTGCCGCGCGAAGTCCGCTGCAGCGGACTCGGGCGGGGGCGTCTGCACGCCCAGGAAGTCGCCGAGCGTCTGGACTTCCTTGCCCTCGAGCAGGTCCTGCATGTACAGGTACTGCAGGGCGAGCTCGCGGCCTTGGGTCTTGGGGTGAGGCATGGCGGTCTGCTTTCGGCTCCTGCTACAGCTTGCTCATCAAATCGGCCATCTCGATGGCGCTCAGCGCGGCTTCCCAACCCTTGTTGCCGCTCTTGGCACCGGCCCTATCGAGGGCCTGCTCCAAAGTATCGCACGTCAAAACGCCCAACGCCACAGGAATCCCGCTGTCGAGGGACGCCTGAGTCAGGCCTTTGCAGGCCTCGCCGGCAACGTACTCGAAGTGCGGAGTTCCCCCGCGGATCACACAACCCAGGGCGACGACGGCGGCGTGCTTCTTCTTCGCGCAAAGCGCCTTCACCGCGACGGGCAATTCGAACGCGCCCGGCACCCAGACGACGTCGATGGCGCCGTCGGCGACGCCGTGGCGCGTGAGACAGTCCACCGCGCCGGCCAGCAGGCGTTCGGTGATCAGCGCGTTGGTGCGCGCGACGGCGAGTGCGAAGCGCGCACCCTTCTTGACGGCAAAATGGCCTTCGATTGTTTTCGGCATGTGAAGCGCTCTCTCGTTCAGGTTCCAGACCAGTCTACCTTCAGGCCCCTTCGCGGGCCATCTCTTCCTTCACCCACGCGACGGTTCGGCGCAGGCCTTCCTCCAACGAAATCCTCGGCGCGTAGCCGAGGTCCTTGCGCGCGCGCGTCAGTTCGGCCATGGTGCGCTCGACGTCGCCGGCTTGCATCTCGGCGTGCTTCACGGCGGCCTTCTTGCCGGTGACCTTCTCGAGCATCGCGATCAGTTCGCGCAGTTCGTACGGATGGTCCCCGCCGAGGTTGTAGACCGCGAAGGGCATAGGGCAGACCAGCGCGCCCAGCAGGCCGTCGACAATGTCTGAGACGTAGGTGTAGTCGCGCGCGGTGCTGCCGTCGCCGAAGAGCGTGATCGTTTCGCCGCGCAGGATCTTGCGCGCGAAGGACGCGATGGCCATGTCGGGGCGCTGGCGCGGGCCGTAGACGGTGAAGGGGCGCACGACCACGCAGCGGATGCCGTACAACTGCGCGTACATGCCGCAGTAGATCTCGCCGGAACGCTTGCTGGCGCCGTAGGGCGATTGCGGCTGCGCGCACGCCGCGTCCTCGCGGAACGGCGGCGGCGTCGTGTTGCCGTAGACGGAACTCGACGAGGCCGCCACGATGCGCCTGGGCCCGTGCGCGCGCAGCGCTTCCAGCAGCGTGACCACGCCAGTCACGTTCACGCGCACGTACCGCAGCGGGTCCTCGATCGACGGCCGCACGCCGGCCTGCGCGGCCAGGTGGATCACCGCATCGAACTTTTCCGCGGGCAGCAGCTTGTTCAGCAACGCGCGGTCGCCGAAGTCGCCTTCCACCAGGCGGTAGGCCTTGGGGAATTCTTTCTGCGCGACGGCCACGTTGCGGCGCTTGACCGCCGGATCGTAATACGGGTCGAAGTTGTCGAGCCCGACGACGAAATGGCCCTCCGCGAGCAGGCGCTCGGCGCAGTGCGACCCGATGAACCCGGCGGCTCCGGTAAGCAGTATCTTCATGGCAGGAAACAAGATATAGGATTGCACGGCGGATGCAACCGACGGACCTCAGGCTTCGCCCGCAGCCCCTGAAGCCCCGCCCTCTTTTTCGGCCGCCTTGGCGCCCACGGCTTCGCTGGGATCGTACAGGTAGCAGGCGCACGCATGCGTGCCGCCGACATCGTAGACGTCCGGGTACGCCACCTTGCAGCGCGGCATCACCTCGGGACAGCGCGGGTTGAAGTGGCAGCCGGCGGGCGGCCGGACGGGCGAAGGCACGTCGCCGCCGAGCCGGATCTTCTCCACGCCGCTCGCCGGGTCGATCTGCGGCACAGCGGAGAGCAGCGCGCGCGTGTACGGGTGCTTGGGGCTCTTGAAGACTTCCGCGGTGCTGCCCTGCTCGACGATGCGGCCCAGGTACATTACGGCGACCTCGTCGGCGAGGTACTCGACCACGCCCAGGTTGTGCGTGATGAAGAGGTAAGTCAGGCCCATCGACTTCTGCAGTTCGGCGAGCAGATTGATGATCTGCGCTTGCACGGAGACGTCCAGCGCGCTGGTGGCCTCGTCGCAGACGATGAAATCGGGATCGACGGCCAGGCAGCGCGCGATGCCGATGCGCTGGCGCTGCCCGCCGGAGAACTCGTGCGGGTAGCGGTGGATCATGTCGGGGTCCAGGCCGACCTTCGGCAGCAGTTCCTGCACGCGATCCTCGCGCTCGGCGCGGTTGCGCCCGATGCCGTGCGCCTGCATGCCTTCCATGACGATCTCGCCGACCATCATGCGCGGGTTCAGGGCCGAGTACGGGTCCTGGAAGATCACCTGCAGTCGCCGGCGGAAGGGATGCAAGTCGCCGCGGCTGAGCGTCGTCAGGTCGGTATCGCCGACCCAGACGCGTCCGGCGGTGGGGCGCACGAGTTGCAGAAGCGCCTTGCCCAGCGTCGTCTTGCCGCAGCCGGACTCGCCCACGACCGCGATGGTCTTGCCGCGCTTGAACGAAAGGTCCACGCCGTCGACGGCTTTCACGTGCCCTACGGTGTGCTTGAAGACGCCCTTCTTGATCGGGAAGTGGACCTTCAGGCCCTCGATGCGCACCAGGACCTCGCCGCTGGTTGGCGCCTCGGCGCGGGGAACCGCGGGCACCGCCTTGCGGACCTCGGCGGGCGCGATCTTGCCTCCGGGGCGCGTCTCCTCGTAGAGGATGCAGGCCGCTGCGTGGTTCTCCTCGAGCGACAGCAGCACCGGATCGACCGTGCGGCAGGCGTCGTGAACCATGTGGCAGCGGTCGGCGAAGCGGCACCACGCCGGATAGCGCGTGGACGGCGGCACGCGCCCTTCGATCGTCTGCAGGGCGTCGCTGCGGGCCTCGCCGCGCGGCAGGGACTGCATCAGCTTGACGGTGTACGGATGCGACGGATTGCGGATGATCTGGTCGCGCGAGCCCGACTCCACGATGCGCCCGGCGTACATCACGCCGACGCGGTCGGCGGTCTCGGCGACGACGGCCAGGTCGTGCGTGATCAGCAGGATCGCGGTGCCCTTCTTCTTCTGAAGCTCCTTCATCAGCTCCAGAATCTGCACCTGGATGGTCACGTCGAGCGCCGTGGTGGGCTCGTCGGCGATCAGCAGGCCGGGCTCGCAGGCCATCGCCATCGCAATCATCACGCGCTGCTTCATGCCGCCGGAGAGCTGGTGCGGGTACTCCCCGAAGCGCTGCTCGGGGTCGGGGATGTTCACCTGCCCCAGCAGCTCGACGGCGCGCAAGCGCGCGGCGTGCTTATCCAGGTACTGGTGGCGGCGCAGGGGTTCCATCAACTGGTAGCCGACGGTGAAGACGGGATTCAGGCTCGTCATCGGCTCCTGGAAGATCATCGAGATGTCGTGGCCGCGCATGGCGCGCTTCTCGGCTTCGGGCAGGCGCAGCAGGTCGCGGTCCTTATAAAGGATGCGCCCGCCGGCATAGTGGCCGGCCGGCTGCGGGACGAGTTGGATGATCGATAGCGCCGTCACCGACTTGCCGCAGCCGGACTCGCCCACCAGCGCGTAGGTCTCGCCGGCGTCGATCTCGAACGAGACGCCGTCGACCGCGCGCGCCGCGCCGTCGCGGGTATGAAAGTACGTCTTGAGGTCCTCGACGCGCAGCAGCATCAGCGGGTCCTCAGGCGCGGGTCCAGGGCGTCGCGCACGGCGTCGCCGAAAAGGTTGGCGGGCAGCACCAGACCCAGCATGAAGACGAAGGCGGCCATCAGGCTCCACCATACGGCCGGGTCGCGGGCGAGTTCCAGGCGCGCCATGTTGATCATGTTGCCCCACGACTGCATCGACGGGTCGACGCCGATGCCGATGTACGCGAGCACCGCCTCGGCCAGCACCAGGCCGCTGAAGCGCAGCACCACCGAGATCAGCACGATATGCAGAACGTTCGGCATCAGGTGGCGCAGCATGATCACCAGCTTCGAGATGCCGAAGGCGTCGGCGGCCTGGACGTATTCGAGTTCGCGCAGCTTAAGCGTCTCGGCGCGGATCAGCCGGCAGAGCCCCGTCCACGAGGTGATGCCTAGGATGATGCAGAGGTACACCAGGCGCTTGTCCGCGGTGATGATCGCCTCCTCCTCCTTCATGCCCACCTGCAGGATCAGCATGGCCGCGGCGATCAGCAGGATATCGGGAATCGAACTCAGCGTCGTATACACGTACACGATCGCGTCGTCGACCCAACCACCGAAGTAGCCCGAGAGAATGCCCGCGGCGATCGCGAAGGGCGTAACGATCAGCGTCGTCAGCGTGCCGATCACCAGGCCGGTGCGCGCACCCTTCAGCGCGATGTAGAATACGTCCTGGCCCGACTTGTCCGTGCCGAAGAGGTGGTACCCGCTGCCCAAAAAGTAGACCGTGCCCAGCCCAAAACACACCGCCGCGAGAAAGAGAATCGTTCCGATCATCCAGCGGAAGCGGCTGGCCCGGCGTTCCTCGCCGACTTCGGGCTGCCTCGCCAGCCAGACGAACCCTACCAGCAGGCACAGCAGACCGAAGCCCAGGCCAAGGCCCAGACCGCCCATAACACGTTTCAGGATATCGCCGCCTTTTTGGTCCGGATCGGTCAGGTGCGCGCCGCCGTACTCCAGGCGCTTGAACTCGCGCGTGCGCGTGCCGTCCTCGGCGAAGACGTCCTCTTTCGCAAAGCTGCGAGCCGCCAGCGGCGCCGAATAGGTGCGCTCGGTCTTGGGGCGCCCTTGCTCCGTTTCGGTTAGGGGTGCGCAGACGCGGTCCAGGACGCTCTGGATCTGCCCGAAGGCGCTCTGTTCGATGGCTACCCGCACGCGCAGGTCCTTGGCTTCGGGCAGGGCCTGGGAGGTGCGGAATTTGAGCTTGAGCGGCGGGGTGGACTTCGCGCGCTCTTCCTCGTCGATGTCTTCACCTTCCTTCAAATCGCGTGGAAGGACCGTGAACAGGACGCGGGTATCGCCGGTGCCGGCCGCGAAGCGCAGGTTCCCGCCGTCATAGCGGCCCTCGGGCGGCAGCAGGCGTCCAGCGGCGTCGCCTTCGAGATGCACGGCCACGTCCTCGGGTAGTTCGCCCGGCACCCAGCGGACCTCCTCCGCACCAGACGCAGCGTCCGTCTCGGCCCGCTCGGCCAGTACATGCAGCGCGAAGACGCCCGGCGCCAGCGGCACCTCCTTGCCGGCCTTGGCGCCGTCGCCCGAAATCGCGGCGACCTCGGGCCAGACGGCCTTGCGGAAATGCAGCGTATCCAGAAACGCGACGGAGCCGTAGAGGACCAGGATGCCGAAGGAGAGCATCGCGACCCAGTTGGCGGCCACCTGGCGCACCGCCACGCGCCAGTACTCGCGGCGCATCGCGAAGTAGAACCACATCGAGCCAGCCAGCAGGAGCACGTAAATAAGCAGGTCGCTGCCCAGCACGACGGGCCGGAAGCCGAGCAGGCGCCAAAGGTCCACGAAGAACCCGATCAGCGACTCGGGCAGCCCGTAGAGCAGTTGTTCGAACAGTGCGATCACGCCGCGCTCACTCCAGCCGCACCCGCGGATCGACCAGCGTGTAGCTGATGTCCGTCAGGATCAATGCCACCACGTAGATGAAACTGCCCAGCATCACCATCGACTGCACGATCGCGAAGTCCAACGCGCGGATCCCATCCAGCGTGAAGGAACCCAGGCCGGGGATCGCGAAGAACGACTCCAGCAGCAGGCTGCCCATGAAGAGGAAGGGCAGCGAGACAACCACGCCCGTCAGGATGGGGATCATGGCGTTCTTGAGGACGTGAATGAACAGCACCGACCGCTCGGCCAGGCCCTTCGAGCGCGCGGTGCGCACATAGTCCTTGTTGATCTCCTCGAGGAAGATCGTTCGGTAGAAGCGCACCGTGCCGCCCACACCGGCCACCACCGAAATGAAAATCGGCAGGAATATGAAACGGAGGGCCTCAATGCCGTACCCGTAGCCCGAGATCGGCGTCAGGTGCAGTTCCTTTCCGATCAGCCACTGCCCGCCGATGATGTAGAAGAGCATCGAGATCGACATGCCCAGCACGCAAAGAAAGACGCCCCAGTAGTCCACGTAGGTGGCGCGGAAGAAGGCCAGGATCATCGAGAAGAAGATGCACAGCAGCAGGCCGACGAAGAAGCTCGGCACGGTGATGCTCATGCTGGGGCCGATGCGCTTCAGGACTTCGGCCTTGATCGATTTGCCGTCGCGCGTCTTGCCGTACTCGAACCAGAGCATGCGCAGGCTGTGCTGGTAAAAGAGCGTCTCGGTCACGCGCTGCGCGGCGGGCAGTTCGTCGAGGTACTCCAGAACCACGCGGTGTGTGGCCGCGGGCTCCTTCAGCTTGAAGTTGAGGGTCAGTTCCGGCGCCTTGGAATCTTCGTCCCGGGGCTTGAGGTCGAACTCGAAGATGCGCCTGCCGCTGTCCTTGGGCAGCTCGATCGTCCCCGTGCCAGAGAATTCCTCCGGCAGGTCCAGAACGCCGTTCTTGTCCACGGAGACGGTCAGTTTCCGGTCCTGGAAGAACTTCTTGCTGTCGGGAACCTCTACAATCAGGCGGTAATGGCCGGGGCCGGGCGTCGCGAAGGTGCGCTCGTTCACCGGCTGCGAGGCCGAAAGCGTCCAGTCGTACCGGCGCTTCCAGCCCTCGTTGTAGAAGTAGGGCAAGTCCAGCCGTCGCTCGCGCTTCTTTTTGTCGATCTGGTCCGGCGTGGCGCGCTTGGCGACTTCACGCCGGATGATCTGGTCCGGCGTGTTGACGTAGAAGAAGAGCATGAAGACGAGGAGGTTCACGCCAATGAGGATCGGAACGCCCAGCAGCACGCGGCGGATGATGAACGCTATCATATCGTCGGCGCCTTCCGCTCGCGGTTGCGCATCACCACCACCGCGGGAATCGTGCCCAGCACCAGCAGCGCCAACACCATCCAGACCGGCCAGGTAACCGGCCGGTTCCACTCTTCGCGTTTGGCTACGCGCAGCTTGGCGTCGACCTTCTTGTACTTGAGCGAGTTGCTGCCGATGGCCATCGGCTTCGAGTTCCCGTACCACTCGTGGAACAGTCCGAATCCTTTCGGGTACCAGCCCCAGATCCATGCCGCGTCTTCGCGCAGGATGGTGAGCATCTGGCGGATCTTCGCTTCGCGCTGGGGCCCAGGGTTCATGTTTTCGATCTGTTTAAAGAGCGTATTGAAGGCGGCGCTGTCGTAGTTCGCTGCGTTTTCGCCGTCGTTCTTGACCTTTCCCTGTTCCCCGTTAAGCAAGAAGAGGAAGTTCTCGGGATCAGGGTAGTCGGCGTTCCAGCCCCAGCGCAGGATCTGCCAGTTGCCCTTTTTGGCCTTCTCCTGAAACTGGTTGTAGTCGGTGGTGCGCACCTGCAGGTCGACGTCGATCTTGCGGAACTGCTTGCGAAGCCAGTCGAAGTAGGCCTTGTCGCCGGCGCCACCGCCAACGGCGTCGTAGTACAGGACCAGGGCCTTGCCCGTGGCATCGCGCCCGCCCGGATAGCCGGCCTCGGCCAGCAGTTTGCGGGCTTGCTCGATGGATTTTCGCTGCGGCGCGCCGGCAGCTTCGTCCCACTCGTACAAGACGGGGTTGATGCCTTCGGGACCCTGCTGGTAGCCCTCGATGCCCGGCGGGAGCGGGCTCATCGCGACCTCGCCGCGCCCGTTGAGGAAGATCTGAATGAACTCCTCCAGGTCCACGGCAATGGAGATGGCCTGGCGCAGCTTCTTGCGCTTCTCGTCGTAGCCGCCCACGGTCTCGTCGAGCATGTTGAAGGCGAAGTAGTAGATCGTCGGAGCGATAGAGGTGCGCAGGCGGATGCCGCGGTCCTTCATGAAGTCGGTCAGCGCCGCGCCTTCGCGCGTCATGCTCACGGCCTGGTCGAAGACGTCGGAGCCGATGCCGCTGGTATCGTAGTAGCCCTGCAGGAACTTGTTCCAGCGCGGCACGTCCTCCTTCTCGAGCATGTACACGGCTTCGTCGAGGAACGGCAGTTTCTTGCCCGCGTCGTCCAGCAGGCCCTCGGCCCGGTCTTCCGGATCGCCTTCCGTGGGATAGTGTTCCTCGTGGAAATTGGGGTTCTTGCGCATCACCATTCGGAAGTTCGGGCGGTTCTCGGACAGCATGTACGGTCCCGTGCCGACGGGGAACCGGTCGATGGTGATGTTCTGGACGCTGGCGGCCGACTGCGTGTAGAAGCGGTCGGCCTCCCACGGAATAGGCGCAAAGAACGGCATCGCCAGCCAGTACTTGAACTGCGGGTACATGCGCTTGAGCGTGACGCGGAAGGTCAGCTCGTCGATGACCTCCACGCCGGGAAAGGAGAGCGTGCGCATGTCGAGGTAGATCGGGTTCTCCTTCTCGTCCGCTTCCTGGTTGTAGAAGATGCCCCCTGCTTCGCGGCGCTTCTTGCGAATGCGCGCCAACTCGGCAGCGAGCTCCCCATTGAACTGTTCGAACCCTTCGATGAAATTGACCAGCACCGGCCCGATGGGGCACTCGAGACTGGGATGAGCGAGGCGCTTGATCTGGTAGACGTAATCCTCGGCGCGCAGCGCGCGGGTGGCTTGCGTGCGGGACTCATCGCCGGGCAGCAGGTCGTCGGGGTGCTCGATGCTGCGGCCGAAGTTCGCGCCCGGTTCCAGGTGGTAAACGTATTGGCCCGCGCCGTCCTTCATGAAGCACGGATGCGGCTGGTAGCGGATGTCCGGCTTGAGCGTGATCTCGTAGACGGCCTTGGCGACCTTGTCGGGCGCGGTGTCGGCCGGAAGTTCCGCGCCGTCCTTGTCGTAGAGCTTCGGCTCGGGAACGGCGGTTGCCGTGAGCGGTTCAAGCACGTACGGGCGCTTGAGGTAGTGGTATTGCAGCGCCGGCTCGTAGATCTGGTTGATGAACTCGTACTGGTCCGAGCTGTACGCGATGGCCGGGTCGAGGTGTTTGGGCTCTTCCGTGAAGTCGTCGTAGAGGATGTTCTTGCCGCTCTCGGACTCCGGATACGGGTTGTTGGAGAAGCAGCCGCCCAGAAGGCAGGCCAGGGCAAGTGCAACGGCATACCGGCTCACGACGCGCATGGCCCGCCACCCCCGCCTTCGATTCAGCAAAGCTTTCACAGGATAGTCGATTCCGCGATTTCTATCCAACACCGGCTTGGGTAGAATCCGCCCCATGTCCGTCGCGCTTGCCCTGGTCTGGCACCAGCACCAGCCGTACTACAAGGACATCGCCACCGGCGAACTGGCCATGCCGTGGGTGCGCCTGCACGGCGTGAAGGATTACTACGGCATGGCGCGGCTGCTGGAACAGCATCCCGGCGTTAAGGCCACCGTCAACCTCGTTCCCAGCCTCGTCGACCAGCTCCTGGAGTACGTCAACGCCGGCGCCTCCGACCCCTACCTGCACCGCACCGAGATCCCCGCCGCCGACCTGAAGGGCGAGGACGCTTCCTTCATCTTAGACCACTTCTTCCATGCCCAGTGGGACAGGATGATTCGCATTTATCCGCGTTTCGGCGAGTTGCTCCACATGCGCCGCATGGGCCAGCGCGGCGTCGAGAGCGCCCTGGGGGACTTCGCCGAGCGCGACCTGCGCGACCTGCAGGTTTGGTTCAACCTCGCCTGGTTCCACCCGGTCAGCTTCGAGGAGTCCGAGACCCTGCGCGAGCTGCGCAAGAAGGGCCGCGACTTCAGCGAGGCCGACAAGGCCGCGATGCTAAAGGTCCACCGCGAGGTCCTGGCGCGCGTTGTGCCGCTGCACGCCGAACTGGCCAAGCGCGGGCAGCTGGAGCTTACCGCAACGCCCTTCTACCACCCCATCCTGCCGCTGTTGTGCGACATGGAGAGCGCGCGCGTCGCCATGCCCGGCACCGCACTGCCGGAAGGGCACATCAAGAACGAGGTCGACGCCGAGGCCCACGTCGCGAAGGCGGTCGCCTTCCATAAACGCGTCTTCGGCGTCGCGCCCGAGGGCATGTGGCCGGCGGAGGGCTCGGTCAGCCCCGCGATCCTGCCGATCCTGCAGCGCCAGGGCATCCGCTGGTTCGCCACCGACGAGGAGATCCTGGGGCATTCGCTGGGCGAACGCCTGCGCGGGAACTTCGGGAAGCTCGAGCGCCCCGACCTGCTGTACCGACCATGGCTGGTGCGCGGCAACGGCGCCGAACTGCAGGCCGTCTTCCGCGACCACGAGTTCTCCGACCTGGTCGGCTTCCAGTACCAGGGCTGGGACGGCCGCGCCGCGGCGGAGGATTTCCTCGGGCGCATCGGGCGTGCCGGACATTCCAACGGCGGCGAGCGCCCCATGGTCAGCGTGATCCTGGACGGCGAGAACTGCTGGGAGCACTACCCCGAGCAGGGCATCGGATTCCTGCGCGAGTTCTACGGCCGCCTCCAGGACCGCCAGCACGGGATCGAATCCGTGCGAGTGGCCGACCACCTGAAGGCTCACCCGCCCACGCGGCACATCGAGCGGCTCTACAGCGGCTCGTGGATCAACCACGACTTCTACATCTGGATCGGGCACGAAGAAGACCGGCGCGCCTGGGAGTACGTCTACCGCGTGCGTGAGGACCTGGAGCGCGAGACGCGCGCCCGCGGCGAGGACGCGCACAAGGATCCGCACGTGGCCAAGGCCTGGGAGTCGCTCTACGTCGCCGAAGGCAGCGACTGGTACTGGTGGTTTGGCGACGACCATACCTCCGGCATCGACGACCAGTTCGACCGCCTCTTCCGCAAGCACCTCAAGAACGTCTACGGCTTCCTGAACCTCAGCGCGCCGTACTTCCTCGACGAACCCGTCGCGCAGACGCGCTACCTGCAGCCCTTCACCCAGCCGAAGGGGCGTCTGGAAGTCTCGCTCGACGGGCGCATCACCAGCTACTTCGAATGGATCGGCGCCGGGCGGTATCGCCCCGACCGCGACGGCGGCGTGATGACCGCGCAGGGCGCACCGCTGGTCGCGCAGGTTTACTTCGGCTACGCGACCGAGCATCTCTGCGTGCGCGTCGACTTCCACGAACCGGAGGCGCCCGGCCAATACAAGGCCGGCAAATCCTCCCCCAAACTCAAGGCCGAAGCGCCGGACGAACGCCCGCGCCGCGTGGCGCTGCACTTCGCCGAGCCCAAGGGCTTGAAGCTCTCGGTCGAGGCCGGGCCGCCGGCCGCCGTGCGCCGCGAAGGCGCCTGGCCGGGCTGCGAAGGCGGCGCAAGCGGCCCCGACGGCGCGGAGGCGGCCTGGGACGAGGTCCTGGAGCTGCGCGTGCCGTTCCAGACGCTGGGCATCGAGCGCGGCCAGCCGGTCGCGTTCTACCTCGAGGCCGTGCGCGCCAACGGCGTCTCCGAACGCCTGCCGCGCGGCGGGGCGCTGCACTTCACCGTCCCGTCTCGCGACGCCGACGCCTACGATTGGATGGTCTAGCGTGCGGACGCTCGAGATCCTGCGCCTTGCCGGCCCCCGTTCTTACGCCGAAGCGCGCCGCCTGCAGGACGACCTGGCCGCCGGGCTGAGCGACCCCAAGCTCCGCCGCGCGCGCCTGGTCCTGCTCGAGCACAGCCCCGTCTACGCGTTGGGGCGTTCGACCGCCGGCAAGCACCTGTTCGGCGAGGCCTCGGAGCTGGCGCAGCGCACCGGCGCGGAAGTCGTCGAGGCCGATCGCGGGGGCTCGGTGACCTACCACGGGCCGGGACAGCTGACCGCGTACTTGCTGCTGAACCTGAAGGCCTGGGACGTGACCATTCACGCGCATCTCTGGAACCTCGAGGAGGCCGCGCTGCGCGCGCTGAAGCGCTTCGGCGTAGCGGGCTACCGCGTCGAACACATGACGGGGGTGTGGTGCGACGCCACGCCCGGCCCAGCCAAGGTCTGCGCCATCGGCGCCGGGTGCAGCCGCTGGGTCACGTACCACGGGCTGGGCCTGAACGTGGACCTGGACCTGGCGCCCTTCGGCGAGATCGACCCCTGCGGCCTGGGGCGCAAGCCGGTCACCTCGCTGGCGAAGCTGCTGGGCCGCGCCGTAAAGATTCGCGAAGCCGCCGCAGCGCTGGTGCCGGCCTTCGAGGAGGTCCTGGGCGCCGAGTCCGCGTTCCTGAGCGCCGAGGCCCCGGCACGCAGCGGGAGCAAGGCATGAGCCACCGGCTGTATTGGGGCGACCTGCACAACCACTGTTCGATCAGCTACGGACACGGCTCGACGGCCCAGGCCCTGGCCCGCGCCCGCGCGCAGCTGGATTTCTGCTCGATCACCGGCCACGCCTTCTGGCCCGACATGCCCACCGACCGCGCGGTCTACGGCGAGATCATCGACTACCACAACGAGGGCTTCGCGCGCCTGGCGCGCAACTGGCCGAAGCTGCTGGCCGCCAAGACCGCCGCGACGAAGGAGGGCGCGTTCGTCGCCTTCCCCAGCTACGAGTGGCACTCGCGGAAGTACGGCGACCACAATGTGTATGCCATGGGCGGCGAACTGCCCTTGAAGGACGCGCCGGACCTGCCCGCGCTGCGCGCTGTGGCGAAAGCAGGCAACGCGCTGATGATCCCGCACCACATCGGCTACGCCGCCGGGTACCGCGGCATCGATTGGACCCACTATCGCCCAGACGTCTCGCCCTTCGTCGAGATCTACTCGCTGCACGGCTGCTCGCTGGACGAGCAGGCCCCCTACCCCATGATCCACGACATGGGCCCGCGCGACTGGGGCAGCACGGCCGAGGCCGGTTGGCAGATGGGCCACCGCTTCGGCATCGTCGCCAGCACCGACCACCACGCCGGCTACCCCGGCAGCCACAGCGACGGGCGCATGGGCGTCTTCGCCGCGGCCCTGACCCGCGAGGCGCTCTTCGAGGCCTTCCGCGCGCGGCGCGTCTACGCCGCCACCGGCGACAAGATCGACGCGCGCCTGTTCCTCGACGGCGCGTGGATTGGCGAATCCGTCAAGGCGCCGAGCATGCGCCGTTTCACCTACGCTGTCGCCGGCAGCGACGGCCTGAACAAGGTCGAGCTGCTCAAGAACGGCCGCGTCGTGCACCGCGCCTTCCCGCAAGCCGGCGGACCGGAGACCGGGCGCTACCGCCTGCGCCTCACCTGGGGCTGGGGCAAGAAGGGGGAGCCGGTGCGCTGGGAAGGCCGCCTGAGCCTCACGGCGGGCGCGGTTACCTGCGTCGAGACCTGTTTCAGCGGGCAGGCCGTCGTGGCACCCAGTGCGGCGGTGAAGAGTGACGCGGAAATCCCCGACGAGATCGATCTGCCCCACGAACTGCTCGAACAGAGCGCCAAAGCAGTTGCCTGGCGCAGCATCACCGCCGGGAACATCTCCATGCGCCACGGCACCATGCAGGCGCTGAGCGTGGCCCTGGAGGCCCAGCCAGGCGCGAAAGTCGCCGTGGAGGTCAATGGGCAGCGCTACGAGCACCCCCTGGAAGAGCTGCTCGCCGGAGGCCGTGCGCATTACCTGCGCGGCTGGCGCAGCGAGGCGATCCGCATCGGTCCGGCCGTGCCGGAAGCGGCCTGCCGCGTGGCGGGGACCTTCGAGGACGAGCCCGAGCGCGACGTGGACGTTTACCGCCTGCAGGCCGCCCAGCACAACGGCCAATGCGCCTGGCTGACGCCGATCTGGGCCGAACGCTGAGCACAAAAAAACGGCCCTTGATAGGGCCGTTTTGCTTTCCTGCGATGGTTTTGCGCGCGCTTAGACGTTGACGAAGATCTCTTCAAACTTCACGCCCAGGCCACCGGTCTCCGCGTCGAAGCGGACAGGCTTGGCCTCGATGCCGATGCCTTCGTACTCGCCGCCCCGCAGCACCAACTCGACCTTGAACTTGGCGGCCGGGAAGCAGCATTTCTCGGTCAGCAGCTTTCCCAGCAACGCACCGGAGGGCGAAATGTTCAGGATCACGGCGCGGCCGGCGTCGAAAACGGTGCCATCGTCGAGGATCAAGCGGACGCGGGTCTCGATCTCGACCGGCGTGCGGCGCGACTCGCGGTAATGCGTGCGCATGTGGTCGAAGAATTCGGCGGCGCGCTCGGCGGCACGGAAAACGTTGCGGCCCAGGGCGGCGGCATTCAGCATGCGTTCGGGGGAGACGGGGCGTTCGGCAACGGCCTTGGCGTCCAGGACGACCCGGGATTCGGTGGCTTCGATAACCATAGCCGTACTCCTTGGGAGGGGTTCACAGAGGGATTGGCAGGGGATTGTGCGGGACGGTCCGGCACCCCCCTCAACCCCGCTCCAGGGGTATCGGCGGTGCGGCAGCCGGCCTAAAGGCAATAAAAGGAAGCGGTGCGCAAAAAAAGCCCCGGGCGCGGAAGGCCCGGGGCGGTGAATCAAGCGTGATGCGAAGCGCGAGCTACTGCCCGATGCCCGCCCTCCCGGGCAGCTTGGGAACGGGGTTCTTCTTCGGACCTGCGGCGCCACCGCCGTCGCCGCCAAGGCCCTGCACCTTGGTGGTGGTGGGCGCGGGCGCTTCCAGCTTCTCCAGCTGCTGGTCGACGTCGGCTTCCAGGTCCATGGTGGTGAAATCGACCAGGCCCGCGAGCTTGCGCTTCAGGCGCGGCGAAAGGTAGACGCGGATCTGGTTGTTCATCAGCAGCACGTGGTGGAAGGATTTGAAGCCGCGCTCCACCGATCCGTGCACCATCGTGGGGCGGTGCTCGTAGACCAGGATCCCGTCGGACAGGTCCGTCAAGTCGTGGTCGGGCACGTACTCGAGGTTGGTCTTCTCGACGACATCCACGTCGCTCCAGGTCTTCACCGCGCCGGGATTGAATGGCGAGCTGAAGACATCGCTGATGCGGTCCAACGGGATGAATTCGCTCAACTCGCTTAGGTGCGAAGGGAAGCGGTCGTTTTCGGCCGCGAACAGATGCAGGGCAAGGCTGATCTCGCGCATGTTGCGGATGATGCGCAGGCTGGTGGCCACGCGCTGCTGCTCGAACTCCTGGGGCAGCTTGACCACCCGGTACAGGGCAAAGGTGGGCAGGATGCCCGTGGTCGAGACCAGGTCGTACTGGTTGCCGCTGTTGGTCTGCGTGCGGGAGAAGCCCACGTTGCCCGCATGCGGCGCCAGGACCTTCTCGCGCGGGATCTTCTTCTTGTCGTCGTCCTTCAGCTCCATGGTGCGCACCAGCCAGGGCTCGAAGGTGCGGTAGTAGGCCATCGAAAGCAGCTTCTCGTCCAGATACAGGAAGCCGTCGCGGTCCTCGCCGAAAGCGTCCAGCAACGACTTGAAGCCCGGCTGCTCCGCCAGCGACTGTTCCAGGGCCTGCGTCTGGCGCAGGGCCTTCTGCAGGGCCTTGAGATTGTCGCTGAGCACCAGGAACTTGCGGCTCTGTTCGCCCGCCTTGCGCGGAATCACGTCCACATCCTCGGCGTACGAGACGAACCAGGGCTTCCGCGCGGGCCCGTCGATGGAGACGTTGACCACCTTGCCGGCCTGCCCCAGCCCGCCCAGGAACGGATGCAGGACGCCGTCGGGCTTGACCTCGCCGACTTCCGCGCCTTCCTGGTACCAGACGGTGCCGTTATTGAAGATCACGTCGCGGTAGGGGATCTGGCTGTTCTCGCGGATCTTGGATAGCACGGCGCCCAGGCGCGCCACGTCGCGGTTGAACTCGAGCGCGATCACCATCGGATGCACCGATTGGAAGTTGCCGCCGTCGTAGGAGACGCCGCGGCGATAGCCCAGCCACACGGCGCACTCGCCCTTGAACGCCTTCAGTTCCTCGTAGACCTTATCGGGGTTGTCGACGTTGAGCAGCTCCATCAGGCGGTCCACGATGGTCTGCTTGTTGTTGGTGTCCCCGAACGATTTGTTCAGCGGATCGTCGTGGTTCGCGTGGGCGTGCTTGAGGAGTTCCACCAGGTCATAGCTGCGGGACCAGTAGGCCAGCGCGTCGCGCGGCACCAGGTAGGCCGTCAGCGAGCGCACCGGCGCCGGCGGAGCGTTATTCCCCAGGGTGCTGGGCAGGACGATCTTTTCGCGAACCAGCCCGGCGTCCTTGCCTTCGCCGAACTGCAGCCCCACAGCCAGCTTCAGGTCGCCTTCGACGCGCAGATGCTCCTGGATGCGCTTGACCCCATCCTGCAGGCGCGGATCCAGCTTGGCAATCAGGGCCGCCGGCATGTTGATGTAGGCCTCGGCGTGCTGCGCAGCGCCGATCTGGCGCTGCGAGGTCAGGAAGTTCTCGGCGCGGGCCAGCGTGTCGCGGCGGCCTTCGTGGTAAGCGCGCACGGCGTTCTCAACCATGCCTTCGCCCTGGCCGTAGATGAACAGGTTCTCGACGAAGGCCCAGCCTTCGTGCAGGTTCAGCGGCTGGCAGTAGATGTCCTGGACGACGTAGGGCCCCACCGACTTGGGCTTGTGCTCGTAGCGCAGGCGGTCGCGCGTGAGCTTGGTCCGGTACAGGTCCATCAGCTGCTCGATAATGGCCTTCTTGCGCGGGCCATCGATGTTCACCGGCAGGTCGAAGACCACGAGGAAGCGGTGGCTGATAACCTTGGTGTTGCCGCCGGCCGCAGCGGGGTCCTCGCCGGGCGGTTCGATCGCCACCGCTGCGGTGCCCTGGAACTGCTGGAAGGCCTTTTCGATCAGGTCCAGCTCGAACGCCCGACGGCGCTTCTCGAAGTCCGCGCGCGTGCCGTCGCCGTTGATGTAATTTTCCTTCAGCAGGCCCCAGCTCTCGGACAGCAGTTCGGCGATCGATTCCTCGTTGACCAAGCCCGACAAATGGCTCTTGTCGTAGGCGGCCTTCGCTTTCTGGTAATTCGACGTGGCCAGGTACAGGACGGTCTTGTCGGAAATGACCTGTTCAGGCTTCAGGCGCTTCCAAGAGGGGCCGGCGACGGGTTCGAACTCGGGCGGCGGCGGCTCCGCAGTGGGCTCATCGCCTTCTGCCCAGACGGGGCTCTGCGCCGCCAGACACGCCACCCCGACGACCATGGCCAGGGCCCAACCAGACCGGCACGTGCTATCACGCTTCGTCATGGCGAGGTTCTGACTCCTATTCTATTGGCGGGATCCCCACCGGGCAGCTGCCGCTGCCGCGACGCCCAATGAGCATCCTACCTCAAACCCTGGTACCCATGCAAAGTCCCGCCATAATCCCTGCTTTTCGACCACAATCCAGCAAATTTCTATGGCTGGACGACTTAGAGAGATTAGCGGCTCCAGTTGGCACTTGTTTCGGCTGGATTGGGAATTAAACGATAGTTTTTTACTTCACAAGGAGCACTGCATGCCGAGCTCGAACCGAAAATCATCCAAACACGCTTTGCGCCAGAAACTCTACGCTTTGCTGGGCGATTTACCTCCCCGCGGCGCTCCGTTGCGCGCCAAGCTCATCGCCGAGGAGCCCACGGAGCACTACATCCTCGAGCGCCTCGTCCTCGAAGTCCCGGGGCGTGACGGCATACCGGCCGTCTACTGCAAGCCGCGGGCGGGCAAGGCGCCGCGGCCGGCAGTGCTCTACAACCATGCGCACGGCGGCGGGAGCACCATCGGCAAGCGCGAACTCCACCAGCCGCGCGGCGGCTTCCAGTCGCCGCCGTACGCCGAGGCCCTCGCCAAGAAGGGCATCGCGAGTCTCTGCATCGACCAGGTCAACTTCGGCGAGCGCCATCTCGGCGACGAGCTGGACCTCTTCAAGGAGACGCTCTGGCGCGGCCAGGTCCTGTGGGGCCTGATGGTCTACGACAATCTGCGCGCGCTGGATTACCTGGCGGCGCGCGAGGACGTCGATGCGGGGCGCATCGCGGCGCTGGGGCTCTCGATGGGCAGCACGATGTCGTGGTGGACGGGGGCGCTCAGCGAAAAAATCAAGGTCGTGGTGGACCTGTGCTGCATGACGGACTACCACGAACTCATCCGCATCCAGGGCCTGAAGGGCCACGGCATCTACTACTTCGTGCCGGGGCTGCTCAAGCACTTCGACGAGGTCGCGATCAACGAACTGATCGTCCCGCGCGCGCACCTGAGCCTCAACGGCAACCTCGATCCGCTTACGCCGCCGGCGGGGCTGGACCGCATCGACCGCGAGCTCACGAAGGCGTACAAGGCGGCCGGCGCGCCGGAGAAGTGGAAGATGTTCCGCCGCGACGCCAACCATTTCGAGACCGCCGAGATGCGCGCGGAGGTCCTCGCCTGGCTCGACCGCTGGCTGTAATGCGGGCTTCTTTCGAGGAGGCACGCCGCCGCGCGGCGCTTTAAAGCTGCTACGACGGAGCGTATACTTCTGCCATGAACGCGACGCTGGCCAAGACCTTCACCTTCGAGGCCGCCCACCGCCTCCCCAACGCGCCGGAAGGCAACAAGTGCCGCCGGCTGCACGGCCACAGCTTCGGCATCGACGTGGTCGTCAGCGGGCCCGTCGATCCGCACACCGGCTGGGTGATGGACTTCGCCGAACTGAAGGCCGTCGCTGGGCCCATCGTCGACGCGCTCGACCACCGTTTCCTCAACGAGATCGAAGGCCTCGAGAACCCCACCAGCGAGGTCCTCGCGCGGTGGCTCTGGGAGCGCCTGCGCCCCAAGCTCCCGCTGCTCTCCGCCGTGATCGTGAAGGAGACCTGCACGGCGCGCTGCGAGTACCGCGGCGAGTAGGCCTGAGCGCAGCGCAACGAAGTTCAGGGCAAAAAGACCCGCAACCCAAAAGGCCACTGAGGGTTGCGGGGCCAATACAAGAGGTGCCGCCGCCCCAAGTGGCTTGACACCAACCCGCTAATCCTTATATCTAGAGTGCGTAGGGCGCAGCACAGCGCGGGTGTAGCTCAGTGGTAGAGCGCGACCTTGCCAAGGTCGAAGTCGAGGGTTCGAGCCCCTTCACCCGCTCCATTATAAATTCCTGATTTCCCAACCGGTTGTG
>JAKLKQ010000160.1 GCA_023150555.1 Planctomycetota bacterium
CGCGAGCAGGCGGTGATGTAGGTGGCGGTGCGCAGGTTCACCCGGCGGCCGGCGGCCACCTGCCAGATGCCCTCGAAGGCCTCCGACAGCACTCGGTCGAGGCGGTCGTTGATGTCCTTCTCGGTCCAGAAGAAGCTCGACGCGTTCTGCACCCACTCGAAGTAGCTCACCGTCACGCCGCCGGCGTTGGCCAGCACGTCGGGCAGCACGGTGCAGCCCTTGCCGAGCAGGATGTCCTCGGCCAGCGGGGTGGTCGGGCCGTTGGCGCCTTCGACGATCAGGCGGGCCTTGATGGTGTCGGCGTTGGCTTCGGTGATCTGCTTCTCCAGCGCCGCGGGGAGCAGGATGTCGCAGTCGACGGCCCAGAAGTCGGCGTTGGCGATGGCCTCGGCCGCGGGGTAGTCGAGCAGTGCGCGCGGGTTGCCAGCCAGGAAGCGGCCGAGGGCGTGGGGGTCGATGCCGTCCTTGTTGGCGATGGTGCCGGCCACGTCCTGGATCGCCACGATCCTGGCACCAGCATCGTGGAAGATCCGCGCCGCCGCGTTGCCCACGTTGCC
>JAKLKQ010000161.1:0-264 GCA_023150555.1 Planctomycetota bacterium
TCCCGTCCGTCGAGACGACCGTTCCGGAAAGCTCACTCGCCCGTCCGACGAACCCGGCGACGAAGGGAGTCGCGGGCCGGTCGTAGAGGGCCTCGGGCGTCCCGAGCTGCTCGAGCCTCCCCCCGCGAAGAACCGCCACGCGGTCCCCCAGGTCGAACGCGTCTTCCTGCTCGTGGGTGACGAGAACCGTCGTGATGCCGATCCGCCGGACGAGCTGTCCGAGCTCGATGCGCGTCCGCTCTCTCAGGACCGGGTCGAGGTTCG
>JAKLKQ010000161.1:290-552 GCA_023150555.1 Planctomycetota bacterium
CCGGCGCTCGAATCCCGAGAGCTCGACCGCCGCAAGCGCTTGACCGACGCGCCGCGCGATCTCGGCTCTCGGATGTTCCCTCTTCGACTCGAGCCCGAAGGCGACGTTGCCGGCGACGTCGAGATGCGGGAAGAGCGCGTAGTTCTGGAAGACCATCCCGAAACGCCGGTCGACCGGAGTCCGGTTCGTGACGTCCTCGCCGTCGACCCGGATCCGGCCTCTGTCGGCCTCCTCGAAACCGGCGAGGAGGCGAAGGGTCGTC
>JAKLKQ010000162.1 GCA_023150555.1 Planctomycetota bacterium
ATAACCGCTTCGAGCCCGCGTTTTTGCCGGAGGCGCAAATTGGCGCCGGCTTGTTGGTTGTACAACCGCACGAGTTCCAGCTCATGTTGAGGGTAAAATTCCGGGTCAAAATTGGCCAGTCCGAGTTGTTGCAACACGGTTTCGATATGCGCGCCGGTGCGGATCCAACGTTCGCATACTTCCTGGCGGTAGCGTACGCCCATGAGGTTGAATCCCACTACCCCGCCCTCCCGGCGCAGGTAGTTGACCCGGATACTTTTTTTGCCGCCGGCCGTGGAAGACGAGTTGCAAACTGCCGCCGGACAGACAGACGATTACCGCGAAGGCGTGGCAGCCTTTCTGGAAAAACGCAAACCCAGGTTCACCGGAAATTAAATACAGATTGCGGATTGCGGATTATCCCGAGGTCTCGGGACGGATTGTGGATTGCGGATTGCGGATTGCGGATTGGCCGGGCTCTTGGCGCCGGTGCTTTGCCCAACATTGAAAACGGTTCCGGGAGTTTGGTCAATCCGTAATCCGTAATCCGTAATCCGTCCCGAGGCCTCGG
>JAKLKQ010000163.1 GCA_023150555.1 Planctomycetota bacterium
CTTCGGCGGCAAGAAGCAGGCCGCGGCGGACGGCGTCGCGCAGAAGAGCGGCCTGCCCGTCGGCGACGTCGTCAACCTGCTCGGCACGCTCGCCCCGATCGTCATGGGCGCCCTGGGCAAGAAGAAGAAGGAGGAGGGCCTCGACGCGAGCGGCGTCGCGACCGCGCTCCAGGCCGATCAGGCCAAGGCCAAGGCCGAGAGCGGCGGCATCCTCGGCATGCTCGACGCCGACGGCGACGGCGACCTCGACCTCTTCCTCTCGAACACCGCGAAGTGGACGACCGACACCTACGAGCCGATCGGCCGGTACTACACCGGCGCGAGCACGCTGCTCCAGCTCTTCGACAGCGAGATCGAGAGGAACGTCTTCTACAGGAACAACGGGGACGGGACCTTCTCGGTCGCGACGGCCGAGGCGGGTCTCGAGGGCGTCGGCTGGGGCGGCGACTCCGCGGCCCTCGACTACGACGAGGACGGGGACCAGGACCTCCTCGTCACCAACATGTTCGGCGGGAGCGTGCTCTACCGGAACGATGGGAAGGGCAGGTT
>JAKLKQ010000164.1:0-273 GCA_023150555.1 Planctomycetota bacterium
GGGAACATGACCACGCGGCCCCCGCAGCCGTCGCACTCCCACGCGGCACGCCGCAGCCCCCCGAGCGCGCGGTCGCATCGCGGGCAGGTGAGCATGGACTCCTACTACAGCACGAACCGCGGCGGGATTCGACCGTCCCCTCGCTACTTCTTCGGCCGGAAGGCCGCGACGACCTTCTCGTCCGTCGTCAGGTAGGGGCCCTCGAGGAGGTCGATGCAGTAGGGGATCGCGGGGAAGACGGCGAGGAGGCACTCGCGGATCGCCCGGGGCCGG
>JAKLKQ010000164.1:283-544 GCA_023150555.1 Planctomycetota bacterium
GGGAGGTTCACGACGAGCGTCCGGCCTCGGATCCCCGCGATCTGGCGGGAGAGGATCGCCGTCGGGACCTTCGCGAGCGAGACGGCGCGCATCTGCTCGCCGAAGCCGTCGAGGATCTTCTCGCAGACGGCCTCGGTCGCCTCGGGCGTCACGTCCCGGGGCGCGGGGCCCGTCCCTCCCGTCGTCACGACGAGGCAGCACCCGTACTCGTCCGCCATCCGCCGGAGCTCCGCCTCGATGTGGGGGCGCTCGTCGGGAACG
>JAKLKQ010000165.1 GCA_023150555.1 Planctomycetota bacterium
GTTGGCCGTCGCCGGAACCAGCTCGTTGAGAACGTCAACTACGGCCACCGTCTTCTTGCGTGCCTGCTTGGACATCCCTGCCTCCTTTCGCTTCACTTCGCCTTCCACAACAACCCGGCGAGGCTACGGGCCAGCGCCGGGGCCTTGCTTCGCTTACGCGCTGGCGCGCTCCAACAGCGGGATCGCGATCTCTTCCTTCACGGCTGTCAGAGTGCGGCGCGTGAAGTGCCAGACGTCCGCCTTCTTGAGCCTGCCGTCGCCGCCTTCGGACTCGGCCCAACGCCACCAGGTGGACTTCCATTCCAGCTCGAAGGCGCTGGACTGCGGATTCCAGCGCGCGACCTTATTGCAGAGCAGCATCGCGCGGACCATGCTGCCGCTGTCCTCCGCCGCCCATTCGAGGCACGAGACCAGGCGCTGGAGGTCGCGCGCGCGCCGGATCAGGTGCGCGTCCTGGAGCATCAGGGTAAGGCCCGGATTCGAGCCGTCCGGGTTGAGCGCGCGCAGGCAGCGGACGATGTTGCCCGTATACCCAAGCGCGC
>JAKLKQ010000166.1 GCA_023150555.1 Planctomycetota bacterium
TCCAAACACCCACTGACCCCAAGCCGCACCGCCTCCGACGTCTCCTTGTCCGACAGCCCCTTCTGGCTCAGCAGCAGAATCTTAGGCGACCCGAACCGCACGCTTCCCCGCACCTTGCGGATCAGCTTCCAGCCCTCCATGAAGCCGTCCAGGTCCACGACCAGCAGGTTCGGCGCCTGGGCCTGGAACTGCTTCAGGGCCGAGATGGTGTCGGGGACAGCCGAGAAGCTGTGGCTCAGGTCCTTGGCGATGTGAGCCAAGGAGGTTTCCAGGGCGCGGTCTGTCGAGGCTAGGGCGAGTACCTGGGCAGCGGCACGGCGGTTCAGCAGGTACTGGGCCAGGTCGGTGTGTTTGATGCGGTAGTACCCGTTGGACAGCTTGGTGGCGGGGAGTTTGCCGGCGTAGATCCACTGCTTCACGGCCTCGCCGGTGATGCCAAGGATCCTGGCTGCCTGATTTGGAGAAAGAGCGCTGCGGTGAAAGCTACGGGGCTTGCGCAGCTGCGTTGTTGAATTGGGCATTGTGGGGAGACCTCGTCAGG
>JAKLKQ010000167.1 GCA_023150555.1 Planctomycetota bacterium
TAGCAGGTCTTCAGCGTGGCCCACACCAGTTCGCGCACCTGCTCGGGCGACGCGTCGGCGTCCAGCGTCGGGGGCGGCGGCGGCATCTCGCGGCCGATCGCGTCGGCGTCGCGGCCGTCGATGCGCACCAGCTGTCCGCCGGCGACGACGCTGAAGCTCGACCCCAGCGCCTGCGTGATCGTCACCGTGGTGCCGGCCGGCACCTCGACCGGCTCGCCGCTGGGCACGCGCCGCGCCTGCACCGCGCGCGTGGTGGTGGTCTTCTCCTGCTGCAGCCTCATCGTGGCGCTCCGTCGGGCGTGCCGCCGCGTTCGCGCTCGACGACGATGTCCGGGTCGTCGCCGGCCGTGGCCGCGCCCGCCAGCGCATGCATCAGCGCGTGCCAGCCGAGCAGCGCGCACTTGATGCGCCCCGGGTAGCGCCGCACCGCGGCGAGGCTGACCAGCTTGCCCAGGTCCGCCTCGTCGGGTTCGGCCTGCCCGGTCAGCACCGCGCGGAAGCGCTGCTGCAGCGCGCGCGCGTCGGCCACCGCGTGGCCG
>JAKLKQ010000168.1 GCA_023150555.1 Planctomycetota bacterium
GCCTCTTCGCCAGGCTGAAGAACGGTCGCTCCATCGTATCTCGTTGATCGCGCACGGGAATGTCCGCGAAGCTGGCGGCGAACAAGTCCGGCTGGCGGTCATCGGGCGACGGTGCGTGGCCGACCATTCAGAACCGCGCGGCGGTCGGGCCGCACATGCGGCTTGTCGTGAAATCGTATTTGCGATTCATCGTGTTCACGACGCCCCCTCCCCGTTCGCTTCGGCGGGCGCTGGAAACCGCTGCTCCAGCAGTTCGCGGATCACGTCGGCCATGACGAGGTTCTGCATGGCGCACTGGCTCTTGACCCGCTTGTGCAGGCTGACCGGCACGTCGATCGTGAAGCGCTTCATCTGCTCACGCGGTTGCTCTGCGCCCTGGGCAGCCACCCAGTTGTCGATGTTCGCCGTGGGTGAGGCCGTCGGACGCTTGCCGCCGAAGGTGACCTTCTTCATGCCAGCAACCTCTGCAACTCGTCGGCGACTCCGTCGATCTCCTTGCTCGCCAGCATGTCCGGGTCCAGCTCGTAGACCG
>JAKLKQ010000169.1:0-276 GCA_023150555.1 Planctomycetota bacterium
TCGGCGTGCCGTTCTACGTGTGCAACTTCAAGAAGGATTTCGGCCGGATCATCGATTACTTCGTGGACGAGTACGCGCAGGGTCGGACGCCCAACCCGTGCGTGCGCTGCAACGACTGGCTGAAGTTCGGAAAGCTGCACGAGTACGCCCGGCAGATCGACGCGCAGTTCGTCGCGTCAGGCCACTACGGCCGGGTGGAGGAAACGGGTGACGGGCACGTCCTGCGGCGCGGGCTGGATGCGTCCAAGGACCAGAGCTACGTGCTGTTCGGGGTCG
>JAKLKQ010000169.1:286-531 GCA_023150555.1 Planctomycetota bacterium
GCGCGAGCAGCTCGGCCGCATGCTCCTGCCGATCGGCGGGATGCACAAGACCGAGGTGCGCGGGCTGGCGCAGCAGTTCGGCCTGCCGGTGTTCGACAAGCCCGACAGCCAGGAGATCTGCTTCGTCCCCGACAACGACTACGCCGGGCTCATCGACCGCCGACGGGCCGACCTTGCCCGGGAAGGTCCGATCGTGGACCCCGACGGCCGGGTCGTCGGGACGCACACGGGCCAGCACCGATTCA
>JAKLKQ010000016.1 GCA_023150555.1 Planctomycetota bacterium
GGGCGTTCCCTCGACGCCCCCACAAACTAGGTTTCGGCGGGGTGCCCAAGGGACTTAAGAACTTTTCAACAGAGCAACGGTTACTCGATGACCTTCGGAACGCGGAAGAACTCGTCGTCGTGGTCCGGCGCGCTCTTCAAGGCCTCGGCGCGCGGCAGGCTGGGGCGGGGCTCGTCGGCGCGAAAGACGTTCTCGCCCGCCGTCGCCGAGATCATGGGCTCGACCTTGGACGTGTCGACCTGCTGCAGCTTGTCGATGTACTGCAGGATGGCGCCCAGCTGCGACGTGAAGGCGTGAACCTCCTCGTCGCTCAGCGCCAGACGGCCGAGCATCGCCACGTGCCGGACTTCCTTCTCGGTGAGTGCCATAATGCCTCTCAAATAAAGGATGGCCGTTCCGCGCGCAAGGTGCATTCCGCCTCCTTTATACGGGGCCGTCCGGCTTGACAGGCCCCGCCGACGCGGATAACACATCTCCTTGTCCGAATTAGCTTTGGCTTGGGAATTCGTCCGCGATGAAGATCTACAAGGTATTGCCCGACCTCAAGAAGAAGAAGCACCTTGCCATCTGGCACAAGGCCCTGCGCAGCCAGTGGTCCGCCGAGGATCTCAACTGGAGCGCGCCGCAGCGCATCACCAAGGACAAGCTGAAGGACCAGATGGCCACGATCCTGACGCCGATCCTGATGGGCGAGCAGGCCGCGCTGTACAGCGTCTCCGGACTGATCCCCAAGCTGGGCGCGACGTGCGAGGTCGAGAGCCAATTCTACCTCACGACTTGGGCCGTCGACGAGGCGCGCCACACCGAACTCTTCGCGCGGTACTACCAGCGCATCGACCGCGAGCCGATGTCCATCCGACGGTATCCGGCCGGGTATCTCTTCCAGAGCGCCATCGTCTCGGAGGACGCCGCCGAGTGGCTCGCGGGCGTGCTTGTCAGCGAGGTCCTCGCGAAGTCGGTGATGGAAGAATTCCGCCGCGTGGACCTGGACCCGGTCCTGAGCGAGATCGCGCACGGCATCCTGGAGGACGAGGCGCGCCATCTGGGCTTCAACCACATCTACCTCGAGGACCGCTTCGCGACGATGTTCCGCGAGGCCGCCGCCGAAGGCCGCACCTTCAGCGAGCACCTGCACAAGCGGCTGCAGGCGGTGCTGGCGCTCGTCAATCCGATCTTCGACCGTATGGACGCGGAGATGAAGGCCATCGGCGTCGACCGCGTCGAGTTGTACGAGAAGGTCGCGAAGGAGGCGCGCCAGCGCCTCGAGAAGTCCATCGCTTGCGGCGAGAAAGTCGCGCTGGGCAAGGCCTTGGCCGGCGATCCCGCCGAGGCCGCCGCGATCGGGCGACAAACCGTCTGACCGCGATGCCCCGCCCGAACCCCGCACAACCCGAGCGCGCGTCCGCCGAGGCCCTCCGCAACCTGCCGGCCGCGCTGGAGCGCAGCGCGCGCGAACGCCCGCGCAACGGCTTCCGCATCTACAACCGCCGCGGGAGCGCCACCGAGGATCGCAACTACCCGGAGATGCTGCAAAGCGTACGCGCCGCCGCCGCACGCCTTAAGGCCTCCGGCGTCGGTCCCGGCGACCGCGTGCCGGTCTGCCTGCCCACCGGTTGGCCCTTCGTGGAGGCCTGGTTGGGCGCCGTCTGGCTGGGCGCGCTGCCCGTGGCCATGGCCTACCAGGGCGCGATGAGTTCCGCCGAGGCCCAGGCCGCCAAGATCGACGCGGTCTGCGAACGCCTGGGCGCCAAACGCCTGGTCTGCGACCCGGCGTTGAAGGCCGAGCTCGTGAAGCTCAACGCCCGCCACGCCGGGCCAATCGCGCTGGCGTTCGAGGACTTCGCCGCGCTGCCCGCCGGCGATGTGCCCGCGCACGACGCCGCGACGGAGGACCTCGCGTTCCTGCAGCTCACCAGCGGCTCGACGGGGATCCCGCGCGCGGTCATGATCCCGCACCGCGCGGTGCTGCACAACCCGATCGCCATCGCCGATGCCGTCGTCGCGCCCTTCGGCTGTACGCTGCGCGAGCATGTCGACGGCGTCGTCTCCTGGCTGCCGTTGAACCACGACATGGGCCTGATCGGCTGCCTGGCCTTCTGCATCGTGCACGGCGTTGACCTGTGGCTGATGCGCTCGGAGACCTTCCTCGCGCGGCCCAAGGTCTGGCTGCAGGCGCTGGGCGGCGGCGCGCGGGTGCTCTCGCCGTCGCCGAACTTCGCTTTCCAGACCTGCGTCGAACGCCTTAGCGCAGCGGACATCGAGGGCCTCGACCTGCGCAACTGGAAGGGCGCGATGACCGGCGCGGAGATGGTGCGCCCCGAGACCTGCGCGGCCTTCGGCGAACGCTTCTCGCCGGCGGGCTTCGACCCGCGCGTCTTCCGCCCGTGCTACGGCCTGGCCGAAGGCACGCTGGCCGTGACCTTCGACCGCACCTGCGCCGGCGTGAAGGTGGCGAAAGTGCCCGCCGGGGCACAACTGGACCTGCGCGAGTCCGTCAGCAACGGGCCGGCGGTGCGCGACACGCAGGTCGTCATCACCGCGCCCGACGGAACGGTCCTGGGCGAGGGCTCGATCGGCGAAGTGCGCGCGAAGGGCCCCGGCATCTTCATGGGCTACTACCGCGACGAACAGGCCAGCGCCGAGTGCCTGGAGGACGGCTGGCTGCGCACCGGTGACCTGGGCTTCCTGAAGGACGGCGAGTTGTACCTCACCGGACGTACGAAGGAGATCCTCATCATCCACGGCCACAACCTCATGCCGCAGGAGATCGAATGGCACGCCGACGCAGCGGCCGGCGGTGGCGGCAAGCTGCGCAGCGGCGCGTTCAGCGTGCCGAAGGGCAGCGAGGGCGAACAGGCCGTCGTGGTGCTCGAGACCGACGAACGCGGAGGCGACGCGCTCGCGGCGCTCGCGCACGAGATCCGCTCGCGCGTGGGCCGCGCGCTCTCGCTGCCGCTCGCGGACCTTGTCTTCGTCAAGCGCGGGCAGATTCCCAAGACCACCAGCGGCAAGGTGCAGCGCCTCGAGTTGCGCCGCCGCTACCTCGACGGCAAGCTGGAACGGCTTTGAGCCAAGCTGAGGAGATCCGACGATGAGCAAGCAGGACGTGGCGCTGGACGTGCTGGCCAAGGTAAGCGGGCGCGCGCGCGCCGATCTGAAGCCGGAGATGGAACTGGTCGCGGACCTGGGCATCGACTCGCCCAAGGGCCTGCAGCTGCTCGCCGAACTCGAGGACACGCTCAAGATCGAGATCAGCGACGAAGACGCCGCCGCGATGAACACCGTCGCCGACATCTCCAACTACGCAGCCAAGCTGAACTAGTTCGCTGCGTCAGGTGCCGTCGCAGCGCTGCCGTAACACCCGCGCGATTCGGCGTCGAAATCCTTTTGGGGAATTAGCGGCGAAATTCCGAACAAATTCGTTCTTGTAAGTCCTTACGTTTCGATATTCGCCGTTCACGTAAACCCTATTTGCACGTCGAGCAACTAGGATTTGTTTATTGGACTTACGACAAAATTGCACCATGGGATCGATTAAATCGAGACATGCCCTACGTGCACGGGCTGCGAGCCTGACTTCCGGCTTCGCGTGAGCTGCCAGCGCGTAATCGCCAAGGCGATTCCGAAGACGATGAAGGCCAGCAGGATCGTCGCCCAGCCCCACGCGCCGCGCGTCAGCGCGACAGGGCCTTCCAGGCTGTGGAACGCGCCGGCCGCGCCGTACGCCGCCAACGGCACGGCGTACGCGAGCGGGCGCTCCCGCGCCGCCTGCAGCAGCGCAAGCGCCGCCACGTAGTAGTAAATCATTCCCGCGTCTGCGGTTGTGAACAGGCAGACGCAACCCATCCCGCACACCAGGCACGCCAGCACCAGCAGACGCTGCCAGCGCTCCGGTGCCAGCGCCAGCCCCAGCACGAACGCCAGCAGTGGCAGGTAACGCCCGTACCACGCCAGGAACTCGAGGCGCTTCGTCTTCACCGACGCCACGCACAGCGCCAGGTAGATCGCAAGACCAAGCAGCGCGCGCAGATACGAGCGCTGGCGTAACGCCCACCACGATGCCACCGGAAGAAGCAGCGCGACTTTGTCCGGCTCCGGCGCTTCGACAAATCGCGCGACGCTCTGCGCATCATGCCCGGCGACCGCCAGGAAACTCAATACGGCAAACGCGTTAAGCAGCGCGGCGTGGCCTTCGCGCTGCCACGCGCGGAAGAGCAGCCACGCGCCCATCGCCAGCGCCACGCGCAGCGGCGAGAGCACCGCCCACGGCTCGCGCAAGTTGTTCAGCAGTTCCCACTTCGGCGCGTTCGGAAGCGCGAAGCCGACCGCCACAAGGCCCACCGCGCAGAACGTGCGACCTTCGAGGAGCAACGGGCCCATGTGCAGGGGCTCGGGCCGCGGCAGCAGCGCCATTGCAGCGAAGGCCAGCGGCAGCAGGAACGCCGCGTGGAACGGCGCCTCGTGCACCCAGCCCTGCCCGACCCACTGCGCCAGCAGGACCGCACCCGCCAGCACGGCCGCGTCGCTCTTCAGCACCGGGTGCAGCACTGGCGGCGCGGGGCGCGCGGGCTTGAGGCTGAGGAAGAGCGCCAGTACCGCGAAGACGCTCCAGACGCTGAAGACGAGGAATTCTCGAGCAAGTCTAAAGTCTTCACCGGCGCCGGAATACAGCGCGAGGAACGGCTGAAACGTGTAGAGGAAGACCATCCCCGCTGCCAGGAACGCCTTGCGCGCGCCGAAGAGCCGCCCGCGCGACGCACGGTCGAGGACGAAGAGCTTGGCGAAGCCCAGCGCCAGGCTGCCGGCCGTGATCACCAGGCCCCACAGGTAATGCGCGGTGACGCAAGCGTTTACGGTGAATGTGCCGTCGAAGAGGAAGGCCACCTCGATCAGCAGAAGCAGCGGCACTTCGCGCCGGAACGGCGCACGGCGGATCAGGTAGACGCAGGTAGCGATGACGAGAGCCTCGTAGAGGTTGATCGTCCCCAACAGCGCCAGCAACGCGCCAAGTGCCCGCGGCTTGTAGAGATACGGGATGCAGACGAGGTAGCAGCCCAGCAGCATCAGCAGCGCGCTGAGAAGGTAGAAGACGTTGAGCCGCCGGATCGCGCGGCGGCCGCGAGCTGTCCAGCGCAGCAGCAGCGGGGGAAAGGTCAGGCGCAGCGTGGAATCCATAGCCGAAGGCCTCCTGGTGCCCGTAGTGCGTTGAATTTCTTTTGTAAGCGGAATGTAAATGTGACAGGTTTTGCGTATTGCACTACGTGAATTGCCACTCGCATTTTCGTGTAAAAGTCATGCCCCATAATGCCTTAGGCATCCGGCGGTGACGCAAAACGTCAGCGCGGCCTGTGCATGCTTTGACGGGGCAAACGGCGGGCCAGCGGAGGTTGGCTTACGGTCCGGCGCCAGCATGCCGGCGCCGACGGCGAGCCTTCTGCTTGCGGATGCGCGCGTGCTCGGCGAGGCGCGCAGAGTCTTGCGGCGCATCGAGTTGCTCTATGCGGTCGACCAGCTCCCGCAGCGCCAGGAATCGGTTGAGTGCCCGCGAGCGTTCGTGTGTCCACTTCACGGTCAGCTCGCGGCTGGAGAGCTGCAACTGCACGCCGCTGCTGGTCTTGTTGACCTTCTGCCCGCCGGGCCCGCCGGCGCGCACGAAGTGCTCTTCGATCTCGCCGAGCGGTATGCCCAGCCGCGCGATGCGTTCCTGCAACGCTTTGTGTTTGAAAGGGGTTACGGGGGCGTCGGCGGGGTACTTCACGATTGGAATCCTCGCGGGCATTTCGGCGCGTCCAGGCTACGATACCATAGAGTATGGCCGAATCGAATCCCCCCATCGATACACCCTCGTCTGGCTGGGTCGCCCAGGCCCAGCGTCGGCGCTGGCGGCGCATGGCATGGCTCGGCGCCGGCGGCGCAATGCTCCTGGCCCTTCTCCTGGCGCTCAACGGGTACAGCCACCACGCCAACGAGATGCCGGTCTCGGACGAGACCAACTTCCTCTTCGAAAGCATCTGGGTTGGCGACCATGGCGGCGTCTCCGGCTGGCTGGGCCACGCGCTGCGCGGCGAGTACCCCTTCGACAACCGCACGCCGGGCATGGCTTTGCTGGGTTCGCCGTTCGCCCAGCGCAGCCTGGACGCGGTGCGGCCGTTCCGCGCCCTGAGCGCCGTGCTGGCGGCGCTGGCCTTGTTGGGCATCTACGCGGCGGCCGCGAAGGCGGTGGGCCACCGCACGGCGCTGTTTACGGCGGCGCTGCTGGCGGTCTCGAACACGTGGACCTACGGCGCGGGGAAGATCGCCGTCGAGCCGTTCGTCTACCTTCCGTTGTTCGTGGCGTGGCTGCTGATGGCGGGCTACTGGCGGCCGCGCGGGCGCTGGCTTTGGGCGGGCGTGGCGCTGGGGATCTGGTACCTGTTCAAGGCGACGGCACTGCTGCTGCTCGTGGCCATGGGAATCGCGGCGGCGGTCGAAGCCACGCAACGCGCGCGCCGAGAGCGCGTTTCCTTGCGCGCGCAGGCCGTGCCTGCGCTGCATGCGCTGGGCTGGCTGCTGCTGGGCGCCTTGTTGGTCGTGTGGCCAGTGCTGTGGAACAACACCGTCGCCCACGGCAACCCGCTGCACAACCGCAACACGTCGTTCCTGTGGCTGGACAGCTACGACCAGCGCCTGGTGAATGGCGGCGGGCCGGGGTTGGGCGGCTATCTGCAGACGCACGATGCGCCGGAGATCGCCGGGCGCCTGCGCGACGGGATGCTGGTGCAGGGCAAGGTGCTGCTGGCGCTCTTCGCGGGGCCCTACGCGGCTTGGTGGTTCCTGGCGGCGCCGGCCCTTTTCCTGGGCATCTTTGGGACGTTCACCGATCCGGTGCGCTGGCGCAAGACCTTCACGCTGGTCTTCGTCGCGCTGGTGATCCTGCTCTTCGCGTGGTGGGCGAAGCTCACGGCAATCGAACGTTTCACCGGGATGCTGGGCCCGATCCTGGCCTTCGAGGCCGCTCGCGGCGTGCGGCGTGCGGTGCGCAATCCCTGGAGCGGCTGGATCAGGTCGCGCCGTCGCCATGCGGGCTGGGCGGCGCTCGGCACGCTGCTTCTGTTGGCGTCGCTGGGCCTGGGCCTGGGCGTGCGGCGTGACGGGCTGGCCTCTCCGGGCGAAGCCCTGCAGCCGGCGCCGAAGTACGCGTACCTGAAGGAATGGCTCTTCGTGCACGCGGTTCACCGTCAGGAAGTCTGTGCCGTGACGTCGTACTTCCGGCCGAACTACGACCTGTTCTGGCTGTTGCCGCCGGAGCACAAGGTTGTGCTGTTGCCGCCGCTGCCCAGTTTCGAAGAGTTCCGCGCGTGGGCCGCAAAGCAGCAGGCGCGGTACCTGGTGGTCGAATTGTCCACGTGGAAGTCGCGCGCGGGCGTGCTGGCTCCGCATCTGGCAGACCGAAATCCCGATCCGAGAATGGCGCGCTTCGATCTGCCAGGCTGGAAGTTGGTCGATCAGGATCCCCACCCGCCGTTCGCCGATTATCTCATTTACGAGCGGGAGTAGGCTCCGTCATTCTCCGGTCCTAGCCGCCACGCTGCGGACCATGCGGACGTCGAGCGGCTTCAGCGTATCCTGATGCACGTCGCGCTGCGGGAAAGAGATGACCAGGCCGGCTTCGCGGTAGAGCGCGTCGATTCTGAAGCGCAGAGCGCTGCGGATTCTGCGCAATTCCATGGGGCGGTTGACGTGGGCCCAGATATAGAAATCGAAGATCAGCGCGTTGTCTCCGAAATCCTCGAAGCCCACCAGCGGCGGCAGCTCCTTCAGTACGCCGCTGTTTCCTTTCGCAGCGCGGTAGAGCAGTTCTTCGGCCTTGCGCACGTCGCTGCCGTAGGCATGCCCGACGCGCAGGGTGGTGCGCACCTTGTTGTCTGTCAGGGTCCAATTGATGACGGTTTGCTACAGCAGCACGCTGTTGGGCACAAGCAGGTCCACGCCGTCGGTGCGCCGCACGCGGGTGCAGCGCGCGCCGATGAACTCCATGTTGCCTCGGCTGTCCCCGATCTCGATCAGGTCGCCGATGCGAACGGGGCGTTCGGCAATCAGGACGCAGCCGCAGATGAAGTTGTTCATGATCTGCTGCGTACCGAAACCGACGCCGATAGCGATGGCCCCGCCCAGGAACGCGAAGGCAGTGATCGGAATCTTGAGCATGAACAGGGTGGTGAAGAGAACGGCGACGACGAGGACATAGTAGGCAACCTTCTGCGCGACGGCGGCGGCGGTGGGGTTCAGGTTGCGCCGGCCGGCCATGCGCGAGATCACGCTGCTGAGCAGCATGCCCAGGAGGAGGATCAGCAGGCCGAGGACGACCTGTCCGACTTTCAGCTTCTCGGTGCCGGTGATCTCGAGGAGCTCGCAGTGCCAGATTTGCCAGAAGGTTTCCATGGCCGAGCAGTGTCGGCCATTTTACAGATGGGATAAATCCGCCTGGCAGCCTCTCAGTACGCCTTCGCCATCACGATGCGGTGCATTGACGGCTGGCCGGTGAGGATGCATTTGCCTTCGCCCTTGGCTTCGGCCGGGATCTGGTCCTCGAACGGAATGCAGCGCACGGAGGTCTTGAAGCGCTCGGCCAACTCGCCTTCCTGCTCGGCGTTGCCGGCCCAGTGCACCCAGGCGAAGCCGCCGCCCTCGTCGTTGAAGAATTTCTCGAAGTCGGCGATCGAGTCGATCACTCGTGTGCGTTTGGCGCGCATGGCCTTGGCGCGGT
Source organism: Planctomycetota bacterium (assembly GCA_023150555.1). Classification (GTDB taxonomy): domain Bacteria; phylum Planctomycetota; class SZUA-567; order H5-PLA8; family H5-PLA8; genus JAKLKQ01. The sequence goes on from JAKLKQ010000016.1 coordinate 8,747, forward strand.
CCAGGAGCTGGCCCTGCATCTCGTCGAGGAGCTTCTTCACGGACGCAAGCGCCTCGGCGCGCGGCGGGAAGGTCTTCTTGCGTTTGCGCTGGTCCTGTTCGCTCTCGCCTTCCTGCTCGAGTACAAAGCGGCGCACCAGGCAGAGGCTGCCCTTCTCGATGTCCTTCGGCCCGATCTCGATGCGCAGGGGCACGCCCTTCATTTCCCATTCGTAGTACTTGGCGCCCGGATGCATGTCGCGGTCGTCGATCTTCACGGTCAGGCCCTGCGCGCGCAGTTCGGCGGCTACCTTGTCGGACTCTTCCATGACCTTGGCCTTCTCGTCGTCCTTTCGGAAGATGGGCACGACGACGACGTGGATCGGCGCGAGCTTCGGCGGACAGACGAGGCCGTTGTCGTCGCTGTGCGTCATGATCAGCCCGCCGATCAGGCGCGTGCTGACGCCCCAGCTCGTCGCGTAGACGTACTCGAGCTGGCCTTCCTTGTTGAGGAACTTCACGTCGGCGGACTTGGCGAAGTTCTGGCCCAGGTAGTGGCTGGTGCCGGCCTGCAGGGCCTTGCCGTCCTGCATCATGGCCTCGATGCAAAGGCTCTGCACGGCGCCGGGGAAGGTCTCGCCGGGCGACTTGGCGCCCTGGACGACGGGCATGGCCATCACGTTCTCGGCGAAGTCGGCATAGACGCCCAGCATGCGGCGCGTCTCCTCGCGCGCCTCGGCTTCGCTGGCGTGCGCGGTGTGGCCTTCTTGCCACAGAAACTCGGCGGTACGCAGGAACAGCCGCGTGCGCATCTCCCAGCGGCAGACGTTGGCCCACTGGTTGATCAGCAGGGGCAGGTCGCGGTAGCTCTGGATCCAGTTCTTGTACTGGCTCCAGATGATCGTCTCGCTGGTGGGGCGGACGACCAGCGGTTCTTCGAGCTTCGATTCCGGATCGACGATGACCTCGCCGTCCTTGCTCATCAGGCGGTGGTGCGTGACGACGGCGCATTCCTTGGCGAACCCCGAGGCGTGCTTCTCCTCTTTCGTCAGGAAGCTGAGCGGAATGAAGAGCGGGAAGTAGGCGTTGACGTGGCCGGTGGCCTTGAAGCGGTCGTCGAGTTCGCGCTGCATCTTCTCCCAGATGGTGTAGCCGTGGGGGCGGATGACCATGCAGCCGCGCACGGCGCTGTTTTCGGCCAGTTCGGCGCGCTTGATGATGTCGAGGTACCACTGGCTGTAGTCCTGCGCGCGGGTGGCGATGCCTTCGTCCTTGCCGCCCTTGGCCTGCTTTTCCTGGTTCTGCTGCGCCATCGTCCGAGCTCTCCTTTGAATGCGGTGCGGAGCCGATTGTGCGGGCACGAGGCGGGGATGCCAGCGCAAAACGACGCCGGCGGATTCACGAAAAATTTACGCGCCATAGGCGGCCGCTTCATGCCGGCGATGTAATCTGCGCGTGCCGGTGGTGGGCGGGAAGGCGTGTGGCTGCGGAGCGAACCATGTCCCTGCGCGACGACCCGGACCCCGAACCTCCCGCCGCCCGCAGACGTTGCCTGCTGATCGTCGAGGACGAGCCCGACATCGCGTACTTCCTGGCGCACTGGCTGGAGCGCCGCGGGCTGCGCTCGGTCTGGGCCGGGTCGGTCCACGAGGCCCAACAGATGCTGCGCGACCTGGTCTTCATCGAGGCCCAGGTAGATGGGCTTCTGGCCGACTACCGCTTGCCCGATGCCACCGGCTGCCGCGTGGTCCAGGCGTTCATGGAGGAATTTCCTGGCCTGCCCGTCGCGCTGATGACCGCGTACCACGACATCGCGCTGAGCGTTTGGGTGCGGGCCCACGGCATCCCCCTCTTCCGCAAGCCCCTCGAACTGCCCGAACTCGAACGCTGGCTCGCCGGGCCGCCCGCAAAACCGTTGTCCCGCGAAGGGCGCGCGCGCAGCGGCGACATTCCCCGCGCCAGCCTGCGCGCACTGGTCGGCGACTATCCGCCGTCCCGCGCGCGCCGCGAACCCCCGGCCGCCGGATCGCGCGTGTCCTCCAGCGATCCCCGCGAACCCGCCCGATAGGCCCGTGGCGAGCGCCCCGTCACCCGCTTGAACGCCCTACTGAAGTGGTACGGATCGTCGTAGCCGTGCGCGGCGGCGATCTCGTGGATCTTGCGATCGCTCTCCGCCAGCGCCCGCGCGGCGGACTCGATGCGCCGCGCTTCCAGGTACGCACGCGGCGTCTGCCCCGTGGCGCGCTGGAAGGCCTCGCGGAAGGCCGTCAGGCCCATCCCGGCACGCCACGCCAGCGTCTCGATGCCCGGGCGTTCGGGAACGCCCTCGGCGGTGGGCGCGTCGAGTTCGTCGAGCAGCGCGAGGATGCGAGGATCGACGGGCGAGCCTTGGTCTGCTCGTGTCGAGCCTTCGTGCTCCTCGGCCAGCGTGCGCACGGCCCAGCAGAGCGTCTCGGCGATCAGCAGCCGCGCGTGCGGCTCGGCGTGTGCGCGGCGCTGATACAAGCGCACCAGGGGCTCCAGGCGCGCGCGCCAGCGGTCGGGCTGGCGAACCTGCGTCACCAGTCCGATGGCCAGCGGCGGCTCCTCGCCCGGCTTGCCCATATGAAGGAGGAAGCGCGGGACGAACGCGAGCGGCTTGCGCGCGACGTCCTCAGTGCCGTGGCGCAGGTTGCGGAAGGCCGCCAGGCCGGGCTTGGCGTGGAAGTCGAAGTGCACAGCGATGTGCGCGCCGGGCTCGCTGGCCCATCCGTGCGTGAAGCCGGGCGGGATGAAGGCCACGCCGCCGGCCGGCACGTCCACGCTGCCGCCGTGAGGCCCCGACCAGATCCATGAATTTCCTTCGACCTGGAAGACCAGTTCGTAGTCGAGGATGTGGCGCAGGCGTGCGCGGTGCGAGGCGCTCTCCGGGCGCGCCACCGCAACGTGCGCCAGGCGCAGCCAGGGTGCCAGGGGCCGCGGGGGCAGGCGTAGGGGGGCGGTAGCCGGTGAAATATCCATCTTTTTTCGCGCACCGATCCATGGTTCGGCGCACTTGTTCCTCGTATTGTCCAGGGACTGGAATCGAGCGCAAGCGAAAAGGCTCGATGGAAAATACATGAAACGGAGGCTTCGGCCATGCTGCTGACCCAGGCGCAACTCGACGAATTCCACGTGCGCGGCTTCGTGAAGGGGCCCCGCATTCTCGACGACGCGGAGGTTGACAGGCTTCGCGACGAGATGCAGGCCGTGATGGAAGGCCGCACCAAGAACCAGCCCGTCCTCAACCGCAACATGCTGCAGGGCCGCACCGAGTACGGCGAGGCCAAGCCCACGGACAAGGTCGTCGTGCAGATCGTCAACATCTGGGAAGCGAGCGACGTGTTCCTGCAGCACGCCAGCCGCCCCGAACTGACCGAAGCCGTAGCGCGGCTGTGCAACAACGCCGAGATCCTGCGCATCTGGCACGACCAGATCCAGTTCAAGCCGCCCAAACAGGGCGGCCCCACCGGCTGGCACCAGGACTATCCGGCGTGGCCGGTGCTCGCGCCCGCCGACCTGGTCAGCGCCTGGGTCGCGCTCGACGACGCCGAGATCGACAACGGCGCGATGTGGATGGTGGCCGGCAGCCACCGTTGGGGCAAGGTGCCGCTGCAGAGCGGCCCGAACTTCGAGCCCGTCTACGACAAGGCGCTGCTGCCGGAAGGCGTCGAGGTCAAGGCCGAGCCGTTTACGATCAAGAAGGGGCAGGTCGGGTTCCACCATTGCATGACCTGGCACGGCTCGCCGGCCAATCTGAGCGACCGACCGCGCCGCGCCATCGCCGTGCACTACATGCCCGGCTACACGCTCTACGCGCCCGTCCGCCCGCACCCCGTGGAGAAGCACATCACGGTCAAGCCCGGCCAGCCGGTCGCCGGCGAGAAGTTCCCGGTCGTCTACGATCGCACGAAAGTCGCCGTTACGGCTTGAACGGCGGATTCCTCTCGGGAGTACTCGGGGCCGGCAAAGAACGCCGGCCCCGTTTAATTGCCGCGAGGTTGCTAGGTGCCTGCTTGTACCAGGGTGTCGGCGAGTTCGACCAGCCCGAAGTGCGCGGCGTCCGCATGCGGCATCGCGCGGTGTTCGGCCTTCAGCCACGCCGCCAGTTCCGGCTCGCGCGCCCATCCCATGTATTGTGCGTAGAGCGTCCGGCCGTTCGGCCCGCGCGCGCGACCTTCGCTGCCGCCCACGGCGCGGATTTCCGCGGCCTGCTCGGCCAGGTCCAACTTCAGCAGCACGGCGGGCGCGCCGTTCACGCGCGGGCAGGGGCGTTCGGCGCCCTGCGTCTTGAAGAGCATCAACCTGCGGTAGAACGCGACGTGCCTCGGGTTGACCTCGATAATGAAGTCCGTGCCGCGCTCGATGCGCCGCGCATAGACCGAGATGAAGTTGAAGAGGTGCACGAGCAGGCGCTTGTTGTTGGCGTGCGCCTTGTCGATAGCCAGGCGTGTGACCTCGACCAGCCGGCGCCCTTCGCGGCGCAGTTCCGCCAATTCGTTCGGAAAGAGTTCGTCGCAAGGCAGGCCGCGCGGGCCGTCGAAGACAAGGGTGACCGTGCCCGCTGCCTCGCCGCGGTCGTCTTCGGCCAGCAGCGTCAGTGTCTTTGAGTCGGCGTCGTAGGGCGCGACGATCATCCTGCCGTCCTCCGCCGCATAGCCGCGTGCGAGGTATACGCGGTGCGCCAGCTCGTAGGCGCGTTCGCGCGTGGTACGATTCGCGGCGACGCGAATGACGTAGCCGGGGTTTTCGATCCCGTCCTTTGAAGCGAGCGGCCAGGCGCCCGCCGGGCGTTCGATGTCCTCGCGGATGGCGCGCAGCATCTGGCTGACGGCGGTGGGCCGGTGCAGGCGGAGCGGGCGGATCTCGGTCATGGCTGCGGCTCCTTTTCGGTCCGGCGTGGTTCTGCGTAGGGACGGAACTTCCCCCTGCGCTTCGCGTGGAGGCGCATTTCAAGCGGTGCGGTTGTTCACGGACTTCGTTTTTCGCCGCGAGCGACGTTTTGCCAGATAGAAGGCGGCACGGGCACGGCCGGCTTGGCGAGCGGCTTGCCCAGCGCCTTCTTGAGAGCTTCGATGTCCCTCAAGTTATCGGGCATCTCCGCTTCGCGAATCTCGCGGATGGACATTTCGAAGATGGCGACGTTCTCCAGGTTGATGCAGATGGTCTCGCCGGGGTACGGCGCATCGTACTCGTACACCATCGTCGGCGTGTTGTGCACGGTGTGAATGATGTGCGAGCCCAAACAGTAAATGCTGGTTGCTATCGTAGCGTTGGTTCGGGTCTCGAGCGTCTTGAGCCAGCGTGCGTGAGCTACTACTTCCTTCTGCGTGAGCCAAAAGACCTCGATGCCGCCGCGGCCCATGGGCTTGCCCTTACTGTCGTATCTCGTGGTGAGCTGTCCTATCGCCGTGAGGATGAAAGGCTTCCCGTGCGGGGTCTTTGGCGGAAGGGCCAGGGCGGGTGCCTTGGTATCTGTATAGGGGGCGGTCATGCCGCCTCGGCCGTCTTGCCGGCGTTCCCAGAACCACGAGCCCTGCAGGATGCGGAAGTCTTCGCTGGGCCCGTCGGCGAAGGACCACTTCATGCTCAACGGCTCGTCCGTCTTGGCGTGGGCCGAATCTTCCGGTATCGGCGCCGGTTCTTGCTGCGCGGCCGCGGGCGCCGGCGCGTCCTCGCGGTTCAGCACGGCGACCATAGCAATGGCTCCGGCTGCCAGCGCGGCGCCCAGCATGAGGAGTCCGCCGCTGCTCTTTGCTGCGGCGCGCCGCGAGGCGTGCGAGAGCGCCTTTGCGCCGCCGGCGGCGTGCAGCGACAGGTGCGCGGCGACCTTCGCGTCCAGGCTGCCGGGCACGGGGCGGGCGGAGGTGATCACTTGGGCCAGGCCGTCGTCGCTCAGCAGCGGAGCCGCGGCGGCGAGTCCGGCCGACGCCAGGGTCGCGCGCAACCGTCCTACGGCCTCCGTGACGCGGTGGCTGACGGTGCGCTGCGGGATGTCCAGAACCTCGCCGATCTCGCGCTGGCTCATGCCGGCGCCGTAGTACAGCGCGATCAGCTGCCGGTCGGGCTCGTGCAGTTCCTCGAGCTTGCGGCCAAGCGCGCGCTGCAATTCGCCCTGCTCGACGGGATCCGGCGCGTCCAGCACGGGCGCGGAGTCGAGTTGGCGGTGGCGTTCCATCTTCGCGGTGTCCTTCTGTTTTTTGCGCATAAGCGTGATGCTCTCGCGGGCCACGATCCGCTTGAGCCAGCCCTGAGGGTTCCCGTCGCTGCGGACGTTGCGCGCCGAGAGCCACACGCGCAGCAGGGCCTCCTGCACGGCTTCTTCGGCCATCTCCGTGCGGCCGGTGATGTGCAGGGCCAGGTTGTAGACGGACCGCTGGTGGCGCTGGAAATAGATCTCGAAGGCCGCCCGGTCCTCACGGGCGATCGCGGCGAGCAGAACCATGTCGCTGCGCGGATCCATTCCGGTGAGGCGCTCCTTCGTTCGGGCCTGGGCCGCCGAGACCGCCATCTTGGCTCCTTAAGAGGCTACGCACACCAGCTTCTCGTCAGAAAGTATGGAAGCTGGGCGGCCTTGAGCCAAGGATTTCAGGATAAAATGGAGTTAACGCAATACCTTGTCAGTGATGAACTTATGACTTTTCGCTGGCCGCTAAGGTCGGCAAGCCTTCTCGGCTTGGGCCCAGAATTCGGGTACCGGCGGGAAGTGATTCGCCACCTTGAACCGCTCGTTGCCGAGTTGAGCCTTCAGAGCCTCGATGTCGCGAAGCTTCTCGGGGACTTCGCTGAGTTCGATCTCGCGGAGCTGAATGTCCAGCAGGCCGAGGTTCTCGAGGTTCAAGCACAGGTATGCGCCAGGATAGTCCTTGTCGTATTCGTAGAGCAGCGTTGGCTTCCCGTCGAGATTGTGGATCACATGGCGCCCGACAAAGTAAGTTGTGGCTGTGTCCTCATTCAACCGAAGCGGGAGCACGCCGCCCCAGATCCTGCGGGCGAGGTACTCGTCCTTGTCGAGCCAGGCGCACTCGATTCCGCTGCGTCCTTCGCGGCCGCGGTAGTTGACCTTGATCTTGAGCATGAACGGCCGGCGGGGTGGCGGCACGGGCAAGATCGCCAGAAGGGGATTCAGGAGCTGTGAGGACGGAACGGCCATCTCCCCGCGCTTGAGGGCCGGGACAAGTTTCCACGCCCAGTCACCTTGAAGACGAAGGATGTCGCTGGGGGGGCCTTCGGCGAAGGACCAGGACCTGTTCAGCGGCGCGGGCGCCGCGGTGGCGGGCAGCGGCATTGCGGTCTGATTGCTCGGCGGCTTTGCGGGTGGCGGCGAGAGCACCAGCATCGAGCCCAGGACCAACGCGGCAGCGCCGGCAAGGCCGAGGGCCAGCCACGCGCCGGTGCCCAACTTCGCGGCGGCCGTGCGCGTCGAATGCTCGGCTGCGCGCTGCGACAGCGATTTCGCGGCTTCCACGGCGTGCCGGCCCACGTGTTCTGCGACGCTTTCGCGCAAGCCGGGCGGGGCGGCGGGGCCCAAGGCGAGGGCTGCACGCAGGCCTTCGCCGCTTACCAGCGGCGCGGCGGCAGCCAGGCCGGCTTGCGCCAGGCTCGAGCGCAGCCGGCCGAGCGCCTCGTCGATTCGGTTGCTGACGGTGCGCTGCGGAATGTCCAGGGCCTCGCCGATCTCGCGCTGGCTCATCCCGGCGGCGAAGTAGAGTGTCACCAGCTGGCGGTCGGCGTCGCGCAGTTCGCCGAGCTTCCTGAGCAGGGCGTGCCGCAGTTCGTCCTTTTCGGCCACATCTTCCATGTGGGGCGCGCGCGGGGGGTCGAGGTGCCGTTTGCGTTCCATCTTCTGCCGGTCCTTTTGCTTGCCGCGTGCGAGCGCAACGCTTTCACGCGCGACGATGCGCTTCAACCAGCCCTCGGCGTTGCCGTCCGCGCGGACGTTCTTCGCCGCCAGCCACACGCGCAGCAGGGCTTCCTGCACGGCTTCCTCCGCCATGTCCGCGCGTCCGGTCAGGTGGTAGGCGAGGCTGTAGGCGGTGTGCTGGTGGCGCTCGAAGTAGAGGTCGAAGGCGGCGCGATCGCCCCCGGCGATCGCTTCCAGCAGGTCGAAGTCGGTGCGGGCATCCATCCCGGCGGTGCACTCCTGGGCGGAAATCTCAATTCGTAATTCTAGCATCCTGGCGCTCCGGCTGCTCTCCACCGCTCATAGGAGCGCAGGAGGCGCCTGAGCCACCCAATCTCAAAGAAAAAAGAAACATATAACGTATTTTGCCGAAAGGGTTTGCGCGGTTCAGGACCCGGCTGTGCTGGCGCGCACGATCAGATCGCCCGTGACCTTCAGGGTCTGCGGCTCCAACGACGGGTCGGCGATGCGCTCGGCCAGCCGGGCGACGGCGGCCTTGCCCAGTTCGGACATCGGCTTTCCGTAGGTGGTGATCGGAACCGCCGCTTGGGCACTGAGTCCAAAGTTGGAGTCGCTGGCGATCGCCACGTCGCCCGGCACCTTCAAGCCCAGGCCCAGCGCCGTCTGCAGCGCGGCGGCGGCCAGGTCGTCGCCCTCGCACACCAGCGCGCGCGGGCGGTCTGCGGCGGGCCGGCGCAGCAGGTCCAGCGCCGCGCGGGCCGCGCTGCCGTCGTAGGCTTCGCCTCCGCGCATGCCTTCCGGAACCAAGTCCAGGCCAAGCGCGGCCAGTTCCTTTCGCGCAGCCGGTTCCTCCTTGGCGGGGTCGTAGCCCCCGCGCCAGGAACTGCGCACCCGGCCGACTCGCGTGAAGCCCAGCGATTTGAAATGCACCGCCAGCGCCTCCAGCACCACCGGTCCGCCGCGCAGGACGCGGTCCACGGGTTCGTTGCCGTCGTAATGGTTGAGCCACACCACCGGGCAGCCAAGCTGCTTCAGTGCGCGCACGTCGGCACTCAGGTCGCGGCCCATGGTCTCGCGTGTGCCCACGACGATCACGCCGTCGACGGCGCGGTCTTCGTACAGGTCGGCGCCGTAGGCCTCGCCTGGGCCTTCGTACCGCCGCGTGGCCAGCACAAGGTTCAGCCCCGCGTCCTGGAGCCCGGCCTGGATACCGGCCAGTACGTCCACCAGCACGCCGCTGGTGAACAGCGGGCGGCGGAAGGGCACGATCAGGCCCACGGCCTCGGCCCGGGCAGTGCGCAGGCGGCGCGCGAGAGCGTTGGGGCGGTAGCCCAGGGCCTCGGCGGCGCGGCGGACGCGTTCGGCGGTCTCGGCGGTGGCCTTGAGCTTTCCGTTCAGGATGTCGCTGGCAGTGGACGGTGCTACGCCCGCGCGGCGGGCGACGTCGGCGATGGTCGGCTGGGCCATGAACTTATCTTTATCCGCCGGCGGCTGAGAGGCCAGCCGGATTTCTACCGCGCGGAGGCAGGGCTTACTTGAGCAGGTCCGCGGCGGGGATCTTGTTGATGGTCTTGAGGTTCTTCATGCCCTTCAGCACCGGCGAAAGGGTTTTTAAGTCGAAGGGATCTATGATCAGTTCTTGGAGAGAGGTCTTCTTCAGCGGCTCGTAGCTCTTAACCGGCACCGACGAGAGCGACAGAACTTTCAGGTTCATGCCTTCCAGGAACGAGAGGTCAATCTTGGGTGCGCCTTCCTTGGCCCCCAGGGCCATGGCTTCGAGCTTCTTCAGCCTGTGGAAGGCGGTCAGGTCAGTGAGTCCGGAGATGTCGGCGCGCAGCAGAACGGGGTTGCCCTCCTGGTCGGCCTCGAGGCTGATCTGCCGGCCAGAAATGTCCCTCACTTTGGGATTCTTCTGCATCAACTCCTTGAGCATCGGCTCGAAGATATCCTTGCGAATGTGATCCGCGTTCGCCTGCTGCGCGGGATCGTTGCTGTTGAGAATGGTCTGGACCCTTGGCTCAGGATCGTCCTCCGGCGCTGGTGTGGGACTCTTCTGCGTGGCCTCGGCGGTCCCGGGCATCCTGGGCGCAGCCATGTCGGGCAGCGGCGGCGCTTCGATGACTTTCGCCGGCCCCGGTGCCGCGGCAGGCGCGGTCTTGGCGGGCGCCGGCTTGGCCGGAGCGGCCGTCGAGGTCCCCGCCGCTTTGGCAGCTACAGGCGCCTGGGGGATGTCGGCGGCCGCGGCCTTACGCGGGTTTTCCTGCGACAAGCCGGAAGGTCCGGACCCAATCAGGAAGACCAGCAGTGCCAGGAGCCCCGCGCCCACCACGGCGCCAGCGATCCAGAGCGCACCCGACGAGCGGCGCCGGTCGCGGTGGTCGTGGAGCCGCACGGGGCGCAGGCGCTGCGAGGAAGCGTGGTGCCCTTCGGGCTTGGCACGCGCCGGCGCGGGCTTCGCGCGGCGGTTCGACGCGATGAAGTTCGATTGAGAAGCGGCCAACGGACGCAGGTCCGGCACCTGGCCTTCGGAGAGCATTTCCAGTAGTTCGGAGGCCTCGTTGAGGTCGTCGAAGCGGTCGTCGCGGTCGCGCGCGACCATGCGCTCCAGCACTGCGCAGAATTCGTCCGTAAGGTCCGGGACGTGTTGCTGCGGATGCGGCATCTTGTCCTTCAGGTGCTTTAGCATCACCACGGCTGAACTGGGGCCGTCGAAGGGCGTGTAACCGGTGGCCGCGTGGTAGAGCGTGCAGCCCAGGGCATACATGTCGGCGCGTCCGTCCAGCTTCACGTCGCCTGCGGCCTGCTCGGGGGCGATGTAATGCGGCGTGCCCACGGTGTTGCCGGCCTTGGTGAGCGTGCTGTCGTCGCGGTAGCCCATGACCAGGCCTAGGTCGGCAAGCTTGGGCGTGCCTTCCTGGTCCAGCAGCACATTGTCAGGCTTGACGTCGCGGTGGATCAGGCCCGCCGCGTGGGCGTGCGCCAGCGCCGACGCGATGCCGGCGCCGATGTGTGCAACTTCACGCTCATGCAGGGGTCCTTCGCGATCTATGCGGCAGCGCAGCGTCTCGCCGTGGACGTATTCCATCGCGAAGTAGTAATAGCCGTCGGCTTGGCCGACGTCGATCCCGGCGATGATGTTCGGGTGGTTTAGCTTGGCGGTGGCCCGGGCTTCGCGCAGGAAGCGTTCGATGAACTCACGATCGCGGGCCAACTCGGGCGGCAGGAGCTTCAGGGCAACCTCGCGGTCGATGGGCAGCTGGCGCGCGCGGTACACGGCGCCCATCCCGCCCTCGCCGATCTTGGCCAGGAGCTCGTAATTGCCGACACGATACCCTTTGACTGGTGCAGACATAAGGGAAGACTCGATTCCGTGGCGCTTACCTGCTTTGACGAGTCGTCGTCAGCGTACCGCCGCCAGATTTCAAAGTCAAAATGGTGCACGGGTGCAATTTTCCCTGAATTTTCAGGATAATTTCCCCGCCAGTGCAAAGGCCTGTCGCCGGTAGGGCTCGGCATCTCTGGCACCTCCGCCGCGCATACGCCGAATAAAGATATACTTCTGAAGTTCATAAAGGAGGTAAAAGGCGCCTCGCACGCGTGCACCGGGCGAGGTATCCCGCGCCCCGCCGTAGCCATCCCAGAACGCCGGTACCGAGACGCCGCAGTAATCGAGTACCGCGAACTCGATCTCGGGATCGCCGAACAGCCCGCGGTCCCAGTCCAGCAGACCAGTCATGCGGCCGTCGCCGACCGCTAGGATGTTCTGCGCCCAGACGTCCATGTGCAGCAGTGCCGGGGCCACGTCGCGGTCGAAGGCGGCGCGGTGGCGTTCATAAAGCGCGAGCATCGCGGCGGCCTCGTTCTTCGCGTAACCCCCGCAGCGTTCGATGTCTTCGAGCAGGCGGCCCCACATCATCGCGAAGGCGGAGGGCCAGTCCTTCTGCATCGCCATCGGCGCGTCCGGTCCCGGGTACCCGTAACCGTCGCCGGTGATCGCGTGCACCTGCCGCAGGCAGCGTCCGACTTCGCGGTAGATTCCCGCGGTCGCGCGCGCGTCCAGGCCCGCCTGGTCGGACAGCGCCGTGCCGGGCAGGCGTTCCATCAACAGGCAATCGCGGCCGAGCGCGGGATGCAGAGCCGCGTGGGCGAGGACCTCCGGTACCGGCACGTCCGTGCGCGCGCGCAGCAAGGCGTGCAGCGCGGGCTCGCGGCGCATCATGCGGTACTCGGAGAAGAGGTGCAGCGCCGGATCGTCGGGCGGCGCGACGCGCAGCACCAGCGGCCGGGCGGCGCCGTCGACGAACCATGTGCTGTTGTACCTGCCGGTCGCGCAGCGGCGGATCGCCTGCGCAGCGGATTCCGTCCCCGCCAGTTCGGCCGCGGCCGTATGGACGGCGCACTCGGTGGGCTCGGGCGGGACGGGCACGCTCATAAAGTTGATTGTAGAGCAGCGCGGTTGCAATAAAAGGACGGCGAGGCGGCAAACCGCGGGAGGCATAAAGCGTCATGGCTGCGAAGAAGAAGATTCTCATCACCGGGCCGGGCGGGCGCGTCGGCAAATGGACGCTGAAGCCGCTTATGGAGCGCTTCGACGTGCGGGTTTACGACCTGCGCAAACTGCCCGAAGACCCCGACGGCGTGGTCGGCGATCTGCAGGACCTGAACGTGCTCAGGCAGGCGATGGCCGGGCGCGAGGCCGTGCTGCACTTGGCCGCCACCAGCGACGAGGCGCCCTTCGTCGAGCAGTTGGTGCCGAACAACGTCGTGGGGGTCTACAACGTCTTCGAGGCCGCCGTGCAGGCCGGCGTCAAGCGTGTCGTCTTTGCCAGCACGGTGCAGACGATGCAGGCCGCGTCGACCCAGGAATTCGTAAAGGTCAGCGATCCCGTGCGCCCGTGCACGCGCTACGGCGCGACGAAAGTCTTCGGCGAGGCGCTGGGGCGCTACTATTTCGAGAAGCACAAGCTGGAGGTGGTGGCGATTCGCATCGGCTGGTTCGCGGGCTATGACGACCCGGCGCTGAAGAAAGACCGTGTTTGCCGCAAGTGCTGGCTCAGCCCGCGCGACGCTGTGGGTCTGTTCAGCGCGGCGATGGAGAAGCCTAGCGTCGGCTTCGGCGTCGTAATCGGTACCTCGGTTTGCGACGATCCGTGGTTCAGCCGCACGGAGATGAAGGACGTGTTGGGCTTCGAGCCGCAGGACGACGTGGTGAAACTTTACGGCAAGCTTCCTTCGTCGTAGCGCCAGTGCCCACCCGTTAACGCCGCCAGCGCGTAACAGCCCGTGGCCAGCACCAGGCACGCCTGCGAGCTGAAGAAGACCATCAGAATCATCACCAGGCACGAACCGATCACCGAGGCGGCGCCGTTGACGGCCCAGGCCCACGCGACACTGTCGGTATCGCCCCGTCCCAGGCTCCTGACCCCCAGCGCGAGCGGGAAGCCCATCGGCAGGCCGCAGGCCACCACCAGCACCACGGCCGCCGCGAAGCGCAAGGCGTCGGGCCAGTGGATCGTGCCGTGAACAAGCGGAAAGAGCGCCGCCGCCAGCGCGGCGATCAGCGCCGCGATCAGCAGGCAGACCTTGGGGCGCGTGACCGGGAAGCGCTGCACCAACTGGCTGCCCGCGCCGCTGGCCACCAGCAGGGAGACCAGCACCACCGAGAATCCGTATACCGGGTGGCCCAGGTACAGTGCCAGCACCTGCGCCAGCGGCACCTCCAGCGCCATGAAGCCCACGCCTAGGCAGGCAAAGTAGATTGCCTGCGGCAGTCCGATCGCCAGCGGCGTGCCGCTTCGCGAACGGCGCTTCTTGATCCACAGCGGGGCGAGGATGAAAGCGACGCTGAGGCCCACTGCCATCGCCAGCGCCAGCAGCAGCGAACTGGCCGAGGACTGGTAGAGCGCCGCGGCCATTGGATCTACTTCCTGGCGGTACGTCGATTTGTGCAGCGGATTGTAGAACTGGAAGAGGTACGGGCTGGCGTCGGTGACCGGCGAGATCAGGTACGAATAGGCCGCCCGGAAGGCGGAGCGGTCGCCGGAGTCGACGTACGCGTCGAAGGGCGTTCCGCACTTCATGCCGGGCGCGTAGAGAATGCTCCAATTGTGCCTCTGCACGTGCGCCTGCAGCGTCGCCAACTCCGGGGGGCCGATCGGACCCCGCGTCATCAGCAGGTAGCCCCAAACGCGCTGCTCGCCCAGGGCCCGGTAGTCGGGAATGGGTGCGAGCATCGCCAGGTGCTTCGCGGGTTCCTCGACGCCCAGCTCTTCCAGCGCCTGCAGGGCCGTGACGAACAGGCGCATGTCCTCGCGCGGCGGGTTGAACAGCCAGCGCGAGATCGTCATCACGCCATCGTCGCTGAGGCTGTTGTAGTAGTCGAAGCAGGCTTCCTTCGTGTACAGGAAGTTCTCGGTCAGCGCGTAGGCGCCGCTGGCCGTCGCCGTGTAGGTGTCGATGGCGTGCATCACCAGCACGTCGAAGCGTTCGTCCGACGAGCGGATCGTGTGCCGACCCTCGCCGACGACCACCTGAATGTTGGGCGCATCGAACAAGTGGCCGTTGAGCTCCCGGTCGGTGTTCAGGACCCAGTTCGCGATGGTGGGGTTGATGTCGACGGCCAGGATCTTCGAGGCCTGCGCGCGCCGCGCCTCGGCCAACTGCAGCCCGCCGCCGAAGCCGATGATCCCGACGGTGGGCTCGGGCTTCGCGATCGTGTAGGCCGGTTCGCTCATCGGCCGGTTCCGCTCATTCTCGTCCCAGACGATGATGTCGGTGCTGGCCTCGCCGTCGAGCACGAAGCGGAAGCCGGTGTTGTCGGTCCGGATGAGGTGGTTCCACTCGTATCGCAGCAGGGGCAGAGGAATCCCCGCGCTGCGGAAGTTCTCGAAATTGCGCAGGTCGTCGCGGCCAAAGAGGACCACCAACAGCATGCCCAGCGCCGCGATTGCCAACGCGTGCGCCGTGTACGGACGGCGGCCGTTCGCGTACGCGGGACGCACATACGCCCAGGCGGCGGCCAGTGTGAGCACCGTGGGCGCGGCGAAGGCCCGCGGGGGCGTGGCGTACTTCATTAGACCCAGGCACAGCAGGCAGCCTACCCCAGCGCCGACCAGGTCGCGCGCGTAGAGCCGGCCCATCTGCGCGTGGTAGATGCTGAAGATCCGCGCCAGCACTACGCCGCCTGCGAAGTTCAGCCAGACCATCATCAGCGAGCAATACGACAAGTACATCTGCGCGTTCCCGCCGATCAGCTTCACGCGGTCGGGCGCATGGCTGAGCAGGAACGGCGGGCTCGCCATCAGCAGCAACACCGCCGGAATCGAACACGAGAGCGCCAGCAGCCAGCGGAAGAGGCTGCGGTCCAGGTTGATCGGCCGGGCGCGGACCGCTACGTAGGTGCCCGCCGCGCCCAGGCCCAGGAGCGACAGGGAGATCGAGAGAAAGACGTAGTGATAGTAGAGTTTGTAGCTGAGCAGGCGTGTGAAGGAAACCTGGAAGACCAGCAAGGCGGCGGAGACGAGGAACACCGCCAGGAAGGCGCGCCGCGGCGCCTGGGTCGTATCGGTCATGAAGGCGGCATTCTACAGGGCAAAAAACGGCCCGCAATGCGGGAGAGGCTAAGCGGCGGTCCAGGCCTTGCTCAGGTCAAGCGCGTAGGGCGGCAGCCACCCTGGCATGTTGCCCAGCGGCAGCACCGACGGGTCCAACTTCAGGCCCAGCGCGTTGGTCATGAACGCGCGGCGCTTCTCGATGCGCGCCCAGCATTCGGGGAAGGATTTTGCTAATTCCTTGCGCAGGGTCTCGTCGGCGAGCGCGATGCCGTCCTCGGCGTTGGTGTAGCAGAAGGGCCCCTTCGATACGGGGATGATATCCATCTGCAGCGCCATGCCGCTGCGCAGTTCGATGGTGCTGCCCTTCGCGAATGGTGCGTGGACCCACTCGTCGAGGTGGATGTAGTGACCGGGGTTGACCAGGAAATCGTACAGGTCCTTGGCACGCACGCGGTCGACGGTCGCGAAGATTTCGCCCGCCGAAGCGCCCACGTGCACCGCCGCGTACCACGCGGCGACAACGTCGAAGTAGTTCGACGCGTACTTCGGGTAAAACGAGGCCAGATCGGCAGAGAGATCCTCGGGCCTCTTCGCGATCATTCCCGCGCGGCAATTGAGCGCGCCCCACAGACCCAGCGCAGCCGCAAACGGATCGCCGCGCTTCGCCTTGCCGTTGCCGGGGCTCGAGAGTCCGCGCTTGACCTTCTCGCCGAAACTGACCATCGCATGACACGACAGCGGCAGTCCGCCGGTGCGGAAGCACGCTTCGAGTTCGATCTCCGTCACGCCTTCGCGCAGCGCCGTCAGCGCGCGCAGGACGCTCTCCGATGCCTGCACCGCGGCGTACTCGAAGCAGGCGATCTGCGCGGCGCTGTTGTCCAGACGCAGGCCCTCCTGCGGGTGCATGAAGATTGCGTTGGCGTTCTCGACCAGCTCGGCGTCGCCCGCCAGCTCGCGCAGCGTGTCGGCGAGATACGAGGGGATCTCCAGCGCCGTCTTCGGCTCGCCGACGCGGTCCGAGTCGAAGAATTTCCAGCCCGCGCAGCCGATTCTCTGCCCGCGCGCGATGCCGGCGCCGGCAAGCAGCGCCTTGACGGGGCGGCTCTTGTCGCGCGGCTGGCCCATCAGGCTGAAGTCCTGGTACAGGACGGGCTCGATCTTCA
The DNA here is from genome assembly GCA_023150555.1 of Planctomycetota bacterium. Lineage (GTDB taxonomy): Bacteria > Planctomycetota > SZUA-567 > H5-PLA8 > H5-PLA8 > JAKLKQ01. The sequence continues at coordinate 25,323 of JAKLKQ010000016.1, forward strand.
GCGCCTCGGACGGCAGGTAGCCCAGGCACTCGTTGCCGACCAGCAGCGTGCGGCGCTTGCCCGGCATGAGCACCAGCAGCGCTTCCTCGAAGCGCGGCTCGACGCCGGTCAGGTAGGCCATGTTGGCGGAGTGTTCGCGGTCGGCGTACACCACCAGCGCCGCGTAGCCGGCTTCGGACGCTTTGCGTTCGGCCATTGCCAGCCGCGCGAGGTACTCGCTGTCGGAAAGTTCCGGCTTCTCCGCCGGTCCGCCGAAGTCGGGAAGCGTGACGGCTGTGAGTTTGGCCATTACGGGTCCTTTCTATAGTTACGCGCCTTCCCGTTCATTCTTCTACGCGGGCAGCACGTCGGCGAAGCGGAAGCCGTCGCGTTCGACGATCTCGCCGACCTTGATGGGAATGCGCGCGCGGTACATCGGCCCGGCGTGGCAGAAGCTGTGGAACTCGCCTTTCTCGCCGCACGGATCGGCGCTGGGCGGCAGCTCGGCCAGCAGTTTCTCGTCGAAGGCGCGGCCGGCGAACTTGGGATCGAGCTGCTTCGGATCGACGCAGGTGATGACGGTCTCGACGCCAGCTGCGATCATCTCGCGCGCCAGCTTGTCCGTCGGCAAACCCCAGACGGGGAAGATCGGTTCGACGCCGGTGCCGGTCAGCTTGTTGACGCGGTACTGGCGCACGTCCTCGAGAAAGAGGTCGCCGAAGGCGATCTGCGCGATGCCTTCGCTGCGCGCCTTCGCTACGGCCTCGGCCATGCGCTGCTCGTAGACTTCGTTCGGGCAGGGCCAGGGGATCGGCACCTTCCACAGCGGCAGCCCGGCGGCGGCCGCCTGGGCCTCGACGAGTTCCCTCCTCACAGCGTGCATGGCGACGCGGTCGAAAGTCTCGTTGATCGTGGTCAGCAGGCCAACGACCTCGACCTCGCCTTTCTGCCGCAGCACGTGCAGGGACCAGGCGCTGTCCTTGCCGGAACTCCAAGCGAGCAGGGCTTTGGGCTTTGCAGGCATGGCGGCACTCTAAAGGATGACCGGCGCCAAGGCGAGGGCAGGGGGCCAAAGGAGGCCTCGGGAAAGGCGATTGTAATTCGACGCGGTCCGTTTCTAATGATGGAGACAACTGAAGAAGGAGGCTCTATTCGGTTTCCTGCGCCGGCATCTGCCTGTGTGGGGAGAATAGGGAAGGCGGTGAAAATCCGCCGCGGTGGTCGCCGCTGTAACCGGGGACAAACCGCTGAACTCCAAGGGCGCCAGCCCAAGGAGGCCACTGCCGAGGCCGCACGACGCACGCGGTTCCGGCGGGAAGGCCAGCGGGGCGTACGAACCGGAAGCCAGAAGACCTGCCGAATGCGGTCCGTTTCTAGACCGCGGCCAAGAGCCCGCACGTGCGGGTTCGAAGCAAGAGCCTTCACGGGTGCCCTCGACTCAAGGGAACCGTGGAGCGGCCGTCCCATTCGTGCGGACGGCGTTCGAGTCCCAGCCGCGCAAGTTCCATCGCACGCGCTCGGGGTTCCTCCACGGAGAGGCGCCCGAGGTTTCCTTTACCGTCCCGCCGAACCAGCGGGAAGAAAGGTAGGCGTGCCATGCGGCACGGTGCTCGTTGGATCACCCTGCTTTTATTGACGGTCCTTTTCGGATTCGCTGCCAGCGCGGAAGAAACGCCGCCTCCCGCAGGCGATGCGGCCGAGAAACCGGCCGTAGCGAATGAGAAGGATAAGGAAAAGAAGGACACAGAGGGCAAGAACAAGGACGAGAAGGAAAAGAAGAGCGCCGAGCGCAAGAAGGAAGTCGTCGTTACCGCCGCGCGCATGCCTACCGCGCGCGAGGAGACCGGCGTCTCCATCGACGTCATCACCGGCAACGACGTCGAAACCAACCAGGACCATCTCGCCAGCGAGACCCTGCGCATGGTCCCTGGCCTGGTCGTCAACCAGGCGGGGCGCAAGGGCGCGTTCACCTCGCTGATCACGCGCGGCGGCGAGTCCGACCAGACGCTGATCCTCTTCGACGGCTGGAAGGTCAACCGCCAGGGCGGCTTCTTCAGCTGGGAGTCGCTCGATCCGATCGCGCTGGACCGCATCGAGGTCGCGCGCGGCCCGTCGAGCAGCCTGTACGGCACCGACGCGGTGACCGGCACGGTGAACGTGATTACCGCGGCGGGCGAAGGCCGGCCCTCGCTCACCGCCAGCGGCGCCGGCGGCACCTACGGCACCGACCGCGAGACGCTCAACACGCAAGGCCAGGAAAAGAAGTTCCGCTGGAACGTCTCGGCCGCGCGGCTGCACCAGCAGGAAGCGAACATCAACAACTCGGAGCTGGAAACTTTCAACGGCGCGGCGCGCTTCGATTACGAGTTCAACGCGCAGCACGAGGCCAAGCTGATCCTGCGCGGCGCGGACATGAAGAAGGGCTTCTACGAAAGCAACGCGTCGGGTTACGGCGACCTCGTCGAACTCCCCGACCCCAACGACACCATCAGCAACCAGGACTGGCTGGCGGGTTTCGAGTACCGCGGCCGGCCGGTGCCGATCTGGGAGACCGTCGTGCGGCTGGGCCACTACGGCACCGACTTCCGCAGCACGTCGATCCTGCCCAACGTCGATTCCACGGTCATCGCGCCGCCGTTCAATGGGAACTTCCCGGGACGCACGTTCGCGCAGGAACGACGCGACACGTTCGAGTGGCAGAACCACGTGACGGCCTTCGAAAACGACGACATTCGCGACATCGTCACCGCCGGCGCGTACGTCGAGAGCGAACACTTCAACCAGGACGACACGAAATTCTTCAACAACGTGCGCTTCCACCACGTCAACTACGCGGGCTTCCTGCAGAACCGCCTGGAGCTCTTTGACCGCGCATTCCTGACCTGCGGCGTGCGGCGCGAGGAAAACGAGGAGTTCGGCAGCTTCACCACCGCGCGCGGCGACGCGTCGATTCTGATCCCCGAGTCCGACACGCGCATCTACGGTTCGGCGGGCACGGGCTTCCGGTCGCCGGGCTTCCAGGAGCTTTTCGCGCCGTTCTTCGGCAACCCGGACCTGCAGCCGGAGGAGAACTTCGCCTACGATGTCGGCATCGAGCAGCACTTCTGGGACCGCCGCATCCGCCTAAACGCCACCTGGTTCAACAACGACTTTGAGTCGCTGATCGGCTTCGATTTCGTCACCAGCACGCTGAACAACATCGGCACGGCAAACACGCGCGGCTTCGAGTTCCAGGCGCATATCCGCCCGATCAAGCAGGTCACGATCGAAGGCACCGCGACGCTGATGAGCACCCGGAACGACAACGGCACGCGCCTGCTGCGCCGGCCGCCACGCACCTACACCGGCCGGCTGGTCGTGCACCCGCTGGTGGACTTGGTGCCGCAGCGCTACGACGGACTGGACATCTCGCTGGAGTTCCTGCACGTCGGCACCCGCAGCGACCTGGGCCCCACGGCCGACAACTCATTTGCTACTGTGCGCGCCGACGGCTACACGCGCGGCGACATCGCCGTCAGCTACCGCTTCCTCGAACACTTCCGCGCATTCGTGCGCATCGAGAACTTCACCGACGAGAAGTACGAGGAGGTCAAGACCTTTTCGGCAAACGGCTCGAACACGCTGGGCGGACTGGAGTTCAATTGGCGATTCTGAGGCCCGCGAGCGGCTACAGCTCGAAGGCCGTCTGGTACGGCGTCTTCGCGGCGGCGGCAGGCGTCAACGCCGTGCTGCTGGGGCTCAGCGTCGGCGGCCTGGGCGGCGCGCCTCGGGCCGAGGCGCGCGATCCCCTGCGCCTTCATTTCGAGGCCGTCGCGGAGATGACGGCGCCGGAGAGCGCTGCGTTCCGCGGATCGCTGGACGAACAGCGCCGCCGCAGCGAGCCCGGCATTCCGCCGCCGGGAACGGAGGCCGCGCCTGCTCCGCCGCAACAGGCGCCGCAGGTGCTATCGCCGAGAAACGCTCCGCCGCAGCACGAGACGCGCGCGCAGGCCGAGGCGCAAACGTTCCGCGTTTCCGTCGAGGACGATTCGCAGTTCCAGGCGGCGGAGCCCGCGCGCACGGGCTCGCAACGTGCCACGGGTCCGTCCACACTCGACGCAGCCGACCGGCCGCTGGAGCCCGTCACCGTTGTCGGCGAGCGAACCTCTGCAAATGCGGACGCGGAATCCTCGTCGCTGCCGCAGATCGCCGACCTGCGCGAGTACCTCAGCGGCAAGCCCGACTATCCGCGCTCTTGCCGCCGGGGCGAATGCCGGCATGGTGACCCCTGCGAGGGACGGTGCCGCTTCCGCGTCACGGTACGCGAGGCCGGCGGGCTACCCCAAAAGGTGGACCTGCTCCAATCGGCGGGCTGCCGCCGCCTGGACGATCGCGCGCTGCGCTGGCTGGAAAAGTCGAACATCGGCGTAAGCGGCGTGGGCGAGGTGGACGTGCTGTTCGTGATCGAAGACCGCTAGCAGTCCTCTTGCACCGGGCTGCTACCTAGTCGCTGTTCGATAACCCGCAGAACGGATTCAGGCGCTTCTCGTCGCCGATCGTCGTCTCTTCGTTGTGTCCGGGATGCACAATCGTTTCGTCGGGCAGCGTGAATAGGCGCTCGCGGATGCCCGCCACCAGCGCTTCGTGGCTGCTGCAGCCGGGCAGATCGGTGCGTCCGATGCCTTGTGCGAACAGAATATCTCCATCGAAAAGGTGCGGAGCGCGGCCATCGCCGTCTTCTACGAAGTACGCCGTGCCGCCGGGCGAATGCCCCGGAACAAGGATCGCCTTCAACACCAGTCCGGCGAGTTTCAGTTCGTCGCCGTCGTCGACGAGTTCCTCGGGCGGTGGCGCGGTCACCGATTGCCCCATGAAGTAGCTGAGGTTCAGGGTGGGCTTCGCCAGCCAGGCTTCTTCTTCGCGCGGGCAGTACACGGGCACGTCCGGAAAAGCGGCCTTCAGGTCCCTGATCGCGCCAATGTGGTCGCCGTGGCAGTGCGTCAGCACGAAAGCCGTCGGCGCGAGCTTGCGGTCGCTCATCGCGGCCTGGATGCGCTCGGCCTCGTCGCCCGGGTCGATGACAAGGCATTCGCCCGCGCCCTCACGCCAGAGCAGGTAGCAGTTCTCCTGCACCATGCCAGTGACGAGTTGCAGCGAACGGAGCGGCGCGTTGGGCACGGCTCGGATTCCTTTACGGTGTGCGGCGGACTGGGAAAATCCTTCTCTTGACCCTGCGTGCGGCGCCTCTAGCTTTCAAAAAAGAACGGATTTCATTTGCACAATCTAAGGGGAGCGCCCATGGCCGGCATCTTCAAATCCTACGACGTCCGCGGCATCGTGCCCACGCAGTTGACCACCGGCGACGCCTACAAGATCGGCAAAGCCACCGCCGCATACTTGAAGGCGAAGGTCCTGGCCGTTGGCCGCGACGCGCGCATCAGTTCGCCGGACCTGCACGCCGCGCTGATGGCCGGCATCGCCTCGGCGGGCTGTGACGTGCTGGATATCGGCATGGGCCCGACGCCGATCAGCTACTACGCCGCCGGCACCCTGGGCAAAGCCAAGTGCAGCGGCGCCATCCAGGTGACGGCTTCGCACAACCCTTCCGAGTACGGCGGCTTCAAGTTCACCAAGGCCGGCGCTCTGCCGATGAGCTACGACCAGGGCCTGGACGAGGTCGAAAAACTTTTCCGCGAAGACAAACCCGCGCTGGCGAAGCGGCCCGGCCGCATCAAGGTGCTGAACGTCCGCGCCGGCTACGTGAAGCACTGCCGCCGCTTCGCGGAACTGGACCGCAAGCGCCCGCTGCGCATCGCCATCGACACCGGCAACGGCGTGATGGGCGCGTGGCTGCCCGATCTGCTCAAGGGCCTGCCGCTGAAGGTCGAGAAACTCTTCTGGACGCCCGACGGGCGCTTCCCGAATCACGAAGCGAATCCGCTTAAGCTCGAGAACCTCGCCGACCTGCGCAAACGAGTCGTCGAGAAGAAGTGCGACCTCGGCATCGCCTTCGACGGCGACGGCGACCGCGCGGCGTTCGTCGACGAGGCCGGCGCGCCCATCCCCGGCGACATCGCCGGCGCGCTGATGGCGCAGGTGCTGCTCGAGAAGGAAGGGCGCAAGGGCGGCACCGTCCTGTACGACGTGCGCGCGACGCGCGCGCTGCCCGAGGCCGTCGAAGCCGCTGGCGGGCGCGCGGTGCAGACGCGCGTGGGCCACAGCCACATCAAGGCCGCGCTGCGAAGCGAGAAGGCCGTGATGGCAGCCGAACTGAGCGGCCACTACTACTTCCGCGACTTCTTCTGTTCGGACTCCGGCGAGACCGCCATGTTCCTGATCCTCACGCTGCTCAGCCGCAGCGAAAGGAAGGCGAGCGAATTGGTCAAGCCGATGCAGCGCTACCACCACACCGGCGAGGTGAACTTCGAAGTCCACCGCGACGTAAAGGACGTGCTGGCGGGCGTCGAGGCGAAGTACGCGGGCACGGCGAAGAACATCTTCAAGACCGACGGCGTGAGCATCGACATGGGGTCGTGGTGGTTCAACCTGCGCCCCTCGAACACCGAGCCCGTCGTGCGCCTGAATCTCGAGAGCGTGCAGTCGAAGGGCGAGATGGAGCAGCGCCTGACCGAAGTCACCTCGGCAATCACCGGCGGGTAAGAATCGTCACCCCGCCGCTTCGCCGAGGCTATGTCCGGTAAATGCTTTCGAGGCGGCTGCGCCGCGCCGGCCGAGCGGGGCAAGAAAGCCGAGCGAGCCATATCCAGAGGGCATCTGGTGCGCGAGGCCGACGAAGCCATGCGAAGGCCGCCGCCAGCAGACGCCCGAAATGAATTACCGGACAGAGCCTAGTTTTCCGCGCTCCATCTGATTGACCACGACCGCGCCGACGGCGTCGCCCATGACGTTGGTCGAGGTGCGGAACTGGTCGAGGAGGTGGTCCACCGAGAAGATGAAGAAGATGTAGTACAGCGGCAGGCCCACGGCTTCGGCGACCAGGGCCATCGTAATGAGCCCCGCGCTGGGCACCGCGGCCGCGCCCACCGACGCCAGCACCGCGGTGATGAAGATCACGAAGGTCATCGCCGGTGTCAGGTCGGCCGGCACGTCCACCAGCCCGCCGTACATCTGGAGCAGGAAAATCACCGCGACGCCTTCGTACAGCGCCGTGCCGTCCATGTTCACGGTCGCGCCGATCGGCAGCGCAAAGTTGGCGATCTTCGGCGAGACCTTCAGGTTGTCGGTGACGCATTCCATCGTGACCGGCAGGGTCGCGGCGCTGGAGGTCGTCGAGAAAGCGACCAGCCAGGCGCTCCAGATGCCGCGCATGAACTCGATGGGACTCATCTTGCCCAGTACCGCCACGATGGTGAGCAGTGCCGCCACGTGTATCGCGATCCCCACGACCACCGTCGCGCAGTACCACGCCAGCGACTGCAGGGCCGCGACGCCCAACTTCGCGACCAGCGAGGCGATGATGCAGCCGATCGCCAACGGTGCCAGCTTCATTACCCACAGCGTGATCTTCATCATCACTTCGTTCATACCCTGGAAGAATTCGGCAACCGGCCGCGCGCGGTCGCCGACGGCCAGGCAAGCAAGGCCCATCACGATTGAGAAAAAAATGATGCCTAGGCTGTTCATATCGACCAGGGATTGAAAGGGATTTGCCAGAACCGGCTCGACGACCTGACTTTTGATCGTTTCCAGCGGGCCCATCTGCTGTGCGCTTTGGATGCGAGACCATTTGTCCGCGAAGTCTTTGTCTTTGGCTGCTGTGTCGCCGCTGCGCTGCGCGACGTAGGCGACCAGCTGTGCTTGGCCCTCCTCGCTGTTCGCGTCGACGCCCGGGTTGGCCTGAAAGAAATCCGCCTGCAACCGTTCCAGATCGGCTTCGCGCTCGGCCCGTACGGCCAGCGATCCGCCCTTCGTGCCCGGTTGAATGATCAGTACCGCGGCCAGGCCGATGCCCACTGCGAGGGAGGTCGTCAGAAAGTAGTAGACGAAGGTCTTCCAGCCGATCGCGCCTAGCTCCTTTATGCTCGGCATGCTGGTGATGCCGGCGATGATTGAAGCGAGGATCAGAGGCGCAATGATCATCTTCAGCGAGCCGATGAAGAGCGTCTTGCCGAAGACGTCCAGCCACCACAGCGCGTGAACCACTCCGCCTTTGGGATCGTGCTTGAGTGCCTCGGGTGCACCCGCGCGATTCAGCAGCAGGCCGGCCACCAGGCCCACGCCCATGCCGATGAAGATCCAGTGATGGAGTTTCAGCTTTCGCATAGCCGTATCTGCCTCGTGGCGCGAATTCGATGGGTTGGAATTTCGAGATAGCGTATCATATTTGTGCAGACCGAAAACCCCCAAAGCGGCGGAGGCGGGCCACGCGGTGAGCGGGCGGACCACGGATTCTCCCTTTGAACGCCGGCGCGTACTCGACGCGGAAGTCGACTGCGCACCCGCGGAAGCCATCGTCGCGCATCTAATCGATTGCGCCTCGAATCGCCGCGGCTGCTTCGTCGCCGGCATTAGCGCGCCGTACGCGGCGGCGATGCGCGAAGACGACGCGTTGCGCGCGGGCTTTGGCGCGGCGGACGTGCTGGTGCCCGACGGGCAGGGCTTCGCATGGGCCGCGCGTATGCTGGGCGCTCCCGTGGGCGAACGCCTCGCCGTACCGGACCTCTGCGAACGGCTGCTTTCCGAAGGCGCCGCGCGCGGCTGGAAGGTTTTTATTTACGGTGCCACCGAGGCCGCCAACGCCGCCGCGTGTGCGAACGTGAAGCGCCGCTTTCCCGGTCTGGCGGAGGTCGAAGGCAAGCACGGCTACGGCGACGCTAACGCAAGCGACGCCGAAGTGATCACGCGGCTAAACGACGGCGGCTTTCATCTGCTGCTGGTGGCGAAACCTTCTCCTGAAAAGGAGCGCTTCCTCGCGCGGGCGTGCTGCGAGGCGCCGGTGGTGGGCATCGCCGCAGGTGGCTACGTGGACGTGCTCGCCGGGCTGCGCTCGCGCGCGCCGGCGTTCGTGCAGCGCGCGGGCTTCGAGTGGTGCTGGCGCATGGTCCAGGATCCGCGGCGGCTCTGGAAGCGCATTGGCGTCGCCAACGTGACATTCGCCGCGCGGGTGCTGTGGGCGCACCTTCGCCAGCCGGCGGCGCTGCCGTGGTGGCACTGCCCGGCCGTGCATCTCGCCGCGCTGGCGCTGGCGGTTACGGCGGTCTACGCCGGCGCGTTGAATGCCGCGTGGCAACTCGACGACGAACGCTACATCCAGGACAACCCGGCGATCGGTTCGTTCCGTACGCTCGGCGAGATCCAGGTCACGGCGCGGCGCAAGCTGCTCTGGCTCAGCCACGCGGTCTGCTACCAGCTGAGCGAACGCTTCGGCATGCATCGCGCCGATGGGCCCGACGTCCGCGTCTTCCGCGCGTGGAACATCGCCTGTCATTTGCTGGCGGCGCTGGCGCTCTATGGGTTGCTGCGCCGGATGCTGCGCGCGCGCTGGGGCTCTGGAATCTCCGGCGCGGCCACGTTGTTCCCGGCGCTGGCAGCGGCGCTCTTCGTTGCGCATCCGCTAGCCACCGAGGCCGTGACGTACATCTCGGGACGTGGCAACAGCCAGGGCGGGATGTGTTACTTGTTGGGCCTGTACTTCGCGGCGCTCGCGTTCGAGCGTCTCGGCTTGGGCGCAGTCGGGGCAGAAGCATCGCGCGCGCGCGGGTGGTTCTGGCCGGCCGTTCTCGCCGTCGGGTTCGGCGCAGCGGCGGTGCTGACCAAGGAAAGCCATGTCACATTTCCTGCGGCGGTGGCGCTCGTCTACGCGGTGAGCTACCGGCAATTCAAAGACGCGGCGAAGGTCACGCTCTCGGCGGGCGCGCTGCTTGGCGTCGTCTGCGCGGCGGCGTTTCTGGCGCTGGGCTTGCTTGCCCGGAGCGAAGGCTGGCTGGGACTGGCGCTGGCGAGCGCCGGTGGGTGCATGGCCGGCGGATGGCTGGCGGGCGAACGCGGCCCGGGCTTCGCGTCGCGCCGCGTGACGCTTGGCTGGGCGCTGGTCTGCTTCCTGGCAACGGGGCTGTTGGTGGCGCCGGTGGCGCTGCCGTACGCCTACGAGCGCCTCGCGGCGGCGTTCTCGGGCGCGCGCGGCGAGGAACCGCTGCGCGCGCTGGCGACTCAGGCCAACGCGCTGCCGGAGATGCTCTTGAAAACGCTCTGGCCCACGGGGCTGAACATCGACCACGATTTCCCGACGCTCGAATCCTTCGGCGAACGTGGCGCTTTTCGTGGCGTACTTGTTCTGCTCGCGGTGCTGGTCGCCGGCGTGCAGGCGGCGCGGGCGCGCGCGCTGCCGGGCCTGGGCGTGCTGCTGGCGTTGCTTACCGTGCTGCCGACGAACACGGTGATCGAGCGAGGCGACGTCGCCAGTGAACGCAACTTCTATCTGGCTTCGGCCGGCGGCGCGATTATCTGGGCGGCGGCGGCGGCCTGGCTTGCGGGAGTGCTCGCGCGCGCGGCGGGACGCGGTGGCGCGGAAGCCGCGCTGTGGGCCGGCGTACTGGGCGTGATGGCGCTCGGGCCGTTCGTCTCGCTGGCGCGCTTACGCAATGCGCAATACGAGACGCCGCTGGACCTGTGGAGCGCCGCGGTGGACGAAGCGCCGGGCAAGATCCGTGCGCTGTACAACCTGGGCCAACTGGCCGCTCGGGAGCGCTACAGGCGCTACGACCTCGCCGAGGACTGCTTTAGGAAGATCATCGAGATCGGGCAGGCGCGCGAGAAGGCCGGCGGCTTCCGGCCGGACGAGACCGTCGACGTGCATCTGTACTACCTCAGTTATGCGAACCGTGCCGAGGCGCAGATGATCCGCCTACGCCTCGATCCGCTGAGCGCGGCGCAGCCGCCGACGGATCCGGAGCTCTCGTACCGCGAAGGCCTGGAGAAGTCCGGAAGCCATCCGGACCTCGCGATGCTGTACGGGATGCTGCTGCTGAACCGCGGGCAGGGCCTGCACGCGGCGCAGGTGCTGTCCGGATCGCTGGCCGAGCATCCGTGGGCCGAGAATCTGCACGGACCGCTGGGCCTGGCGTTCCTGGGTTCGCGGCAGTTCCGCCGCGCGAAGGACGCACTGGAGCGCGCGCTGCAGGTCCCGAAGCGCCATGTGCTGGGCATGCGTTACCCGATGCCGCCGGCGCAACGCGCGGACCTGCTGGCGGCGCTGGGGCAGGCGGAGTGGGGCCTGGACCGCAAGCCCGAGGCCTTGGCGCGGATGAAGGATGCGCTCTTTGCCGATCCGGCCGTGGCGTACCGCGTGCTGCGCAGCTGGCGGTCGCCGGGCGGCGATGCGTGGCGGCTGCTCGAGGAGACGATCGATCCGGACACCGCGCCGCTGTACCTGCGCTTGGCGCGCGAAGAGGCCGCGGAGCTGCGGCTGCAGAAGGCGAAGAAGGAGGAGGCTGACCGCGCCAAGCCTCCGCTCGAAGGCGCGGCCAAACCTTGACCCAAGGATGCTCGTAAGTCTCCTGCACACTGCACTCGCAGAATCGCAATTATGCGAAAATGTTCGTCGACGAACATTTTCGCGATTATCTTTGCAACCCATTGACTCTAAAGGAGTGCCCTTCGTGCAAAATGTTACATTGCACGAAGTAGGTTAAATGTCCGTTTGGTGAGCACGTCGTGCTGCACGATTTGAACGAATTTCGAGACTTACAAGATCGGGACGCCAGGCGTTAGAGCCAATAGCGCATCTGGTAGGCGAGCGACTCCTTCAGCATGCGCGTCCACGAGCGCCGTTCGTGCTTGTGCAAAGTCAGTTCCTCGCACAGCGCCAGGTCCAGCATCGTCTGTTCGCGCAGGGCCTTGGCGAAACCCGCGTCGGCGACGACGGCGACGGCTTCCAGATCGTGGATCAGGCTGCGCATGTTGAGGTTGTAGCTGCCGGCGATGGCCCAGGCGTCGTCGACGACGGCGGTCTTAGCGTGGAGCATCCCGCGCGGCCATTCGAACAGGCGCACGCCGTGGTCGAGGTGCTCGCTGTAGAGCGCGCGGCCGGCCATCGCGGAAAGTTCCACGTCGCTTTCACGCGCGACGGCCACGGCGACGACGACGCCGCGCTTTGTGGCCTTGTACAGCGCGCGGCGGATGCCGCGGTCGGGGACGAAATAGGCGTTCTCGATCAGGATGTAACGCTTTGCGTTCCGGATCGCGTGCAGATAGGCGCGGCGAATCAGGCGGCGGTTGGCGAACTCCTTGTTGCCTACGATCTGCACGGCCGCGTCCGCGAAGGTACGTTCGAGCCGCACCTCCGCCGACGGAATCGGCCCGGGCGAAAGCGACTGCCTCCATCGCAAGCCGTTCGGCGACTGCGTAAGGGTGTCGCAGGGCTTGGCCTTTTTCCAGGCTTGGTTGAAGAGTGCGAGCAGCTCGCGCGCGGCGTGGTCGCCTTCGATGCAGACGTGCGTATCGCGCCATCCGCGTCCGCCCGCCTCCTTGGACGCGTAGTCATCGGAGATGTTCAGCCCGCCCGTGAACGAGACGCGCCCGTCGGCGACCAGGATCTTGCGGTGGTCTCGGCGGTTGATGGCCCACGTAGGCCGAGCCAGGCGCAGGGGGTGGTAGATGCGGACCTCCACGCCCGTGGAAGCAAGTCCGCGCGTGAAGTCCGCGGGCAGTTCCAGTGAACCCACCGCGTCGATGAGCAGCCGGGTCTTCACGCCGCGCCGCGCCGCTCGCGCGAGGGCGAAGGCGAAGCGTTGGCCCGTGGCATCGTCGGCAAGGATGTAGGTCTCCAGGTCGACGGTGCGCTCCGCGGCATCGATCGCGGCGAGCATCTCGGGGTAGGCCTCGCACCCATCGACCAGTAACTGCACGGAATCGGCCTGCGCGAAGCGTTCGCGCTTGATCGCGTATTTGCCGATCGCCTGCTCGTCGCTGAGTTCGGGGCCCTCAGAGGCGGGCAGGGTCAGCGGAGGCGGCGGGGGCGGCTCGGGCCATGGTGGACGCCGCGCACGCCATGCGCAGACGCCGGCGACGGTGAGCGGGTACGCCACGGCGGCCAGCGCGGTTCCGAAGACCAGCACGCCGATCAGCAGGGGCAGGAAGGCGCCCGCGCCCAGCGCGCCGAGTTCCGAGACGAAGGCCCAGGCGGACGTGAGCGGAAGGCTCCAGCGCCATGCGTCCGCCGCGCGGCTGACGCCGGCCAGAGTTCGCTCGGCGTCCTCAGCGCTCGCCGGCCACAGCCACGCGCCAATGCGGTACTCCAGGTAGATCATGGGAATGAAGGTGCCTGCGTTGGCCAGGAACTGCGGCAGCACGGCCACTATGCGATTGCCGCGCACCAGGAACGCGGCGATCAGGCTCAGAGGAATCTGGAGTCCGGGCAGGGGAAACGCAGCAGCGAAGAAGCCCGCCGCCATGCCTCGGGCGATGCGCGGCGCGCCGTCGGCCTCGCGCAGCGTCTTGCGCAGGGGGCGCCAGATCTTCACCGAAAGAAACCGACGAGGCATACGCGGCCGGCCCCTTTTTCAATGGACTTCAAGAGTTATCGTAATGCATTCCCGAGGCGCGGTAAGCGCAGGTTGCGGCTTGCCAGCGGGCGCGTTTCAACCGAAGATGCACGCTCCGGCCGGGGAGGAAACGCCTTGAGCAACGCGAAGGAACGCGCGCTTCGCGCGCTGGTGGTGAAGGCCTGCCACGCCCTGTCCGCGCAGGGCCTGGTGGCGGCGACCGACGGCAACGTCAGCGCGCGCCTGGACGCCCAAACGTTTCTGGTCACACCCAGCGGGGTCTCGAAGGGCGAGGTCACTGCGCGTTCGCTGCTGCGCTGCGACTCGACCGGCCGCGGGATCGGCCTGCCGGCCGGGGCGAAGATCAGCAGCGAGATATTGATGCACTTGGCCGTCTACGCGAAGCGCCCCGACGTGAAAGCGGTGGTGCACGCGCACCCGCCCACGGCCTGCGCGTTCACGCTCGCCGGGATGGAACGGCTCTTCCGCGAACCGGTCCTGAGCGAAGTCGCTGCGCTGCTGGGGCCGGTGCCGTGTGCGCCCTACCGCACGCCGGGCACCGCGGCGCTGGCGCAGGCGGCCGCGCGGGCGTGCCGAAACGCCGACGCGGTGCTGCTGGCGCGGCACGGCGCGATCGCGCTGGGCGCCGACCCCTGGCAGGCCTTTCTGCGCATGGAAAAACTCGAGCACGCCGCCCGGACGTTCCGCGACGCGATCGCGCTCGCCGGATCGCCGGGACGCATCAAGCGCCTGACCGCGCGGGAACTGGCCGCGGTGCTGGAGCGCCACGGAACGCCCGAAGTCAAGGCGCGGTGGCGCGGGCGATTGCCCTGAACCTTCCCCGGAGTAGGATGAGAGGGGGATCGCAGGCGAGGATCACGCCATGAGCTCTGGACACGTACGCGCCCCGTATCGCGCAGGCAGTTTTTACCCCGCGACGGCCGAGGCCTGCCGGCGCGCCATTTCGGACTGCCGCGAGGAGGAACCGCCCGTGCCGGCGGACCTGCGCGGCGCGAAGCTTTTCGGCGGCATCGTGCCGCACGCCGGATGGGTGTACAGCGGCGCGACCGCGCTGGGCGTCTTCGACGCGATGAAGAACGCTTCGCCGAAGCCCGAGACAATCGTGATCTTCGCGACCGCGCACCGGCCCGACGTGATCGCGCCGTCGCTGCAGGCCGAAGGCGCCTGGTCGGTGCCCGGCGGTGCGGTGGAGATCGACAACGAGCTGGCACGCGCGATGCTGCAGGAAGCAGCGACGGACGGCGCACTCGTCGAAAGAAGTCGCGCGCACGAAGGCGACCACGCGATCGAGGTGCAGCTGCCGTTCGTGCTGGACGCGCTGCCGGGCGCGCGGATCGTGCCGGTGGCCGTGCCGCCGGTGCCGTGCGGGCCCGAACTGGGCGCGGCCACGGCGCGCGCGTTGAAGCGCATTGGACGAAACGGCGTCGCGTTGGCTTCGACGGACCTTACGCACTACGGGCCGAACTATTACGGCTTCGCGCCGCAGGGCGTGGGCCCAGAGGCGCACCGCTGGTCGAAGGACGTCAACGACCGCGCGTTTCTCGAGAAGGTGCTGGCGCTCGACGCGCGCGGCGCCTTCGAGGCCGGCGTGCGCGACCACAGCGCCTGCGGGCCGGCTGCCGCCGCCGCTGCGATCGCTTGCGCCGCCGGATCGGGCGCGCGCCGCGCGGTGCTATTGGAGCACGTCACGAGTTGGGAGCGCCGCAAGAGCGGGCTTCCCGAGGACTTCGTCGGGTACGCCAGCGTCGTCTTCGCGTAACGGAAAAGCAAAAGGAGCACGTTCACGGCCATGCGCGCCTTCTGCATCGACGCTCCGGAGAAGACCTCGATCAGGGACATCGCCGAGCCGCAACTCGCCGGCGGCCAGGTGTTGCTGCGCGTGCGGCGCGTGGGCTTCTGCGGGACGGACCTGAGCATCTACAAGGGCAAGATGCCGCTGGCGGGCTATCCGCGGATTCCGGGCCACGAGATCGGCGCGACGATCGAAGCCCTTGGCGCGGGCGTGCCTTCGAAGTGGACGCGCGGGCAGGAAGTGACCGTGCAGCCGACGACGGCGTGCGGGCAGTGCTCGTCGTGCCGCGCGAAGCGCTTCAACGCCTGCCGCCGCAATGCGACGCTGGGCGTGCAGCGGGACGGCGCGATGACGTCGCTGATCGCGGTGCCGCACGAGAAACTCTTCGCCTCGCCGAAGCTGGGGCTCGAGGACCTCGCGCTGGTGGAGCCGTTCTCGATCGGATTCCACGCGGCCAACCGCGGGCGCGTGCAGGCCGGCGAGAGCGTCGCGGTGCTGGGCTGCGGGACGATCGGGCTGGGCGCGGTGGCCGGCGCGGCACACCGCGGCGCGCGCGTGATCGGCGTGGACATCGATCCGGCCAAGCTGGAGCTGGCGAGGCGCTTCGGCGCGCAGGTGACGGTGAACTCGAAGAGCGGCGATCCCGCCAAGGCCCTGCACGAGTTGACCGGCGGGGAAGGCCCCGACGCGGTGATCGAGGCCATCGGCATCCCGCAGACCTACCGGCTGGCCGTGGAGGCCGTGGCGTACTGCGGGCGCGTGGTCTACGTCGGCTACGCAAAAGAGGAGATCGCCTTCGACACAAAGGACTTCGTGCTGAAGGAACTCGACCTGCTGGGCTCGCGCAACGCGCTGGCGGAGTTCCCCGAGGTGATCGCGTACTTCGAGAGCGGCAAGGCCGACCCGAAGTGGCTGATCAACCGCCGCGTGACGCTGGACGAGGCCGGCGCGGCGCTGGCCGCCTGGAACGCGCGGCCCGCCGACGTGACGAAGATCATGCTGGCCCTGGACTGATGTGGCTCACGCAAAGGCGCTGAAAGAAGGGATTCGAAAAGAAACTCTTTGCGCCTTGGCGTTTTTGGGTGAGATTATTTCAGGCCTTCCACGACAATCGATTCGCACTCGTCCATCTCGTCCTTGCTGAGGCGGAAGCCGCTGGCCTGCAGGTTGTGCTCGGCCTGCGCGGGGTTGCTGAAGCCCAGCAGGGCGAAAGTGATGGCGGGGTGGCTCAGCACCCAGGCGATGGCCAGGTGCGTTACGCTCTTGCCGTGCCGCGCGGCGACCTTGCTCAGTTCGGCGTTGATGCGCTTCTTCTTCTCGAACTCGGGGCCGGCGAACTTGCGGCTGCGGTGGTCCCAGTTGGGAAACTCGTGCGCCTCCTTGATGCGCTGCGCGAACAGGCCCTTGCCGATGACGCCGAAGCAGCCGATCGAGATGCCGTTCTCGCGGCAGAAGTCCAGGCGCCCGTCGTCGCGGGCACCACGCGAGAGCAGGCTGAAGTGCGGCTGGTAGTTCTGCAGCGGCGCGACCTTCTGCGCGCGCTGGAGTTGTTCGAGCGTGTAGTTGCTGACGCCGATGTGTTCGATGTGGCCTTCGGCCTGCATCTTGGCGAGTTCCTCGACGGCGGTTTCGATGGGCGTCTTCAGGTCGTCGGCGTGCAGGAGCACGATGTCGAGTTTCTCGACGCCCAGGCGCTTCTTGCTGCCGGTCAGGAACTTGCGCTGCATGGCGGGCGAGACGTCGCGGATGGCCTCGTCGTCGGCGTCCTCCCACAGGTAGAACTTGGTCATGATGCGCGTCTTTCCGCGGCGGGGGTGTTCGCCCTCGTCGAGCGCGTAGCGGATCAGGCGCTCGGCTCGGCCCATGCCGTAGCCGGTGGCGGTGTCGATGAGGTTCATGCCGTGGTCGACGCAGTACTGGATCGTGGCGAGGCTGTCGAGGTCGTTGACGGCGCCCCAGTCGCGCGCGCCGAACTTGTAGGTGCCCAGGACGATGTCGCTGACCTTGAAATCGGTCCTGCCCATCTGCTGATAATGCATCGCGAGAATTCTCCGCGCTGGGGTGAAGAAAGCATTATGCCGGGAATCGAGGCGAGGTCAAAAGCCGTCGGGGGACATCAGTCGCTGGGCGGCTTGTAGCGTATACGGAGCAGGAAGATACGCTTGGCGTCGAGGCGGAACATAGCGTACCAGATCAGGAGGGAAACGCCGAATGAAGCGCAGGAAAGAAGCAGGTTAAACACCTGCGCGTGGGCAAGTCTGGTCAGGACCAGCAACCCGCCGGGAATTACCCAGGCCGCGCTCACGAAGCCCAGAAACGAGCCGATCTGGATCAGCGTGCGTTTCCAGGCGCTCTTGATCTCGAAGGCGTCGGCGATCGACGCGACCCAAATCAAACCGGGCGCCGTGAAGATTACCGCGGCGACGGCAATCCCGGCTGCCGCGCCGACATTATCGGTCAGCGACATGGTGACCGACGTGGGCGTGGCAACTAGGAATACCGACGTCAGGAAGTCCATCATCCCGAAGCGGTAGGGATCTTGTGTGGGTCGAAGTCGGCCATGGGCGGGCTCGCGGGTAGATACGGCCCTATTACCGTTTTCTGGCGGCGCCTTTCAGGGCTTCGCCTAGCCTGACCAGCCGCTTCGCGAAGGCCTTCTTGCTGGCGCGCACGACGTCCACGCGCCCGCCGCGAGCGTGAAGCACGCGGAAGACGGCGCGGTCGGCGCCCATGGCAGCGGGCGTATCGAGGACGATGGCGTCGAGGTGCTTCGAGGTGAGCTTGCGCCGCGCTTCGCTCAGGCGGGTGCGCATGCGTTGCGCGCCCTTGCCGCTGCCGCTTTCCAGCGCGAAGCCGATCAGCGCCGCACGCAGGCGCCCGGCGCGTTTGGCCTTGCCCAGCGCGGCGAGGATATCGACCGTGGGCTTGAGCTTGAGCGTCAGGCCCGACTTGGCTTTCTTGAGCTTGGTAGTGCTGGTCTTCGCCGACGTGAAGTCGGCGACGGCGGCGGTCATCACGACGACGGCGGCGCGGCGCGCGGCGGCCTGCACGGCGGCGTGCATCTGCGCTGCGCTGCGCACCGGCACGCGTTTGAGGCGACTATTGCGTGGCAGCGCGTCGATCAGGGCCTGCTCGATGGGCCCGTGGACGAGCACGGCGCGGTGGCCGGCGAAGAGCGCCGCGCGGGCGGTCTCGAAGCCCAGCCGGCCCGTCGCACGGTTGGTGAGGAAGCGGACCGGGTCCAGGTCCTCGGCGGTGGGGCCTGCGGTGATCAGGAAGGTCAGCGCGCGTCGGGGCATGGGTAGAGTCTACGCTGCACCGTCGCATTTTTCCTCGTCTTCGTCCGGTTTCGGCGGAGGGTCGGGCAGGGGTTCGAGCCCGGCCAGGCGTTCGGCGGCTTCGGCGGCGAGGGCCAGTTGCCCCAACAGGCGGAAGTGCACGGTGTAGACGCGGTCGAGCAGGCGGTGGCCCGCGTCGAGCACCTCGCCCAGGTTCTCGGTGTCGGGGAGTTTCTCCAGCGCGTGCACGCGCAGCGTGACGGGGCCCTTGGCGTGTTCGAAAGGGTAGGCCATCTCGCCGAGGCGGTTGAAGACGTCGGTCACCGCGCGGTTCGCGTTGCCCATCTCCAGGCGCAGCGTGCGGATGAGGTCCTGGTTCTGCTCCTGGCCTTCCAGGTGCTGGACCAGCGCCACCAGTGCGGCGTTGGTATCGCGCAGCTTGAGCAGTTCCGGCAGCAATGGGCAGAGCGCCACGAAAGGCGGCAGGGCACGCGCGGCGTCGGCGGCCAGGCGCGCGCGCTCCGGATCGTCCGGCGGCGCGGCGGCCAGCAGGGCCAACGCAGCGGCCATGCGTTGCGCGGTGAGGGTGTAGAAGGCGCGCAGTTCGGGCTCGAGGCGTTCGCGGTCCTCGCGCTCCAGCCGGCGCTTCTCGTTGACGTTGCCCAGGTCGGCAAAGGGCAGCTTGAAGCTCTTCGGGTCGAAACTGATCTTCGCGGCCAAAAGGGCTCTGGCCTGCAGCAGGTGCACGGTGCGCGTATCGCTGCGGTCGTAGCGGCGGAAGCTCTCGCGCATCTTTGGCAGGTGCTCCATCCAGCGCGCGCGCAGGTCGGCCAGTTGCTGCGCGGCGTCGGGGCCGGCCGGCGGCAGCGGGTTGGACAGCGGCAGCGCGAACAGCGGCGAGGCCGTGCCCTGCATGAAGCGCTGCGCGGCCTTTTGGCCCTGCTCCTGGATGTTGTGGCGGCCCATCATCTCTTCGGTAGGGAACAGGCTCTCCTTCTGGACCTTCTCGCCCAGGTTGGCCTTGTAGAAACGCAGCGTGGCGAGTTTGGCGAGTTCCGCGAAGTTGCTGAAGAGCATCGCGGCGCTGCCTTCGGCGCCGTTCCCGCCCAGGGGGCCGGGCTGGAAGAGCCCCGGCTGGCCCAGCCGCCGCGCGTTGGCAATGCGGTCCTTGTCGGCGGGGTGCGTCTGCATCAGGCCGGTCTCGGTCTCGGCGATATGCTTGTCGATTTTCTTCAGGACGTCGGGCGAGAGCCCCTGAAAGGTTGCGTTGACCATCGCGGGCAGGTTGTCGGCCAGGCGGCCTTCGGCCCAGGCGTCGCTGAGGCGGCCGAGCGCGATCTGGTGGGAGGCCCCGAGCGCGGTGATGCGGCGCATGGTGGCCTCGAAGCAGTCGCTGCCGGCGAGCCAGGCTTCGTAGCGGTCGGCGTCGAATTCCATCTGCCGCAGCAGGAAGCAGCTGATCGCGTGGCCGGCGATCATCAGGCACCAGAGGATCCGGCGCGTGACCCAGAGGAAGAGGTGGGCCAACAGCACCAGAACGCCCAGTTCGCCCGTCCATGCCGCCAGGTGAGCGTCCCAGGCGTCGCGCTCGTAGACCACGCGCGCAAACCAGTGGTTGATCGAGCGCACGACGAAGCTGAGGCGCATGCCGGCGCCCTGCGCGAAGTGCCCGAACTCGTGGGCCAGCACGCCCGCGAACTGCTGCGGCGTCAGGCCGGCGGCCAGCGGCAGCCCGATGGTCAGGACCAGGTCGCTGCCGGCCATGCTCCAGATACCGTGCCGGAAGCCGGCCGAGGCGTTGACGTCGCTGTCGACGTGGATCTCGCGCGGGACCGGCGCGCCGACGGCCAGGCAGATGCGGCGCACGAAGTCGAAGAGCAGCGGCTCGTTCTCGGGCTTGAGCTTCAGCGGGCGTTCGCGCTTGGGCCGGCCGGCGAAGATCGGCTTGATCATGAACAGCACCATGATGCCGCCGCCGATCAGCGGCGCGATGTATACGAAGAAGCCGACGCGTCCGGCCTTGAGGAGCCCGGTGTGCTCGACAGCGTGCCAGCGCACCGCCCAGGCCGCCAATCCGATCAGCCCCACGTAGATCACCGGCAGCAGGATCATCGCAAAGGCCACGACCGCAAGGCCCACGTGGTACAGCGGACCGACGGGGATGGGCGGCACGTTGCCCTGGAATCCGCCCAATACGCGGGTGCGGATGTCCTGGGTCGAAGGCGGGGCAGGTGCTTTATCCATTCGCGGCGGGGTCCGGTCCGGCCAACCTGAAAGAACCGGAAAGGATATTAGCAGTGCGAGGAAAAAATTACAGATCCAGCGACGACTCCCAGCGCGGGGCGGAGTCCTGAAGCGCCTTCAGGACGAAGGCGAAGTGCGCCTTGGGCTCGGCGCCCAGGTCGGCGATGCCTAGCGCGATGTCCTCGCGCGAACAGCCCTGCGCGAAGCCCTTGCTCTTGAGTTTTTTCTCAACGGACTTCACTTCCACGTCGGCGATCAACTTCGACGGGCGCACCAGCGCGACGGCGGTCATAAAGCCGCAGAGTTCGTCGACGGCGAAGAGCGTTTTCGCCAGGGCTGACTCGCGCGGGACGCCCGAGTACGTCGCGTGGCCCAGGATCGCGTCGGTCCAGGCGGCGGGCACGCCCTTCGCCTTGAGCAACTCGACGCACTTGAAGGGATGTTCTTCGCGCGTGGGGTGGCGTTCGTAGTCGAGATCGTGCAGCAGGCCCACGCAGCGCCAGGCCTCGACGCTGTCCGGGCCGGTCTCGGGCAGACTCGCCTGACGGGCGGCGGCTTCCATCACGCATTCGACGGTGAGCAGGTGACGGCGCAGCGATTCGGCCTGGACCCATTCCTTGACCAGCACGGCGGCCTCGGCGCGGGTCATCGCTTGCCCTTCGACTTGCCGCCTTCGGCGCTCTCGCCGGCGGAGCCGGGCTTGCGCTTCTTGGGGCGCGGCGCACGGCGCATGCGGCCCTTCTTGCTGCCGCTGCCGGGGAAGGGAATGGTCTGCGTCTTGGGCAGCAGCGCGACGATCTGCTCGACGATCTCCGCGGGCTCGATCATGCGCCCTTCGCCGGTCATGCCGCAGGCGAGGTCCCCGCTGCCCGGGCCGCAGAGGCGGTGTCCGAAGCCTTCCAGCGTCTTCACGTTGCGCTGCGTGGCCGGGTGCTGCCACATCTGCACGTTCATCGCCGGGCAGACCAGCACCGGGCAGCGCACCGAGAGCATCAGCGTGGGGAGCAGCTCGTCGGCCATGCCGGCGGCCAAGCGCGCGATCAGGTTGGCCGTCGCGGGCGCGAGGACTACCAGATCGGCGTCGGTGGCCGGATCGATGTGCGGGTAGGGCGTGCGCTGGCCGTCCAGGCGCTGGAAGTTGCGCGTCAGGCAGGCGTTGCCGGTCAAGGCCTCGAAGGCGAAGGGTGTTACGAAGCGCCGCGCGCCTTTGGTGAGCACCGCGGTGACGTGGGCCTGTTCCTTGACCAGGCGCGAGGACAAGTCGCAGCTCTTGTAGGCGGCGATGCCACCGCCAACGCCCAGCAGGATGCGGCGTCCGGCCAGTCGCGGCGCGGGCTTGGTGCTTGGGTTCGGCGTCTCGGTGGGATCCACGGACGCGGCCTCCGGCGGCGGGCGCGGGCCCGCACAGGCTGGCTAGTCGGCCTTCTTGGCTTCGGCGGGAGCGGCCGGGGCGGCGGCACCCTTTCCGGTGAGCTTCTTGGCGGCCTCGGCCTCGTCGGCCTCGCGCGCGGCGATCTCCTTGCGGAGCTTCTCGGCGGCTTCGCCCATCAGCAGGTCGACCTTGCCGTCCAGGATCTCGCGGCAGACCAAGCTCTCCAGGGTCTCCTCGTCTTCGGCCTGGACGAGGGCAGGCAGGCCGCGCTGGAGTTCGCGCAGGCGCTTCTGGTACAGGCTAACGAGGCGGTACTTGCCGCCGACCTTGGTGAGCATCTTGTCGAGCGTGATCGGGTTCATGGACCTGCTACCTCCCCTTAATCCTCAGTCGTCCACATGCCAGGCCTTGCGGAAGGCCGCTTCGCGCCGTTCGCGCCGGGCCGCATCGGCGGTCCGGGCGGCGTCCGCCGCGTCCTGCGTTCGGCCCTCGCTGCGAGCGCGCTCAGCGCGCCGGATGGCCTCGATCTCTTCGACGGCGCTTTCGATGACCTCGTTCCAGACGAGGTAGTCGTATTCGCCGATGCGCCGCACTTCCTTCGTCGCAGAGGCCAGGCGGCGCTGCAGGGCCTCTTCGGTCTCGCCGCCGCGCGAGCGGAAGCGGTCCAGCAGTTCCAGCGGTCCCGGCGGAGCGAGGAAGATCGCCACGCTGCGCGGGTAGGGCATCTTGGCGCGCACCTGCTCGACGCCCTGCACATCGATGTCCTTAATGATGTCGACGCCTTGGTCCAGGCGGGCTTCGATGGGCCCGCGCAGGGTCCCGTAGAAGTCCATTCCGTGGACGACGGCGTGTTCGAGAAAGTCCCCCTGTTTCAGGCGCTGCTCGAAGCGTTCGCGCGTCCAGAAGCGGTAGTCCCGGCCGTCGGCTTCGCCCGGACGGGGCGCGCGCGTGGTGACCGAGATGTCCTTCTCCAGGCCCTTCGCGCGCTCCAACAGGGTCTTCAGGACACTGGTCTTGCCCGCTGCCGTCGGACCGGCGACGAGGAAGAAGATGCCCTTGGCACTCATAAAGCGAAGAATCCTACCCCTTTACGAGGACAATTTCCAGTGGAGCTCCGGGGTTTACGGGCGGCCCCAAAAACCGCACCGCCCTGGCTAAGCAACGGGCGGTGCGATGCGGAGAGGAAACCGGTTTAAGGGCGTCAGTTGCGCAGCGAGAGCTTCTCGCAGATCTTCTGGGCGCCCTTCAGCTTGGGCTCAAGCTCAAAGGCCTTCTGCAGGTGCCAGCGGGCCTTCTTCTCGAGGTTCGCCTTGAAGTAGCTCTCGGCGATCTTCTTGTGCAGGTAGGCCTCGGTCTTCTTGCTGACCCCCATGGCCATGACCTTCTCGTAGACCTTGACCGACTCCTGGGGCTTGCAGCGCCGAGCGACCTTCTTGCAGTAGATGTCGCGGATGCGGTCCTTGACCTCTTCGAGGAAGAAGCGCATCGGGCTGTTGCGTTCTTCGTTGTAGACGTTCTCGTAGAAGCGCAGCGCGGCCTTCCAGTTGCCCTGGCGCTCGTACTCCTCGCCGAGCAGGAACTCGCAGTCCAGGTAGTCCTTCTGGTCGAGGTGGTGCCAGACCTCGAAGGCCTTGTCCTTGGCGCGCATGCGCTCGTAGATCTCGACGGCCTGCTTGGGCTGCTCGTTGAGCAGGCTGTAGAGGATCAGGCGGGCCTGCGCGGCCGGATCGTCGGCGCGCTTGGCGAGGTTGTCACGATACGGGTCGCGGTACGCCTTCAGGTGCGGGCGCAGGCGGCGGTCGTACTCCGCGCGCTCCGACTCATTCATCAGCGTGTCGTAGGCCTTGAGGATCACGCGCATCTTCGCTTCGGCCCACTTGGTGCGCGAAGAGTTGTGGTCGGGGTGATACTTCTTGGCGAGGCGGCGGAAAGAGCGCTTGATCTCGTCCGCGTTGGCCTCGGGCTGCACCTCGAGCACTTCGTAGTAGTTGATCATTCCCGAAATCACGACCACTCTCCTAGACTGCGGTTCCCCGTTTTCCCCCCGAGCGTTCGTGTCCTGAAGCCGTTTCCCCGGCCCGAACGCCGCCCGATTTCTCCCCAACTTCTGCCCGGGAATGCCTTGCTGAGGCCGCACAAGACGCCATGGCAACCCTTGCGGGATGCCCGGTCGCGGTACTCGATCTCGCGGCCTTTGGCGAAGGAGCCTTGGCTCCACCCCCGAGTCCGGATGAGGCCCAGACTCAGCATTTACAGGCACGTTTGATTGTAGAAATTTCAGCACGGAAGGCAAGATTATTATCTTCAATTTGCTGCGATAATTTATATGCACAAGCGGCATTAAGGTGCGGCGGGCTTCAGGGCTTGCCCCGCTGCACCTGATGCGAATCGCTGCTTAATGCACCGAGCGGCGTATTCCCATAAACTATTGTCACGTCTAAGGTTGCTTCGCGTCCGGGATCGAACGTAACGGGTCCCCAGGTGCCGTCGGGCTGCCACGGGGCGGGCTCCTGTTTCAGGACCGCGCCGCGTTCGGAAAAGACTACAACGGGTGTATTTTGGGATTGCGGCCAGTAGGTTTCTCCGCCTTTTCCTGTGATGCAGATACCCTTCACTTCGACGCCCAATAACCCGCCGCTGACCTGCGCGCTGAGCTTCAACGGAGCGCCCCATTCGCCGAATCCGGCGCCCTGCGCAGCATCGCCCGCGGGGACCTCGACGGGCGCCAGCGAACCGGCCTGCACCCGCACCGTGCCCCCCGCGCCGGCCAGCTGGCCTTCGTGAAACGCGTAGCGTCCCGGAGGTACCGGGGCGCGCTCCGAGCCGAACGCCGAGAGCTCCAGGACCCCGGCCTCGCTGGCCACCAGCAGGTATGCGAAGCGCAGCCCAGCCGGCGCGCTAAAGCCTTTTTGGGCCGCCAGTTGGCCCACCGGCCCGGCATAAGGCCCCAGCAGCAGCACGGCCCCGCTGAGCGCCGCCTTGACGTAGTGCAGGCCGCCCTTGCGCAGGCAGGCCAGTGGGCTGAGCGGCTGCGGGCGTCCGTCGATCACCAGCGCGTCCAGGCCCCAGTCGTCGTAACGTCCGTTGGTATTGTCGTCGATCAGGGCCACGGTCGAGACCCCGTCGTTCAAGCGCCCCTGCATCGCGCCGCCGCGCGCGAACGCGAAATGCGTATGCGTCGCGTTCGCTTCGGGCTTGAAATTCGAGTCCAATGCGACGGCGCCGTCGCTGAATTGTTTCCACATGAAGAGCGCGTATTTGCCCTCGCTGCCATCGGGCGCCGGCCATTGCGCGTTCACCACGATGGGCCCATACGACGCCTCGCCGGCGTTCTCGGAAAAGACTTCGCCGCGTCCGACGTACTTACCGTCCCCGTTGATGTCGCAGCGCACCGTCTTGCCGGGAAAGCTGAGCTTCACCGCCGTGTCGCGCGTGGGCACGATCCCCAGCGTGGCCTCGGCGTCGGCGCGCCCGCTGACGTAGGGCTTCTTCAAGCTGCGGAAGCGCTGCTTGCCGCGCCACGTAGGCGTGCAGAACTGCAGGCCGCTGCGGAAGGGCTGGAAGGCCAGGCGCACCACGCTGTCGTAGGCCGCATCGCGCGCGAAGTCCGGCGGCGGCTTCAGCGGCGCGGGCTCGGGGCCGATCGCCAACGGGTCTGCGGGCGGCTTGGCCTCGTCGCCGGCGCGCAGGCCGGCGGTGCAGAGCAGCAGAAGGCAGGCGGCCGCGCGCGCGGCCCTGGAAAGTCCGGGAATGCGCATGGCGGCATTCTAACCGAGGCGGCGGCGATAGACACCGCTTGGCCCCGAAAATGGGCGTCCACGCGAAACGACGCGAACGGCCGTCAGGTGCACCTCGCGACTAAAATCAACACATTGTGCAGGGAATTCGGGTTAGAAATTGCGCATCGTGCAATTCCATTTTGCGTAACCGTTCCGTAGCAAATCAGCGATTGTACTTATCCAATCTTGAATCCAACAAGGTGCAATCCTGTAAGTCCTTATTGCACGTAGGTGCTGCGCGACGTGCAATAAGCGATTTGCACAATGTGCAGATGGCCCCTTTTTGCGGCCCTTCATACACAATGCGTATCGCCGGGGCGCGGCCCGAATGGCCCGCCGGCCGCCGCCTAAGAACCGGAGAAAAATACCGCGAGGCTTCGGTTGTAACACGCCCGGGGCCGGGTAATTTCCTTCCATTGTCCGCGGCCCGACCAGCCGCCGGACGCGCGGGGGGCGCATGGAAATCCTGGAAGAACATAAAAGCCCGGACGGACTGCTGACGCTGCAGGTCGTCGCCGGCGACGACGGCCTGACGACGATCGGGTTCGCGGGCCTGCCGTGGCACACGCACGCCGAGATCCTGGCTTCGGTGAACTGGACCGACAACGCGACGGCGGTGAAGCGCTTCGTCGAGGAGATGACTGGCGACCGCGAGACCATCGTCGTCGCGTGGCTGAACGGCAAGATCCAGGACGCCTGGCCCACCGACGATCCGGAGAAGGAACTCGACTTTCAGCAGCCGGGCGAGACGCTGGAGTTCCGGCTCTGGAGCGGCGCGAAGGTGCTGATCGACGAGGAACGCGAGGACGCCTGAAGGACGCGTAGCGCCGCCGGAAGGAGGATACGCCGATGAAGTCCGCCGCCCGATTCGTTTCGACGATCCTGCTCGCCGCCATGGTGGCTACCGCCACGCGCGCCGAAGAACCCGCGCCGGATAAGCCGCCCGCTCCCGCTGCGCCCTCCGCGCCCAAGTACCACGCGCTGACGCTGAAGGACGGCCGCGAACTGAAGGGCACCTACGCCGCCGGAACGCTTACGCTCTACAACGACGCCGGCAAGGCGATGGGCTCGGTCGCGGTCAAGGAAGACGAGATCGCGAAAAAGGAGGAGTTGCCCTGGCCCTTCGCCGCGGCGACGGAGAAGCCCGGGGACGCCGCCGCCGGCAAGCGCATGCTGCACGTGCTGACGATGAAGGACGGCCGCGAGCTGAAGGGCGTCTACGACAAGGCGCAGGGTTCGATCCAGATGTTCGCCTCCAACGGCAAGCCCATGGGCACGCTGGAAGTAAAGGAGGAGAACGTCGCGAAGGTCGAGGAAGCGCCGTGGCCGTACCCCGACACGCAGGACGAAACGCAGAAGAAGGAGGCGAACGCGCCGCCGAAGTCTGCTGAACCCGGCGTTACGCCAGAGGTGCTGCGCGGAGTCGAGGACGCCGCGCAGGCCCTGAACACGGCGATCGCCACTTTCGAAAAGGCAAAGGCGGAGTGGACGGACTTTGGCCGCAAGTACCACGGCAAGAAGGTGCCGCAGGAAGATGTGCCGCGCCTAGCACAACTGAAACATTCTCTGAAGAGCGCGTTCGATTCCGCGACCAAAAGGCGAGACGCATGCCGCGCAACGTTTGACTCGGCCTTCGAGAAATACAAGAGGCAGGGCGGAAAGAAGGCCAAGACCGCCTTCGTGCCCAAGTACTGAGCGCACCCGAACTTCTTGATATACTGCCTGCCCGCATGAGTCTGCCCGCCGAACCCGCTGCGCCGAAGCCCTACGCGGTTGAACGGTCCGCCGAAGACCACCGCGCGTGGTTCCAGCTGCACCTCAGCACCTGCCTGGTGCTGATGCTGGCGGCCGGCGCGCTGATCGGCGCGAACGTCGAGACGCGCACCGAGATCCGCGCCTCGCGGACCTCCACCGAACCCGTCGACGCGATCTTCTTCGACCGCAAGCTGGAAGTGGAATGCCGCGGCTGGCCCTGGCGTTACCAGGATGCCGAGTTGCAGTATGAGAACTGGAGCCTTCGGCCCGGCGACGACTTCGCGCTCGATCGCTCCACCCGCGGGGGGTCGAACCCGCGCCTGCTAACGATCCCGCTCGAAGAGAACATCTGGCGCCACCCCGAGTCCTGGTCGAAGCCGCGCCTCTTCGGCAACGTCGTCGTGGCCCTGATCCTCCTTATTGCACTGGGCTCGTACTGGGAGAAGAACCTGCGCAAGCGCCTCGATGCCGCCGCCGCGGCGAAGCGGCAGTCATGAACGCGCCCGATGCGTAGCCTTTGCCCGCGAAGAAACGCGCATGGTTCCAGCTGCACCTCGGCACCTGCGTGGTGCTGATGTGCGCCGTTGGCGGGTTCCTCTGCGGGAATTTCGATGCGCTGCGCATGCTCTTTGAAGACCCGCACATTTCCGAATACGGCAATGCGTATGGGTTTCCCTTCACGGTATGCCGGGTTGGCGCGTTCAAGGAGCGTTGGGATCGTCTGGCCGTAGTTGGAAACCTTTTCTGCTTCGCTGTAGTGTTGGTTGTGGTCCTGCGTGTT
This sequence comes from Planctomycetota bacterium, assembly GCA_023150555.1. Taxonomy (GTDB): domain Bacteria; phylum Planctomycetota; class SZUA-567; order H5-PLA8; family H5-PLA8; genus JAKLKQ01. Next base: position 53,805 of record JAKLKQ010000016.1, read on the forward strand.
TTGGAAGGGCCCGTTCGGCAGGTGATTGCAGGCCAGGAGCAGGGAGGGGCAGATGTTAGTGCGCCGAAAAAACGCGCGTGGTTCCAGCTGCATCTCGGCACGTGCGTGGTGCTGATGCTCGCGGCAAGCACGCTGGTGTGGGCGAACGTGCGGATACAAATCGAGGTTTATGCCAATTCCTGGCAGAAGGTGAATTACGAAACGCGCGGTTGTCCATGGCCATACCAACATTCGGTGACCCAGTACCGCGAATGGCAACTACAGGTGGATGAGAAGTTTGAACAGGAATACAAGATTTCTCAGGTCGGTCTCGATCCGGGCCCATTTGAATTGACTATTTCCCTGGAAAGGAACATCTGGCGCCATCCGGAATCGTGGGACAAGACGCATCTCGCGTACAACAGCCTCCTCGCTCTGGTCCTTCTGGCCGTATTGGCCTGCGGCTGCGAAGCCCTGATTTGCAGCCGCGAACGCAAGCGCGCGAGCCGTTCCGCCTGAAGGGCGGAATTAGTGTAGCCAGGGGCAGAGCCCGCCATCGGCGGGCGGCGCCCCTGGAAAAGTGCGAAGAGGGGACGAGCCCTGAAAGGGCGAGTTAACGGAGAGGAACGACATGCCGCAATCCCTCGCCACCATCCGCATTCACCTGATCTTCTCGACCAAGGGCCGCGTCTGTGCGATCAAGCCTGAGATCGAACCCGAGCTTCACGCCTACATGGCAGAGACGTTGAAATCGTTGGATTCGCCCGCGGTCTGCATCGGCGGCACCGAGGACCACGTGCATGTACTCTTTTCGCTCTCGAAATCCCGGGCACTGATCGATGTAATCGAAAAGGTGAAGAAGGGCACCTCCAAGTGGATCAAGACGAAGGGTCCGGCGTTCCGAACGTTCTATTGGCAGGTCGGTTACGCGGCGTTCTCGATCGGCAAGTCGAACGAAGCGGCGCTGGTGCGTTACATCCACAACCAGAAGAAACATCATCGGAAGACGGATTTCAAGGTGGAGTTGAAAGCGTTTCTGGATAGATATGGCGTCGATTACGACGAGACGTATTTGTGGGATTGATACCCGCGCGGGTTTTTAGCTCGCCCCTTTGGGGCTTTTGCGGATTTGAATGCCCTGTTCCAGGGGCGGCGCGCGGCTTACCGGCCGCGCTTGCCCCTGGCTACAGTAATCACGCCTTTCAGGCGTGGAGGACCTTCAGATTTGCAGTTCGAAAGTGCAAAGCAGGGGAGCCCGCGCCATGACGGATGCCCATCCCAAGAAGCGCGCTTGGCTCCAATTGCACCTTGCTACCGGCTTGCTCATCATGGTTGCTATCGGCGCATTTCTATATCCCAATTTCAAACCTCAAGAGCTGGTCGATATTAATGTGAACTATGGCGTAGCGAGAGCCTTTTATTACGTGAAGTTTGGATGGCCTTTTACCGCGTTAGATACGGAGTGGGACGATAGGCACGAACTGATTTACAAGGCGCCCCTGGCCGAAAAGCCTTCAGAGGAAGGCGTCAGAAACAGTCTCATCATAAACTACATCTTTGATCCAGATCTTGGTCCTCCCAAGTATCCCCAAAATCTCACTTCGATCCTGGCTGACTTGCCTTCGCCCTGCGAGATCCCTGCCAACCGTTGGGATTCCAGCGGCATCGTGCTTAATCTCGCCGTGCTCGCATCTGGCCTAGCTGTGCTTGTAATCGGAATGGAGTGGGTCTTGCGCCGTCGGGATCGGCGGGCTAATAATCTTGGGAATTCAAAATCCCGATAGAATTTCTCTGTGTGCTCTGTGTACTCTGTGGTGAACACGATCACTTCCCGATGCAGAAGTCGTGGAAGATGCGGTCCAGGAGCGCCTCGGTCAGCGCGTCGTGGCGCAGCAGCACACCGCCGGCTTCGCTGAGCGCGTGCACGGCCTCGCGCAACTCCACCACCGCCGCGTCTTCGCCCAGGCCGCCTTCGACCGCCGCCGCCGCGCGCGCCAGGGCTTCCGCCGCCGCGCGCGAAGCCTCCCGCGCCGACGCCCGCGCCGCCGCCCGCGCCGCAGAAAGGCGCGCGCGCAGCGCCTTCGCCTGCGCCGCAAGGAAGGCGCGCAGTTCATTCAGCCCTGCGCCGCTCTTCGCCGAGACCTCCAGAACGCAAAGCGTATTCGCGTCGGTTTGCAGCGCTTCGGCCAGCTTCGCGCGGACAGCGGCGGCCTGCGCCGCCCAACCTTCAGGGCGCGGCAGGTCGCGCTTGGTGAAGAGCAGCGCCGCCGCGGCGGGGCGCGTCTCCTTCGCCAGCGCGCACAGCGCGTGCAGTTCCGCCTCGAAACCTGCGTGAGACTCGACCGCAACCAGCAGCACGTCGGCGGCGCGCGCGGCCTTTGCCGTGGCGTCCTGCGCCAGCGCCAGCAGGCGCGCGCCGGGCGAGAGCGCCCCCGCTTCGGAGCCTTCAAGAGCTCCAATGGCACCCAGGCCGGCGGTGTCGAGCAGCCGCACGCTTAACGCATCCTCCAGCGCACAGCTGGCTTCGACGACGTCGCGCGTGGTGTGGCGCGAATCCGCGACCAGGGCCTCGTCACGGCCCAGAAGCGCATTGAAGAGGCTGCTCTTGCCCGCGTGCGTCGCGCCCAGCAACACCGCGCGAACTTCGCCCAGCGAAAGGAGCGCCTCGCCGCCGCCCTCCCCGGCCTCGGCGCGGGCTTCTTCCGCAAGGGTCTTTAGGCGTGCGAGCAACTCGGCGCGCGGCAGCGTCTCGACGTCCTCGTGACTGAAGTCGAGATTGAGTTCGACGAGCGCAAGCAGCTGTTCGATTTCGGCGCGCAGCTTGGCGCGCTGCGAAGCGGTGCGGCCGGCCGCCTGCGCGGCCTGCGCGCGGGCGGCGTCGGCGTCCCCGGCGCGGACCAGCGCGCCGATGGCCTCGGCCTGCGCCAGCGTCACGCGGCCGTTGCGCAGCGCGCGGCGGGTGAACTCGCCCGGCAGCGCGGCGCGCGCGCCGGCGCGCAGGAGCGTATCGAGGCAGCCTGCGAGGCACGGCGCCACCGCGGGCAGGTGGACTTCGGCGACGTCCTGCCGCGTGTAGCTGCGCGGCGCAGGCATGCGGTAGGCGACGGCCGGCAGGCCGGCCGCCGTGCCCGTGGCGCGGTGCCAGCGCTCTGGCGCATCGAGTTCGTCGGGGGTGGGGAAGGGCGCGAAGAGCAACGCCGCGAGTTCGAAGGCGCGCGGCCCGCTGAGGCGCAGGATCGCACGCGGAAGGGCGGGCAGGCCGGCAACGCCGGAAGGCGCAGACGCGGCTCCGGCGCTGCTGAGCGCCACGATGGTGTCGTCGTTGCGGGCCGGATGCGTCAGCGGTGCGGGATCGGCGGCGGGTGAAGTCATGCGGAACCGGCGCGCGGCCGCCGTGCGGCTACTTGCCGTCCTTCTTCTTCTCGCCTTCCTTCTTGTCGCCGGAACTGCCGCCAGCCTTGGCGGCTTCCTTCTCGAGGTGGTCGATGATCTTGTTGCAGGTCTCCTCGTCGAGTGCCGAGCGGATGTGGCCGGGCATGAGGTAGTTGCGGTCGACGAAGATCACGAAGTAGAAGCAGGCCTGCGCGACGGCTTTGGGGTCCTTTTTCTCCAGCTTGCCGCGGTTGTCGGCGGCCCAGTCGAGCATGATCTCGCGCGCAGCGCGCTCGCGGTCGACGCCCTGGTCCTGGACGCGCGTGTCGACGCGGTCCTTGAGCTTCTTCTCCATCTTCGCGACGTCCTTCGGCGAGACGCACGCGTCGAGGTACTTCTGCGCGGCGTCGCGGAGGCGCTGGTATGGGATCTGGTATTCGCTTTCGGCGCGGGCCGTAGGCTGGGCGATGAACGACGCGAGCAGCACGAGAGCGGCGGCATTGACTACCTTAGGCATGGGGCGGCTCCTGGTTCGGGTGGCTCGGCGCGGAGGCGGCAAATCGCGGCGCCGGCAGCCGGCATCATCCGTGAAATCGGCGGCACTTCAAGCCCCCAGGCGCTGAGGGGCAGGAGTGGGACGCGCGGCAAGGTTCGTCGATTCAATGCGTTTCCCGGCCAACCCTGCATCGCCGGCATCGAACGCTATATAAGGAGGGTGAGAGTTGGAGGCCGCGGCCGGACTCGAACCGGCGAATAACGGTTTTGCAAACCGTCCCCTTAGCCACTTGGGTACGCGGCCTTACTCGGAGGAGCTTCCGGACCCGGGGGCGAGGGGCTGACTTTGCTCGTCCGCCGGACCCGCGCGAGTGTATTTGCAGGCTCCGTGCAACTCAAGCGCAAGCGCGGCGCACCCCGAGCGATTCCGTAACCGCTCACGGTGAAAAGGATTGCGGAATCCGACCCAAGGGCCAGAATATATTTTGTGTGCCCCCCGCGGACCGGGTTGGATGGGGCGAACGGGACGGACAGGCTGCCGTCCGAATCGCGGGATGGGTTAGCAGCTATGGCCAGACGGAGCACGGGAGCAGCGGTGGCCGAACGGCACGACACGCAACCTCCGGCCGGTGACGCTCGGGACGACCGGGCGCTGCTGGAGGCCATCGCGGGGCAGAAGGACCGCGATGCCTTCGCCGCGCTGGCCGAACGCCACGAACGCGCCGCGTACAATCTGGCCCTGCACCTTACCCACAATCCCGGGATCGCCGAGGAGGCGCTGCAGGAGGCCCTGCTGCGCGCGTGGCGCTTTGCGCACACTTTCGGCGAGGACGGCAGCGTCCGCAGCTGGCTGCTGCGCATCGTTGCGCACGAGAGCCTGCGCCTGATGCGCGGAAGACTACGGGACCGCAAAGAGATGAACGCTGACGAAACGATTGAGACCGTCGCGGAGCGCGCTGCTCCCGACGAGAAGGCCGCGCAGGACGAGCAACTCGCCGCGCTGCGCCGCTGCGTCGACGCGCTGCCGTCGATGGAGCGGCAGGTGGTGGCGCTGTACTACCTGGCCGGCATGGAGCAGCGCGAGATCGGCGACGAGCTGGCGCTCAGCCAGCAGGTCGTCAGCTACCGCATCAAGGAAGCGCTCAAGCGCCTGCGCGCAGGGCTGACGGCAGCGGGCTTTGCCGCAGCGATGCCGCTGCTGGACGGGCCGGGCCTGGGCGCGGTGCTGGAGTCGGGCGCACCGGCGCCGGCCCACGCCGTCGCGGGAGCGCTCGCGAAAATCGGAGGCCTCTCCGCCGGGCGTCTGGCCGGAGCCAGCGCGCGCGCGACGCGCCGCGCGGCCGCCGCGAAGTGGGGCGCCGCGCCGGTGATCGCCGGCTTGCTGGCGGTGGTCGCTGTGGGCGCCGCGGTCTGGGTCTCGCAGGAGGAACCGCCGGGCGCGAAGGCCGAAGCGTCGCCCGCCGTTGCGCCCACTGCCGCTGCCGCCGCCGAGGCCAAGGCCGAGATCCTGGTGGATGAGGACTTCAGCGGGACACAGGTAAGTCCGTTCGTCACCCACCAGATGCGCAAAGTCGGGGCTGGGCGCATCTTCGCGGTGCAAAAACAGGGCGCCTTGTGCCTGATCGCGGGCGGATCCGACGTCACCATCGATGAGCGGAAGCCGTACCCCGTATGCGACCTGGAGTCCATAGCGGTTCCGGCGAAGGGCCAGCCGCTGCTGGTGTGGATACCCAACCGCAGCCTGTTGCGGGACGGGCCGTACAAGGTGGCGTTTACTTTCGAAAGCCAGGACGGCACGATCCTGCACGAATCCGAGCAGGCCAGTACGGCGCAGGACGCCGATGTCACGATGGCGCTAAAGGACGCGGCAGGCCCCATGGAAGCCGACGAAGGATCCCTGCGCTACATCGGAGTCCTCTTCAGCCCGGTGGGCCGCGTGGCGGTGCTGAAGGACGACGGCTCGCTGCAGGACATCACCCGCAAGGGCGGCGTTCCGGTCGAGAGCGTGCGGATGCGATTGCGCGCGAGCGCAGGGCCGGGCAAGGGCTTCATTATCTGGTTTATCGACCGGATACGCGTGCAGCGGTTGGCGCGGTGGCCGGAGAACGGACGCATCGAGATCCCGGAAGGATTCCACTACAATCCGGACTGGGCGCCGGAGAAGCCCTGACGCGGCGCCGTTCCTATTCGTCCACCGGGAAGAGCAGATCCTCCTTCAACAGCGGGCGCACCTCGACGTTGCGCACGCGCAGGAAGTCGTGCGCGGCGACGCCAAAGCCGGCGTTCTTCATCGCGCGGAATTTGCACCAGCCGGGCCGGCCGGTCGTCGTTCCGTTCTTCCAGGGCTCATCTATCCAGTTATCGTCCGCTGGGACATTGCCGAGCATCTCTTCCATGTTCCAGACGCGCGAGGTGGCGCGCACGCCCTTTTCGTCGATCCAGACCTGGATGTGGAAAAGCACCGGCAGCGGGCGCACGGTCAGGTTCCAGTAGGTGCCCAGGAAATTGAAGCGGTTGGGCTGCACCACGCCGACGTGGAAGGGCAGGCGGTCGCCGGTGCCCGTGTACTCCACCACGCCGCGTGCCTCGAAGGACTCTGTGCGGTTCTTTCCGAAGTACAGGTAGGTCGCCAGTTCCTGCAGCTTGCCGCCGTTGGGCTGGAAGGTGAATACCGCGCCGGCCGCCGTCTGCTCGGCCTTCCACGTTCCCGAGGGCACGCCGGGCACGAGGTAATCGCTGGCGGCGATGGGCTGCCAGGGTGGCGCGAGGCTGGCGCCTTCGCGTTCGGATTTGCGCGCCAGCGCGGCCTCGGCGTCGGCGCGGGCCTTGGCCACATCGGCCTCCTCGGCCGGGCGCACACGCAGGTCGTCGAGCGCCAGGCTAATGCCGGCGAGGTACAGGCGCAGTTCCTTCCCTTCGTGCGGACCGTGGACGCTTACGCCGTTGAGCTCCTTGTCGACGTAGTAGACGATCAGGCGTTTGCCGTTCTCGGCCCAGGTGAAGATGCGTGACCGGAGCCAGTCTTCGGGGCGCTTGGGCGGCTCCGTGCGGCTGGTGACGTTGAATTGGCGGTTCTGCAGCGGCGCGCGGGTCTGCTTGGAAGGCCACTCGACCAGGCCGCCGGCGAATTGACGGAAGAAGCCGCGCTCGAAGGCAATCTCCAGCGGCGCGTCGTCCAGTGCCACGGGCAGCACGACGCCGCGGCACTTGTCGAGCACCAGCGCGCCGGCGGATTTGCCGTCCGGCGTCCAGCGCACGCCGTCCGTCGCGGCATCCCACGAAACGCGGGCTTCGCGGCGCGAGTACGTGTCGTATTGGTCGTAGAAGAGTTCGTACGAGGTGAGAGTCGCCAATTCGGCGGGCAGTCTCTTGTCGAAGCGCCACCAGAGCTTATAGCCGTCCGGCGTTGACTCGCCGGCGGACGCTGCGGTGGCCGCTTGCGCCGGGGCATCCGTTGGCACGTTGCCGGGCCAGAAGAGTGCCGCGCCGGTCGCCGCAGCGCCCGCGGCCAGCAGTCCTGCGACGGCGAACACGGACTTGGCCGAGCCCGCGCCGGCCGTGGCCAGGCGGCGGGAAAGGCGTTCGCCGAGCTGCGCGAGTTTCACCACGCCGGTCTGTGGCAGCAGGCTGGCCGGCGGCGCGGCGAAGGTATCCTGCAGCAGCAGCGGCAGCGCGGCGGGCATGCTTCCGTAGCCGACGCGGCCCAGGTTCGAACGGAGTTTCTCGAGCGCGCGCTTCAGGCGCTCGCTGACGGTGGTCTGGCGGCAGCCGATCATCTCGGCGATCTCGACCTGCGTGAATCCCGAACCGTAATGCAGCAGCACCGGCAGGCGCAGCGCATCGGGCAGGCCGTTGACCATGTTGTATAGGGCTTCCTTGATCTCGCGGCGCTCGACGTCGGCCTCGCGGGCTTGCGGCGCGGGCGCCTCGAGCGCCTCCAGGCTGTCGCCCAACATATCGGGTTTGCTCCTTCGCGAACGGATCGCGTTCATGGCCTTGCGGCTGGCGACCTTAAAGAGCCAGCTCTTGAGGTTCGTGATCTCGCGGTGCTTGCGGGCCACGCTGGTCCACAACACCACGAAGGTGTCCTGCACCACGTCCTCACTGCCGGGGGCGTCCTGCAGGATGCTGCGCACGAAGGCGTAGAGTTTCCCTTCCCAGCGTTCGACGAGTTCCTCCAGCGCGGCGTGGCGGTCGGCTCCGCTGGCCGACTCGTCGGCCAGCCGCGCCAGCAGCCGCGCGTCGGCCGGGTCGGAAGCGTGGGCCTCCGCCGGTGCACCGGCGATGGAATCGCTGGATTCGGGAACGGGTGCGCTCATGCCGTACGCCAATCCCCCGGTTCTGCGTGCATTCAGGGCCTTGCCCATGCGTCCCCCTTCCTCCTTTAAGTGGGGCCATGGGCGCGAAGTATCGGAGGAAAGTATACCCTTTTTAAGAATCGGTTGTCGAGAGCTAACTTCATGCAAGCATTGATGTTATGAGATTTCCTGAGCCCCCGTCCCGAAACTTTCGAGATCCGGTGGGATTTGCCCGATAGTCCGCGCGCACCCCCCCACTGGCTGGTTGGGAGGTGCGCGATGGAGCATGCGGCGGTTGTCGAAACGATGCAGGCCCGGCCGATGGGACGCTTCGGAACGTGGGCCCTGCAGTTGGGCGGCACGTTGCTGATCCTGCTCAGCGTCCCGAACACGGTCTGCGCGGCGGTGCTGCTGCTGGGCTGGTGGGGCCTGACCTTTGAACGCCTGCGCCGCGCCGAGTTGGTCTTCTTCGCCTGCACGAACCTCTTCTTCTTCTGCATGAACGCGGCGGCGCTGAAGAACGGCGTCTTTGCTTTCGCGCAGGGCGATGTGCTGGGGATTCCCTGCTGGGAACTGTTCATGTGGGGCTTCTACGTCGTGCATGCGCTGCGCACCGTCGGCGGGCCGGTGCCGCGGCGCTTCGACGCGCGCGCGTGGGCCGTGGCGGCGGGCTTCGTCGCGGCTTTCGCCGTAGTGCGCGACCAGCAGGTGCTCTTTGCGGTCACCACCGCGCTGCTGACTGCCGGGCTGCTGCTCTTCCACCAGAAGCACGACCTGCTCTTCGTCGCGTACCTGGTCGGGCTGGGCGCGCTGATCGAGTACGGCGGCGTGATCCGCGGGCTGTGGCACTACCCCGACGCGCCGGCTGGCGGCGTGCCGCCGTGGTTCGTGGGCATGTGGGGCGGGGTGGGGCTGCTCCTGCGAAGGCTCTGCCTGCCGCTGCTGAATGCACCTGCGCAATGCATGCAACCTCATATGGATAAAGGAGATGTAATTCCATCTATTTCCTTTGTGCGGGCCGCGAGCTCCGGGTCGGAAGCATGGAGACAGAAGGGCAATCTGGAGACCCACCCATGACGCGCCACCCCGTAACCGAGTCCTGCTCCTCGCCAAGCATCAGCGCCCTCAGCCAGGCCCTGCGCGCAATCCGCGAGGAAGAGATTCCGGCGCAGGCGGCCGACGAGTTCGGCATGCACGTCGGCGCGCGCGCGGTGCGCTTCGGTTCGGGCCTGGAGTACAGCGTGCGCGTTGCCGATACGCTCGAACTGCGCCGACGCGCGTGGCGGCTGACCTACGAGTGCTACCGCAAGAAGGGCTACGCGGGCGAGCGAGACGGCGGCCTGTGGTTCGGCCCCCACGATGCGCGCGAAGAGACCCTGACGCTGCTGTGCGAGCGAAAAGGCCGCGCCGTCGCGACGCTGACGCTGGTCTTCGATTCGTCCTGGCGCCTGCCCGCCGACGACCTATATGCGCCGGAACTCGAAGCGCTGCGCGCCCGCGGCCGCCGCGTCTGCGAACTGGTCAGCTTGGTCAGCGTCGAGGAAGGCCTGCGCGGTGCCGAAGTGGTGATGTACCTCTTCAAGCTGGCCTACCTGGCCGCGCGCAGACTCGAGAACGCCACCGACTTCGTGATCACCGTCAATCCGCGCCACGCGCCCTACTACGCCAACGCGCTGTTGTTCGCGCAGGTCGGCGGCGAGGTGCCCTGCCCGAAGGTCGGCGGCGCGCCGGCGGTGCTGCTGGGCCTGGACCTGGTCAACGCCGAAGACGCCTACCGCGCGCGCTACGACGCGCTGCACGGCCGCCGCAACCGCTTCCGCTTCTTCCTGCACGAGGCCGAGACACTGACGGCGTGGATCGGCGAACGCCGCCGCCCGCTGACGGCCGGCGAGATCGCCCGCTGCTTCCCCGGCGGCGTGCCCGTGCCCGAGTTCGACGCGCTCTCCGCGAGGGCCTGACCATGATGCACGCGACCGAAGGCACCGCCGTCCTGAACGCCCCGCGCGCCGCCATCGCGCCGCCATCCGTTGAAGCCCGAACGGCCGCGCCGCGCCATCCCGGCGACGAGGCGCTTGCCGGCGCGCTGAAGGCCTGGCGCGCGGCCCTGGGCGAGGACGCCGTCTTCGCGAAGCAGGAAGCGCAGGCGCGCCACGGCGCGAACACGATGGGCCTGAAGCGCGAGATCCCCGCCGCGGTGGTGCCGAAGACCGCGGCCGAGGTCGCGCAGGTGGTGCGCATCGCGGCGCGCTTCCGCGTGCCGCTGTATCCCATCAGCACCGGGCGCAACTGGGGCTACGGCAGCGCCAACCCCGTGCGCGACGGCGGCGTGATCGTGGACTTGAGCAGGATGGACCGCATCGTGGCGCTGGACGAAGAGCTGGGCCTCGTCACCGTGCAGCCCGGCGTCACCCAGGGGATGCTCGCCGAATACCTCGACGCGCGCGGCCTGGATTTCATGGTTCCCGTCACCGGTGCCGGCCCGCGCGCGAGCCTGCTGGGCAACGCGATGGAGCGCGGCTACGGCATCACGCCGCACGCCGATCACTTTGCGGCCGTAAATGCGCTGGAAGCCGTGCTGCCCGACGGTTCACTGTACCGCAGCGGCCTGCACGACGCCGGCGGCGAGGAAGTGAACGGCGCGTTCAAGTGGGGCGTGGGGCCCTACATGGACGGGCTCTTCACGCAGGGGAACTTCGGCATCGTCACGCAGGTCACGATCGCGCTGGCACGGCGCCCTGAGCGCGTCGAGGCTTTCTTCTGCTCGTTCAAGTGCGACGCGGACCTGGAGCGCGGCGTCGAGGCCGTGCGACTGGTGCTCCGCGAACTGGGCGGCCTGAGCGGTTCGATCAACCTCATGAACGCGCGCCGGATGCTCTCGATGGTCGAGGCCTTCCCGCGCGAGCAGGTCGGCGACGTTGAGATCATCTCCGACGCGCTGGTCGAGAAACTCGCCGCGCGCCACCAGATCACCGCGTGGACCGCGGCGGGCGCGCTCTACGGCCCCGCGCCGGTGGTCAAGGCCGCCAAGAAGCGCCTGAAGCAGATCCTCAAGCCCCTGGCGAAGCGCATCGCTTTCTTCACGCCCAAGAGCGCGCGCCTGGCGTCGAAGATCGCAAGCGCCCTGCCGGTGCTGAAGGATTCGCCCATCGCGCATGCGCTGCGGCGCATCGACGCGGCGATGCAGGTGATGGACGGCCGGCCCAGCGAGATCGCTCTGCCGCTTTCGTATTGGAAGTCGCGCGCGAAGCCCGGCGCTGAGATGGATCCGGCGCGCGACGGCTGCGGCCTGCTCTGGTACGCGCCGCTGGTACCGATGAAGGCCGCGCGCGTGCGGGCGTACGTCGAGATGGTCGAACGCGTCTGCCGCGCGCACGGCATCGAGCCGCTGATCACACTGACGTCGCTGGGCGAACGGTGCTTCGACAGCACCGTCCCGATTCTCTTCGACCGCGCGGACCCGGACGAATGCGCCCGCGCGCAGGCCTGCTTCGAGGCGCTCTTCGAGGCCGGGCGCGCGCAGGGCTTCCTGCCCTACCGCCTGAGCGTCAGCGCGATGCGCAAGATGGTCGATCCCGAGTCGGCCTTCTGGCGCCTGGGCTCGGCGCTGAAGAAGGCCGTCGATCCCGAGAACCTGATCGCGCCGGGGCGCTACGCGCTGTAAGCGGATCGCTCACCACGAAGGCCGCGAAGGGCACGAAGAATACTTCAGCAGGCATTGGACTGCGGGGCTTTCCTGAAGAGCCGTTCGAGCAGCCAGGCCGCCAGCGCGACCACGCTCACACCCACGATCAGATTGGCAAGCCAATAGTAGAGCGTGCCGTCCGCATCCTGCCGTACACGGACCGGCCAGCCATATGCGGTATAGAAGCCGCAGGTCCAGGAAACGGAACCCCCGCCCGAAACCCAGCCGCCCATGCCATCCGAAGCGGTCCCGCTTGTCACCGGATAGGTCGTGGTCTCGTGCCAGCAGCCCGAAGCCGGTTCGCCTCGAAAATTGAGCCACAACATCCCGCCCGAGACGAACATCAGCGCGATGCAGGTGCTCAGGTGCAGGTGGAAAGGACTGCGCGCTGTGGAAAGCATGGAGCCTCCATTCGGAGCGCGCCGACTCGCTCGCAGTATTCGATGGTCCTTCAAGAGCGATTACGAATGGGTCCGGGATTTCTGTCAGGAATTCAGGATCATTCCGGCGTCCGGCTAACGGTTCCCGCGGAATGCGCAGCTAAGGCGCGGGGCCGATGGTCTTGCCATCCTGCCAGACCGTGGGCACCAGCACGCGGCGCGCCGGGCTGCGCGGGCCGTCGAAGAGTCCGAAGGCCGCCGCGCCGAAGTCTTCGAACGGGATCACCGGGCCGCTGCAGTGCCCCGGCACGGCCTCGCGTTCCTGGTAGCAGACGATGCTCAGATCGCGCGGCACCTTCAGGCCCAGCGCGCGCGCAGCTTCCTCGACGATCACCGCGCGGTGCTTGTCGACGGTCAGCACCGCGGTCACGCGCGGGCGCTGCTTGAGCAGCTTCGTTACCGCCTGTGCGGTCTGTTCGGACGAGACGCTGTTGATCAGCAGCGCGGAGCGTTTGGGCAGGCCCGCGGCGGCCAGGCCTTCCTCGTAGCCGTGCTGCCGCTCGCGCGAGTCGGGATCGACCTTCTTGATCGCCAGCAGCACCGAGCGCACGAACGCGATCTGGCGGTGCCCCAGCGCCGCCAGGCGCGCGACGGCGTCGGCGCCGGCCGCGCGATTGGCGACGCTGACGGTGTGGATCCCGTAACCAGGATTGGGCTGGTCGACGAGCACCACCGGCACGTTGAGTTTCTCGTACCTCGGTAGCACGTCCTTCTCGAAGTGCCCGATCAGCAGCACGCCGCGCAGCGGCAGGTCCAGGCCGTCGGGCGGCAGGCCGCTGCGGTACAGCGGGCTGTTGGCGATCAGCAGGCTGGCGCGGGTCTCGCCGGCGGCCTTCTCGATGCCGAGCTGGATCTGGCGAAAGTACGCGTTGCGCAGGGGCTTGTGGAGGTAGTTTCCGACGACTTCCAGGATCAGGTTCTCGGTCACACTGCCGGCATAGCTCGGGTTGGTGACGATGTGCCTGCGCCGCGCGTTGACCTGCACGCGGTTCTCGCTCTTGAGCACGTCCATGGCGCCGCGCACGGTGATCTCGCTGACGTCGTACGTCTTCGCCAGCGCGCGGAAGCTGGGCAGCACCGCGCCGGGCATGAACTCTCCGCTCTCGATGCGCTCGCGCAGCGCGTCGGCGACCTTGCGGTACTCCGCGTCGTAGCTCTGCGGGCGGCCGGGCCGGGCGGGTTGTTCCGGTCGAAAAAGCATTCGCACTCCGGGCGACGCGGCCTGCGAAATCAGCGGGTACGTTTGTATCGTGGAATAGCGCGCGAGGCAATTCAGGTTGTCCGCCCTCCAGGGCGGCGCGCCTCCCTAATAGAGGAGCGTGGGCTCGGAAGGCCGCCGACCGAGCTGTTTCGACAACCCCTGATTGCCGCACGTGTTACGAATAACAACCGCTGTCCGAGTCGGCCCCTTACCTGCTACTTACAGGTAGGTTGGGATCCCGCAAGGAGCCGTGCATGGCGCGCCGAAAAGCCCCCCTGGGCTTCACGCTGATCGAGATCCTGGTCGTGCTCGCGATCCTCGCGATCCTGATCGGACTGGTCGCGACGGGCGTGATCTTTGGCGTGGGTCTCGCGAAGAAGAGCAATACCTCCGGCCTGGTCGACCGCATCAAGACCGCGCTGGCGCAATATCACATGGACGAGGACCGCTATCCTTCCGGCGCGCCGAATTACCCCGACCAGTGGCCCTTCCCCTACGACAGGAAGGGCGTGGAACTCGACGCGGGATTCCTGAAGAGCATGCCGGGCGAGGCGAAGAACTTCACGAAAGACGACTTCGACAAGACCGACCCCGCGCGCTTCGTCGATGCGTGGGGCCGCCGCATCCGCTACCGCATGACGGGCAAGGACATGATGCTCGTGTGGAGCGTCGGGCCCGACGGAGTCGACCAGATCGGCCTCACCGACGAAACGCGCGCCGGCGACGACCTCTCCAGCGACGACATGAAGTGAGATCCTCTCCGCGCGGCGGCCACCCCAAAATCAAAAATACAAAAACCAAAAATCGTATAACTCCATTCATGGCAACGTGATGTGGATTGCGGTCTGGCCGAGGATTCCTGGTAACCTTTTCCCTGTTGTCCGCTCTCATTCAGTAGGAAGCGAACGAGGGACGCGATGGTCGACGCGGACGCCGAACTGCTCGCCGCCCTGAAGGATGGGCGCAGCACTCCCCAGGCCACCCTGGAGGCGCTGTATTGGCGCCACGCGGAGCGCGTCTGGCGGTATGCGCGCTTCTTCTCCGGCGACGGCGAGGTCGCGTCGGAGATCGTGCAGGAGAGTTTCCTGCGCGTTGCGCGCAACCTGCCCGCGTTCGAAGGCCGCTCGAAGTTCAGCACCTGGCTCTACACCGTGGTGCGCTCGGCGGCCGTGGACATCACCGCGCGCCGGCGCCGGCATGCCTCGATGCAATCGGCCGCCGAGCCGGGGGAGCCCGATCCGATGAGCAGCATCCCCGCGAATGAGCAAGCGCCCGATCAGATCGCCGCCGGCGAGGAGACCAAGGCCGCCGTCCGCGCCGCCGTCGGGCGCCTGCCCGAAAACGAACGCGAAGCGGTGGTGCTGTGCGAGTTGCAGGAGCTTTCGCTGCGCGAGGCAGGCGAGGTGCTGGGCTGGAGCGAGACGCGCGTGAAGGTGACGCTCTTCCGCGGACGCCGACGCCTGCGCACGCTGCTGAAGCATTACGTCGAAGCGGGCTCGGCGACGTAGGCCGCCCCGAGGAAAGAAGCGAGCAGGGATTTGTCGGAGTCGCAACACCGGGAGCAGGATATGGACTGCAACGAAGCACGCCTTTTGATCGACGAGCGCATCCAGGGCCTGCTGCCGGCGGCTCAGGATGCGGCTCTCGAAGATCACCTGCGCCTGTGCCCCGATTGCGCGCAGGACCTGAAGCACCTCATGAAGGTGCGCGAACTGCTCGCCGCCGCCCGCGCCGAACTGCCGCCCGCCGGGGAACTGGACCGCATCTTCCATCACCTGCGCCGCGAAGCCGGCAACGCCTTTGCCGGCGCGTACGCCGTTTCCAGCCCAGACCACGAAGGAGTACATCCCATGAGTGCCGCCGTAGCTTCGACGCCCCTTTCCCTGGAACGCGCTCGCGCCGCGAAGCGTTCGCGCGGCACGTGGAAGATCGTCGCCGTCTCCATGCTCTGCGCCGCCGCGCTGATGATCGTCGCCTACAACGTGGGCACGGCGCAGTACGGTCCTAGTGACCGGGTGGTCGTGACAAATTTGGCCAAACCCGGACGCGGCGGAAGGTCAGAAGAAGCGGCGCACCCCGTTGGCACCATGGCGATTCCCGACTCGGCCTTTGCAGCGGTATCCGGGGAGGAGAGCAAGGAGGGCCTTCTTCAGGACTACACCGAGTCGGACGATTCGAATAGTTCAAAGGATAAGGCTTATGGCGGCGAACGCCCAGCGCCCCCCAGTGCGCCGCCTCCGGAGCTCGCAGAGGCCGGCCGGGACGAGTATGAGAAGTCCCGCGCCGCAACGGCCGGTGTGGGCGGCGGCGGCACTTCCAGCGGCAACGGCTGGTTCGGCGGGGGCGATACTCCCAAACCAGCCGCCGAAGGGGAATACAAGAAGCTCGGAGGCCAGCAGCAGGGCGAGGGGGCCGGCGGGAAGTTCAACAGCCGGGGCGACAGTGTCAAGGCGGACGAAGACACCAAGGGCGCGCCGGGGGACGGCGAGGCCAACATCGACCGGCCCAAGATCATCAAGACCGGCGAGCTGACCGTCGAGGTCAAGAACTACGGCGAGGCCGCGGCGCGCGCCGAAACGGCGATGATGAAGCACGGTGGCTTCATGGCCGACAGCCGCAACGCCGACCGGCCCGGCGGCACCAAGATCGGCACGCTGGTGATCCGCGTCGCGCCGGAGAAGTTCGAGGAACTCTTCGCCGACCTGAAGAAACTCGGCACGGTGATGCAGGAGCGCGCCGGCGGGCAGGACATCACCGCGCAGTACGTGGACACCGAGGCGCGCATCCTGAACCTGCAGGTCGCCGAGGCGCGCCTGCAGGAACTGATCAAGACCAAGACCTGGATGGACAAGGTCAGCAGCCTGCTGGAAGTCGAACGTGAACTGACGCGCGTGCGCGGGCAGATCGAGTCCTACCAGGGCCAGATGCGCGTCTGGAAGGACCAGATCTCGCTCTCCACCATCCGCCTGACGCTGCAGGAGCCCGAGCGCAGCGTGCCCGGCGGCCACCTGGGCGTCGAAGTGCCCGCGCTGGAGGAAGCCAAGAAGACGCTCGACGGCGTGCTGGCGCGCATCGGCGGGCAGGTCGTGAGCGGGCAGAACAGCAAGCGCGGCGACGGCACGCTGATCGGCGACTACACGCTGCGCGTGAAGTTCGGCAAGTTCGCCGACTTGATCGGCGCGGTGAAGATGCTGGGCCGCACGCAGGACGAACGCGTAACCAACCAGCCCTTCGGCAACGCGGTGCCCGAGGGTGCCGAGGATGTGCCGTGCGACATCTCCGTGCGCCTGGGCGAACGCAGCATCCAGCTGCCCAGCGGCGCCCTGAGTCTGGAAGTGCAGGGGATCGCCGACGGGATGAAGAAGCTCGAGCCGGTTCTGGCCGACGCGAAGGCGATCATCGTCAGTAACCAGACGCAGCGCCAGGGCGACGGCTCCACGACGGCCAACATCACCGTGCGCGTGCCGGCGGGGACCTTCCAGCAGCTCGCCGACAGCTTGCCCGGACTGGGGCGCGTCTCGCAGCGCACGATCAACGGCGAGTCCGGCAAGGTCCTGGGCGGCGCCGCCGAACAGCCCTGCAACCTCAGCCTGTACCTCTTCGAGCCCGCCAAGCAGGTGCCCAGCGGCTCGATGACCGTCGAGGTCCCCGGCTTCGCCGCCGCGCGTGACGCACTGACCGCACTGGTGAAGGAGCGCGAAGTGCAGGTCGAGAGCGCCACCAGTCGCGACAACCCCGACGGCACGATGTCCGGGACTTTCCTGCTGGGCATCCGCGCCGACAAGATGGACGATACGGTGAAGGCCATCGAGGGCCTCGGCAAGGTCAAGGTGCGGCAGCTCACCGGCCTGGGCCTGGGCGAACTTTCGAACGTCGACAAGGACGTGATCGGCAAGGTGCAGGTGGTCCTGGCCGAGAAGCCCGCGCTGGCGCCGCAGGAAGAGGGCTCCTTCCGCCTGATGCTGCGCGACACCTTCGGCGGCTTCCTGAACTCGATGGGCTACATTATCCGCGGGCTGGGCATGATCCTGCCCTGGCTGGCGATCTTCGGAGTGGTGGTGCTGGCGGCCATTCGCTGGAGCCGCCGCCGCGAAGCCGCTGCGCTGGCCGCCGAAACCTCCGCGAAGCCATCGAGTGGCGATGCCAAGCCCGCCGAATCGCAGAGCGAGAAGAAGTAGCCGCCGCGGGAAACTAGAACGTTTTTGTAGATTACGTAGCGCCTATTCGAGTGCGAGACGCTCCGTGACGCGAAGGCCGAAGCAGGCAACCCAGAGGGTTGTCGATGGAGTCCGACAAAGTCACGATGCCGCGCAGCCGCGAAGAGGCGCTACAGTTACCTCGAAAGCGCTCTAGAGAGAAGCCTTCCCTACAGCCCCTCGGCCGTGCGGTAGTGGCCGGGGGTCATCTTCGTCCAGTGCTTGAAGACGCGGCAGAAGAAGCTCGCGTCAGCGAAGCCGCACTGTTCGGCGATCTGCTCGATGCCCAAGTCGCTGCCGCGCAGCAGTGAGCAGGCGCGTTCAATGCGCCGGCGCTGCAGAAAGCGCACGGGGCTCATGCCGGTCACCCGCCGGAAGAGTTTGCGGAACTGCACCTCGCTGACGAAGAGCTGCTTGGCGAGATCCAGCACTTTCAAATGCCGGTCGTCGAGGTTGCGGTCGATGAACTCCAGCGCGGGAAGCAGGCGCGGCAGTTCGGCGTGCGCGGCCTTCGCGTGCGGCGCACGGAAGCGTTCGCCTTCCTCACGGATCATGTACAGCAGCACCTGCAGGATCGTGTTGCCCATGCTGCGCCGCCAGCCGGGCGCCTTGACGGCGAACTCGCGCGCGAGGCGCTTGCACGCGTCGGCGTAGGGCGTCTTCGGCCCGCCGGGCAGGTGGCCGGGAAAGCCGAGCAGGTCGAGCAGGTTGATACTGCCGTAAACGTGCGCGTGAAAGTGCACGGCAAAGAGGTGCATCGCGACGCCTTTGTCCTGCCTGATGTTGTGTTCGGCGCCCTGCGGCATCAGCACCAGGTCGCCGGCCTTGATGCGGAAGCGCTTGCCTTCGGCGCCGACGCGCCCCCAACCGCTGCCGCTTTCGATCCAATGCCACATCGAGTCGTTCACGATGCGCGGACCCAGTTCCCAGCGTTCGCTGCACTGCCATTCGTGCGACGACAGTGGCGTGATGCGCACGGCCTCCAGCCACTGGTCGAGGCGCTCGTCGGGCACGTTCGGCCCGGGCGAAAAGCGCGGGAACTTGTCCGGCGGGCGCGTCAGCGCGCTGTATTCGCGTAGGTTGGCTTGCGCGGGCATCGGGCCTCCCGGGAAAGAGAAGGGGTGCGGATGTTTCGAATACTACAATCCTTTGAGCGCCCCGTCCATAGCCCTTCGGGTGGGCTTTGGAGTATATAGCCCTATGAAAAGCGGGCGCCGGCGCGCAGGAACGCCGGCCAGGCGGTCCGGAGGCCGCGCCCGGAGAACCGAATACTTCAACCGGAACCATGACCACCAAGCAAAGGAGAAGGACCCCATGAGCGTCGCAACCGCACCGATGCAGCTGACCGAGCAGCAGTTGGTGCAATACCAGCGGGACGGGTACGTGGTCGTCGAGGGCCTGCTGTCGCGCGATGAGGTCGCAGGGCTGCTCGAACGCGTGCGCGAATACACCCACGGCGGGCGCGACGCGTCGAAGCTGCACGTGCAGGTCGAGCCACGCGTGAAGCGGGGCGAACTGAAGGTCGCGCATCTGGGCGACGGGGTGCGCAAGATCGACCGCCTGGTGCAGCACGACGACCGCTTCCGCCGTCTGGGCCTGAACGAGAACATCGTCTCGATCCTGGAGCAGATCCTGGGGCCGGACATCCAGCTCTTCCGCAACGCGCTGATGCTGAAGCCGCCGGAAGTCGGCAGCCAGAAGGGCATGCACCAGGACTCGCCGTACTGGAAGGTCGAGCCCATGGACCTCTGTTCGTGCTGGTTCGCGCTCGACGACGCCACGCCCGAGAACGGCTGCATGGGCGTCATCCCCGGCGGGCATCTGAAGGGCGCGCTGCCGCACGTCCACGTCACCGACGATTTCGTGATCGACGAGAAGCACTACAACAAGGACGAGATGGTCCTGGCGCCGGTGAAGGCCGGCGGCGGGCTCTTCTTCCACTCTCTGGTGCCGCACTACACCGCGCCCAACCGCAGCAAGCACTGGCGCCGCGCCATCGCGCTCAGCTACATGTCGGCGCGCTCGCGTTCGACCCAGAACCCCGAACCCACGTACATGACGGTGAAGGGGCGCAGCTTCCCGGGTTGCGTGAAGGGCGAAGCGCCGCCGCGGCTTTGATTCTGGGTTTTGGATTTGGGCTTTTGGGTTGGCGCCGGACACGGTATCGAAAAATGTGCGGGCCCGCGGACGACCTCCGCGGGCCCTTTTCAATTTTCATGCAAAAGGTTATGCCATTCCTGATTGTGCGCGATAGGCGTTCTCCGGAGACTGCCCGCCGGACAGGTGAGGCTATCTCGAAAAATGAAACTCCAGGTTTCACTGCGGACTCTGATTTTGGCATTTATTATTGGAAGCAGCCTTCTTGGTGTTGTCGTCCCGGCGTTTGGCCGGCATCGAAATTCCGTCAAGTTGACAAGTACCAAGGACAAGATGTACTGGCTACGATCATCAATGGAACATTATCGAGGTGAGTACAAATCCTACCCAGGATTTGATCCAGGTACAGATACTACTGATCCTTCAAATCGCCTAAACACTTCCATTGCGCCAAAAGGAGTAGAGAGGAGGCAGGTGGCAGTAAATGAAAGGTTAAAGGAGTTTATCCGTTCTTGGCACCGTCGAGTCTCCGAACCGCCAGTTAATCCAGATTATTGGGCCAGGGACGGATGGGACAACCCGATCATCGTTCGCATCCTTCGCGTGCCCGAGGCACAGTCGGACGGATCGGTGAAGATCGTCGAAAGTTACTACTTGTGGTCGTACGGTCCCGACGGCATCAACGGCGTCGATGCCACGCCCAATTACACGAATCGCGGCACGCCGGACTATGACAAAGAAGAGTTCGAGCGCATCGAGAAGTCATTGAAGGACTGCGGCGACGATATCGCGATCACAGACAGGTGAATAGTTACGCCGTGGCCGTGCCTTTGCCTTCGGCGGCGGGGCGTTCCGTCTGCGCGCGCGCCGGCGACGCGGCGGATAGCGGCGAGCGCTCCAGGAACATCTCCGCGAGCATCAGCAGCAGGGCCAGCGCGGCCAGCCACGGCGCGAGGTCCCATTGCTTCGGCGCGGACGCCGCCGGCAGCGAGACCGCATTCAGCCGCGCGGAGTCCTTCGCGCCCGTCGGCAGCGCGGAGGCCACGGCGTCGAGCACGCCTTCGCCGTCCGCCAGCGAGGGCGTCCAGTCGAGCGGCAGCGCTTTTCCAGCGGCGCGTTCCAGCGCGGCGGCGGACGTTACAGCGTAGGGTTCGCGCGTGCCGGCGGCCTCGAGCAGCATCCGCACCAGCAGCGCGGCCAGCGGCGGGCCTTCGAGCAGCCGCTCGCGCGGGCCGCTGCCCGGTACGAAAGCCAGCACAAAGGCCGGGCGCCCGTCGCGCAGCGCGAAGCGCGCTGCCAGCGGGTGGCCTTCGGCGTCGCGCCACAGCGCCTTCAGGTCGCCGGCGGCCTTCAGCACGCGCGCTTCCTCGATCAGCACGTCCAGCCCGTCGGCGCTCGCGGGCATCCCTGCTGTCAGCGCGTCGGCTTCGGCGGGATGCGCCCGCGGTCGTTTCAGCGTTCCTTCCTCGACCTCGAACGCGCCGAAGCCCGCTTGCGGCGCGACGAACAGCGCCGCGCGAGCGCCCTCCGGAACCTCATCGGGCACGCCGTCGGCGTAGACCTCCAGGTCGGCGGTACCCGCTTCGTCCAGCGCCAGCCGTTTCGCGTGAAGCGCCTTCGCGAAGAGATCCTCCAGGTGCGGCAGCGTGCCGTGCACGCGCACGCGCGGCGGCGAAATCTCGCGCGGGCGCGCGGTGACCGCGTCGTCCTCGGGCAGCGCGTCATTGTCCGTGCCCGTATCGGCGCGCCACGATAGTCTCAGCGCGGGCAGCGGCGCTTCGAGGCGGAAGGCGGCGCCGGCCGCGGCGCCGGCGGCGAGTTTCAGCGCGCGTGCGTCCTTTTCCTCGAGCGTTCCTTCGGGGCCCTGCACTTCCAGGACCACGCGCCCCGAGACCTCCGCCGGCCCGAAGTTGCGCGCCTGTACCAGGATCTCGGCGGGGGCGCTTTCCTTACCGTTCGCGTCGGGGAGCACGGCCGAACCGAACGCCGCGAGCGCCACGTTCGCGCGGGGCGCGTCGGAGGTCACGCACTGCCAGGCTGCGCCCCCTGCGGCTTCGGGCGCCGGCCGTGCGCTGACGGCAAGCACCGACGCGCGCGCGTCGCTGCCGGGATCGAAGGCGCGCGCCGTGTCGAGCGCGAAGAGCCAGGCCGCTTCGGCATCGGGGCCGCTGAGCGCAGGGAGAAGCCTCTCGAGTTCTGCGCGGGCCTGCGCCGGGGATGCGCCTTCGCCCAGCACGCGCGGCGCGGGGCTGCTGGCGACGAGTTTCACGCGGTCGTTGGCGCCGAGTTGGTCCAGGAAGGCGTTCGCGGCGTCGCGGCAAGCCTCCCAAGCGCGCGAGGCGTGCGGGGCGCCTCCTTTAATAGTATGCGCGCGGGCGCGGGACGAAGGGCCGTTGTCGAGCAGCAGGACGACGTGGCGGCCGGGCGCCGCGCCCACCGTCAGCGCGGGGCCGGCGATGGCCGCAGCCAGGCACAGCAGCGCCGCGCATTGCAGGGCGAAGGCGCGGTCGAAGACGATGCGGCGCTTGCGGGGGGCGTGTTCCTTGGCGGCGACGCGGCGCCAGAGCATCAGGCTGCCGGCGAGGACCTCGCGGCGGCGCGAGCGGTACAGCTGCAGCAGCACCAGCACCGCGACGGCGGCGGGGAAGAGCCACAGGGCATGGGGTGCGGCGAGGTTCATGGTCGTTCGGTGCGTTCCTTGCCTGAGACGCGAGGATACTCGATTTCGCAACCCTGGTCGCAGCCGTATCAACGCGCCGGATCGGCTGTAAGTTCATGGCAAGCAACGAGTAAGACGCGAGTCCCAGGCCGCACAAGTGCACTATTTTTCCGAGGGATTTGTGAAAAAATCGGCCGGTCAGGAGGGACTTTACCTGCAGGAGGCGATACCCGCATGGCCCTGACGACCTCGGCGAACCAGATCATGTCCGGCGCGGAAAAGGACGCACGTGGCCCGGGCGCGATCCCCGAGCAATACTGGACGCTGGTCGAGGAGTACCGCGGGGTGCTCGTCAACCAGGCCTACGCGATCCTGGGCAACGCCGAGGACGCCGAAGACACCGCGCAGGAGACCTTCTGTGAGGCCGTGCGCCATCCCGCGAAACTCGCGCAGGCTCGTTCGCTGGGCGCATGGCTGCGGTCGATCAACAAGGCCCACGCGCTGAACCGCTTGCGCGAACGCAAAGGCGCCGCCGGCCGCGAGGCCAAAAAGCGCGAGGAGCGCGCCAAGCGCAACTTCACCACCGGCGGCATGAGCCTGGTCGAGATGCGCGAAGCCCTCGCGCAGGCCATCGACGCGCTGCCCAAGCGCCAGCGCGAGGTGATGGTGCTGCGCTACTGGGAAGGCTGTTCGTTCGAGGACATCGCCGCGCGCCTGAAGCTGCCGCTGACCGGCGTCTGGCGCCTGCACCTGGATGCCTCGATGCACCTGCACCGCAAGATCGGCGTGCTGCTGAATCCCGAGCACGCGCAGCGGGGAAAGGACCAAGCGTGAACGCCCTCCAGAACTGCGCCCAGGCCGCCGAGCGCCTGACGCCCTACGCCGAAGGCGCGCTGCCGCCGGACGAACGCGCCGCCGTCGAAGCGCACCTGCGCGAATGCCTGGAATGCCGCGCGGCCTTCGAACGATTGTCCGAAGTCCGCAGCTGCCTGGCCGGCGCGCTGGGCAAGGGGCTCTTCAGCCGCGACTTCAACGAAACCACCGGCCGGCGCCTGGCGGCCGTGCGCCCCGAGGAACTCCGCGACGTCGAAGACGACGAAGCGCTTTTGGCGCCCGCGCCGGGCTTCCTCGACCGGCTGCAGCAGTCGATGGGCGGCGCGCCGTGGTGGATCCTCAGCGGCGCCTTCCACGCGCTCCTGGTATTGCTCGTCTTCCTGATCGGCATGGTCGTGATGCAGGCGAAGTCGCAGGACCTCGTCATCGTCACCAACCTGGAAAAGCAGGAGAAGCCGCCGGAGCCGGAGAAGAAACTCGAACGCGAGATCCTCGAGAAGCCCGTGCCGGTCGTGCAGGAGACGAACGTCGTCAGCGACCAGACGCCGATCGTCACGCACGAGGTCGTCGAGTTCGCCGAGCAGGCCGAGACCGAGAACGAGAGCGACGCGCACGACACGCGCGGCGAGGACGGCCTCAGCGACGTCTGGCTGGGCGGCCATGGCACCGTCGGCAGCATCGGCGTGGGCGGCGGCGGCAGGGCGGGGGCCTTCGGGCGGCCCGGCGGCGCCGGCGGCAGGCTGAAGCGCGCGATCAAGGGCGGCGGCGGGCAGGCCACCGAGAGCGCCGTGGACAAGGCGCTGGAGTGGCTCGCGCGGCACCAGGAAGACGACGGCCACTGGGACACGAAGAAACACGAAGCGACGCTGTCCGCCGACTGCGCGGCGACGGGCCTGGCGCTGCTGGCGTTCCTCGGCGCGGGCCACACCGAGAAGGTGGGCAAGTACAAGACGACCGTGCGCAAGGCCGTCGCGTGGCTGGTCTCGAAGCAGGAGAAGGACGGCGCGATCGGGCGCCAGCACGACGGCGCCGAAGGCTACGGGCATCCGGGCTTCGCGTACCACCACGCCGCGTGCGGGCTGGCGCTGGCCGAGGCCGCCGCGATGGCCAAGGTGCCGGCCACCGTCGAGGCCGCGCAGAAGGCCGTGACGTACAGCACCGAAGTCCACCAGAACGACGGCGACGGGCCCTCGGAGAAGAAGGCCTGGCGCTACATCCACAACAGCGACTCGGGCACCGGCGCCTTCGCCGACATCTCCGTCACCGGCTGGTACGTGATGCAGCTCAAGAGCGCCAAGGTCGCGGGGCTGCAGGTGAATCCCGCCAGCTTCGAGGGCGCAATGCGCTTCATCGAGTCCGTGGAGAGCGGCAAGGCCTTCGACGGCTACGAAGGCGGGCGTTTCGGCTACACCGGCAAGACCGACATCGGCGGCAACACCACCGCCATCGGCATCCTCTCCAGCCTCTTCCTGGGCAAGAAGGCCGAAGACATGCAGGGCGGCGGCGAGTACCTGCTCAAGAACCCGCCGAAGTGGGACGCCGGGCTGGGCAAGGGCGGCATGAACCCCAACGCCTCGTATCCCATCTACTACACCTACTACGGGACGCTCTCGATGTTCCAGATGGGCGGGCACTACTGGAAGGAGTGGAACGAGGCCCTGAAGGCGATGCTCCTGCCCACGCAGCGCAAGGACGGCGACTTCGACGGCTCGTGGGATCCCCTGGGCGGCGACGACGACAAACTCGCCGGCCGCGTCTACATGACCGCCATGAGCGCGCTGTGCCTGGAAGTCTACTACCGCTACCTGCCGCTGTACCGCTAGCAGCCCGTTGAAAAAGGGCCCGGCCGCGCAGCCTTGGATTGTGATTCGGACCAAGGCGCGCGGAGTCGAGGCGTACCGAGAAGGTACGCCGCCGCGAAGCGCAACGCAGGGCCGGATCGCAAGACAAGGCTGCCCAGTGGGTTGCGGGTCTTTTCGTCCTGAACTTCCTTCCGCTACGCTTGCCGTAGTTTCCAGCTACGGCTCCGCTTCGCGGGCCTCGTTCAGTTCGAAAATCCCTCGCAACGCGGCCTGGCCACTTTTTCAACGGGCTGCTAATCGAATACGCTAAGCGTAAGGGTGCCCCGGCGGTTCTGGCGGCACTTCCGACAGCGCCGGCGCGGGCGGCGCCGGCTTCGGATACTGATTCGAGAGCGCTTCCAGGAAAACCGCCAACAGGCGCAACTCGTCGGCCAGGAAGCCCAGCCATACCGTCGCATACGCCAGGCCCAACATCACCAGCAGCAGCAGAAACCATTCGCTCCCCCGCAACTCCGGAAGAAAACAGAGGATCACCAGCGCCGCGAGGCCCAGGACGGCCCACTTCAGTAGGCGGGCCGGCGAGGTCTCGGCGGCGCGTATGGCCTGGGATTCCGTGCGTGCGTCGAGGCACCCGTCCGCCAGCGCGCGCGCCCGGTGCACGCCGGCGAAGAGCATCGCGAACCAGAATGCCGCGAGGCTCGCCGTCGCTGCTATGGACATGGGTCCGAAAAATTCCTCGTCGAAGCGAACGCGCGAGCGCCAGCGCATCGAGAGGTAGAATACGGTCACGAGCAGCAGGAAGCCCCAGGCGGCGGAGAAGAACAGGAAGAGGCGGCTGATGGCGGGCGAGGGGTCCACGCCGCCGGTCCGAGACGGCCCGCGGATCCCCGCCTGACTCAGCGCGCGGTTCCAGGCGCCCAGGGTCTGTGCGCCCGCGCGCGTCACAAACGCGAGGCTCAGCAGCCCGCCGGGGTAGGCCAGGCATCCGGCAAGCCACAGGCTGAAGCTCTGCCTGTTAACGTGGTAACTCATGTCCGCAAGGATGGCCAGCAGGGTGATCACGGCCGTGCCGGTGGCGGTGAGCATGACGATCCAAGCGGCCCCGTAGTGGCCGGGCGGATGCGAGCGGTAGCGGTTGGGCGCGGCCTCCAGGTGTTCGGCCAGCGAGTTCGCGGTGAACTCCATGCGCCAAAGGAAGCGCCGGACCTCGCCCAGCGCCAGGCCCACCAGCGCCAGCACCGTGCCGAGAACCAGCATCGGGAAGATGATCCCCGTCCAGTACCAAGAATTGTCCGACTCCCGGTCGCCAGCAACGATGATCGGCAGGATCGCCAGCAGCCCGCCGCCCGCCGTCAGCGGCAGGATGTACGGCAGGCTCGAGCCCGGCGTCTGCGGCATGCCTTCGGAGAGCGCGCCGCGCCGCCAGGCGAGATGAACCGCCGCCGCGTCGATGGGCGCCAGGTTTCGCAGCAGCATCAGCAAGCTCAACCCCAGGCACGGCAGCCCGGCCGTCACGGCAGCCATCACCAGGAGTTCCCTGCCGCTGGCGTAACTCCGGGAGAGTTCCTCCACCAGGATGTAGCCGGTCACCGCGGCCAACAGCACCGAGGCCAGCAGGAAGACGAAGCCCAGCACCACGACCAGCCCGTAACTCCCCGCCGCCGGCTTGCGGCTGGGCACGGAACTCGCTTCGGCGTGCGCGGGCCCAGGCGGCGCGGCGGGCGTGCGCGCTTCGGGCATGGTTTTAGAGGACGCGGAAGATCCAGATGGCGCGCCAGGTATCGCGGGGGCGGCCGGCGCGGCTAACGCAAAGCGTTTTCCGCAGTTCAGGCAGCGGTGTGCCCGTCCGGCCCGGCCTGGGCGTTGCGCAGCATCGTCCCGCAGGACGGGCATTCGATATCGGCCATCGTGCCGGAAGGTATAACCCGCACGCGGGCGCCTGGGTAGGGGGTGGCCATCCCGCAAGGCCGCGGAGGCCGGCGTTCCGCATTGCGCAACATCTTGCGGCGGCGGGAGTTTTGTATTTTTAAGATTTGCGAAGGAAGTCCGGGCATTCCGGACCGGAACGTCGAATATCGGGTGGCGGAATCGGTGCGCCTGGGTAACCTTGGTATCGTCGCCGCGTAAAGGCCGGCGATTCCGGAACCTGCCCTCAACGATGCAAGCCAGCCGCTCGAAGGAGACTCGGGGTGAAGATCCTCAACGACAAGCTCGCGAAAGTCCTCGCCGCCAAACGCGACGAGCTAAAGGCGATCGGCAAGGAACACGGCGACAAGGTCGTCGGACAGATCGCCGTCGAGCAGGTCCTGGGCGGCGCGCGCGGCATGGTCGCGCTCGTCTGCGACACCTCCACCGTCCCCGCCGACAAGGGCCTGCACATCCGCGGCATTCCCATCGGCGAGCTGGCCGAGCGCCTGCCCGAGGAGATCTACTACCTGCTGCTGACCGGCGAGTTGCCCGACGCCGCGGCGGTGAAGGAGATCAACGCCGAGTTCGCCCAGCGCAACAAGGTCCCGTCCTACGTCTTCGACGTGCTCGACGCGATGCCCGCCGACAGCCACCCCATGGCCATGCTGAACACCGCGGTTCTGGTGATGCAGCGCGAGTCCGTCTTCGCCAAGCGCTACGAAAGCGGCATGCCCAAGGACGAATACTGGCAGGCGGCGCTCGAGGACGGCCTGAACCTGCTTGCGCGGCTGCCCGGCATCGCCGCGGCCATCTATCGCAAGCGCTTCAAGAAGGGCCCGCGCATCGAATCCAACCCCAAGCTCGACTGGGGCGCCAACTACGCGCACATGCTCGGCATCGACGACCCCAAGGGCGAGTTCAAGCAGCTGATGCGCCTGTACTTGGTGCTCCACTGCGACCACGGTGCCGGCAACGTCAGCGCCTGCACCGCCAGCACCGTCGGCTCGGCGCTCAGCGACCTGTACTACTCGCTCTCCGCGGGCCTGAACGGCTTGGCCGGCCCGCTGCACGGCCTGGCCAACCAGGAATGCCTGAAGTGGGTGACGGAGACGATGGAGAAGTTCGGCGGCGTGCCCAGCGTCGCGCAGATCACGAAGTACGCCGAAGAGACCATCGCGGCCAAGCGCGTCGTGCCCGGCTACGGCCACGCGGTGCTGCGCGTCGAGGACCCGCGCTTCACGGCCTTCGTGAAGTTCGGCAAGGCGCACTTCCCCGAAGACCCGGTCTTCAAGACGGTGCAGAACGTCTACCAGGCGGTGCCCGCCGTGCTGAAGCAGCATCCCAAGATCAAGAACCCGTGGCCCAACGTCGACGCCGCCAGCGGCTCGCTGCTGTGCCACTACGGCCTGACCGAGGCCGACTACTACACGGTGCTCTTCAGCGTCAGCCGCGCCCTGGGCATCACCGCGCAGGCCGTGCTGGCCCGCGGCATGGGCCTGCCCATCTTCAGGCCCAGCGACACCACCACCAAGAAGCTGCGCGAGGCCGCGGAAAAGTCCACGACCAAGGCCGGCTAACTTCGGACCCCGGACGCCGCGTGACCGCGCGCCTCCCGCAACTCAAGCAGCTCCTCGAAGCCCACGGCCTGCGTCCGCGCAAGCGCCTGGGCCAGAACTTCCTCGTCGATCCGAACTTCGCTCGCGCCGTCGCCGCCGCCGCCGCACCGGGCGAAGGCACGCTGGTGCTGGAGGTCGGACCCGGCGCCGGCGCGCTGACCGAAGCGCTGCTCACCGCCGACCCCGACGCGCGGGTGCTCGCCGTGGAACTGGACGGGGGCCTCGCGCGGCTGCTGCGGCAGGAGTTCGCCACCGCGATCGAGACCGGGGCGTTGACGCTGATCGAAGGCGACGCGCTCGACGGCAAGCACGCGCTGAATCCCGAATTCGTCGCTGCCGCATTGCGTATCTCGCGCGAGGAACGCCGCCCGCGCCGCGTGCTCTGCGCGAATCTGCCTTACAACGCCGCCACGCCGCTCTTGGCCAACCTCGCGCTGCCGCTGCCGGCCTCCGCCGGCGCGCCCGTGGAGGAACGCCTGGTCGAGAAGGCCATCGCGACCGTGCAGTTGGAACTCGCCGAACGCCTGCTCGGCGCGCCCGGCGGCGCCGACTACGGGCCGCTCGCGGCGCTCTTGGCGCTGCGCGCGCGCGGCCGCATCCTGCGCAAGGTCGGGCCCGAGGTCTTCTGGCCGCGCCCGCAGGTCCACAGCGCGGTGGTGGAACTCGAGTATCTGCCGTGGGCGTCGTCGCGCCTGCACGTGGACCGCGCGCTGGCATTTCAGGCCTTCGTGCAGCGGCTCTTTCAGCAGCGCCGCAAGACGCTGCACGCGATCCTGAAGCACGCGCTGCCCGCCGCCGACCCGCGCGCGCCGAAGCGCGCCGAGGACATGACGCCCGGCGAGTTGCTCGCGCTGTTCGAGTCGCAGGCGGGGTAGGTATTCAGCTATCAGCTTGCTGACCGCTGATAGCTGATGGCCGTTTTCCTTTCGCTGTTTTTCCGTTTTTGTTTGCCGTTTTCTCACACCTTTCCACTCGCCCCTCGCCCCTGTCGTTCACGTAAACCCTATTTGCACGCCGCGCAGCACCTCGCGCAAAGACGTCGTAAGTCCAATGATTCCGTTGCGGAATCGCCGCTGCACCTTGTTTGAATCGGGTAAGAATCGATACAAATCGCCATGTGCACTCCAGCACGTCGAGCAGCACGACGTGATTCGCGAAATTTCGCGACCGACAAAAAATGTCAGTCGCGAGTTTTCGCGATCGGATTTTGAATTGGGTTGGCGCGCTACGGAGCCATCGTCTCGACTTGCGCGATCGCGAAGGCCTCGATGGCCTCACCGCGGCCGACCGAGTCTAACTCCTCGCCGGTCTTGGCTTTGACGTTGGCCATGTGCCGCGGAATGCCCAGCGCGTCGGCCAGATTGGCGGCCATCTCCTGCTTGTGGCGGCCCAGTTTGGGGCGTTCGATGTGCACCACGGCGTCGATGTTGACGGGCTTGTAGCCCGCGCTTTTCAGGATCTCCACCGTCTTGCGCAGCATCTCCATCGAGTCGGCGCCCTTCCACTTGGGGTCGCTGTCGGGGAAGTGGTGGCCGATGTCGCCGAGCCCGGCCGCGCCTAGCACCGCGTCGATGACGGCGTGCGCGAGCGCGTCGGCGTCGCTGTGCCCCACGGCGCCCTTGGGCGACTCGATCTTCACGCCCGCCAAGAGCAGCGGACGGCCTACGCCCAGGCGGTGTTTGTCGGTGCCGATTCCCACGCGGATCATGCTGTTTTCCCCCGGCATTCAGGCTTCTAAAGCGTTCGAATCTAACGCCTTGAGTAGCCGCTGTCGAGGGAAGCGCCGCCGCGTCCAAGTCCGGATTTCTGCCCGAATTACGTCCGATCCAAGGCGTCGAGGTTATACTAGTTATTGCACCGCCGGGACTGGCCCGGCGGCGAGGCCGTTGCGTTCGGGGATTGCAGCCATGCCGGTTCGATTCGGGCGCCTGGCCTTCGCGTGCGGACTCGGGGTCATGGCGCTGGCGCTCTGCGGCCCGGAGCGGATCCGGGCTGCCGAGGACGCCGGCGGGGCGCTTGCGCAGCTGGAACTCGCGGATGAAGCCAAGGAACTGCTGGCCGGCCGGCTGACGATCCGCCTGCCGGAGTTCGCCGAGGAGAATCCGCTCTGGCGCGGGCCCAACGCTGTGCCGGAATCCACCTTCGAAGAGACGCGCTACGCGCTGGAGACCTGGGCGGGCCGCAAGACGCAGGCGCAGCTGCTGAAGCTGCCCGTCGGCGAGCGCCGCCGCGAGGAGCACCGCACGGTGGAAGAGAGGGAGAAGGAAAAGCTGGTGCTGATGGCCTACGAAACCTTCGAGTTGGCTGGCGACGACTTCGCCAAGAAGCTCGCCGGGGAAGCGGAGGCCTGGGGCCGCGCGCAGGAGTGCACCTACCTGGTTCAGCCGCTGGAAGGCGTGGGCGAAGGCCTGCGCGCGTGGGCCGTGGTGCCCTCGCGGCTGGACGCGAACCAGGAAGCGCCGCGCATCATGCAAGTCTACGTCGTCTCGCCCGACCGGTCGATCCAGCTGCTGGAGTTCTACGCCAACCGCCGCGCCGCCATCGATCGCGCCGGGTGCGTCGCGCTCGCCCAGCGCATCGCGAAGTCCGTGGCGAAGGGCGCGCGGGAACTGTACGTCAAGGGCGGCGGGCGCATGATCTTCCGCGCGACCGAGCGCGAGGACCTGCTGATGCTCGCGCCGCAGGGCTACGCCAGCACGCTGCAACTGGGCCCGGAGATGATGGCGCACTATCTGCACCAGCTCCACCCGTTCCTGGGGCCGGTCAACCGCATGGGCGTGTACATGGGCAAGCACGCCGCCTACCAGTACGAGCAGGGCCGCAACCAGCCGCAAGTCGTGAAGACCGAGGGGATGATCCTGGGCAAGAAGGTCGAGTGGCACAGCTGGTCGTTCCGGAAGGATAAGACGGCCACCGTATACATGCGCGAGGCGATCCTGCCGCTGCCCGGTGCGGAATCCGCCGGCGTGAAGCTGCACGTCTTCCTGCAGGCCGAGGAACTGCCCGAGCTGGACCTGCTGCAGCACTGCGGGCAGAGCATACGCATCGCGCGGCGCAAAGAAGGCGAGCCCGAGAAGAAGGCGGGCGAGGCTGCCGAGCACCCCGACGAAGGCAAGAGCGAAGTAGACAAGAAGGACGACGGCGCCAAGAGCGGGAAGGAAGACGCGTCGAAGTCCGAGTGACCCGCCGGTCCCCCCCCCCCTCCCCGATCCCCAGACAGCAGTCGATCGAAGCTATTTCACCAGGCCCTGGCGCAGCAGGGACTCGGCGATGGGCAGGTCTTCGGGGCGCGTGACCTTCAGGTTCATGGTGCTCGATTCGACCAGCGCGACGGGCCGCCCGAAGCGTTCGAAGACCGACGCGTCGTCGGTGACTTCGGCGCGCAGCGACTTCGCCAGGCGCGCGAAGAGTTTCACGGCCTCGGCGCGGCGCAGCACCTGCGGCGTCTGCGCGAGCCAGAGTCCTTCGCGCGGCACGGTGCGTTCAATGCGCGCTTTTTTGCCGCGCTGGCGCTTGACGGTGTCGCGCACGGGAACGGCCAGGATCGCGGCGCCGCAGGCGGTCGCTTCGAGCAGCGCGGTTTTCATTGCGTCCATGGGCGGGAAGGGACGCGCGGCGTCGTGAATCATCACCAGGCCGCTGCGTGTGCTGGCGGCGCGGATGCCGTTGCCGACACTGTCCTGACGGCGCGCGCCACCGTCGACGAAGGTCACCTGCACGCGTTTTGGGAGCCGGGCGAGCTTCACTGCCTTGCGTGCGCGGTCGCGGTCGTCGGGGCGCGTGACGAGCACGATCTCGCACACGGCCGGCACGCGGCCCAGCGCGGCGAGCGTCCAGCTGAGGATCGGACGCCCGCGCAGCTTCAGGTACGGCTTTCGGGTGCGCCCGCCCATACGCGTGCTGCTGCCGGCGGCGACGACAACGGCGCTGGCGCGGAGGAGCATCGCTTTCGCCATGCGTTTACAGCAGCGCCTCGGGGACGGTCTCCCGCGCGACCAGTTCCTCGTAGCTCTGCCGCTTGTTGACGACGTGGAACTTCGCCCCGTCGACGACGACTTCGGGCAGCAGCGGGCGCGAGTTGTAGTTGCCTGCCATCACGAAGCCGTAGGCGCCGGCGCTGAAGACGGCCAGCACGTCGCCGCGGCCGAGGTTCTTGGGCAGTGCGCGGTCCTTGGCCAGGAAGTCGCCGCTCTCGCAGATCGGCCCCACGACGTCCACCTTTGCGACGGAGGCCGCGTCGGGTGTGCTGCCGCCGCGCGTGGGCGGCTGCGTGGCGCTCTTGGCAGGCCAGATCTCGTGGAAGCTGCCGTAGAGGCTGGGGCGGACGAGGTCGTTCATGCCGGCGTCGACGATGAGGAAGTTCTTGTCTACGCCGCGCTTGGTGTACAGCACCTTCGTCAGCAGGATGCCGCTGTTGCCGCTGATGAAGCGCCCGGGCTCCAGCAGAAGTGTGCAGCCGCTATTCTTGACCATCGGCACGATGACCTCGGCGTACTTCTCCGCGGGCGGCGCGGCCTGGTCCTGGTAGTGGATGCCGAATCCGCCGCCGCTGTTGAGGTACTGCAGCGGAGCTTCCTTGGTGCGCGCGCTGCGGATGAAGTCGACGACCTTGCCCAGGGATTCGCGGTAGGGCGTGACCTCGGTGATCTGGCTGCCGATGTGCGCGTGGATACCCGCGATCTGGACGTTCGGCAGCTTCTTGGCTGCGGCGATCAGGTCGGCGGCGCGGCCCAGATCGATGCCGAACTTGGTGTCCTTCTTGCCGGTGGTGATGTAGGCGTGCGTCTTGGGATCCACATCGGGATTGACGCGGATGGCCACGCGCGCGGGCTCCTTCAGGTCGCCCTCGCGCTTCAAGGTCGCGGCGACGCGTTCGATATTCTCGAGTTCGGCCTCGGACTCGACGTTGAACATCAGGATGTTGGCCTTCAGCGCGGCGGCGATCTCCTCGTCGCTCTTGCCCACGCCCGCGAAGACGACCTTGTTCATCGGCGCGCCGATCTTCTGGACGCGGAAGAGTTCCCCGCCGCTGACGATGTCGAAGCCCGCGCCGGCCTTGTTCAGCACGGCCAGGATGGCCAGGCTCGAGTTGGCCTTCACCGAGTAGCAGATCACGTTGGGGACGGCGGCGAAGGCCTTCGCGATCTTGGTGTAGTGGTCCAGGAAGGTCGCCTTCGAGTAGACGTAGGCGGGCGTACCGGCGGCCGCGGCGATCTTGCTGACCGGAACGTCCTCGGCGTACAGTTCCCGGTCCCTGTATTTGAAATGATCCATGCTTCAAGCCCTTATGCTGTGCGTACAGGCGTCAAAAAGGCCGGGGAACATCCCGGCCACGCGTTCATTCTTATCGAGGGGAGCCCGCCGCGCAAGTCAGGCCGGGTAGAGCTTGGTGGAGAGGTACTTCAGCCCGGTATCGCAGACCACCGTTACGACCAGGCTGCCCTTGGGCGCCTTCTTCGCGAGCTTGATCGCCGCGGCGACGTTCGCGCCGCTGCTGTAGCCGCCGATGATGCCCTCGACGGCGGCCAGCTTGCGCGCGGTGTTCTCCGCTTCGGCGTTGGTAATCGGCACGGTGCCGTCGACGACCGTGGCGTCGTAAATGCCCGGCACCAGCGCGTAGCCGCCGCCCTGGATCTTGTGGCTGAGGTTGGTGACTTTCTTCCCCGCCAGCACCTGCGCCGTGGCGGGTTCGACGGCGAAGCACTGCACGCTCGGGCGGCGCTCCTTCAAGGCGCGCGCCGTACCGATCAGCGTGCCGCTGGAGCCGACCAGTGAGCAGAAGTGCGTGACGGCGCCGAAGGTCTGCGCCCAGATCTCGGGGCCGGTGCCTTCCTGGTGCGCCTTCGCGCCGGCGGGGTTGTTGAACTGGTCGGGGCGGAAGGCTTTCCACTTGCGGACCAGCTCCTGCGCCTTGGCCTCGACTTTCTCCATGTCCGCGCCGCTGACCTGGCCGACCTTGCCGCCCTTGGCCTGCGGTACGACGACGACCTTCGCGCCGAAGGCCTTGATCATCTTCCGCCGTTCGGGCGTGTTCCCGGCACTCATCACCGCGATGAACTCGTAGCCCTTCACCGCGCAGGCGCAGGCAAGCCCCGCGCCCATGTTGCCGCTGGTGAGTTCGACGACCTTCTGCCCCTTCTTCAGGCGCCCGGTCTTCTCGGCGTCCTCGATGATGGCCCACGCGGCGCGGTCCTTGATGCTGGCGCCCGGCGAGAAGTACTCCAGCTTTACGGCCACGCGGGCCGGCAGGCCCTTGGCGAGGCGGTCCAGCGCGACCAGCGGCGTGTTGCCGATGGCCCGGCCGACGTGGTCGTACAGGCGCGGTGCGTCGCTCATTTTTTAGTGGCCGGTGGGGTTTCGGCCTTGGTGGCCGGGGCCTTGGGCGCAGGCGCGGTCTTCTTCAGGCGTTTTTCAAGCGCGTCCCGGATCTCGTTGAGAAAGCGTTCGCTGCCGTTGCGGTCGCCGAACTTGCCGACCAGCACGCGCACGCGGGTCTTGCCCGTCTCGAGCTTGCGCAGGCCGATCACGGCGGCGAGGTGGCGTTCGTCGTCGGTGCCGGCCAGCACGGCGAAGTCCGCGCCGCTGCGGCTCTCCTTCGGATCGAGCTTGAACTTGAGCTTGCGCAGCGCGCGGATGCTCTCGTCGAGCACTACTTCGAAGGGGCCTTCGACGGTGTCGTAGGCGTACTTGCCGTCCCAGCTGAAGCCGGTGGTTGTCTCGGGCAGCAGTTGGCGCTGCACCGGCGCAGCCTCGTTGACGCGTTCCTCGGGCACGATGCGCGTGGTGCGTTCGACGCTGTTGTTCTGGCCCCGGCCGATGCAGCCGCAGGCCAGCAGCACGGTGCAGGCCGCCAGGGCGCGGACGCTGCCGCCGCTGCCGCCGCCGAGGCCCCGCCGGATGTGTTTCCTGCCAAGCATGCCTCGATCTATACTGGAGGTTGCCTTCCAAAGCAAACCCGGGCGAGGGGCTTCCCATGAGCGTGGCCGTCCAGACGGTGACCGATCTGTGGGCGCGGGGCTACACGGCGCTGCCGAGTCCCCGTCGCGTGGCGCTGCCCGGCGGCGATCTGCGCCTGGACGCCACCTGGCCTGTCGTGCTGGGCAAGACGATCGCCACTGGCGACGTCGCGGTCACCAGCTTGGCGGCGGGGCTGCGCGAACTGCACGGCTGGGACCCCGCCCAGGGCCGCAAGCCGAAGGGCGACGGGCAGCCGATCCCTCAATCGATCTTCCTTGACGTCAAGGCCGGCACAGCGGGCGGCGCGCCGACGCACCTCGCCGCGCAGGGCTATCGCCTCACGATCAGCGCCGAACGCGTCGATGTGATCGGCAACGCGCCGCAGGGGCTCTTCTACGGCGTGCAGACCTTGCTGCAACTTATGCGGCGCGCGCCGGCTGGGCACTTCGAACTTCCTCTGGGCGAGATCGAGGACTGGCCCGACCGCGAACTGCGCCTGCTGCACTACGACACCAAGCACCACCAGGACCGCTTCGAGACCGTGAAGGCGATGATAGAACGCGCCGCCGCGTTCAAGTGCAACGGCATCGCGTGGGAGATCGAGGACAAGTTCGCGTACCAGAAGCATCCGCTGATCGGCGCGCCGGGCGCCTTCACGAAGGAGCAGATGCAGGAGCTGACCAAGCACGCGCTGAAGCATTACGTCGAACTGATCCCGATCGTGCAGGGGCCGTCGCATCTGGCCTTCGTGCTCAAGCACGAACCCTACGCGCATTTGCGCGAGGACCCCAACAACAACTACATGCTCTGCCCGAGCAACGAGAAGACCTACGAACTGCTCTTCGCGATGTACGACGAACTGATCGAAGCCACGCCGGGCGCGAAGTACTTCCACGTCGGCACCGACGAGCCGTACTTCCTGGGCGACGGCGTCGAGTGCGGCTGCCGCAAGCGCAAGGAGGCCATCGGGCAGGGCGGGATGATGGCCGAGTTCATCGCGCGCTGCGCCGAGTACCTGCAGAAGAAGGGCCGCACCGTGATGTACTGGGGCGAGTGGCCCATGACGGCGAAGGACATGCCGCGCCTGCCGAAAGGCACCATTAACACCGTCTTCCAGAATCCGAAGATGGGCGAGGCCTACCGTGCGCAGGGCATTCGCGAACTGATCTACTGCCCCACGCAAGGCGATTCGCACTTCTTCCCCGAGTACTTCTCGCCGCTGAAACCGCCGACGGGCACGATGACGCGGCTCGAGAACCTCTTCGAGACGATCTCCTTCGGCCCCGCGCGGCCCTTCGATCCGCTGGGCACGATCATCGGCACGTGGGACGACAGTGGCCTGAACCTCGAGACCTTCTGGCTCGGCTGGGCGGCAGGCTTGAGCTACGGCTGGCACCCGGGCACGCCGGCGCCCGAGGAAGCCGCCGCGCAGTTCATGCGCATCTTTCACGGGCCAGAGTGCGTGCGCATGGGCGAGGTCTACCGCGGGCTCGACCGCCTGGCGCGCTTCTGGACCCGCGCGTGGGACCGGGCGCCGTCGAAACGCGGACCGGGCTACAAGCGCCAGTGGCACCCGCGCTTCGATCGCAACCTGGCGCTGCCGCACCTGCCCGACGTCGAGACCCTCGACAACCGCCCGTTCTTCGTCGAACGCTACGCGCCGCTCTTAAAGGAGGCGCAGGACGCGAAGAAGGACCTTGCACGCGTCTTCGACTTCGTGATGGAGAACCTGGGCCGCGCGCGGCGCAACCGCTACAGCCTGGAGGCCTTCGCGAGCCTGGCGTATCTCTTCCGCGATTTTATCGACCTGCTCGAGACCCTCACTAACGCCGAGCGCAAGCTCGACGAGGCGCGCCAGGCCGTCTACACCGTGCACTTCAAACAGGCGGTCGACCACGCCATGGCCGCCGCGCAGTTGGTGAAGGCGCACGTCGTCCGGCGCGAGCGCATGTACGAGAATCTCTGCGCAACCTGGGAGAAGATCCGCCTGCCGCGCGGCATGGCCGACGGCGAGAAGAAGTTCGTGCACGTCCAGGACAACACGAAAAACCATCCCGCCGATTGGACGCCGGACCTGAGCTACGTGATCAAGCCCTCGCGCGACCTGGACCTGGAAGGCTGGGCCGAACGCGTCGAAGGCGCGGCGCGAACGTTCCAGAAGCGCAATCCCAACACCGGCCGCGGCTGGCGGCCGGACGGGCACTTCGAGACGCTGGGCGGTTACACGGCGGACGAGGAGATGTAGCAGGCCCAAACTCTGCAAAGGAAATCATGTCCACTTCAAACGATGGAATCGGGCCCGCCGACGTCGCGGTGATTGGCGCGGGCGGCGCGGGGCTGCTGGCGGGCATTGCGGCGGCGGAGGCCGGCGCGTGGACGGTGCTCTACGAGCGCATGAAGGCGCCGGCGAAGAAGGTCGCCATCAGCGGCGGCGGGCGCTGCAACTTCTCGAACACGCTCAACCCGCGCGAATTCGTCCGCGAATTCGGCGATCCAAAGGCAAGAAACCTCGGCCCTTCGCTGCGCGCGCTGGGAAACGACGACCTGACCGCGCTGCTGGAGCGCCACGGAGTTAAGGGCGCGTGCGAGCGCCACTACCGCCTCTATACCGAAAGCGGCCGCGGACAGGACGTAGTCGACGCGCTGGTGAAGGAGTTCCTCGCCAAGGGCGGCACACTCGCCTGCAACGCGCACGTCGAAGAGATCGCGCGCGAGGGCGAACGCTTCGTGCTGCGTGGAAGCTTCGACGGCGCCGAAGGCGCGCGCGAAGCCAAGGCGGTGATCGTCTGCACCGGCGGCCTCAGCTACCCGCAGACGGGCTCCACCGGCGACGGCTACACATGGGCGCGGACGCTGGGCCACGGCGTGACGGACCTGAAAGCGGCGCTGGTGGGCCTGACGGTCGAGGAGGACTGGCCGAGTTCGCTTGCCGGCACGGCCTGGCCCGACGCGCTCTGCCGGCTCTGGCCGGCCGAAGTTCCCGGCGCGCCGCCGGCCAAGCGCGGCAAGCCGTGGTGCGAGGAGCGCAAAGAGATCCTCTTCACGCACTTCGGCATCTCCGGCCCGGCGATCCTGGATGCCTCGAACGCCTTCGTCCGCGCCGGCGTGCCGCGCGCAAAGCTGACGATCGACTTCTTTCCGGAAACCACGCGCGAACAACTCGATACCGCCATCCGCACGCGATTCTACAACCACCCCAAGCGACGCCCGAGCCGCGCGCTGGAAGGCATGCTCCCGGCGCGGCTGCTGGAGGCGCACGAGAAGCGGCTTTTCGGCGAGCGCCCGCCCGACGCAAATCGTGTCACGCGCGAGCTGCGCATGCGTCTGATCGAGTGGATGAAGGATCTTCCGCTGACGGTGACGGGCACGCGCGGGATGAAGTGGGGCGAGGTCACGCTGGGCGGCATCGAATGGGCGGACATCGATACTTCGACGATGGGCTCGCGCCACGTCCCGGGCCTTTTCTTCGCCGGCGAGATCCTCGACCTTGCGGGGCGCTGCGGCGGATTCAACTTGCAGGCGGCGTTCTCGACGGGATACCTGGCGGGAAAGAGCGCCGCGGGGTTTGCCAAACCTGCCTAGCAGCTCTTTTTCAACAGCCTGCTAGTTACTTCCCGCCCGGTAAGACCTGCTTCAGGAAAGCGTAGTCGATCCGGATCTCGGTGAAGGGCTGTTCGCCGGGATCGAGGTCCTTCGAGTGCGGCGTCTTCGTCGTGCCGAAGCAGGCGGTGGCCTTGTTGCCGGCGAAGCCGACGCCTGCCTGGATACTCTCGGGGGAGCGGATCGGCAGGTGGTGTCCGGGGCTGTAGGCCCACATCGCGAAGCTGGCGCGCGCGGCCTGGTCGCCCGGGCGGAACATCCCCGCCGCGCAGTTTTCGCGGTAGGGCGATCCTTCGTACCCTGCGTTCTTGATGCGGGTGGCCCAGTCGTCGTTCTCCGCCACCGGCGAGCCGTGCCCGAAATAATTGAGCTTTACCATCTCCTCGGTGTGCGCGGTCGCGGCTGCCAGCAGCTTCGCGTCGAGTTCCAGCGGAAGTTCGCCGTGCAGCAGGCGGTACTGGTTGAAGACGTGAATCGCGGTTCGGTCGTAGCCCTGCGCGAAGTCGGTGTGCTTGGTGTTCCAGAGCCAAACCTGCCGCACGTGCCGCCAGTAGGTCTCCTCCGTATCAAAGAAGGCCTTGGCCTCTGGCGTCAGCTGCGCCAGCAGCAGCGACTTTGGCGTCGCGGTCAGTTGTGCGGCGTTGGCCGGCTGGCGCTTCAGGGCTTCAGCGAGCACCTCGATGGCGCGGCGGTACTGCGTGATGCGCTGTTCGTCGGGGCCGGTCTGGGAGAAGAAAACCTGCACCGCCTGGAAGTACGGCTCGTGGCGTGTAAGCAACTCGGCGAAGTCTGCGTCGCCCTTCACCGGCGTGCGCGTGCCGATCCTCGCGCGCACGGCCACCAGCGGTTCGTGCAGCTTGCGCAGTTGTTCGACGAATTGCGCGCGCTTCTTCAGTTCGCCGCCCTGCGCGTAGGCCTGCTGCAGCGCTTCCAGGCGTTCGCCCAGGCCGTCCAGCACCGCCGCGCCGTCGGTGGGGCGGTCGGTCAAACGCTTGAGGGTGTCGTTGCGCTGCGACTCCGTGCCCGAGGCCAGGCCGCGCGCGTAGCCGTCGAGCACCATCGGATTGAGCTTCGCTGGCTCGCTCGCGAATACCGAAACGGCCGAGCAGACCGCCAGCATCAGAGGGACCAGGCTGCGCGCGCGGAGGTTCATGGCCGCACCATGTCGCTGCGCCCGATCTCGACGTTGCTGACCGTCAGCGTGCTGCCCGCCGGCGTGTCGCGGCTGCCGGCGCGGAAGCCTAGGCGCACTTTATCGCTCAGGCCCATGATCGGCCCGCGGTATACGACGTTGCCATCGACACGGCAGAAAGCCTCCTTCTGCGAGACGACGATCTCCATGTCGTGCTCGAGGTCGATCTTGAAGGGCCGGTTGATGCCGCGGACGATGTGGTACTTGCCCGGCAGGTCGCCGACCTCGCGCGCTTCGTACAGCGGCACGCCGCCCTGCGGCAGGCGCGCGAAGCTGAGACGGAAGATGCGGTCGGGCTTGTCGGGCTTCTTCGCATTGGGTTCGCGGAAAGGCATCACGTACAACTCGACGAAGCTGGGCGAATACGTCTTCGGCCACGCCACGCGCAGGCGCATCGAGACGGGGCCTTTACTCAGGTCCCAGCCGCGCTCCAGCACCAGGCCGGCGTGCTTAGGGATGCAGTTGTCGTCGTTGGCGAGGTCGATCTCTGCGCGCGAGGCGCTGACGGCCGCGGGCAGTTCGCCGATGCGCTTCCAGCGCGCGGCATCGTCCAGGTGAGCACCGTCGTCGGCCTCCGCCACCAGCCCGCGGCGCCACGGCGCGATCTGGTCGAAGGCCACGGCGGCAGGCGCGCTGGCGGCGCCGCTTTGCTCGGCGTGGCTCTCGCGTTCGCTCTGCACTTCCACGGCCTTCTGTGCGGGCCCGAAGCGTACTGTGCCGTGCGTCACGCGCACGGTGGTGGTGGGTTTGGCCTGCGGGCGCAACAGCTCGAAGGCCGTGCCCACGACGCGGACCTCGTCGTACCGCCCCGGGTTCAGGACCATCGGCCGGCCTTCCGGCTGGGCTTCGGCCGCGACGTACAGCCCGCCGGTGGCCAGCGTGACGCGCTTGGCACCGCCATCGTCCGCGAGATTCAGGCGCGTGGATTCGTTGAGTTCGATCACCGTGCCGTCGGCGTAGCGGAGCGCCGCCCAGGCGTCCTTGCCGGTCTCGACGATGTCGCCGGCGAAGAGCGGGCGGTCCTTGAGGCCGTCCAGCGGGAGGCCGTCGCGGTGGACTTTGACGTCCCCGCGCAGCGCGACGAGGACCGCGCCGATCTCGCTCGATCCGCCCTGCGCCACGGAGCTCCCGTCCGAGCGCAGCAGCGCATAGCCTACCGCGGCACCCAGGGCAAGCATCGCGGCGGTGGCCCAGGCCAGGGCCATGCTGCGCGAGCGCCGCGCCGCGACCGGCTTCAGGCGGCGCGTGGTGACCTTGACCGCGTGCTGCACGGCCGCGCGGGCGCGTTGCGGCGCATAGGCTTCTGCCAGGGCCCCGTGCAGCCGGCACAACGAGACGAACTGCGCGCGGCGCTCGTCGCTGGCGCGCAGTTCGGCGGC
The DNA here is from genome assembly GCA_023150555.1 of Planctomycetota bacterium. Classification (GTDB taxonomy): domain Bacteria; phylum Planctomycetota; class SZUA-567; order H5-PLA8; family H5-PLA8; genus JAKLKQ01. The sequence continues at coordinate 95,512 of JAKLKQ010000016.1, forward strand.
TAGGCGCGCGTCTTCCTCGGGCGTGGTGATCCCATCGAGGTGCCGCGGCACCAGCACGAAGAAGGCCTCGTCGTCGAGGCCGGGCAGGGCGGCCGCGTCAGGCATGGCGGTGGCCCTCGCGCGCCAAGCGCAGCTTGACGCACTCGGCGAGGTTGCGGTGCACGCGGCTGAGCGCCACGTAGACGGTGTTCAGGGGTTGCGTGAGTTTGTCGGCGAGAGGCTGGCCGCTGAGGTTCTCGCTGTAGCGCAGCTGCACCAGCCGCTGCGCGCGCGGTGTCAAGCGCTGCAGGCAGTCGCGCAAGGCCTGCACGGCGTCGTGGGGTTCTGCGTCGGTCGCCTGCCAGTGCGGCTCCAGGGCCTCGAGTACACCTTCGTCGATGGCGCAGGGCGCGTGCTTGCGTTTGCGCGAGGCGTTCAGCGCTTCGAAGCGCGCGATGCGCCGGGACCAGGGCGCGAATCCGGCGGGGTCCGTCAGCGCCTTGCGCTTGCGCAGGACCAGGATCGCGACGTCCTGGAAGATATCTTCGGCTAAATCCGGATCCCGCAGGATCGACGTGATGTAGCCGATCAGCATGCCGCGGTGGGCCAGGAGTTGGCGCAGGATGTCGTCTTGGTTCATGGCGTCGCTTTCCGGACCATTTCTGCACGTTGCGAAGCCGGGACCACTGTACATCCATCCGGAAGCCCAGGGCAGTGAAAATGCACATGTGCTAGGAGCATCGCGATCGGGCCATGGATTAAGTTTCAAATCCCGCCAACGAAGGCTATCCTCTAAGCGTTGTACTGGGCAGCATCCCGGCACAAGTCGATTGGATAAGTTATTATGCGAAAACTGGTTACATGCTTGCGGCCGAATCCGAGTCACGCTTTTGGGCGTGTGCACATTTCTATAACCAGAGAGAAGGCGTGATGGGGAGTGACCACCATCTTAAAGAGTTGGTGGACCGTGCGCGTACGGGCGACACGGAGGCGTTCGGTATTTTGGTCAAGGATTTCAGTTTGGCGGTGCGGAGCATGTGCCTGCTGCGCGCGCCCGACCCCGACCGCGCGGACGACCTGAGCCAACAGGTCTTCCTGATTGCCTGGAAACGCCTTCCAGAATTGGCGCCAGGGTCGGCCTGGTGGCCCTGGCTGGAGTCGGTGGCGCGCAACCTGCTGCGCAACGAGTGGCGCCGGGTGCAGCGCGAGCGCGGGTTCAAGCAGCGTTACACGGTAGCCTGGTTGGCCGAACGCGACGTGGCGGCTGCCGATCCGGGCGACGCTGAGATTCAGGCCGCGCAGATGGAGAGGTTGCGCGACTGCATGGAGCAGCTTCCGCCCAAGTTGCGCAAGCTGGTGAAGATGCGTTACGAGGCCGGCTGCAGCAGCGAGGACATCGCCGGCAAGATGGGCGGCTCGGCAAGCGCCGTACGCCAGATGCTGGTGCGTTTGCGGATGCGTTTGCGTAACTGCGTCGAACGCCGTCTCGCCAAAGGGGACTCGGCATGAGCAGCTTGACGCTCGATAAGCCCGCCGAGCGCTTCAACCATCTCGTCGGCCTCTTCTTCGACGGCCGGCTCACCGACGACGAAGACCGCGAACTCGTCGCGCTCTGCGAAGCCGACCCGTCCATGGGCCGCCGCTTCCTCGACCAGGCCCGCATGGAACGCGCACTGGCTGGGATTTCGGGGGGCTTGGTGCCCGAGGACGAATTCCTGGCCGCGGTCGAGCGCAGCGTGGCGCTGGTGCAGGACCGCGAGAACACCCGGCGTTTCACCGAGAAGGTGGTGAAGCGCGTGAGTTCCATTTCCGTGCGCCGCGTATCCCGCCGTCAGCGCGCTTCCGTCCGCGCCCAGCGTTCGGACGGCGCCTGGGTCCCGGCTACGCTGATGGCGGTTGCCGCGGTCCTGGTGCTGGCCGTGCTGGCCGGCACGGAAGGCGGTCGCGACGATGGCGCTGCCGCCGCGCGCAGCAAGACCGGCTCCTCCGACGTGCCCGATCCGGCCTATCTGCCGAAGCCCAAGCACAACCAGTCGCCTGAAGAACCGGAAGCCCGGACGCCCGAGGACGCGGTCGCGACGCAGGAAATGCCGCACGCTCCTCCGGAACAATACGAGGTGGAGGAGATCATCGAGGAAGCGCCGCGCGAACTGGCCGTCGCGCCGCGTACCACGGTCGTCGCGCAGGACAGCAACGTGAGCGAGGATCCGGCACCGGCCGTCAAGCCCCCGGCACCGCCTGCGGTAAAAGCCGGCAGTTTGACAAGCCTTGCCAATGCGACTGCTTCCTTGCGGCAGTCCGGCGGCGACGCCGGAGAACTCGCTGCCGGCGGGACCTTCATGTCCGGGGACCGCATCACCGTGGCCGGCAACGCTGCGGCCGAGGACGCCGGTGCCATACTGAGTTTGGCCGGCGGCGGCACGTTGAAGGTTCGCTCGGATTCGGTGGTGCGCTTCGATGCTCGTGATGGAAGCGCGGTGCCGGTTCTGGAGCGCGGCGCCTTCCTGCTGGAATTGGCAAGCGCCTCCGTGGAGAACGCGGTCGTGTTGGCCGCGGCCGAGGGCCCCGATGTTGCCACGCTGGGCAGCGTCTGCCGCGTCGAACGCAACGAGGAACAGCGCAAGGTGACCGTGATCGTGGTGAGCGGCCGCGCGGTGGTCCACAGCGGCGACACCAAGCGCATCGTCGTGTCCAACCAGGCCTGTGCGACGCCCTTCGGCGGAACGCCCGGCCGGCCCTACATCCACGACCTCCTGAAGGCCACCGGCTTCGTTCCGCCCACCGAAGGCAGCAACGCGGGCGATGGCGGCGGCGCGGGTGCCACAGGTTCAGGCTCGGGTTCCGGTTCCGGCAAAAACGTTGTAGGGGCGGGCGGCGACACCGGTTCAAATGCAGGCGGCACTGGCGCCGGCAATGGCAACGGTAGTGGCAATGCCGGTGGTTCTGGCAGCGGCGGCTCGGGTGTTGGGGTAGGCGGCGGCAAGGGTGCCGGCGTGGGGACCGGTGGCGCCAGAGGCGGCAACGCGGGTGGAAACGGCGTCGGAGCAGGAGGTGCGAAGGGTGGCAACGCAGGCGGAAACGGTGTTGGCGCCGGCGGTGCGGGCGGCGCAGGCGGCGGTAAGGGCGGTGGTAAGGGCGGCGGCAAGGGTGCGGGCGCCGGCAAAGGCGGCGGCAAGAAACTAGGGTTGTAGGCTTAGCACCAGCAGGAATCGCCACCAGATTCAATTGCAGTCCTGAACTGCGTAGGTCTTGGTACTCTATGGGTGCCGGCCGTCTCAATTCGTAAGGACATCACCCGACATGCACGTCGTGATATACCTTCCGACATTTGAGGAGGTATGCAGCGCCATTTGCACTTCGTGCAGGGAAATAATTTTTGGGACTCATCGGCATGTAAGTCCTTGTGAGCAAACAGGTGCACGGTGTGAGGGAAAATGCCGACGATAAACCCGCGGACAGAAACAAGTTAACGGAGATTTCTCCTTCGATGGGACGTGGTGTCCGGACACTAAGAACGTGTTGCCAGGAGAGCCGACCATGCTTCGCCGAACCTTCCTGCTCTTTGGATTCGTGCTGGTTGGATGCCTGTTCGTGCCGGGCTCATTGCAGGCGCAGGACAAGAAGCCGCGCCGCGAAGGCACCGTCCTGTACAAACCCAAGGCCGGCGCCTCGAAGTCGCAGAAAGCGGCTTTGGCGAAAGTCGAGGCCAAGCACGGTCTGGCAGCCCAGCGCAAGCTGGTGGGCGGTTCGGTGACCCAGGGCAAGGCCGGCCAGATGCAGGCCGCCGACGAGGAAGCCCTGGCCGCGGAACTGCTGGCCACCGGGGCCGTCGAGTTCGCCGAGCCCGATTACATGGCTGCGCCCGTGCTGCTGCCCAACGATCCGTCTTTCAGCAGCCAGTGGTGGCAGTCGAAGATCCAGAGCGCCGGCGGATGGGACGTCACCACAGGCAGCGCCAGCATCAAGGTGGCCGTCTGCGACACCGGCGTGGACAGCGACCATCCGGACCTGGTCGCGAACCTGATCTCGCCCGGCTTCAACGTCGCAGATTCGCCCGTCACGAACAACTCCGAAGACCAGCACAACCACGGCACCTGGGTGGCTGGCTGCATAGGTGCGGTGGGCAACAACGGCGTCGGCGTGGTGGGCGTGAACTGGACGGTGCGCATCCTGCCCATCCGCATCACCAACGACCCGGCAGGCTACGCGTACTACTCGGACATGAGCGAAGCCGTGCAACTGGCGGCCAACCAGGGCTGCAAGGTCGCGAACCTCAGCTACGGCGGCGCGAGCAGCTCGACGATCGACTCCGCAGGCCAGTACATCCGCAGCAAGGGCGGCCTGTTGTTCATGTCGGCCGGCAACGACAGCAACGACGGCGACAGCGGCACGATCTATCTGGACTTCACGTCCTTCGTGCAGGTTGGCGCGACGACCAGTAGCGATACGCGCGCGAGCTGGTCGAACTACGGCAGCTACATCGACGTGGTGGCGCCCGGCGTGAGCATCCTTTCGACGGCGCGCGGCGGCGGCTACTCGAGCCCCAGCGGCACCAGCTTCAGCTCGCCGATCACCGCGGGTCTGGGCGCGCTGCTCTGGTCGATCAACCCCGGCTTCACGCCTACGCAGGTGGAAAACTTCATCTTCAACGGCGCCGACGACGTCGGCGATCCGGGCGAGGACCGCATCTACGGCCACGGCCGCATCAACGTCTCGAACTCGGTGGCCCTGGCGTACGCCTCCGTGGGCAACCTGGCCCCGTCGATCAGCTCGGGACCGTGGGCCGATCCGAACCCGGTCAAGCTCCCTTCTTCGACGACGGTCAGCGTGATCGCCAGCGACCCCGACAACGGCCCGTTGGCGCTGAAGTACACGTGGTCGAAGGTCAGTGGCCCGGGCACGGTGTCCTTCTCGCCCAACGGCACGACGGGCTCGGCCATCAGCACCGCCACCTTCAGCGCGGCGGGTGCCTACGTGCTGCGCGTTTCGGTCTCCGACGGTACGGCCACTGTCACCAGCGATACCGACGTCACGGTGCAGCCCGACAACTACGTGCCCACGGCCTCCATCTCGGCCAACCCCACCAGCGGGTTTGCGCCCCTTGCCGTGAACTTCAGCGGCGCCGGCTCCAGCGACGCAGACGGCACGATCGCCTCCTACGCCTGGACCTTCGGCGACGGCGGCACGAGTTCGGGCGTGAGCGTCAGCCACACGTATACCGGGATCGGAACCTTCACCGCGCGCCTGACGGTCACCGACAACAAGGGCGCTACCGGCACCGCGACCGTTTCGATCTCCGTCGCCGACCCGAACGTCATCAACGCGCCCAGCAACCTGACCGGCAGCGTCAGCGGAAGCACGGTGACCCTCAACTGGACCGATAACTCGGGCAATGAGACCGGCTTCCAGATCGACCGCGGCGTGAAGTTGCGCAAGACCACCACCTGGACGAACAACGTCGCCACCGTCGGCGCCAACGTGACAAGCTTCTCGCAGACTGTTTCCAACGGGACGTACCTCTACCGCGTGCGCGCCGTCAACAGCAGCACGGGCAAGGTGTCTTCCAACTCCAATGAAGTCCAGGTCAAGGTCGGCACGACCAAGGGCGGAGGAAGCGGCGGCGGCGGATAGGGTGGCGGCAAGGGCAAATCGGAAGAACCTCCGTAAGAATGAGATGAAGCTGGCATGGAACGGCGCCTTCGGGCGCCGCTCTTCATTGCGGGGGTGCGCCTGCGGAAAGTGCTGCAAGTCGCACGGCCTTTCCATACCTGCCGGTCACTTTAGTTGTCCGGCATGGCCTGCAAATCGGGCAACGTGCACTTTCCCCAAACCGTGAATCGCGCAATACTCTTCGTTTCTGCAGATTCGTTGGATTCGCTTCGGGGGCCGGACGGCCCGCGGTGCGTCGAACACCCGGCAGGGAGTTGAGGTTGATGGCACGAATGCCGCGCCGCAGAGCCAGCCTCCTGTTCGTGCTGGGCGTGGCGATTTCGCTGCTTTTCCCGGGCCGGATCCGGGGTGAAGAGCCTGGGCCCCGGCAAGCCGACGCCGCGGCAACTTCGCCCGTTGTGCCCATCGCGCTTCCGGGCGCCGCGGGTTTCAAACTTCCCACGCTGGACGATCCTCCCCTGTTCAAGGACGAAGTGGAGCAGAAGGCTACCAAGTCGGGGAAGGTCCACGCCCACGGGCTGGTGGCCACGATCAATTACGAGGAATTCGAAAAGGTCGAAGTCAAGGGCGAGGAAGAACTGGTTCTTGCGAAGCGCGAGACCGGGTTCCTCGACGACTTCCGCGTCCGTTGCCTGTGGCAGCGCAAGCCCGTGATCGTCGCCCACAACAGCGACGGCGCGCGCACCGTCTACCACGTGAAGCCCGCACCGCTGGCCATCCTGCTTCTGGGCTTCAGCCAGGAGTCCAACGACAAGCTTGCGCACACCTGGATGGCGCATCTGTACGAAGCCGGCTGCCACGTCGTCACCTTCGATTCCGTTATCCGCAAGAATGTCAACGAGGTGCTGGGCCATGGCGTCGCGGGGCACTTCGCCAAGGAAGGCGAGATCGTCGCGCGGATCGTCGATACCGTGATGGCACAGAAGACGGAAGACGGCACGGGCGCGAAGATTCGCGAGCGGGTCCAGTCCGTCCGCTTCCTGGGCACCAGCTACGGCGGGGTGTTGGCCTTGCACGCGCTCCGGCAGCCCCAGGCGAAGTCCTGGCCGGCGGACCGCGTGCTGGTGCTGTCCGTGCCGGTGAGCATGAAGACGGCCGCCCAGCGCCTGACCCTGTTCAATCGCGAAGACCGGCCCAAGTTCGGCCCTTCGTTCCTGAAGCTGTTGGGCGGGTACACGCCCAAGCAGGAACAGCCGGACGAACGCGAGGAGTCCCTGATGCGCGCCGGCATGGCCTACGTCTTCCACGGCGACCTGGCCAAGCTGGTGAAGAGCAGCGACGAACGCTACATGCCGGGCACATTGGAACGCTACAAGGCACTGGAGGAAGCACCCTCCGTAGCCGAGAAGCTGAAGCAGCGCATGGAACTGCTCAAGAAAATCCACGACAAGGAGATGGACGCGCTCAGGGAGAAGTACGAGGGCATCAAGGAACAGAAGCGGGACGAATACGACCGCGAGAAGCAGGCCCTTAAGGACAAGCACGTTGTCGAGTGTACCGAGTGCGAACGCAGGCTGGCCAACCCCGACGATTGGGCCTTCGAGGACTACGTCAACAACCTGCTCGCCGTCTATTGGAAGATGGAGCTGCCCAACCTGTACCGCAGTGGGGAATTGGACCTGTTGATGGCCGGCGCGCCCAACTTCGTCCAGGCCGTCATCGCCGCCGACGATCCGCTGAACGACCCCAAGGAATTGGAGGCGGTGAAGCAGAAGGTCTCCGCGCCCAACCTTCTGGTCCTGCCCCACGGTGGGCACCTGGGCTACGCCGGCACCAAGTGGGTCAAGGCCCACATCCTCCGCTTCTTCAAGTAGTCGTCCCTCGACGGTCTATTCGGCCCCCAGAAAGGGAGAATCTTTTTCGATGCCGAGCACGGCGCATTCTGCTAAATCTGCTAGGCGATGCTGAAGCGAAGGCAGACCTTCGGAAAGTACCGCATCGACCGGCGCCTGGCTCAGGGCGGCTTCGCCGATGTTTTCCAGGCCTACGACACTGTCGAAGGCATCCGCGTGGCGTTGAAGATACCCCACGCACACCTGCTCAGCGGCGATGCCCTGGACGACTTCCGCAAGGAAGTGCGCCTCACCGCGGCGCTGGACAACCCCCACATCCTGCCCATCAAGAACGCTGGGCCCATCGACGGCGTCTTTTGCATCGTCTATCCTTTGGGTCTCTGCTCCCTGGATGAGCGCCTGGGCAAGCGTCTCAGCGTCCAGGCCGCGCTGGACTACGGCGAGCAGATCCTCGAGGCGCTCGCCTTCGCGCACCGCAAGAAAATCGTCCACTGCGACGTGAAGCCCGAGAATTTCATTCTCTTTCCCGGAAACCGCCTGCGTCTGGCGGACTTCGGCATCGCCAAAATCGCCGCGCGCACGCTCAGCGCCAGCGGCTCGGGCACCGTCGGGTACCTTGCGCCTGAGCAGGCTATGGGCCGCCCGTCTTTGCGCAGCGACGTCTTCGCCGCCGGCCTGATCCTTTACCGCATGCTTTCCGGCACGCTGCCGAAATGGCCCTTCGACTGGCCGCCGCCCGGATTCCAGCGCCTGAAGCGCCGCGTGCGCCCGGAGATGATCGACGTGCTGCGGCGCGCGCTGGAACTCGACGAGCGCAAACGCTTCGCCGATTGCAGGCAGATGCTGGCGGCCTTCCGCAAGGTGCGCGCGCGCGCCGAGGCCCCCGCCGTGCAACGGGAGCGCCGCCGCAAGCGCAAGGATCCGAAGAAGGACTGGCAGGCCGTGCGCCGAAAGCAGTTCGTCAAATGCTTCGGAAAGAAGCTGGATCTGCGCGACGAATGCGGGCGCTGCGGCGGGCCCATGAGCGAGTCGATGCTGGCCTGCCCCTGGTGCGGGCGAAAAGCGGCCGCGTACCGCGGCGAGACGAGGATGCCCTGCGCGTGCAAGCGCTGCAAGCGCGGCATGAAACTCGATTGGGCCTTCTGTGCGTTCTGCTACGGCGCCTCGCTAGGCCCACGCAGCGACCGTTCCTTCTCGGATAAGCGCTACGAAGCCCGCTGCCCCGAGTGTAAGGGCGATCTGATGCCGTACATGCGGTACTGCCCCTGGTGCCGCACGAAAGTTCGAAAGCGCTGGAAGGTCGGTGACCACTCGCAGCCCTGCGCGCGTTGCGGTTGGGGCGTGCTGCGCGAGTTCTGGGACTACTGTCCCTGGTGCGCGCGCAAAATGGCGGCGCGCTGAGCGTTTCGGTCGAAGCGCGGGAACCCGGGAAGAGGACACGCCGTGGGTGAAACGCGCGCCGACTCGCCCCTCTTCTTCCTCGATGCGAAGATGTCCGAGCCGGAACTGCGGGCCATCGCCGGCGGCACCGCGGCGGTCTTCTCCGCGCGGCGCCCGGATGGCGAGGGCGCCGGCCAGGAGAACGAGGACGCCGCGGCGCTGATTCACTATGGCAACAACGCGGGCGTGCTGGCCGTGGCCGACGGTTTCGGCGGCCAGCCGTCGGGTGCGCAGGCCAGCAAGCTTGCGCTGAAGGCGCTCGCGGCCGCCGTGCGCGCCGCCGCCGAGAAAAATGGCGAGCTGCGCGAAGCCATCCTGGACGGCTTCGAACAGGCCAACGCGGCCGTGCGTGCGCTGGGTGTGTGCGCGGCCACGACGCTGGCCGTCGCGGAAATCCAGAGCGGCGCTCTGCGCCCCTATCACGTGGGCGACTCGCAGGTGCTCTGCATGGGCTTGCGCGGCAAACTAAAACTCGAGACCGTCTCGCACTCGCCCACCGGCTACGCGCTCGCTTCGGGGTTGCTCGACGAGAAGGAGGCGCTGCAGCACAAAGAGCGGCACCTGGTGCTGAACATGATCGGCAGCGAACAGATGCACATCGCCATCGGGCCGAGCGTGAAACTTGCCGAACGCGACACCGTCCTGCTGGCCAGCGACGGGCTCTTCGACAACCTGCGCACCCCGGAGGTCGCAAAAATCGTCCGCTGCGGGCCATTGCCGAGCGCTGCGGCCGCACTCTTCGCTGCCTGCCGCCGCCGCATGGAGGCGCCGCAGGACGGCGAGCCGTCCAAGCCCGACGACCTCACCTTCGTGGCGTTTCGGCTGGGCGCGAAGAGGAGATAGCCAAGAGGTTTGTGTTGCGGAGTCGCTTCTAGCGTGCGAAATGCGCGAGCAGCAACACGATGGCGGCTAGCCACGCAATGCAGATAACGAACAGGATCAGGACAGCGAAGCTCTTGTACCTCGGCGCGACCGCTTTCGCCGGCGCTGGCGGTTCGGCGTGCAGCCGCCACGAATCGTAAGGCTGCTTGGCCAACAAGGCCTCCAGTTGCGCGAGGCGCTCGCGTCAGAGGTCGACGAGGGTTTTGAAGATCAGGACCATCGCGAGGTCCCTTGTCCAGACCTGGCCGCTAATGTGTTGCGATCAGGCAGACGACTACCAATGCGATGATCGCAAGAATGAAAAGGACAGCGACTGTTGCGTCTATAGATGGCCCTATTGGCCACCAATCCCGATCGTACGGAACTTGCCAGTCCTTGTCCTCCAGCAAGCGAGGGTCGTCCTTCGCTGGCTTGATGCCCAGCCGCTCCATCGCTTCCGCGCTGAGCTTCAACTGCTCGGAACGCTTGTGATCCTCGGGTTCCAGCGGGCGCGCCTGGGCCGGCGGCGGCCGGTCTTTCAGTCCGAAGCGCCTAATGAGATAGGACAGGATCCGGCGTTCGAACTGAAGACGCCACGAGTCGCGTTGACCGGAGCGCTGGGCGGCTTCGATCCACGCGAGGCGTTCGCACCAGAGGTCAACCAGCGTCTTGAAGATCAGGACCATGGTGCGATCCTTCGGCCAATCAGCCCAGCGGCGCGCCCGGCGCGCCGGGAATAGCGTTGCGCTGGGCCAGCCACCACACGAGCACGCAGGCGAGCACGAAGAGCGCGAAGACGGTGAAGCTGACCCAGCCGTCGCTGAGCATCGGTTCGGATGCCTTGGCCTCGCCGGTTTTGATCTGCGGCGGCGGTGTGTTCATAGTCTCATTCTAGCGAAGGGATGCCCGCTTTTCCATAGACACGGCCATCGCATCAGAATCCGAACAATTCCATCCTCTGTGTGCGCTGTGAGCTCTGTGGTTAGATTCCGTTTCCGAAAAGGAGTTCGAGCAGCTTCGCCTTGACGCCCGTCATCGGCAGGCGTTCCGGCAGGGCGAGTTTCGCGGTCGTTGCGAAGAGCGGACCCTCGTCGTCCTTCTCGGTAAGACGTCCGTGGCTGCCCTTGATGAGCTTCGCGTCGAACGGCACGAAGTTCATGATCGGCCCGACGTTGAAGCCCAGCGCGCGCAGGCCCAGGCGCAGCATCATGCGCGGCACCTTCAGCGGAGCGGTGGGGTCCATGAAGAGTTCCAGCGGATCGTAGCCGGGCTTGGCGTGGATATCGATCACGCGCGCGTAGGGCGGCGCCTTCGCGTCGTCTTCCCAGAAGTAGTACGTGAACCAGCGGTCGGGCGCCGAGATCGCGACCAGTTCGCCCGCGCGCGGGTGGTCAACCCCGGCCTCACGCTTGGCGTCGGCAGCCAGCACGCGCTCGATGCCCGGCGTCTTCTCCAGCGCCTCCTTTACCTGCGCGACGTCCGCCGGATCGGCCACGTAGACGTGCGCGACCTGGTGGTCGGCGACGGCGAAGGCGCGCGAGGCGCCGCAGTCGAGCAGTTCCCAGTCGAGCTGCCGCTGCACTTTCAGGTAGCCGGCACGGCGCAGCACACGGTTGATGTCTACCGCGCCGCTGACCTTCGTCAGGCCGTACTCGCTGAGCACGACGGATTCCGCGCCGCGGGCGCGTGCGGCGTCGATCAGGCGCGCGGCGACCGCATCGACGGCTGCCAAATCGTCGCCGATGGCCGGATCGTCGGGTCCCAGGCGCTGGAGGTTGTAGTCCAGGTGCGGGAGGTACACGAGCGAGAGCGTGGGCTTAAAGCGCCGCTCGACGCTGTCCGCGCAGCGCGCGATCCACTCCGACGAAGCGATCCCGGCGCGGGGGCCCCAGAAGTCGAAGAGCGGGAAGCGGCCCAGTTCCGCGTCGAGTTCAAGCGCGAGTTCCGGCGGCTTGGTGTACAGCAGTGAGACGACGCCGTCGCCGGGCTCGTACGGGCGCATCGTCACCGCGACGTCGTTATCCGAGTACATGTTGTACCACCAGCAGATCTGCGCGCTGGTGAACTTGGGATCGCGCGCGTGCGCGGCGTCCCAGACCTTCTCGCCGTGTACGAGGCGGTTCGACTGCTTCCAGAAATGCACTTCGGCCAACTCGCGAAAGTACCAGCCGTTGGCGACGATGCCGTGCTCGCGCGGCAGCGTCCCGGTGAGCATGGTGGCCTGCGAGGTCGTGGTGACGGCAGGCAGCACGGCGGTCAGGTTCGCCGCCGCGCCTCCTTTTAGCAGCGCTTCGATGTGCTTCGCGCGGCCGGGAAACTTCGCCAGCAGCGAACGGGTGAGACCTACGACGTTGAGAACGAGAACGGGTTTCATCCCTGCAGGGCCTCTTTCGCCCAGAGTACTTCCTTCACCAGCCCTGCGTTAACATCTACTGCGCCGCCGCCGACGATAGTTCGCGCGCCGGGGCTGCCCTGTTTCGCGAGATCGGCGAGGACGTTCCACGTATACGTCTCGACGACGAAGTTGTCGGTGATGCCCTCTTTCGCGGCGAAGCGCACGGCCTCGGGCACGCCGTCGCGGGTGCTCTTCAAGGCGCCGGGCCATTCGGCAAAGAGCGGCACGTGGAAGTGGCAGCGCAACTCGGCGAAGTCCTCGAGCTTCCTGCCCTTCAGCCGCCGCGGGTTCCACAAATCCGGAAGGTCCTCGAAGCGCGCGAACGTCCCATCGCGCAGCTTCGCGACGACCTGGTGCAGGTAGCGCGGCTCGTCCATGGCTTTGAGCTGGTTCCAGCCGTCCGTGTTCTGCGCGGGCTCGGCCAGTTTCAGCGCGGCGCTGACGTGCACGCCGCTGGCGGTTATGCCTTCGGCGCGCAGGCGCTTGAGGTCCTCGACGGCGTCTTCGTATTCGACGGCCTGATGGCAGAGGTCCAGGTTGATCGTGACGAACTTCCGCGCCAGCGCCTCGGCCTCCTTCGCGCCGATGCCCAGCTGCGATGGGAACTTCTCGTCGGCGAGCACCAGGATGAAGCGCTTGAAGTAGTCGATGAACTCGTCGAGGGTCTCGCCGGTGGTGTGCGGTTCGGGCTCGAGCCCGATGCGGATCGTCTTGCCGGTCAGGCGTTCCAGCCGCGCCAGTTCGCGCACCAGTTCGGTGATGAAGTGCGCGCACTGCGACTTGATCTCGTCGCCGTCGTTGTAGCCCTTGAAGGTGCCGGTGGGCACGCTGACGCTCGACTCCTTCGCGTCGCCGAGCAAGTTCGCGAGAACCTTCGCGATCATAAGCGTCGTCAGTACGCGACCGCCATCGGTCCACGGCGGCGAATACACCATCTCCTTCACGCGCGGAGCGTGGAAGTCCAGCACCGGGAATCCGTTGATCGACGCGACGCGCAGCTTGTTCGCCTTCAGCGCAGCGAGGAGCTTCTGGCACGCTTCGCCGGGCGGGGCGGAAAGGATGGCGTCGCTGAGCGTGCTGGTGCTGGGCAGCGTGCCGTGCGCGCAAAGCTCGTCGGCCTGCTTGCGGCCCAGGCGCAGGTTCACGGCGGCCACGTCGTCGCCGAAGGCGCCTCGCGACACCGGCGCGACATGCTTCGCCAGGACTTCGATGAGTTGCTCGACGGTCTCGGCGGGGTGGACGTTGGTCGAGTACGAAAGGTCGACGGCGCGCCCCTGGCAAGCGATTTGGCTCATGGCTATGGGCTCTCGCTGGTTGCTGTAGGGGTAGTGTACACCGCCGGATGCGAATGGCGACAGCCAAGCGGCCGGATGCTGCGCACAGAACCCTACTATATAAGGAGGGGCAAAGGCGGGGCCAGGATGGCCGGGTAGCCCCTATTCGGCGGGCGCGGCCTCGGCTTCTTCCTCGGTCTCGGCGGGCGAGTCCTCCGCGGGTGCATCGCCGTCGCTTTCGGCTTCCGCGCGCGGCTCGGCCTTCGTGGCCTTGGGGATCTCTTCGCCGGGCTTCAGCCACTGCACCAGGCCGTGCTCGCCCATCAGGCGGAAGTGTTCGACCAGCGAATCGTTGCCGTTCCGTTCGAACTCGTGGTTCACGCGCCGCGCGATGTCGGCGAGGGTCAGCTTGCCGTCGCACCAGAAGAGTGCGCACTGCAGCTGGCTGTTCCACATCGGGCTGCCCACGGCCTCGCGGGCTTCCTTCGGGATGGTGTCGTAGGTCGGCGTGCCGATGAACTTCTTCAGCGGGCGCAGTTCGGCGAACTCGCCCAGGCCGTCCTGCGGCGGCAGCGTGCCGGGCTCGCAGCCGGCCAGTTCCTTCAGGCGGCGCTTCTCCAGTTCCACCAGCCGGCGCACGTGGCGCTGGAGTTTCAACAGCGCGAGGTGCCCCTGCGCGCGTTCCTCGCGCAGCATGAAGCGCTTTGCCGACATCACCGCCTTGAAGGCGATCTCCTTCAGGTACTCGAGTTCGTCGTAAGCGAGCGCCAGCAGCGCGGGCTTGTCCTCGGCGGACTCCAGGCGCGCGGACCACTCGCCGCCGGCGTCCTCGATGCGCCGGCCGTAGCGCTTCACGGTCTGGTGCGCGAGCCACATCGCTTCTTCCTTCGTCGCGGAGGCGAGGAAGTGCAGGTAGGCGACGGAGATCGTCGCGAAGGCGTGCAGCGTGCGCCCGCTGATCAGGTTCATCGTGTCGGCGCTGGTGTGCCAGAAGCGGTCCTGGCTGTCGACGTAGGTGCAGAAGACGCCCAGCTGCGGATCGTTGTAGGCGTTGTCGGTCAGCGCGAAGGGCTGATCGCGCTTGAAATGGTGGAAGGGGACCTTGCGCGCGAACCACTCGTCCAGCAGCAGGTTCATCAGTGTATCGGCGACGTTGGCCACCGCGTCGGGGCAGTGGTGGTGCCGGAAACCGCCGTCGGCGTCTTCCTGGTGCCGGCCCATGGTGTCCCAGTTCACCGCGGCGATGATGCGGCGCAGGATGCCGGGGTTCATCGCGGCGAAGCCGACGGTGCCGTAGCATTCGTTGGTCAGCAGGCCGCGCACGGCGCGCTTCAGCGGCGGCAGGCGCCCGTCCTGCGTGCCTTGGTGGATCACGCGCAGCGATTCCAGGATCACCGCGCTGCCCGAGGCGTTGTCGTTCGCTCCTTGCTCCTGGGCGTGGCCTATGGCGAGGATCTCCTCCTGCAGCGGCGCGTCGATGTACCCGCAGACGACCGGCAGCGTGGTCTCCATGTACTCGCTGTCGACGACCATCTTCAGCTTCACCTTCGCGCGGTCCATCAGCACTTCCAGTTCGACGCCCGCGGCGGGGCTGATCGCCATGGCCGGCAGCGGCGTGTCGCCGGCGGTGAAGGCCCAGCCCATCGGGTTGTCGGACCAGCCGTTGAACCAGAAGACCGCGTCGGGGATGTGCTCGGCGTTCCGGCACCAGCTCGTCACCACGGCCAGCGCGCCGGCTTCGACGATCTGGCGCTTCCAGCTGCGCGGTTCGGACGGCGTGTAGAGAATCTTGCCTTTCACCTGGTCCTTCTTGGCGGCCAGGTCGCGGCGGTCGCGGATCAGGATCACTTCGGCGGTAATGCCTTCCGGCGGCGTGGGGCCCGACCACATCACCGTGTGGCAGGGCTTGTCCTTGCGGTCGGCCAGCACCTGCCCGCGTTCCTCGAAGGGGTCGTAGATCTCCAGCCGCGCGCGCTTGCAGCTCCAGCCCAGCGGCATGCGCCAGTCGCCGAAGATCGTCTTGCCGTCGGCGGGTATCTCGAAGGTGCGCGCGCGCACGCCCCATTCCCGGAGCTTTGCACCCACTTTGCGGGCCGTGGCGTGGTACGCCGGATGCGTGAACTGGCGGTCGTTCTCCCAGACCATCTCGACCAGCTCCAGCAGGCTCGTCTCGCTGACCAGCTCGGATGCGGCCTTCAGGCGTTGGTGGAGATTCACGCTCATCTCGGTTCCTCGTCTACGCGGCTGGATCGTTTTTCAATGGGCTGCTGGGCGTGCAAACGAAGGCGCGCCGGTGGCCCCGGCGCAACGCACGCTCCCTGAGGGGGTCTGATGCGTCTATGTAACCCCTTTTAGGGGGGCGTGGGGGCCGCGTCAAATGCTGCCCTGGGCGCCAAACAGAATTGACTTCCAGCGCCGCTGTGACGAAGGTGCTGGCATGGCGAGCGATGCGACTCTTACCGCGCCGGGCCTTCAGGTCTGCGTGCCGCTGCCGGCGGCCGCGCCCTGGGACCGTCCGCCGCAGGACTGGGCGACGCGCCTTTCCGGCGCGCCGGGCCTGGTCTGGTTCGACAGCGCCGATGCGAAAGCGGGCGCCGCCGCGTGGAGTTGCCTTGCGCTGAACCCCGTGCGCAGCGTCGAGGTCCGCGGGCGCGAGGCCATCCTGCGCGACGAGGAAGGCCGCACGGCCGATGAGCGCGTGCGGCCGATGGCGCTGCTGGCACGCGAACTTCGTGCCGTGGCGAAGGCGCCGCGCGCGAACGTTCCGTTCGCCTCGGGCTGGTTCGCGATGCTGAGTTACGATCTGGGCCGCGACGTCGAACGCCTGCCCGAGAAGGCCGCCGCCGACCTGGCGTTCCCCGATCTCTATCTCGCGCGGCACGACATGCTGCTGGGCTTCGATCACGCCCAAGGACGTTGGCACGCCGCCTGCCGCGTGCCCGATACGGTGCGTTCGGCCGACCGCGAAAAGACGGCGCGCGCGAAGGCCGAGCGCGCGCTCGAGGCCGCCGCAAACGCCGCGCTAGTGTCGAAGCAGCCCGCGCCGCGCGCGGTGCGTTCGAACTTCACGCGGCCGGACTACGAGGCCGCCGTCGAGCGCGTGCTGGAGTACATCGCCGCCGGCGACATCTACCAGGCCAACCTCACGCAGCGTTTCGACGCCGATTGGGACGAAGGCGGCCTGGCGCTGTACCTGCGCCTGCGGCGGGAAAGCCCCGCGCGCTACGGCTGCTTCGCGGACCTGGGCGGCGGGCGGTCGATCGGCTCGATCTCGCCGGAACTCTTTCTCGAAAAGCGCGGCGAACGCGTCGTCACGCGCCCGATCAAGGGCACGCGCCCGCGGGGCGCGACGGCCGAGGCCGACGCGGCGATGCGCGCGGAGCTGGAAGGCAGCGCCAAGGACCGCGCCGAGTTGACCATGATCGTGGATCTGGAGCGCAACGACCTGGGCCGCGTCTGCGACTACGGCAGCGTGCGCGTCGCCAACGCCGGCGAACTGGAAGCGCACCCGACGGTCTTCCACCGCGTGGCGAGCGTGGAAGGGCGCCTGCACCACCGCCGCACGGTGGCGGGGCTGCTGCGCGCGACGTTCCCCGGCGGTTCGGTCACCGGCGCGCCGAAGATCCGCGCGATGCAGATCATCGAGGAACTGGAGCCCACACGGCGCGGTCCGTACTGCGGAGCGCTGGGCTGGCTGGGCGACGACGGCGACGTGACGCTGAACCTCGCCATCCGCACGGCGCTGCTGGACGAAAAGGCGAAACGCGCGTATTACCAGGCCGGCGGCGGGATCGTGGCCGACAGCACGCCGGCCGGGGAGTACGACGAGACGCTCGCCAAGGCCCGCGCCTTCTTCCGCGCGGTGAACGGAACGCCGGGCTAAGAATTCTCATCCAGTCGTTCTTGAAGGTCTTCTAGCGGTCCTATTCCTTCTCTAACGCGTTCGTGCAATGCGCGCATGGCATCGGTAGCGTGCTTTCCCCAGTGGGAATCTAACCCGAATCGCCACTCGAAAATAATTTCGGGCACGTAGTCGTCATTTCCTGCATCCCAGGCGCGCAGGCCGGAATGAACATTCCTGTAGACATCGGTAAGATCAACCCACAGGGTCCCCATCGTCACCTCGTCGTCGTCCTTCTCCCAGGGCGGAGCGCATTTGAAGTAGCACTTGTAGACGTCCAACTCGCCCAAGATTGCACTGATATGTCCCGCTACCTTTTTCCATTCATCGTGGGTCATGTCGTAGGAATCGGAAGGAAGGATGTCCTGGTCGGGCAATTCAGGAGACGGCAGCTTCAGTCCCGCGGCGTAGAGATCCGCCAGCGATTCCAGGACCAGGCGCATCCACTTCTCGCGAGTCTTCTCGGTTCGCTCGATCTGTGCGCAATATCGCCGTGCACTATCAACGAAAGCCACAATCTCCGAGTTCGTGCGTAAGTTCATGATTGCCACTCCACATAGAGTTCGACTGCTTGCGCATAACCTATCATCAAATAGATTGCACAGCCATGAGCGACACCCTCTTCAGCATCAACGGGAAGATCGTCCCCGAGGCCCAGGCCGTGGTGCCGGTCACCGACCGAGGCTTCCTGTACGGCGACGGGCTCTTCGAGACCCTGCACGCCTACGGCAGGACCGTCTTCCGCCTGGACGAGCATCTCGCGCGGATGCGCACCGGCTTCAAGGTGATGGGTTTCGACCCCGCGCCGGATTCGAAAGTACTCGCGAAGTGGGTGGCGGAAGCGGTGCACGCGGCGCGCTATCCCGAAGCCAACGTGCGGCTGACCGTCACCCGCGGCAGTGGCGCGCGCGGGCCGTCGGTGAAGGGGAAGCTCACGCCCTTCGCCGCGATCACGGTCACGCGCTTCAAGCGCCGCCCGGCCAGCCACTACACGCGCGGCGTCGACGCGGTGATGGCCAGTTTCCGGCGGCAGGAATCGAGCGTCACCGCGAACCTGAAGACGACGGCGTACATGGAGCAGATCTTCGCGCGGCGCGAAGCCGACGCGGCGGGCGCCGACGAGGCCCTGCTGCTGAATAACGCGGGGCTGTTGTGCGAAGGCAGCGCCAGCAACGTCACGCTGGTCCGCGACGGCGCGTTGCTGGTGCCCGATCCCAAACTGGTCGGCGCGCTGCCCGGCACGGTCCAAAGGATCGCCGCGGAACTGGCCGAGGAACTGAAGATCCCCGTGCGCCGCGTGGGGCTGGGGCCGTGGAGCCTGCGCGAATGCGACGAAGCGTTCCTTACGGGCTCGATGCGCGAGATCACGCCGCTGGTGAAGGTCGACGGCCGCGCCATCGGCAGCGGCAAGCCCGGGCCCGTCACCAAGCGCCTGATCGCCGCGTACCGAAAGCTGGTCCAGCGCGAGTGCCCCGGCTACCGGTTCTGAACGTGCGCACGCTTTGTAGCCCACGCTAAGGCACAATGAGGCCGGTTTCGGGTTCCTGGTTTCTAGTTTCTGGTTCATGCTTGGCGCAAGTGGACTGCGCGAACGAGAGCTCCACGGCAGGCACAGAATTCATGCGTCGTCGATTGGCTGGCTCACAGCCAAAACCAGAAACAAGAAACCCGAAACAAGAAAC
>JAKLKQ010000170.1 GCA_023150555.1 Planctomycetota bacterium
CCAGGTCTGATGAGCCGCTCCCTCGTCTTCGCGGCCAACTGGAAGATGAACGTGACGCCCGCGGAAGCGCGGGCGTTCGCGGCGCGCTTCCTGGACGGGTTCCAGCCGCAGCCCGGCCGGTCGTACTGGTTCTTTCCGAGCGCGGTGAGCGTGGAAGCGGCCGCCGGGGCGCTGGGTGGTCGGGCCGGCATCGCGGTCGGGGTGCAGGACGTGTACTGGGAGGCCAAGGGCGCCTTTACCGGCGCCACGTCCGTTCCGCTCGCCGCCGCGGCCGGGGCCACGGTGGCGCTGGTGGGTCACTCGGAACGGCGCCATGTGTTCGGCGAGTCCGACGCGGACACGGCCCGGAAGGTGGCGGCCGCCGCCAACGGCGGCCTCGTCCCCCTGCTGTGCGTCGGCGAGACCCTGGCCGAACGCGAGGCCGATCAGACCGAAGCCGTCGTCCTCCGTCAGCTCACCGCCGCGCTGACCGGCCTCCCGCCGGCCGCGCTCGCCCGAGTCGTGGTCGCGTACGAGCCGGTCTGGGCCATC
>JAKLKQ010000171.1 GCA_023150555.1 Planctomycetota bacterium
GCGGACGTCCACCGCGATCGACTCGTCGTCGCCCACGCGCTCGAAGCGCCGCTCCTGGAGGATCCGGAGGAGCTTCACCTGGAAGGAGGGAGACGCGGTCGCGATCTCGTCGAGGAAGATCGTGCCGCCGTCGGCGCGGAGGAACTTGCCGAGCCGGTCCGCCTCGGCGCCCGTGAAGGCGCCCTTCCTGTGGCCGAAGAGCTCGCTCTCGAGGAGCCCCTCGGGCAGCGCGCCGCAGTTGACCTCGACGAAGGGCTTGTCGCGCCGCGGCGAGGCGTGGTGGATGGCGCGGGCGATGATGCTCTTGCCCGTGCCGCTCTCGCCGGTGATGAGGACCGTCGCGCGCGTCGCGGCGACCGTCGCCATCGTCTCGTAGATCTTCCGCATCCGGTGGTCGGCGCCGATCATGTTCTCGAGCTTGAGCGACCTGGTCAGCTGGCGCTTCAGCTGCTCGTTCTCCTGCGAGAGACGGCGCTGCTTCAGCGCGCGCTCGACGGTGAAGAGCATCTCCTCGTCGATGACCGGCT
>JAKLKQ010000172.1 GCA_023150555.1 Planctomycetota bacterium
TAGTTGTTCGAGCCGCGCGTCACGATCACCGGGAGGCCGTGCGTCCGGTGCGCCGCGAGCGCGAGGTGGTCGCTCCCCGCCTTGCTCGCGGAGTAGGGGTTCGTCGGGTTCAACCTCGCGTCCTCCGCGGCGAAGACGCCGGGCGCGAGCGGCCCATACACCTCGTCCGTCGAGACGTGGAGGAACCGGAGGGCCCCGCGCTCGCGCGCGATGTCGAGGAGCACCTGCGTGCCGAGCACGTTCGTGCGGAGGAAGGGGAACCCGTCCTCGATCGAGCGGTCCACGTGGGTCTCGGCTTCACGAAGACGTGGGCCGCGCCCGCGAGGTTCTCGAGGTTGCCCGCGTAGGTCAGCTTGTCGAGGACCACGACGCGCCGCCCCCCGGAGACGAGGCGCACGAAGTTCGAGCCGATGAACCCCGCGCCGCCGGTGACGAGAAGCGCCCCTGCCATGGGAGCATCATGCTACGAGGAACCGACGGAGGGCGTCGCGCCAGTGGGGGAGGCGCTTGCCGCGGATCGCCGCGA
>JAKLKQ010000173.1 GCA_023150555.1 Planctomycetota bacterium
ACGTGGACGCCGCCTGGGCGGGCAGCGCGCTGCTGCTGCCCGAGCACCGCGGGATGATCGACGGCGCCGAGCACGCCGACAGCCTCGTCTTCAACCCGCACAAGTGGCTCTTCACCAACTTCGACTGCTCGGCCTACTACGTGCGCGACCCCGGGGCCCTCGTCCGCACGCTGTCGATCCTGCCCGCGTACCTGGCGACCCGCGAGGGCGGCCAGGTCATCGACTACCGCGACTGGAGCGTGCCGCTGGGCCGGCGCTTCCGCGCGCTGAAGCTCTGGTTCGTGGTGCGCTCGTACGGCGTCGAGGGGCTCCGGCGGCGGATCGCGGCCCACGTGGAGCTGGCGCGCGAGCTGGCGGGCTGGATCGAGGCGGCCGACGACTTCGAGCTGATGGCGCCACGCAGCCTGGCGCTCGTGAACTTCCGCCACCACCCGCGCGGCCTGGACGACCCCGCCGCCCTCGATCGCCTGAACGAGCGCCTGCTCGAGCGGCTGAACGACGGCGGCCGCGTGTACCTGACCCCCA
>JAKLKQ010000174.1 GCA_023150555.1 Planctomycetota bacterium
GATATGCACTAGGCGGGCGCCATCCACCAGCCGCCGGCCGAGGGTGCCGGCCGCCTGGAAGCCGGCGATCAGCACGCTACATTCGCTGCGCGGCAGGTTCTCGCGCAGGTGGTACTTGATGCGCCCGGCCTCGCACATGCCGCTGGCCGAGATGATCACCGCGCCGCTCCGCACCTCGTTGAGGGCCTTCGAGCGCTCGGCGTCGGCGACGAACTCGATCTTGAGTTTGTCCGGGTGGGCCTCGATCCACGCCAGCAGCTCCCGCGTCTCGCTGTCGAGGAGTGCCGGGTGGGCCAGGGTGATCCGCGTGGCGGCATTGGCCATCGGCGAATCGACGTACACCTTGAGGGGCGCGAGGCGCCCGCGGCGCACCAGGTCGGCCAGCAGGTAGATGATCTCCTGGGTACGGCCCACCGCGAAGGACGGGATGATCAGGTTGCCGCCCGCTGCGCGGGTGCGCTCGAAGGCGGCGACGATCTCGTCCTCGGTCTCGGCCAGCGGCCGGTGCAGGCGGTCGCCGTAGG
>JAKLKQ010000175.1 GCA_023150555.1 Planctomycetota bacterium
GGGCCACTCCGAACACCAGCAGCGAGGCGCCGATCATCAGCGGCACCTCCTGGCGGATCAGCTGCGGCGCCACCAGCAGGGGCGCCACCAGCGCCGAGAGGCCGAGGATGAAGAGCACGTTGAAGATGTTGCTGCCGACCACGTTGCCCAGCGCGATATCCACCTGGCCGCCCCAGGAGGAGCGCACCGAGACGGCCAGTTCCGGCGCGCTGGTGCCGAAGGCGACTACGGTCAGCCCCACCACCAGCGGGGAGATTCCGAAGGATAATGCCAGCCTGGAGGCGCCGCGCACGAGAAGCTGCGCGCCGCCGACCAGCGTGATCAGGCCGAGAATGAACATGGCGATGGACATCGATGCACCCTTGCAATTGCGGACGCGGCAGCATAGCCGAAATCCGCGCCGGCCTGAAAAGTCTGTCCGCGCGGCACGGCGGCGGGATGACCATGCTGCCTGACGGCGCCCGGGCGCGGGCAATTCTCGCCAGCGCGGAAGGGCGCATGCTGGCCGCCGGCCTGATTCTGG
>JAKLKQ010000176.1 GCA_023150555.1 Planctomycetota bacterium
TCTTTCTGCTTTTGACCGCTATCGCCTGCGAATACCTCATCCGCCGCCGCGAGCGGAGGCGCGCTACTACGGAGCCCGCGCCATGACGGGTGCTCCGCCCAAGCCCCGCCCCTGGTTCCAGCTGCACCTCAGCACGTGCGTGGTGCTGATGGTCGTGGCTGGGGTGTTGGCGATGTTGAACTTCCGGAGCCCGCATATGCCGATCTGGTGGGACCAGGACATCACACGGAGGTCCTTTGGTTGGCCGCTGGAGGTCGTGCATACCCTCAGTGACGGCGATGCGAACCGGTTCGAACCCTACCGATGGGGCGATTCGGGCTCCTTCGAAATCAATTACGATGCCGTCCTCAAGATCTGTCTGAATGCCCTGCTGAACCTGATGATCATGATCGGCGCCGCGCGACTAAGCGAATATTTGATCCGCCGCCGCGCCCGAAAACGCCAGGATCCCGCGCCATGACGGACGAGAAGCCCAAGCGCCGCCCCTGGTTCCAGCTCCACCTGAGCACGTGC
>JAKLKQ010000177.1 GCA_023150555.1 Planctomycetota bacterium
AAGACCCTTGCCGCGCAACTCTATAACGAACTCAAGGCGCTGTTCCCCGACAACGCCGTCCGTTACTTCGTCAGCTACTACGACTATTACCAGCCCGAGGCGTACGTCCCGAGCACCGACACTTACATCGAGAAGGACGCGTCGATAAACGACGAGATCGACAAGATGCGCCATTCGGCCACCAAGGCCCTGCTCGAACGCACCGACGTCCTGATCGTCGCCAGCGTCTCGTGCATCTACGGCCTCGGATCGCCGGAAGCGTACTTCGACATGCTGTTGTTCGTGGAGCGCGACAGCCGGCTCGACCGCGATTGCATCCTGCGCAAGCTGGTCGACATGCAGTACGAGCGCAACGACTTCGACTTCCACCGCGGCACCTTCCGCGTCCGCGGCGACGTCGTCGAGGGTCGCGACGTGGAGCCGGACGTCGCGCACCGCGACCAGCCGGCCGGGCACCGCGCCCGTCGCGGCGCGCAGGGCGCCGTGCGCCGCCATCGCCTGCGCGGCGTACTC
>JAKLKQ010000178.1 GCA_023150555.1 Planctomycetota bacterium
TGCTCCACGAAACCCAGCAGCAGCTGGTGCAGTCCGAGAAGCTGGCCTCCATCGGCCAGCTCGCCGCCGGCGTGGCCCACGAGATCAACAACCCCATCGGCTACGTGAGCTCCAACATCCGCAGCCTCGACGACTACATCACCCGCCTCTTCCAGGTGCTCGACGCCTACCAGAGCGCCGAGAGCGAGCTGCCCGACCCGGCCCGGGCACTCATCGGGAAGGCCAAGCGTGAGGCCGATTTCGACTACCTGCGCGACGACATCCACGAACTCATCCGCGAGTCGGCCGAGGGCACCGAGCGGGTCCGCAAGATCGTTGCCGACCTCAAGGACTTTTCGCGGGTGGACCGGGCCGAGTGGCAGGAGGCCGACCTCAACGCGGGCATCGAATGTACCCTCAACGTGGTGTGGAACGAGCTGAAGTACAAGGCCGACGTCGTCCGGGCCTACGATCCTTCGCTGCCCCGCGTGGCCTGCCTGCCGGCGCAGATCAACCAGGTGGCGATGAACCTG
>JAKLKQ010000179.1 GCA_023150555.1 Planctomycetota bacterium
CGTCCAGGAGCAGCGTGGACCCGTCCGCCCTCTCGAACACACCCTGGTGGACAGCATGGGCGCCGGTGAATGCTCCCTTCTCGTGCCCGAACAGCTCGGACTCGAGGAGGCTCTCGACGACTCCCGCACACTCCGCAGTCACGAGGGGCCTCGTGCTCCTGCCCGATGCCACGTGGATACACCGCGCGACGAGGTCCTTCCCCACTCCGGTCTCCCCGAGAATCAGTGCGGGGTACGAGCACCGCGCGGCGGTGTCGATCAGCGAGTGCACTTTCCTCGCGGCCTCGGACCGACCAAAGAAGGCGAGCTTCGACTCCGAGCGCCGGGGCGGCTGCCGCTGGCCATGGGCCATCGAGCGGAGCGCAGCGGGCTGGGTCTCGACGTCGACATCGAAGCTGTTGTCCTCCACCGGACTCATGACGAACCTGAGCGCCGTGGCGACCGGCTTGGATCCCGTGCACCCCACGTAGCCGTATGCGACGATGACGCGCTCACCGCCCGGACATGTCC
>JAKLKQ010000017.1 GCA_023150555.1 Planctomycetota bacterium
GCGGGAATCAATTACTACATCAAGGGGAACAAGGCGAAGCTGCAGCTGAACTATCACTGGGTCGACGAAGATACCGACGGCGGCAGGGACATCCGGCAGATGCGCGAGGTCCGCAACGACAGCGTGGTGCTATCCCTGCAGGTCGCCTGGTAGCAGATCGTTATGGGGCCCGAAGCACGCCCACCGTCCGGTCCTTGGTATTGGACTTCAACACCGAATAGCGGCAGGCCACGAAGTTCGCGAAGACCCCGCCCGAACCGAAATCCATGATCACCGGCATGTTCACGGTCACGTCGGTGAAGCTACCGGAGACCACACCCTCGTCGCCCCACAATCCCTGGTAGTTTCCTTCTTTCAGGCCCAGTTTCACCATCCACTGCGTCGAGCGCTTGTTGAACTTCACCTTTATGCGTCCGGTATCGGTCGAACCGGAACCCTTGGCGTTCAGCACGAACGCCGCCAAGACACCGCCCACATCCACGCTCACGGTCTCGCCGCCGGGCACGAAGTTGGCCGGGATCGGGACCAGGGTCTTCAGCGCAAGCGCATCGTGGTCCGTATTGCCGAAGAAGACCACGCCCCGGAACTTGTCCAGCGCCGTCAGGTCTCCCACGATTACCGTGATCTGGCCGGTGATGTTCAGGGTGCCGTCGTCGATGGTCACCGTCACGAGGTAGGAACCCGGCGCGGCAAAGGCGTGCGTCACCAGATCGCCGGTATCCGAGTTCGTGTCGCCGAAGTCCCAGGTAATGGTCAGAATGTCGTCGTCAGGGTCGCTGGCGACCACCGAGAAATCCACGGGCTGGCCGACCGCCGCCGGATTGGGCGAGGCGAAGGGACCGGAATCGATCACCGGCTGCTGGTTGCCGCTGTCGGTGCCAAAGGTGACGCCGGTCAGGAAGATCGTGTAGTCGCCGCCGGAGGACGTGTTGTCCCACTTGTCCAAGGTCACCAGGTCGCCGTTATTTGCAACGTCCGGCCCGCGCAGGTTCGTGGAAGCGTTCCCGTTCTCGGTGCGAGGAAAGATGTACACGTCCACCGCGGGGTTGGGCGGTGGAGCGACGCCGGAGGGGTCGCACGAAAAATTCGAGATGGCCAACAGATACGTCCCGTTCGGCAGGCCCTGACCGGCGGGAATGGTGCTGCGCTTGGAAGTGCCGCTGGTGTCGTCGTTCTGCAGGACGCCTTTGCCGTTCTGATCGAAGAGCGTAAGCATGGTGTCCCAGAGCGCGCCGCCTTCCGTCGTGGCCGAGAAGGCATTTCCGTCGGTAACCGTGAGGATGTACACGTCGGCGGTGTCGCTGGTGTAGTTCCCCTGAATCTGCACCAACGCCTGGGCGGCGGGGCCGACGGTGTCCTGCGCGGTGGCCGGTACATCGCCTGCATCGCCGCTCTCGCCCCAAACGCCGGCCGCATGGACCGCAGGCAGGGCGCCGCCGAACGCCATCAGGAGCGCGAAAACGGCCGCCGGTCCGCCACGGACTGTACGCACATTGGCCATCGGATTCATTCGTCCTTTCCTTGTCCCGGCCGGATTGGCCCGGACTTCACCGTGTTGCTCCGTTGCAGTTTTTCGAGCCGCTCGTGGTACACCGGCTGGAGTTTGAGCGCCTGGCGCTCCTTCTCCTGGCCGGATTCCATCCTCTTCATGGCATCATCGAAGGCCTGGTGAGATACCCAATCCACCTTGCCTGAGGCAAAAAGAACCGTGCGCCCTTCCGTCTGCTCCAAGGCGACCGCCTCGTAGAGCACCACATAATCGGCCTGGTCGGGCCGGACGCCGGCGACGTAAACGTAACAGACCGGCTGATCTCCGCGCACAGGGCTGATGAAGAGCGCGTGGTCGGTGAGATACCGCGGGAACAACTCCTCGATTTCGTCCGGGAATCGCCCCTTGGTTGCGGAATCCTTGGCGTAGGCGTCCAGCGCGCGCCCGATGGCGCGGAGGTTCGCGACGTTGCGGAGGCCGTCGAACTGCCGGCGCGCCTTGGTGAACGTCGGGAGCGCAGCCACCATGCCCACGCCCAGGGCCCCGGCCACGGTCATCACGCCAGGCCCCGTCCCCGCCGAAGGCAGCGGCAGCGGAAGTTCCCAGCACATGTACACGCCATCCGGGCGCCGCTCCACCGCTGCGCCCTTGGAGCGGCGATACTTCTCAAAGAAGGCTTTGTCTGGCCACAGGCCCAAGTCTATACTCCGGTATACCTCCTTCAGGATCCGGCCGTTTCCCGTACCCAGGAACCATTCGAAGGCGCTGCCCGCCAGATCTAGAGGCGCGTCCGTTTGCGCCAGCTGCTTGGGGTCGCTTGGGTACTCGCCGCATGCGCACAGCATCGCCGTGCCCATCCAGATTCCCAGCGCCGAGACGAGAAATTCGGTGGAGCCCGTCCCTCGGTCGCGCTCGTAGATCAATACTCCGGGCAAGGCATCCGAATCGAAGGGACGTCCGGTGACACGCGCAATAGTTGCTCGGAAGTCCTCGTCCTCAAGCAGCGAGGTCTTGGCCGCGGACTGCTCAACCGCGCGGCGAGCGGCGCTGAGTGTCGTGGCGATCACGACGCGGTCTTCCAGAACGCCTACGACCAGGCGTCCGTACGTCGGCAATGGGATGTAATAAAGGAGGTGACCCAGGTGCTCGTACCTGCGCACGGCCTGCTCTTCGGATTCCTTACCGGCGGCGCTATCGCGCTCGATCTTGCCAAAAATTTTTTCGACGCAGGCGGCGACTTTCTTCCGGTCCTTCGCGCGCACGGTCAGGACCAGGCCCGGCGTTAGGAACGGCGGCGCACTGGTGTCCACCTCCGTCTGGTACACCGTCACCTCCGGTTCCAGGTTGGCCAGGAAATCTGATTCCAACTCGAAGCCGAAGCTCTCGCGGAATTCGTTCATCTTTCCGGCCATTACCTTGACCATGTCGGGATGAATGCCCGCCATAAAGATGCGCACCAGCGCAAGCAGCCCCATCCAATCGACGTGCACCGCGCTTGCATAGGGCGCTCCGCGGTCCGCGCGGCTCAAAGCTCGGGACGAAACGCCCAAGCCGATGACCGGGTCCAAAATGGGATGCGCCCTTTTGCCGTCGGCGCGGAGCAGGAAGCCCTCCAGTACGGGGCTGCCGCTCTTGGCGCCCAGCCCAAAGGCCAGGCCCTGCAGGTCGTCGAATCCGACCTGCGCCATCCGGTCCAAGGCCGCCGTGCGCCGAGCGCCTTCCAGGCCGACCAGCAGGTCCTGGAAGAGGCTCTTGACGTCGATGGCCAGCAGGGCCTGGGCCTGAGGCAGTTGCGCGCTCAGGCACCGGAACGTTTCGCTTTGAGCCATACTGCTGGCGGATCGAACCTTCGGGTCAGCGAGGCGCGAAACCATCGCCCCAAGGTCCTTGGCCGGACGACAGTAGGTCAATTGACCATCGGACCAAGTGATCGCGCCGCCATAGGGCTCAAGGTCGAGGGCCTTGCGGTCAGGCAGTGGTCCCAACCCAAGCAGCGAAGGAAAGAGACGCGCGAAAAGCTGCGGATCCTTGGGCTTGATCGTGACCAGCATGCCGTGCGCACCCTGGCCATCGTCCTCGCGGCGGTAGCTGGCGGCCACGACCTGCGCGGTTGCCAAGCCGGACTCCAGGGCCTCGAGCGCAGGCAGATCCGGCCGGCGTTTCCGGAGGTTGTCCCAGGCCGTGCCCATTTGGCGCAGGACGGGCCTCAGGAAGACGTGCATCTCCGGTGTGCTGAAAACCTGCGCGAGGTGACTTTGCGTGGCGCAGCGTACTAAGGCCGATAGGTCGGGAACCACCAATGCGATGCGCGCTTTGGCCGGCAGCAGTTCCGCAGCGGCAAGGCGCGGATCGACGGCGACCTCCGCAGGCGTGTCCGTTTGCACCGGCGGGACTTGTGCTTCGCCGGCGTAAAGAGACCCGGAAAGGCAGGCGATGGACAGTGCGGCAAGAAGCCGGAGCCACCCGGCATACACCTGTGCAATTACCCGCTTCATGCCTTCCCGTTCCCCGCCCGAGCCCTACAACCAAATACTTGGGAATAGCATGATTCCCACGCGAACAGCGTCGGCCGCACCCGTACGCAGCGTGCTGCCTATGGAACGACCGTGATCCTGCCATTCAGCAAGCCGGTCGCCGCACCGGCGTCTTCCGGATCACCGGGCTGGGTATCTACCAGCACATTGAGCGTGTTGGGATCCCAGATCCTGATACGCAGGGTGTCCCCATTGAGGTCGTCGTCGGTCATCGTGCCGAAGAACTCCATGGGCGTGACCTTGTTCAGCAAGCCGGTACCGATGAAGTGCGCTGTGTTGTCGCTGACGCCCAGGAACCCGATCAGCGTAGACTTGAAGGCCAATCCGCCGTCCTTGAACTTGAACTGGAAATTGCCCGTAGGCACGGTCTGGTCCTTCTTGTATTTCGCGCTGACCTTGGCGGTGGCCAGGCCGCCCAACGCCGGTGAGCCGGGCAGGTCGCCCGGATCGAGCGTGAACTTGCCTCCGCCCTTCACGGCGCCGTGGGTGTTGTCGAAGACCATGACAAACTTGAACTGCGTGGTATCGGTCTCGCCGTCCTTGTCCGTGACCGTCATGGTGACGGTATACAGGCCGCCCTCGGTGTAGGCGTGGGATCCGAGCATGCTGCCGTCGCCGTTGGCCTCGAGCACCGTCCCGGGCGTCACGGTCCCGTCGCCCCAGTCGATGGAAGCGGTGTGCGTGTCCAGCACGCCAGGGTCGATAAAGGGAACGTTGACGAAAATCTCCTGTCCTACCGGTACCGGCGCCGTGGGTCCTGTCACCGACGCGGTGATGGCGGGAGGCACATTCAAGACGGTGACGTTCACCGACTTTATGACCGTGTTCAGGCGGTCGGGAATGTCTTCGCGCGTCTTAACCAGTACCGAAACTGTCTGTGGACCATCGACCCCATTGAACGTTGCGCCGGTCTGGTTGACCACCTCAAAGGAGCCGTTCTTGTCCAGGTCCCAGTCGAACAGTACGGGATCGCTTTCGGGATCGGTGGCGCTTGCGGACAGGCCAATGCTGTCGCCTTCGTTAACGACGTACGGCCCGCCCAGGTTAGGCACCGGCGGGTCGTTGAGCACCGAAACGGTGGTGGTGGTGGTGCGTAGGTTGTTACTGCTGTCCTTGGCGGTAAAGGTAACGACAGTGGTTCCGATGGGGAAGTCGCCGGGACTGTCGCTCGTGACCGTCGGCGCTAGGTCCACGTTGTCGAGGACCGTCGGCAGCGGCACGGAAACCGTCGTAAGCATAGGATCGTTGGCCGAATAGACATGGTGGACCACGATGGGCGAAGGCACCGAAATGAAGAACGGCGCCGTCGTGTCGCGGATGAGCAAGTGCGTCGTGCACGTATACAGGTTGCCGCGCTGGTCGGTGGCCGTGACATTCACCGGGTGCACGGTGCCGATGGGCGCGTCGCCCGGATTCATGTTCAGCATGGTTCCCGGCGTAATGCTCTGTGCCAACGTGATGCGGAAAAACGGCGAGACATTGTCGGATACTTCGGTGCTCGTCAGGGGCGGCACCACCTGCGCTCCGAAGGTCTCGCCGTTGATCCAATTGGGCACCGGCGCCTTGCCGCTGAAGTTGGCCGAACGCACGATGTCCAGCGGCGCACTGACGGTCGCCGGCGGCGCATTCGGATTGGGCACGTTGATCTCCGGCGGCACGGCAGGATAGATTCGGAACGACGGCTTATTGAAGGGCTGGAAGTGGAAAAGCAGCGGGCGCGAGGAGTTCAGATAAGTGGGCGGACTTGCCGCGTCGTTCGGACCGTCCAGATCGAAGGTCTTGTTGAAGACGGGAATGAGCGGGATCGGATTCTTCCACGACCAGTTCAGCGTTACGCCCAAGTCGGTTGGGAAGTCGAAGGAGAAGACCTCGCCGGCACGGATGTACACCCGGAAGAGCGCAAAGCCGATTTCCTGCTGGAACTCGATGGACGTGGTGTTGTTGTAGTCCCCGGTGCCCGTCTTGTCGGGAGACAACTGATTCGCTACTGGATCCCGGATTCCATACTTGGGCGTGACATCGATGTAGTTCACCTTCGGCAATTTGAAGGAGATCGAAGAGTTGGGCTCCAGGAGTTTGGGCGTTACGTTATCCTCGCCTGGCGGAGTTACCCCGTAGGGCCCGGGGCCATTGGCAAACACAAAGGAGGCCTGCGGCTGGGGTCTATGGAGGAACTCCTGGTTGTATCCGAAGCGCCAGATTTGGTAGGCGTCCAGCAGTTGCAGCCGGGCCTCGAAGGCATCGGACTTGAGTACTCGATTCAATCCGAAGGGGAAGCCCAATGCGGTCAGAGCCATGTTGGTCAGACTTTGGTATATGGTAATCAACATCTTCGACTTTTGCCCATAGAACCTTGGATAGGCGCTGCCAGCCGGAATTGTCGGTTTCACGTCGATTACGTAAAAGGGCCAGTGGAACGAGATGGCGATCCAATTGGTAGTCAGATCCGGCAATGCCAAGGTCAGTTGCGAACTGATATAAAGCACGATCACGGTTTGAACCGCAACCCAGTCGGTGCTGATCAATTCGGTCATGCCGTAAGTATTGATGGAGCCGCTCGGCACGTGCGCTCCAGCGGCCGAGGCCGGCACGGTAGTGGCCGTGGCGCCGTTGCCCGGCTGGTATCCCACCTGCTCGTTGCGCTTAACCAGCGGCCCCAGCACATACAGGAGCATGTAATTCTGCGGAATGTCGAAGGTATCGAGGACCAGGCCCGGAGAAGACCCAAAGGGCTCGAGGTTGCCGAGGCTGGCTCCAAACAGCCACGCCTGCGCACCAAAGTACAGAGTAACGCGCAGCCGGCCTAGGAAGCCCACTCCGGTACCGGGCGAGGCAACATGCATGTTTGCGCCGCTGGCGCTGGTATCGACGGTGAAACTGCTGGTCATGGTGAAGTTTTCACCAAGCGGCACCGGTCCGGAACCGACCGGACGCACCGTATCGCGTTCGCTAAAGGCCGTGTTGAAATCGTAAGGCAGGTACGTCGAGACATCTCCGGCGGTCACGTAGGCGTATACGCCGAAACCGATGCCCCCCGAACTGGCAAAGGTGCACTCCGCGCCCGTTTTACCCAGATGCACGTCGTCCCAACAGACATCGTCCAGAGGCCAAGGCAGACAGCCACCGGGAAAGATCACCGGATTCACCGATCCGCCGAACGTGTATGTCGCGTTCCAGTTGTGGCCCAGCAACGCCACGGCCTCGAACCGCGCCAGCGGCTGGCCGGGGTCCCACATGTTGACTTTGCCGATGGAGAAATCCAGCCTGCCCGAGGAATACGTTTCGGTGGCAGCGTGCGCCGTAGTGCTGACACCCGCTCCACCCAAGGCGGCAACCAGCAGCACACAGCAAATCGCCGAGGCCAAGCCTTTCCTCCCGTGACCGACCGGGTAGACAAGACCTTCGCTCGCGGACCTGGACCTGCTGGCATCAATCGTGGTCATCGTACAGCTCCCGATGCGGGTTCTGAAACCCTATGCCTTCGCAACCTCTTACTGCACGACAGGCCGCACAACCGATGCGGCATCCGATTCCTTACTTCGCATTGCCCTTTCCGTTCAACTTCGCAGTGTAGAGCAGCGGATGGGCAACCTGCATAAGCTCGCCGCCCAGGAAGATCGACACGCCCACCGTGCGCGGCGCATTGGACGCGTCCTGGTTCAACAGGAGTTCATCCGCGTACTGGGGCTGGAAGCTCCCGTTCTTCAATTTCATTGTCACCGTCGTCAGGCCGGACTTTGTGGTGTTCTTGACCTTCAGGCTGTTGAGGACGCCGGAAGGCGTGCTCCCCTTTTCGTTCAGGGTATTGAAGTCGTTGACCACACCGCCCACGTCCACCAGGACGCGCGCGAAGGCCGGGTTGAACCCCGTCGGGGTGGGCATGGTCGCTTTGAGCTGGACTTTGTCCAAGTTCGGCTTTGCGAAATTCAGCCCGATCTTGAGTTTCACGCTGGTCAATCCGGACGGCGTGGGCGCCGGGGCGCTGCCGTCGGGCGTGTCGGTGACGTCGGTGGGATCGGTCAGGGCGCCGATCTCGATCTCGTCCGACCAACCGTCGCCGTCGCTGTCGATCTCGCCGTTCGGCCCAACGATGGCCGGCTGGACCACCAGGTCAATGGATGCCTGAATCACAATGCCGTCGGAGTCGGTGGCCGTCACGGTGATGGTATAGGTGTCCGCCGGCGTGAACGTGTGGTTGGCTGACGTGGGTCCGCTGGCCACGCTGGTCTGATCCAAGGTGTCCAAGTCGCCGAAGTTCCAGTGCCAGTCGAGCGCAGCGTCGTCGGTGGCGCCGGTATTAAAGGTGACGGGCTGGTTCACCGTCGCCGGATTGGGCGTGGCGGTCAGGTGAGGTGATGCCAGCGTGAATACCGGCGGGTTGTTGACCAGGATATCGACGTCGGTCACCACGTCCGGATCAGGACCGGCATCGGTCAGGGTCAGGACCTTCGCACCCAACTCGGTCATGGTGAGCGTAAAGGCATGGGTGCCGTTGTCGGCTCCGATGAACGTATAGCTGTCCGGCAGGGTCGCGGCTCCGCTGCCGCTGTCCAGCGTCGTGCCGGTATCGTCGCAGGTGAAAGTAATCGAGCCCGTATAAGCGGTGAGCGTGTTGTCGAAGATGTCCTTTGGCGAAACGGAGATCGACTCCGGATCGTTCTGGCGCACCTGGGAAGGCAGCCCCGTGACGGCAAAGTGGTCGAGCGGGCCCGGGATCACAGTGACCACGGCCTCGATGCTGTACGCATTGTAGGGGTCGCCGTTAACCGTGTTGGAAACCTTGCACCAGAATGGGTATTGGCCCACGACCGTGATCTGGTCGGTTAAGGTCGCCGTCTGCGCCGAGGCGTTAAAAAGGACCGGATTGGATTCGTTGGGGCTGGTGCCCTTGAACCATTGGTAAGACTTGGGATCCTTTCCTACGGCATCCGTGGTCAAGGAGAAGATCTCCGTGGCCATCACCGTGATGTCCTGGGGATGGCCAGTGACGTGCGGGTAAACTTCATTGACGGTAATGGTGGCGGTTCTGACGGCGCTAATAACGCCGTGCTCGTCGCGGATCACATACGTAAAGTGGTCCACTTCGGCATATCCGAATTCAGGTGTATAGGAGAACGAACCGTCCGAATTTAGAACGAATGGGAGCAATACGTCCGATGTATTCCCCGCCGGCTCAACCAGTATTTCCGCCACGAAGGTGTCGCCGTCTGCATCGCTGGCGCCGTTAAGAACGCCGTTTGCGGCATTCACGTTCAGCGTATTCCGGAAACCCGAGATGATGAAGTCCACGGGGTTCATATCGGCATCGTAGGCCTTGTCTGACCCCGTCGGGGGACGGTCGTCCAGCAGCGCCACGTCGTCGCCGTTCAGGTGATCGTAGAAGACTCCAAAGCTGCGCCCGCTGAGCGTGACGCTGCCGCCTTCCGGGATCCCGTCGAAGATCCCGCTTACCGCCGAACTGCCCTGGTTGTCGATAATGACGTAGACATCGTTGTCGCCGGAACCGCTCTGCGTGCCCTGAAGGGTGCAGAGTTGGCTGCCCAAGGTGACGACTCCGCCGCTCGCGACGACCACCTTGTCGTTGGCGGGCGTCGTGCCATCCGCGTCCACTTTGAACTTGGATCCGGAACTGAAGGTCAGGTTGTCCACGGTCAGTTGGCCGACGGTTCCGTCGCCCCCGGGGCTCAGGATGCCGGCACACGTGACGTCCTTCACCGTTCCGGCACCTTCGAAGGCTCCGGCCGCGTCGACGATGACGTTCGAAGTCAGGCTCGCGCTGGGCCCCAGTTTCAGGATGCCCCCGTGAATTGTGGTATCGCCGGTGTAGGTGCAGGCGCCATTCAGGGTCAGGCGGGTGGTGGAGGCCAAGGCAAGGGATAGCGTATTGCTGCCGCCGCCAATGGCCCCTCCGAGGGTAACGCCGGCCGAATTCTGCAGGTCCAGGTCCGTGTTGCTGTCCAGCGTCACCGGGCCATTAAGAACCAGCGCCTGGGGCGTGGAGATGAAGTCAAAGGTGACGGTTCCGCCCAGGTTGATGCCGCCCTTGGCCACAGTCCGGGAGGCGTTGACTGCGCGCAGCGAACCGCCGGAAACCGTGAGGTTTCCGGTGTTGCTGCCCAGCGCCCCGTTGTTGTCGATCTCCAGGACGCCTCCGGCCTGCGTGAAATTCGTGAAGGTGTTGTTTCCGGATAGCCTGAGCCGGCCCAGACTGCCGGGGCCCTGGCTCATTCGGAACGTCGCGCCGGTCAATACCCCACTAAAGGTGGCCAATAGGCCGGTACCCACCTCTACCGAAGAATCTACCGTCAACGCACCGCCGCTGCCGAACGTGACGTTCCCCACGCCGGCCACGCTGAAGTCGCCACCCAAGGAAAGCGTGTTGGCCAGCGTTCGCACGCCCGAACTGCTGCCCACGCTGCCGCCGCTGATGGTAAAGGTGCCGCTGCCGAGCGCGCTATCGTTGCCCAGCAGCAGGCCGCCGGCCGTGAGCGTCGTGCCGCCGGTGTGGCCGTTGGCACTCGTCAGGGTCAGGACGCCCGTGCTCGTCTTTATCAACCCGCCCGAACCCGCCCCGATCGCCACGTTCAACGTCAGGCTGTTCTCGCCATCCACCGTCAGGTCGGCGTTCAAGGTCAGTCCGTTGTCCAGCACCAGGGCGACGGGCGCGGAAATCGGATCGGTCAAGGGCGCCGAATCCTTGACGTATGCCGTGCCGGCTTCCAGCGTCCCACCGCTGCCCCCCACGGTCAGGCTGCCGGTGCCCAGCGCATCATCGTCTTCGACGATCAGCCGCCCGCCGTTTAGCACCGTGCCGCCGCTGTAGGTACTCTTGGAGGTCACGATTAGTGCGGAAGAGGTGGGACTGTTGGAGACGGCGAAGGTGCTGCTGAGCGTCAGTGTGCCCGTGCCCGTCTTGGTCAGCGCCCCGGTACCGGTAATGGCCTTGCGAATTTCCAGCTCATTGGGGCTGGTTAGGTTGATGGTCAGCGCATTGTTCAGTTGAACGCTGTTCTTCACCTGCACGGGATTCGGATTCGACGCGGTCAGCGTGCGCGTGCCCGGCGAGCCGATGACCAAGTTGCCGTCGCCAAGCGCGCCGACTTGCTTGCCGAGCGAGATGGTGCCGTTATTGAAGGTCGTAGTGCCGACGTAGGAATTGGATTCGTTCAGCGCCAGGGTACCGGTTCCATCCTTTACGAGGTTCAAGTCCTGGCCGGTGATCGACCCTTCCAGGGCAAGGTTGTTCGCCCCGTTGATGGTTAAGGTGAAGGCCGGATGCGTGGCAGCGAGGATGGTGGGCAGCGCGATCGCCGAACCGCTGGCAAACTGCCCGAAGGAACTCAGGTCGAGGGTGGCCGTGGCCGTACCCGAGCCGTCGTGCGCGACCTCAACCTTCCAGTTCGTCAGGTCCACCGAGCTGCCGGTGCCGTTGAAGAGTTCGAGCTGCTGGTCGTCGAAGGAACCATCCAGGTACTCGCTGAACAGCAGCGTTGTCGTCGCCGGGCTCTGCTTCTGGTGTATATCCAGTCCGAGGAAGGCATCCAGTCCGGCGGCCGTCCATTGGTCGGAGATGTTCGCGCCGCTATTGAAGCCGTTGGTGTCCAGGGCCACATCGGTTCGGCGGCGAAGCGTCTGCGCGACGGCGCTGACCGGCGCCGTGCCCCATCCGCTCGCGCCGGGGTCGTTGCCCAGGATGCCGAAGACGTCCACCGTCGTGGTCCCGTTGCCCTTCTTCAGTATCAGGGTGTCGTTGCCGGTGATGCTGGTCATTTTTACGTCGGTGAGGTCCGCGACCGCCAGAATCGCGGCGGCCGCCGCCGGATCGGCGATCACAACGGACGAACCGACGTTCAGCGTGCCCAAGGTGCCCAGGCCGATCACCAGCGGACTGCTGTTCGAGCCGTTGGTGTAGATTTCTAGGGTGTACTGACCGGCGCTTAGGTCCACGCTCGCGGCGGTACCGTTGAAGATCTCGACCGCGCGGTCGTTGGCCGCCGTGCCGACGATGTACTCGCTAAAGGCCAGATCCGAGGCATTCACCGTCGGCGCTGTTCCGAAATCGCTGCTGGCGTCGGGGGCAAAGCCGTCCCATTCGCTGGAAATATCCGCCGACGTCGTCGTCCCCGGCGCCGCGAAGCCGGAGGGATCTCCCACGGTGACTGAGGTCTTGCGCTTCAGGAGATGGTCTCTCGTCGTTATGGGCTCGGTGCCCCAGAAGCCGGCGGCGGGGTTGTCGCTCAGGATGCCAATGCGATCGACGGCTGCGTTGGTATTGTCCTTGAGCGTGATGGTGTCGTTGCCGTCGAACATAGGTGGTTCGTGGCGCCCAATGTCGTTCTCGAGCGTAACGTTGGGCGACGAGGCGCTCAGCGTGACATTGCCTCCCACTAACACCTTTGCAGTTCCAAAGGAGAGATTATTGCCGATCTGGACGGTGCCGGCGCCCATTCGTACTTCGTTGCTCAATGCATTTGCGGCACCCAGCGCCAAGGTGTGGGTACCGGCCTTGGACAAAATCCCCGAACCGTCCAGAACTCCGTTCAGCGTAATGTTGTTCGCATTTCCGGTGAGTTCCAAGATCTTGGTCAGGCTCACCTTGTTGGCCAGCGTGCGCGCGCCGCCCGAAGCGCTCAGGCGGGCATTTTCCGACGCCTTCAGCGGCCCGGTGCCCATTGCGTCGTCGTCACCCACGGCCAGATTGCCGCCTTCCAAAGTTACGCCCTTGGTAAAGGAGTTGATACCGCCTAGGGTCAGGGTTGCGCCCGGGAACGCCGTCTCGCCTAAGTTTGCAGCGCCGGTAACGCCGAGACTCCCGCTTCCCGATATCACGCCGCCCAATGTCAGGTTATTGCCCGAGCCCAAGTCCAAGGTCAGCTTGGGCGCGCCC
Source organism: Planctomycetota bacterium (assembly GCA_023150555.1). Lineage (GTDB taxonomy): Bacteria > Planctomycetota > SZUA-567 > H5-PLA8 > H5-PLA8 > JAKLKQ01. The sequence continues at coordinate 12,911 of JAKLKQ010000017.1, forward strand.
GAGCCAGCCAAGAATGCAATATTATGGTTAACGGTTAACCCACTTACCGTCGGCTTAAGCGTGGCCGCGCCGCCAATGGTGATGTTGGCCAAGGCCGCATTCCCCAGCGCAGCGGCATTGCTGAACGCGACTATCCCGTCGTCGATCTCAAAGCCCCCGGAAAAGGTGCTGGCGGCCCCGGTGAGGGTAAGCTGGCCTTCGCCGCCCGGCCCCAGTTTCCTCATGGAGCCCGCGCCCGTAATGTTGCCACTCAGCGCCAGGACATCGCCCGAGGCCACGCGAGGCAGCAGTTGCCTGGCGCTACTCGCGAGGCTGATGGGATTGGCGACGGTGAGGTTTGCCGGAGAGGACAGGGGCTCAAGCGTGACCGTGTTACCGCTCACCGTAATCGTGGCGGTTCCATCGCCGAAGGCGCCGTTGGCGGCAATCTTCACCGGCCCGCTGATATCAGTACCGCCCGTGCGCGCGCTGTTGTCTCCGGCCAGGATCAGTGTGCCTAGACTCGGATGATTCAAGGCACCGGCGCCGCTCTGCGTGCCGTTCAGACGCAGCGTGTCCTTCTCTTCCACGACCAGCGTGAGGTTTCCGGTAAACACGAAATTGTTGTCGAGGGTCCTGGAGATTATCTGGCTGTCATTAATCTTCAGGCCACTGGCGCCCGTAATGCCTGAGTCCGTGGCATTAAAATTGGCGATGACCAGTGTCGCGCCATCCGCCAGGTTGGTACCCGCGGCGCCCAGATTCAGCACGCTGGCAGCCGTTCCTCCAGCGTCCTTGAAAATCTGGACTTCATACTGTGAGAGGGTAAGCGCCCCGCCGGTCTTATTGATGATCTCGATGGCACGGTTATCGTCGCCCAACTCGACGTATTCCGAAAAGAACACTCGGTCGGCGGCCGAAGGAGTCGTGACGGTGAACGACTCTGCTACGCCCAGGGACGTGGTGGTGGGGGGGGTGACCTTCAGCCAGTCGGCGCTGATGTCCGCCGCGCTGTTGAATCCGTCGACATCCAATGTCGCCTGATCGACGCGCCGTAGGTGCATCCCCTGGGATGCAACCGCTATGGTGCCGAAATATCCGGCTGCCGGGTTGGTGCCGACGATGCCGAAAGTGTCGATCGCGGTGCCCATTCGCTTGAGCACAACGGTGTCGTTGCCGTTCATCTCGCCCATGTTGCTGTCCAGGAGGTCGGCCTGGCTCAGGATTCCGGCCGCAGCAGCCGGGTTGGCCAGTACCAGCACGCTTCCGTTGGCCAGCGTTCCGCCGGAACTCAGGTCGATTACGAACGGATTGCTATTGGCGCCGTCGGGATAGATCTCGAGCGTATAGCGGGGCAGCGTGCCCCAGTAGCCGGCGCCGGGGTTGTCGCCCACGATGCCGAAAGTATCCAGCACATCGGAGGCGTTCGGGCCCTTTCGCAACACGATCGCGTCGTTTCCGTTCACGTTTGCCAGAGCGGCAGACAACAAGTCCTTTTCCAACAGGACCGTGGCGTCCGTGGCGGCCGCATTGGCGACCACAAACACGCCGGCGTTGCTTAACGTACCGGAAAGATTGATGGTGCTGGTCGGCGTAGACGAGCCGTTTGCGTAGATCTCAATGGAATATGCGGCGAGGTCCACGCTGGCTCCGGTGCCGTTGTAGATCTCGAGTGCTTGGTTGTTCCCGCTGCTGTCCTCCACGTATTCGCTGAAAAACAGATCGGCCACGCCCGACTGCCCGGTATGGCTACCCAGGCCGCTGAACGTGTTGGTGTCGAAGTGGTCCCACTCGCTGGCGATCTGGTCGCCGGGCGGCGTGAAACCATCGAAATCGCCCTGCACGACGCTGGCCCTACGGCGCAGAGTGATGTCCCTGGTGCCGGGCATGCCCAGGTCCTTGGAGCCGCCACCCGAGGTGTCGTTGAAGATCTCGATGGCTTGGTTGTTTCCGCTGCCTTCGACGTATTCGGAGAATGCAAGGTCCGCCGGCTTGTTTGCGAGTGACCACGCGGTGGCACTGCCCAATCCGGCAATGGTGTCGGTATCCGACACCACCCAGTCGGCGGGGATCGCCGTAGCGGATGGGAAGCCTCCGGTGACCAGCGTGACGTCGGTACGCTGAAGGGTCCGGTCCTTGGAGATTCGCCCGAAACCGAAGAATCCGGCCTTTGGAGCACTGCCCGAAATGCCAAAGACATCCTTCACGCCAGCATTTGGCGCATTGGGCTTATTAAGTACGAGAGTGTCGTTGCCATCGAAAGTCGAAACGATGGTCTTGGAACCGCTGATGCTGAGCGTCGCGGCGGCGGAAACGGTAACCGTGCCCGTACCCAGGGCCTGGTCGGCGGTTGCCTGCAAGGTCCCGCCCCCAATGGTGATGGGCGACGAAAGCGTGGCGCTGTTGTTTACCGCAACTTCCAGGGTGCCGGTCGTCACACCGCCATTCAGGGTGATCGTCTTGGTTGCGACATTGTCCAAACTACCGCTGAGAATCAGCCGAAACGTGTTGCCAACGGTAATTGCCCAGTTGTCTCCCACCGTCAGTGGCGCGGCAATCTCATGCGGCGCGCTCATCCCCGTGACGACAATGCCTGAGGTAAGGTTCATCGCGTTGCCGGTGATTTTGTAGCTGCCGCCGGCGAACGTCAGTTGCGCGAAACTGGTTCCGGCCGTGTAGTCGTTCGTGAGTGTAACTGTGAATCCCAGGGGAAAGATCATGCTGTCGCCGGCGACGGGCGCGATGTCGCCCACCCAGTTGGCGCCGGTACTGAGGCTAGTGCCGGTGCCCGACGCGCCACCGTCCCAAGTCCTTGTCGCTGCCACAGCATGCGCCGAACCCGCGGAAGCCGCTACGGCCACGCCAACCAGCACGGCCCAGAGCTTTGCGCGTTCCATGGCTGGGTTGGCGCGGCTGTGCTTGGTCGTCTGCGATGGATTGAAATTCAACATGCCGCTCCCCGATAAAGTGAGGTCTATTCGCGTGCAGATGGCAACGCCGCCAGGCGTGGGCAGCATGCGCAGAACAAAGAACTCGATGCGCAGTTCCAGGCGACCATTCCGCGGCAAGCTCGTTCGAACTTGCGTTGGATGCGACGCGTCCCCTGCACTTCCCCGGATCCCGCAGCGTTTTGGATTGAAATTTCGCCGAACGGCGTTGCACACACTCACCCGAGAACAATTATGATAGATAGACTCCTCTCCTAATCAAGACATATCTCTCTCGAATGGAAGCGTGTAGCAGCAGAAAAGTCTCCGATTTCTTCTTGGAAATTCAAACGCCATAAAGGGCGAGTTCTGGAGACCGACAAAAATAGAACGATCGAAGGTGCGCGAGTGCACTCCGAACCACCCTTTCTGCGGACGTTGCAATAGCCAATACCTACCAGTCCAAATATTGTGCTTGGCTAACCTCTTCCACGACAAATCCTAACAGGTAGACTCCCTCCTTTTCGACTCTACCCAATGGGTCAGACGTGGCTGGCGAAGAGTGCGTTGGGCCGAAGCAGTTTGGGAGGTATGATAATTTTTACCTAAATCATAAATAATCGATGTAAATATCAATCTATACATCGGTGTAATGGTGTAAAGAAGCCTATGAGTGAGATCGAAACCACCCCTTCCTCAAGCGGTCCCAAGCACCAGCGGGTCTGCGAGGAGTTGCGGCGGCGCATCCTTTCCGGCGAATACCCGCCCGGAAGCAAGCTACCGACCGAGACCCAACTCCCCGACATGCTGGGCGCGGGCAAGCAGACGGTGGTGCGCGCCCTGAACGAGTTGGTGCTGGAGGGGCTGATCGTCCGCAAGCGCGGGAGCGGCAGCTTTGTTTCCCCTTCCCGCCTGCGCAGCCTCCTTAAAGGGCGCCATCTGCGCATAGGCGTGCTGTGGCACAAGTCGGTCAATCCCGTCCGCGTGCGCGACTGGTTCCAGGGCGACATCGTGCGCGGGCTGATGGAAGGACTGGAGCTTTCCGGCGCGGCGGATCTGGAGACGCGCTGGCCGCGTGCCCGTTCCGGCGTTGCGACGCGCGCCGAGTGGTCCTCGCGTTCGCGCGGCGTGAGCATCGTGTGTCTTGGCGAACCGGCCGAGACCTTCCTGCGACATCCGCCTCTGGACGCCGTGCGCGAAGGCAGTTTCGACGCGCTGATCGTACTGAGCATCCTCGAGCCGGATTTCCTGCGCGCGTTGGAAGGCCTCGGTATGCCGCTGGTTTTGGCCGACGTTCACGATCAGGCCGTCGGCGAAGATCTCGCCCGTGCGGACCGCGTCTTCGTCGAGCCCGGCCACGCCTACCGCGCGGCCGTCGCGCACCTGGTAGCGCAGGGGCTGCGTCGCATCCATTTCGTGGCCGAACAGATAACCGTATCCTCGCCCCGGCCCGAAGACGGCACCCAGCCCAAAATGCCGAAGATGCGGCCAGACCCGGAGAGTTTCGCGCGATACACGGCATTCTTGCAGGGCATGGCGGCTTGCGGACTGAAAGTCGCGCCGGAGCACGCGCATTTCGCCGACGAACGCACCGACGCGCTCGTCCACCGCCTTGCCGCGCTGCCTGCAGACCAGCGCCCCGAGGCTTTCGTGTGCCACAGTTTCACGAAAGCTCGAACCCTGGTTCAATTGATGAGCGAAGCAGGACTGACCGTCCGCGCGGCGGGCACCTCGCACCGCACAGAACAGGGCGCAGCACACACGCTCGTCGCGGACGGGTTGGCCATCGGACGCGCTGTCGCCGAGCTGCTCAGTTCGCGCCTGCAACGCCCGGAACGCGCCACGCTGCGCGTCGGCGTGCCGATGCGTTTCGAAGCAGCCGTTGAATCGTCCGCGAAAACAGCCGTCTAAGAAGGGAGACCGACCATGTACCTCCCCGCGCCGCTTCGCCTGATCGCTGTTGCCGCCCTGGGCCTTGTTCTTTTTCAAACCGGAGACTTACGCGGGGAGGAAGACGGCGCCGAAGAGGCGGAAGCTGCGGTTCCCGCGCCTGACCTGCCGAAGGCCAGCCCCGAGACCATCGCCAAGGCCGTCGAGGCGCGGCGTGGTAAGACCGAACTGAGCAAGCTCGCCGCGTCCATGGAACCTGGCACCTGGGCGGAACTGAAGCACGTGATGCCCAAGGGCATTTGGGCGGCGCCCGGCGCCAAGCACCTGCACATCGGCACCTGGTCCGACGACGGCCACTGGGACAGCCGGACCGGCCAGTTCGTCTACTTCGGCGTGCGCCAAGTACGCAAACTGATTGCGTACTCGGAAGAGACGAACACCTGGCGCAACATTCTCTTTGACGGCAAGCCCAACGCGCCGGCCCTCAACCAACAGTACGGCCACCAATACTCGAACAACTCGCACGATCCGGAGCGCAGCTGCTACTACACCGGCACCTACCGCTACGACATTGTCAACGACGCATGGGCGAAATTGCCCCCCGTAAAGATCGGCGGCAAGTTCATGACCTTCGAATTCTTCACGGCCATGGACGGCGTGCTGTGCATCTCCCGGCAGCCGGAAGCCGGCGCGGTGTGCTTCTACAGCAACGAGAAGAAGACCTGGAGCAAGCTCGGCGTCACGCCGGTACACGGTTACCACAGCATGGCCCGGCACAACCCCTTCAAGCAGGAGGTCCTGCTGGCCGGCGGCAACGACTGCCGCGCCGTCGTCATCCTCAACAAGGACGGCACCCTCAAGCGAATGAAGGACTTCCCGCTGGAGGTTGACAAATTCACCGTTCGCGCCACCACCATCACGGTGGATCCGCTCTCTGGCCGTTACCTGATCATGGTCCCCGGGAACAAGTTCGTTGAATTCGACAGCACGTCCAACGAATACCGCCTGATCGACGACTTCACCCAAACGCCCTGGCCTTTCTACAAGTACGACGGCACCGTAACGGCGTTCATCCCCGAGTACAGTGTCACGTTCTGGGCCGACGCCCGGAAGGTGCACCTTTACAAGCACAAGCCCTGCACCGGCGCCCCGCTGGAGCCCGCGGCTTCCGGCGCGACTGCGGACGCCGCCTCTAAGGACAAAATGAAGGGAGAGGAGAAGTGATGAACATCGTGCGATTCCTGCTGGCCACCGCCTGCCTCCTGCCGCTTGCGGCAATGCGCAGCGACGCCGCTTCCTACCTGCCCGGCGGCGAAGAGGTGAAGAAGGCCGTCGAAACGCGGCGCGGGAAGACCGAGCTGAGCAAGCTCGCCGAGTCGATGAAGCCCGGCGACACGGCGGAACTCAAGACCACCATGCCCAAGGGCCTCTGGACATCACCACCGCCCAGCCGCGGCCTGCACATCGCCGGCTGGACCGACGACGCGCACTGGGACAGCCGCACCGGCCAGTTCCTCTACATGGGCATGCGCCAGACGCGGCAGTTCATCGCATACTCCGAAGAGAAGAACGAATGGCGCGTGATCGAACTCGACAAGAAGAGCGACAATCCGTGCTTCCAGTCGAAATTCGGCCACATCTACAGCAGCAATGGCTTCGATCCCGAGCGCAGCCGCTTCTACCACCGCTACAACGGCTTCGAGAGCGAAGGCCTGAAACTGCAAGGCGGTATTTCCTCCTTCGACGTACCCTCCGGGAAGTGGACCAAACTGCCGCCGATTCCCGAGAACAGCACGTTCCGAGGGCAGGCGATCGAATACTTCGGTGCGATGGACGGTCTGATCCTCCTTGCCCCCAAGACCTGGATACTCAAGACCGGCAGCCAGAAGTGGGAACCCGTCGGCGACAGCCCCGTCGACGGTTACCACAGCCTGATCCGCCACAACCCCTACCGCAGCGAGATCCTGATGGCCGGCGGCAACCAGCAGCCGCGCACCGTCGCGCGCATTACCAAGGATGGCAAGATAGAACGGCTGAAGGACTTTCCGTCGGATCTGAGCGTCCGCAGCGACAAAATCACCGTCGACCCGCTTTCGGGCAATTACCTCATTTTCGAGGCCGAGAACAAGAAGCTGTACGAGTTCAACCCCGGCAAGAACGAGTACGTGCCCGCCGAGAGCTTCAAGTATCCGTACGGCCAGTACCCCATGCCGGTGTGGGCCTTCATCCCCGAGTACGGCGTGGTCATGTGGGCCGAACCCGCAGGCGTGTTCCTCTACAAGCACGGCACCACGGCGCCCCATGAGACCGCTGCGGCGGCACCGGAGACCGGCGGGGCCAAGAGCAGCGACGCCGGCAAGGCCAAGACCACCCAATAGTCGTGTCGTCCATGGAGGCCGTTCGGTAATCCGCGAAGAAAAGAAGAAAGGGCGCGCACATGCACGCAACACGATTCGTTCTGGCCGCTGCCGTTTGTGCCTGCGCGTTCACTGTTTACGGGTCCGACGCCGACGCGTTCAAGGTTAAGCGCGAAGCAAACTTCGCTTTCGCTTCGCCTCCGGCCGTCGTACGCGACGGCGACCGCATCACAATCCGCTTCGAGACGCAGGGATTCTGCGACGCGACGGTGGCCATCGAGGACGACGCCGGGCGCATCCTGCGGCATCTGGCCAGCGGCGTACTGGGCGACCATGCGCCTCCGCCGTTTCAGAAGAGTTCCAAGGCACAGACGCTGCTCTGGGACGGCAAGGACGACGCCGGCGCGTACATCGAGGGCAAAGAACGCCTTCGCATCCGCATATCCCTGGGCCTGGCCCCGAAGCTGGAGCGCTCCCTCTTCTGGCATCCGTCCAAGAGCGCCGGCCGCGTGATCGCTTTCGCGCCCGGCCCAGAGGGCATGCTGGTCTTCAAGAGCGGACACGCCGTCGACCACCTGCGCCTGCTGGACCACAATGGCAACTATCTGCGCACGCTCTATCCCTTCCCCGCCGCGCAACTCGAGAAGGTTCCCGGCATCATTCGACACACCTTTCCCGACGGCGTAACGATGGCCATCAAGCCCAACTGGCTGCAATCGAGCCTGCTGGTCAGCGGCAGCAACTGCACCAGCCCCACCTACAAGGACGGCAAGTATCGGGGCTATCGTCCCCGCAAGATCGAACTGCCCGGCGCTGCCGCCGACACGCTGGCCGTGGCAAACGGCCGCGTCGCACTGGTCGGCACCCGGCTTTGCCGCGCCGCCACCGACGGGTCCAGCGGCGGTTTGGACCTGAACGGCCCGGACCTGGCGATCCACAGCAGTGAGGCGCTCTGGAAAGCGGACGCCCGCCGCGACGATGCCGAAGGTGATCTAAAGGAGATCCGCCCGAAGCGTGCGGCGCTATCGCCCGACGGCAAGTGGCTGTACCTCACCATGTACAACGAGACCTACGCCGGCAGTTTCGGCACCGTGATCTGGCGGCACATGGTTAAACGCATGGCCTACGACGGAAACGAACCGCCGCAGGACTTCCTGGGCGCCAACGATTCTGGCAAACAGGACGGCGCGTTCAACATGCCCGCCGACATCGACTGCGATGCGCAGGGACGGCTTTACGTGGCCGACCATCTGAACGACCGCGTACAGGTCTTCTCGCCCGAGGGCAAACACCTCAAGAGCATACCCGTGGTCCGTCCCGCTCGCCTTACCGTGCACCGCAAGAGCGGCGAGCTTTACGTCTTCTCCTGGGCGCAGCCCCTGGCCGGGCGCGCCGGCTTCACCGGCACCGAGCCGTCGATCCAGCCGAGGGAGAAGGCGAACACGTTTTTCAAACTGGCGAAGTTCTCGCCCCTGAACGAGGCCAAGCAGCTCGGGACCTGGGATCTGCAGGCAGTAGCCGGGATGGACCGCACGCGCGCTTCCAACGTCGAACTCTGTGCCGCAGTAGATTCGTGGTCGGACCCGGTGCGCGTCTGGATCACCGCGCCTTCGCCCGTCCATGCGCGGAATACGGATGGGACCGGTATCGCGATCCTGAAACAGAACGGCGGCGAATGGAAACTCGAACGCGATCTCCTGGCCGAGGCCAAGGAAGCCATCCATCGCGTGAACCCCGCGCCGCACAATCGCCAGCGCATGGCCGTCAATCCCGTGGACGGCGCCCTGTACCTCGTGGAAGGCGACACCGCACACGGCACCGCCTGCAAACAGGTGCTTCGCATCGATCCCAACAGCAGCGAGATCCGCGACGTGGATCTGCCGTGCAGCACCGAAGACATGGCCTTCGACCACGAAGGCCACGCCTACCTACGAACCTCGGACATGATCCTGCGCTACCGCGCGAGCAACTGGCGCGAAGTGCCCTTCGACTACGGCGAAGAACGAAAACAGGTCCGCTTCGGAAACGGCGGCGGCGAGCGCAGCACGGACGTACTCAGCGGCGCAGTCTTTCCCGGCAATAAGGGCTTCCACCAGGGCGGCCTGCACGTATCGGCCAACGGGCACATCGTCGTTGCCGCGCTGTACGACAACAAACCGCCTTCGCGCACCGACGACATGCACGTGGTCACCGGCGGATACAAGTACCAGCCGACCTTGTACCCTGGGCGGCTCTGGGGCCAGGGTTCGCGGCTGGGCTGCATCGTGATCTACGTGCTGGATCGGTACGGCAAGCCGCTGTACACCGACGCGGTGCCTGGCCTGCACGTGAACGTCAACGGCGTGGGCATCGACCGCAACGACGACATCTACCTGCTGAACGCCTCGCCGCGAGTCTTCAACGGCGAGATGCACTGGAACGACCACGCCGGCACGCTGATGAAGTTCACGCCGGGCAAAGGCCGCATCCTTTCGGATGATGGCGCGCCCGTGCCGCTGGAGCCGCTACCTGAGCGCGCGCCGGACCTGGCGCTGCCGAAGGCCTGGGTGGAAGGCGCGCACTGGATGTACGCGGGCGTCGGCTGGGGCGGACACAACTACAGCAGCGGGTGTTCGTGCCCGAACGCGCGCTTCGCGCTGGATGACTTCGCGCGCAGTTTCACGCCCGAGATCGATCGCTGCAACGTAGGCGTGCTGGACAGCAACGGTAACCTTATCCTGCGCGTCGGTCGCTGCGGGAACGTCGACGACGGCATGCCGATGGTGAAGGAGGGCGGCCCGCCGAATCCGCATTCGATCGGCGGAGACGAGACCTCCATTCTCTTCGCGCCGTATGTGGCCACCCACACCGACCGGCGGCTATTTATCGCCGACCCCGGTAACGCGCGCATTGCTAGTGTCAGGCTGGATTACCACACCAACAGCGTGATCCTGTTGAAAGACGTGCCCGATGGCGGCGGCCCGTAAGGCGATGCTCATCCCTTCAAAGCCACCCCTATTATCGACCTGTAACCTGTTTCGAATATAGAAGTTGCAGGCGTCCTACTTCCCGGCAATCCCTGCCTGCTGCCACGAAACGGACCGAACCCAGGCCCACATAGCATCGTACAGCTTGGCAAAGTAGAATGCGGCTCGGGCATTCAGGCCGTCCTCGGACCAGGCCAGGGAGGAAGGACCCATCAACGGCAAAGCGGTCCTGATCACCGGCGGCGCGGGGTTCATCGGATCCCACCTGGCGGAGCACTACCTGCGGCAGGGGTGCCGCGTGGTCGCACTGGACAACCTGAGCACCGGAAGCCGCGCGAACGTCCAGCAACTCATGTCCAACGCCCGATTCCGATTCGAACACGGCAGCGTGCTCGACGCGGAGCTGTGCATGCACCTGGTCGAGCAATCCGAGGTGGTGGTGCACCTGGCCGCATCCGTCGGCGTGCGGCTGGTATTCGACCAGCCGGCCGAGACGATCGAAAACAACATCCGCGGCACCGAAAACATCCTGGCGGCCTGCGTGCGATCAAAACGCAAGGTCTTCGTCACCTCGACGTCGGAAGTCTACGGCATGGACACCCACGCCGCCGATGCCATGTTCCACGAAAACGATCCCATCACACTGGGCGTATCGATGCGCTGGTGCTACGCGTGTTCGAAGGCCATGGACGAATACCTGGCTCGCGCGTATTTCCAGAGCAAAGGGCTTCCGGTCGTCATCGGGAGGCTCTTCAACACGGTCGGCCCGCGCCAGACCGGCGCGTACGGCATGGTGATCCCGCGCTTCATCGAGTGGGCCCTGGCCGGCGCGCCCCTGCAGGTGTACGGCGACGGCAAGCAGCGCCGCACCTTCGTGCACGTCGACGACGCCGTACATGCCATCGGCAAGCTGCTGGAGGAAGACAAGGCCCAAGGCGAGATCTTCAACATCGGCGGGTTGGAGCCCGTGACCGTCGGCGAGCTGGCTCAGCGCATCAAGGCGCTCACCGGAAGCCGCTCTGAGATCGTCTACATCCCCTACGAGAAAGCATTCGGGCCCGGCTTCGAGGACATCAAAAACCGCGTGCCCGACCTGAGCAAGATCCAGGCCGCGATCGGATACAGGCCAACGAAGTCCCTCGACGATATCCTCAAGGAAACCGTCGCCTTCTGCCGGCAGGCGCAGGTTTAGCCACTCGCTCCGCTATCTGTCCGGTACGGCGTCTGCGCCGGCGTAGCCGGCAGCGCCTTTCCGCATCTCTCCGTCGATGTCCGCGCCCAGCGCCGGACCTCCATGGCTCAGCGCGCCGGTATCATCCGGCGCCAGCCGGAAGGCTGCGCCCTGTGCGGTTCCGAATTTTACGTCCTGCGTGGCCTGGTTGCCCTCGTAGCCGCGCCCGCTGTCCCATGCCGTGGCGGTGGCGTCGGCCGATACGCAGCGCAGCGCCACGCCAGGATGGCAGTAGCGCGCCGCAACGAAGCCCTTGCCGCCCGGGCGAGCCAGGCAATTGATGAAGGTCACGCCCGACTGGTTGGCGGGATCGAACGTCGCAGCCGTACAATTATAGAACCGCACGCCAGCGTCCGGCGCATTGGCCACACTCGGCGGGCGCTGTTTTCCGCTTCCATCGCGCCAGTTGAGCGCCAGGATGCTGGCCGACGGCGCGACGTGGTCGCCGCTATAGGCCGCGCCGAAGGTCTCCGCCGCACAGTGGTTCGCAAGGCATCCCTCCAGCAACGTGACCTGCGCTTTGTCCGCGCGCACTCGGCTCAGCGAAGATCCCGGCCCCAAAGTAAGTGTTGACCCTGCGTCGAAGGCCACGGACTCGATTCGCGCGAAAGGCAGGTCGGCGAGATTGAAGTCGCCCCTAAGCGTCACGGGCTTCGCGGTATTCTTTGCCGGGCGGATAACCACGCAGTGCAGCGCATCGGTGCTCCACTGGTTGCTCGCTGCATCCAGTGCAATCTTCTCCTCCAGCATTCCGACTTCCGCACCGCTCAATTCCGCTACCAGGGCCCCGACGGGCCGGCCGGCATCCGCCAACTCCAGGCCATGCCCGGATGCCAGAGCCGCGAGTCCGGCTTGGATATCTCCTACGCAATGCGTAATGTAAGCCAGACCCTGGGCGTTTACGTGCCGCAGAACGCCCGTCCCGCCCCCGGCGAAAGTCACCCGGCCGCCGTCGTCGTCCGGAGCGTAGGTGCCGCTGCCCTTAACCGTGAACAGCAGTGAACGGCCAATCGGACTGCCGGCATCGCCTAACTCCATCTTGTGGCCGTCTTCGGCAATTACCGGACCGGGCGCCGGCTGGCCCGTGAGATCTGTCATAAGGGCTTCGCCTTCGCTTACCCGCAGCAGGCGTCCCGTCGCACCGCTCTTGAACTTCACAAGTTTGCCCGCGTCCGCGGGCACGCAGGTACCGCGCGAGGCGATCTTGAAGGAGGTCACGGATGAGGTCATGTCACTGCGCATCGCCGCAAACCACTTCGAGAGCGTGGGGAACTCGCCTTTTGGTCCGACGCTGCATACGAACGCGGACGGTTCGCCTGCACGTACCTCCACCGTCGCGGACGCCGGCGCCAATCCGCCGTCGTTGTCGCGCACGAGCAGACTCACCGTATATGTACCGGGCTCGGCGTACACGTGGCGCACCTTCGAACCTCGCGCCAGTCGGCCATCCCCGGTCTCCCAGACGCATTCTGAGATCTGCCCATCGGCATCGCTTGAGCCCTGCGCGCTGAAAGTAACCTCCAGCGGCGCTTTCCCCTCGAGCACGGAGGCTTCGAGTTTTGCTACCGGCGGCGCGTTCAACGCACCGCCAACCACCGGGTATGCGCCGGCGATCGCCACGCCGCTCAGAATGGCCTCTCCGGCTTTCGGCGTGAGTTCGATATCCAGCGCGTCACCGATCGCCACATCCTTGAATTCCTTAACGCAGACCTTCTTCGCGCCGCCGGCCTCCTTAACCACATCGAAGGCGGACAGCGCGGGCCTGCCCTGGATCTGTACGTCGAAGACCCGTTCGCCTGGCGCCTTTCCTTCCATCTCCGCAAAGTAGAGCCGCACCGTGTAGGAACGCGGACCGAGATCGTGGCCGCGCGGCGCGTCGAGGAAAAGCGGCAGGTACTGGTCCGATTCGAAAATAGACCGACCCGCGAGCACGCTTCCCGCCACGCTGATGTTGATCACCAACTGGTCCTTCCACAGTCCAGCCGCCTCGAGCGCCTTCCACGAGACCGACAGTTCTGCGGTGAGCGGGTCGCTCTCGGTGCCGCCCGTGGCGGCCTTCCAACTCTCCGGTGGGATGCGCGCCTGCACGGGCTTGCCGCCGCAGGTCAGAACCAGATCCTCCTCAATGCGCTCGCGGCTGTTCAGGGTAACCGTCACCACCTTCGGCACGACGAACGCGAGCGGCCCGTGCAGCCCCGCGGCTACGTACAGGTTCTCGTCGTCGTAGCGCACCCACGCGTAACATTCTTCGCCTGCGCCCGGCTCCCCGCCTTCGTGGTTGGGATCCGAAAGCGCCTTGTTGAGCACGAACGAGATCCGCTTCGCGCGGTCCCAGCATGCATCGTCGAGCGCGCCGTCGACTTTTGGCGCGGCCTCGATGCGCTGGGCCACCGCTCGCCGCGCGAGAGGAATCGTCACTCCGGTCAGTCCCTTGACGTACGAGGCGCCGATCCAGCCCAAGTCCCGGGTTTCGTCCGGCGCCATTACCGCGCTATGGTGGTAGACGGCCTGAGGCGTGCCGCGGTAGCGGATTGCGACCAAGGGCTCACCTTCGGGCGTCGCCGCGCGGTTGTAGCTCATCCATCCGTAACCGTTGGAATGCGGATGGTGCGTCCACAGCAGACCGGCGTCCTTCTCGAAGCGGTCACCCGGCGCGCCGAGATTGATCCCGATGCTGCGGATCGGCAGCTCTTCCACTGCGGCACTGGTGCGCGCATCTTGGTAGCTGACCCAAGATTCTTCGCCGCGCATCGGCGCCACCGCGTAGTCGGTGACCTGCAATGCGGGGGAGCAGCCGCACGCATTGCCCGGCGTCGGGCTGGTCGCGAACGACAAGATGCCCAGTCCGGCCGTCACGCGCCCCGGACATCCTCCGGACTCGGTGCGGAAGTAACGCCCCCAGTAATTCGAGGAGGCGTCGAAGACGGAGGCGATCTTGCCGTGCGTCAGCGCCAGGTCCCCGCAGCGGTTGGACGGCAGCCGGCACGCTCCGTCGTTGCCCGTGCTGGGCAGGCCCGGCAGCTTTTCCAGCGTTCCGTACAGCGGATTGACCATGCGGGTGAACACCGAACGTTCGGTGGAGGTGGTCTCCGGCGTCGGATAACCCGGTTCCTTCCCGAAATTCGCCGGCAACTCCGGGAAATCCGGAAGCTTGGCGGTAAAGGGCAGCCAGCTGTACGGGTCCCTGCGGGGTCGCAGCGGTGAAAGGGGCATCCATGAGCCCGTCCCTTCGACGCAGCCGAATGCCACGACGCCGAACGGCGGCGCCAGGTTGTTCTTCTCCTCCGGAAGCCCCTTGCGCACAATTCGTGTGAAACCGTCTGGCGCGTTGTCCGAGCCTTTCGCGCGTTCGACCGTCGCGAGCGCAAGCCGCTTACAAACTTCCACAAAGGCGGCGTGCGTCTCGTCGTTCGCCGGCAGCCAGACCTCACCGCCAAAGGGCCGCGCACATTCGTACATCGCCCGGGCAAGCCGGGCAGGATCAAACCCGCCGGCAAACGAAAGGTCCTCGCTCGTCACCAGCGCCGCGATGTACGGCGAGAACGCGAAGTCCAACGGATTGCCCTTCAAGGTGCTCACCCGTGAGCCCGAAAAGCCAGCAGCGTCCATCTTTCGGCGCAGCGCCAGCAAGCGTTCACCGTCCGGATCGATCGCGACGACGCAGAGATCTGGCTGCTTCGCGAGTTCCTCGACCAGGCGCCCGCAGTCCGCGCCGCGTCCGAGGCCCCACACCAGGACAAGGCCTTGCTTCAGGTCGTTTCGACTGAGCATGGCTTTGGCCGCCTCGGTCCAGGCGTCCACCGTTTCGGGCAGCGGCTTACTCTCGATCGGGTACTGCTTGGGCTCCACCTTGTTCGCGCCGAAACACCAGAGCCGTCCGTCTACGGTCGTGACAAAGAGTTTCCCGTCGCCGGCCAGCAGATTCGCCACGCTGGCCTGAACGCCAAGGTTGCGTACGAATTCGAGATCGACTGTTCGCGCACCAACGGTGATCTCGAGGGGCTCGAACTGATTGTAGGCACACTTCCCGTCGGTGTACCAGCCGCAACTCCCGTCGCGGTTCGGGAACGGCCCGGCGTCCTTGTGTTTGCCGCCGCCGGGGAAACTGAATCCGACGTCGAAGTGCCCCAGGAACTTGCCGCTCGCGAGGTCGAGCACCCACGGCCGGCAGGCGCCTTCGACCGAACCGTACAGGTGCGCACCCTCGTAGGAAACGGCCAGTGGTCCGAAGGCGGAGGTGTTCCACATGTCGATGCTCTGGCCGTCGTTGGACCACGCCACCTTGCCCGCCGCCGCGTCAAGGCCGTAGGCAAACAGGCCGAAGGCCGGCAGATATCCGGCCGCGAAATAGATCCTATCTTCCACGGCAACCGGCGATGCCCACACCGGCCAGACCGAACTCAGGCGCCCAAAGCCCATGGCCATGCGGTTGTTCGGCGCCGCGCGGAATCTCCATCGCTCCTTGCCGTCCGCGGCATCCAGGGCGTACACGCACCCGTCGTCGCAGCCGAAGATCACCACGGCCTTCCCGCCCTTCAGCGGTACGGCGACGGGCGGGCGACGCACCGCGCCGCTTGCGAAATACTGCCAACGCAGCGCGCCGGTGTCTGTGTCGTACGCGCAGACGCTGTCGCTGGCCGTCACCGGCACGAAAATCGTCTTGCCCAACTGCACCGGCCGGCAGTAGTCGATGTCCGGATACGCGCTTCGCGGCGCGAAGGGGCTGTCCACGCATGGAAGATCGCGGGTCCACTGCAGATGCAGTTCGGCGGGCAGTGCCATCGTAGTAAAGCCGCTGCGCCACTGGTCTGCGCGGTATTGCGGCCAGTCGTTCATGCCCTTCTTCTTCACCACCAGCCAGCAGGTGGCGGGCGCCGATTCCCATTTCGGATTCTTGCTCTTCGGCAAGTTCAGCACCCACTTGAACGAGTCGATGCCCGTGAAGCCGGGCTCGGGCGTGTAACGCAGCTTCCCGCCTTCCTGGACCAGCGTGCCGTGCGCGGGCTTCTCGGGCTTGATCCCCACTTCATCGCCGTTTTCACCGGCATAAGCTGCTTCAAATTCCGCGGGCGTGCCTTCGATCACGCCTACCGTCTGGTCGTAGGGCGTTGGCTGGCAGCCCTTGACCTCGACGGAAAATGTCGCGACTTCGGACTCCACCGTCCCGTTGCTCACCTTCCACTTGAACGAATCCTTGCCTACGAAACCCCTGTGGGAGATGTAACGCGCATAAACGTTTCCGCTCTTCCACGCGGTCCCGTTCGGCAACCAGACCGTGCCGTGTTCGGGGGCGGCAACCAAGGTGAAGGTCAGGGTCATGCCGCCGTTCCCGGCAATCTGATTGATGGGCAGGCGCAATCGTCCGGGCTTGTTGGCGTAGATCGGGTACGCTGAACTCTGGACCACCAGCGGCTTCGGAGCTGCCTCTTTCGCTGCGGCATCGGCGAGGCCGCCCGCCACCAGGAGAGTCAGCGCCACGGACGCTAGGCGTACGAAGCGGATTTGAAGATATACGTTACGCAAGGGCGTACTCCTTCCTCTTGTCTGTCCGGCACTTCAAGTCAGCTCTCGTTTTCGCGATGCCCGTCGGGCGGACTAAAGGTCATCGGCACGCCGACGCGCAGGCGCAACCGACTTGGGCGCTGGATCTGCGAGATCAGCAGTTCGGCCGCCGCCGCCCCCAGGTCTTTGGCCGGTGCACCGATCGAAAGCGCTGGGCCGCCCGCGGAGCGGTCCGACGCGCCCGCCGCGCCGATCTTGATGCCGTGGTTCGCGAACTCGCGAATCATCGTCTCGGCCTGCCCGATTCCGTGGCAGACCAGCGCATCGGGCCGGATGTCGTCGTCCAGTGCGACGAGGCGGCGCGCCAGTTCCTCGTCCGGCACGAACCAGGGGTTTTCGAAGTGCGCCCAACGGTCCGGCGCCGGCAGTCCGCATTCCAACATCGCCTGCCGCCACGCGCTCATGCGCAGCACGCTGTCGGGGTCGATGCGCATGCGCCCCTGGCGGTACGCCGCGACTTCCTCGTAGCTCATCTCCGGTGAAGGCGCGGGGATGCTCACGAAGCCGCCGATAAAGTGAATGCGGCGGTGCCCCATTTCCGCGAAGTGCCGCACGACAGCGCGGTAGGCGTGGAGCGGATCCAGGTAGACCTGGTCGGCGTTCAAGGCGAGGCGTTCGTGCTGGCTGTCTGCCAGGACCAGCGGTAGGCCCAGGCTGACCAGATCCTCCAGGAATTTGTCCTCGATGATCGAGACGGCGATGAGGCCGTCGAGCCTGGCGGCGGTGATCTCTTCCAGCGGCGGATGGCGCACCTGCGACGCGGCGGCTTCACCGAAGCCCAGCACCTGCACCGAATGCCCCGGCCCGCCCCACTGCGCGCGCGTGGCCTCGTGGATTCCGATCGACGGGAGGACGGGCCCCACGCCGGATAGCCCGAGAATCGAGAGCGCCCCCTCGACGACCTGGCCCTGAAAATCCGTCTGCAGCAGATCCTGCGTCAGTTTCTTGCGGCACAGGACACCGAAGCGGAAGGTCCGCCCGGGAACGATCGGGTTGGCCTTGCGCTCGGCGACGAACGAGCCGCTGCCCTGCCGCCGCACGATCAGGCCCTCGCGTTCGAGGTCGTGCAATGCGCGGATGACTGTCGTCTTGTTGACCTGGAAGTGCTTGTGGAACTCGCAGTCCGGCGGCAGCTGCATGCCGGGCGGGTAGACGCCTTCGAGAATCCGGCGGCGCACTTCCTCGTGGATCGCCCGGTGCTTCGGAACGCGCGTCGTGCCATTTTGGACGGCTGCCAAGTATTTTCCCATGGCTCTATATATGCCACCGAAATGAGTTAATTACTATAATAAATTGATTTATTATAATACTATATATTTAAAATACTTACATGACTAAATGACCTATAATACCCACTGGGAGAAGTCAGATTGGTCCGCAGGTCTCAACTACTTAAAGGGGGGCGAGGAGCCGGCCTACGCGGAATGGCCGTTAGCGCTTCCACTTGGTCGAGTTCGAATCCTTGCGCAGGATCTCGACGGTGCTCTCGAAGGTCACCGCCCCGCCCGCGGTCGGGATGACGATGCGCAGCAGCAAGCCGTGCGAGGTCACGGAATCGCCTGCCGGCGGCACGCCGGTTCCGGACAGGACGTTCGTCGCAATCGTGAACGCCTTCTTGTTCGTGTCGATCACGAATGCGTCCAGGGCCGGATGCGCGCCTTTGGCTACCACGAGGACGCCGCCGCCACTCGCCAGGTTCGCAAGCGGAATAGTGATCGACTCGGTGCCGATCACCAGGCCCACGTCGCCGGACGGGACCAGCGCACTGCTGCCTGGCGCCGAGAGGACGCCCTTCACCGACACCTTGTGGCCACCGGCCTTGTCCTCCGCGACCGAGGTCTTGGCGGCGAAGAAGACGCCGTCCATCAGCGCGCCAGTCTTGAAGTTGAAGCCGCCCTTCGTCGCGTCATCGGCCTTCGTCGTATAGGAGAAGACCGCGTTGCCCGTGGCTGTTTCGGTCGCCAGCCCGGCCCCGAACACCGTGACGTCGATGGCAAGTTCCGTCGTGCCGGATTCGTTCGTGTTCGCCAGGCCCAGCGCCGCGGTAAGATCCGCGCCCTTGACGGCGTAGCTGAAGGAGCCGGTATTCGCCTTGAGGCTGACCTTTGCGCTTGCCCCGCCGAATGCCGCACTGCCCTTGCCCGAGGCATCGAGCGGAATCACGCCCAGGGAGATCCCATTGACGCTCAGCTCAAAGCTAGCGTTGCTCAGAACCGCGTCGATGCCCGCGGGGTTGAGGCAGCCCTGCACTGCGAAGGTGTCGGCGTCGCTGCCCAGGTTGTGGGCCTTCCAGTTGATCGCGAACTTGCCCTTCTTCAGGTAGAGGTTGCTCTCGTTCGCCATCGGCGTGACCTGCACGTCCATGGTCACCGGGTCGCTCGCCATGTTGTTCAGGTCTTTGACGATGAGCGTGACCGTGTAAGTACCCAGCGTGGCCCACGCGTGCGAGGGATTCGGACCCGAGCCGTGCGCGGTGCCGTCGCCCCAGTTCCAGTCGTACGTCACGCTGGCGCCGTCCTCGACGTCGCTGCCTAGGCCGGACAACGCGGCGCTCTTGCCCTTCGCCACCGCCATCGGCGCGGCCGTGAGGATCGCAGCCGCCGGCTTGTCGTTGACCGCCGTGACCGTGATGGAGAACGTCGCGGTGTTGCTGTCCAACACGCCGTCGTTGACCTTGTAGGTGAAGCTGTCGGGACCGTTGTAGTTCGCCGCAGGCGTGTACGTCAGGTTCGGCGCCGCGCCGCCGAGGCTGCCGTGCGACGGGCCGGAAACGATGGAATACGTGAGCGGATCGCCGTCGAGGTCGGTGGCCGAGAGCGTAGCCGCCTTCGCCGTATCTTCCGCCGTGGAAAGGTTCTTGTTGCTCGCCACCGGCGCCGCGTTCGACGGCAGAACCGATATGGAAACGGTGGCGGTATTGCTGTTCAGAGAACCGTCGCTGCAGCGGAAGGTGAAGGTGTCGCTGCCTACGTAGTTCAGGGCGGGCGTGTAGGTGGCATTCGCACCCGAGAGGCTCACCGTGCCGTGCGCCGGGGTGGTCAGGATGGTAATCGTAAGCGCGCTGCCCTCCACGTCGCTGCCCGTGAGCGTGACAACCTTGGCCGCATTCTTGAGCGTCGAGACCGACTGGTCGTTGGCCACCGGCGCATCGTTGACCGCCGTGACCGAGATGGAAACCGTCGCCGTGTTGCTGTTCAGCGCACCGTCATTGGCTCGGAACGTGAAGCTGTCCGGCCCGTTGTAATTCAAAACCGGCGTGTAGGTTGCGGTGGCGCCGGAGATGCTCACCGTGCCGTGCGCAGGATTAGCCACGACGGCGTAGGTCAGCGCGCTGCCCTCCACGTCGGTAGCCGTCAGCGTAATCGCCTTGGCCGTGTCTTCCAGCGTCGAGACGCTCTGGTTGGTGGCAACCGGCGCGTCGTTTACCGCCGTGACGGTGATGCTAACCGTCGCCGTGTTGCTGTTCAGAGAACCGTCGTTGGCGCGGAACGTGAAACTGTCAGGTCCGTTGTAGTTTGCGGCCGGCGTATAGGTGGCCGTGGTGCCCGAGATGCCCACCGTGCCGTGCAACGGATTGGCCACGACGGTGAAGGTCAGCGCGCTGCCTTCGATGTCGGTAGCCGTCAGAGTAATCGCCTTCGCCGTGTCTTCCGCCGTCGAGACGCTCTGGTTGCTCGCCACGGGCGCGTCATTGACCGCCGTAACCGTGATGGAGACCGTCGCGGTGTTGCTGTTCAGCGATCCGTCATTGGCGCGGAAGGTGAAGCTGTCCGGACCGTTGTAGTTCGACGCCGGGGTGTAGGTCACGTTCGGCGCCGAACCGCTCAACGTGCCGTTGGTCGGATTCGCCACGATGGCGTAGGAAAGCGCGCTGCCCTCCACGTCGCTCGCCGCCAGCGTGATGGCCTTCGCCGTGTCTTCCCCCGTCGAGACGCTCTGGTTGTTCGCCACCGGCGCGTCGTTCACCGCCGTGACCGTGATGGTGACCGTCGCCGTGTTGCTGTTCTGGAAACCATCGTTGGCGCGGAAGGTGAAGCTGTCCGGACCGTTGTAGTTCAGTGCTGGCGTGTAGGTGGCGGTAGCTCCCGAGAGGCTCACCGTGCCGTGCACCGGGTTGGCGACGATGGCATAGGTCAGCGGATCTCCGTCGCCGTCGGTAGCCGTCAACGTGACGGCCTTGGCGGTGTCTTCCGCCGTCGAGACGCTCTGGTTGTTCGCGACGGGTGCCTGGTTGGGCGGTGTCACGACGACGGTCACGTCGCCGGTCGTGCTCAGCGAACCGTCAAAGACCGTCACGCGCAGGACGTAGGTGCCCGCCGTGCTAAACGTCGCCGAACTGCTTTCGCTGAGCGCAGTGCCGTTCGGCGAGAAACCGACCGTGCCGGTGCCGGAGAACTTGCTCCAGGTGTAGGTCAACGCGTCTCCGTCGGGATCGCTGGCCACGACCGATACGGTGCTGGTGGCCGGCAGGACCACGGGATTGGGCGTCGCCCAGGGCGCCGAGTCGATGACTGGAGCATCGTTACTGGAGGTCACCGTGATGGAGATCGTGGCCGTGTTGCTGTTCAGCGAGCCATCGCTGACACGGAAAGTGAAGCTGTCCGGGCCGTTGAAGTTTAACGCCGGCGTGTAGGACACGTTCGGCGCCGAGCCGCTTAAGCTCCCGTGCGTCGGATTGGCCACGATGCTGTACGTAAGCGCGCTGCCCTCGATGTCGCTGGCCGTCAGCGTGATGGCCTTCGCGGTGTCCTCCGCCGTGGTGACGTTCTGGTTGTTGGCAACAGGCGCGTCGTTCACCGCCGTGACGGTGATGGAGACCGTCGCCGTGTTGCTGTTCAGCGCACCGTCGTTGGCTCGGAAGGTGAAACTGTCCGAACCGCTGTAGTTCGACGCCGGCGTGTAGGTCACGTTCGGCGCCGTGCCGCTCAACGTGCCGTTCGCCGGATTCGTCACGATGCTGTAGGTCAACGCGCTGCCTTCGACGTCGCTGGCCGTCAGCGTAATCGCCTTCGCCGTGTCCTCCGCCGTCGAGACGCTCTGGTTGTTCGCAACCGGCGCGTCGTTCACCGCCGTGACCGTGAGCACGAAGCTGTCGCTGGCGCTCTGGATCCCGTCGCTGACCGTCACCGTGATGGTCGCCGTCCCGTTCTGGTTCGCCGCCGGCATCACCGTTACGGTGCGGTTGGCGCCGCTTCCGCCGAAGGTGATGTTGGTGTTGGGCACCAGCATCGTGTTGCCGGAGCTTCCCGAGACCGCCAGCGAGCCCGCCGCCGTCTCCGCGTCGCCTACTGTAAAGGCGATGTTCGATTTGGCGGTGTCCTCGGAGGTGGTCTGGTCAGCGATGTTGCTGATGGTGGGCGGTGTGTTGCCATTCGAACCGGTGAAGTTCTTGCCCGTCAGGTCCGCGCCGGCCATGGTCACCGCCAAGGTGACCGGCGTGAACGAGTAGCCCGACAGGCTGGGCGTCAGCGTATACGAGCCGTCCGGTACGCCCACGATCGCGTAATTGCCAATGCTGTCGGTCTTGGCCGAGCGCGTGCCGTCGCTAACCGTAACGCCCTGGATCCCGTCGACGCCGTTGGTCACCCGGCCGGAGATCTTGTGCGTGGAGGAGGTCGACCCTATCAGGTCCCGGCCGGACTGGCTGGCGCCGCTGATTGTGATCGGGTTGGTGAAGCCATTGGGCGTAATCAGGTATCCGGCGAGGTCGCCGTAGATGCTCCACTGACCGTCAGGTACGGAAAGGCTGTAGTTCACCTTCTTATTTGAGCCGTTTCCGGAGACGTACGCGGTGGTGCTGTGCACGCCGTCTCCGATGTGGACCGTCGCCATCGTGCCGCTGGTCGGGACGCCGGTGATCTGGCCCGACACGGTGTACAGGGGCCGGATGAAATTTCTGCCGGTCAGGTTCGCGTTGAACGTGAAGGGGTTGCTCCATCCGCTGCTCGGCGAGAACGTGTACCCCGCCTTGGTGGCAGTAAGCGTGATCGTTCCGAAAGGTACATGCGGCAGAGTGTAGGTGCCCGAACCGCTCGTCGTGGTGCTTACGCCACCGGCGCTTACGGTGACGCCCGAAACGCCCGCGCCGTTGTCGGTGACGGTGCCGGCGATGGAACCCAGCGGCGTCGAGAAGTTTTTGCCGCTCACAGCCACATCCGCGACCGCCACGGGGTTGCTCCACCCGTTGGGCACCAGCGTCAGTCCCGCCTTGGCCGCCGAAAGCGTGTGGCTACCGTTGGGCAGGTTCAGCGTGAAGTTGCCGCTGGCGTCGGAGGTCGTGCTGCGCGTGCCGGCGCTGACCGTCGCGCCGGAGACGGCCACGCCTTCGTCGGTGACCTTGCCCGTGACCGCATAGAGCATCGGGCCCGCGGTGAAGTTATTGCCCGTGGCGTCCGGACCGACGGCGACCGGATTGGTGAAGTTCGCCGTCATGGTGTAGCCGTACTTGACGGCCGAGACCGTGTAGGAATTGGCGGACAGATTGGTGATAGTGTACTGCCCGTCGGAGTCCGTATAGCCTATCTGGGACGAAGAGACGTAGACGCGCGCACCCGCCACCGGGTTGCTGCTGGCGTCCAGGACGGTCCCGCTGATCGTGAAGGTCGTCGGCGAACCCACGGTAACGAGCACGGTATCCGTCGCGGTGCCGCCCTTCATGTCGGTGACCTGGCAGTACACCACGTACTTACCGGCACTGGACCATTTCTTGGTGTTGGTCGAGCTGTTCACGCCGAAGGTCGGATCGTTGGTCGGTGAGGAAGAGGTGTCGCTGAAGTCCCAGTAGTAGGCCAGCGTGTCGCCGTTGGCGTCGGTGGCCGTTGCCGTGAAGGTGACCACAGTGTTCGTCGCCACGGCCGTCGCGGAGGCCGACAGCGACACTGTCGGCGCCACGTTCGAGGGGAAGCTGCCCTTGTTGACGACCACGTCGAGGGATTCGGGCGATGTGCCGCCCTTCCCAATGGGTGTGATGTAGACGCCTGCCGCCGCGTCGGAGAAGGTGCGTCCGATGACGATCGCCGAGTCCGTCTTGCCGAAGGAGGAACCGGCCGTGGTGTCCAACAGGTGCGTGCCGCCGGCGCTGCTGGCCCACGGATCCCAGTGCAGATCCGCCCCGCTCATCAAGAACTTGTTGCTCGTGAACTTTTGCCTCAGGTCGACCCAGTAATCGCGGTCCGCGTCCTTGTTGATCTTTAGCGCGTAGCTGGTCGTGCCGCTGATAACGGGCTGATCGAAGGCCGTGACGCGGTAGGTACCGCTGGCTGTGACCGTGGTCACGTTCGCGGTCGGCAGCCAGCCCAACAGATTCTTGTGGCAGGCGTTGAAGTGGTAGCCGCCTGCATTCGCCGAGCCCATGGTGTCGTAGCTGTCGCCATACTCGTTGTTGCTTCCAGCCCCGATGATGCTGTCGCCGGTGGCGGTCCAGAAATTGGCGTGCCACAGCCCGAAGTTGTGGCCGAACTCGTGCACCGCCACGCCCGCCGTGGCGCTCTTCAGCCACACGCCGCGCGCGCCGACGTAACCCTGCCCACCGTACCCGCCCGGCCCACCCTTCCAGCAGACGGCCTCGGACCAGTAGTTGGCCTTGTCGTAGCCGGCGGCTTTCGCCACGGCCCAGCCGTCGCTCTGAAGCGCGTAATCTCCGTTGGTGGTGTAGTAGGACAGGGTCTGGGGCAGGATCAGCAAAGGCGTGATGGTATTGGTGATGGTCGTGGTGCCGTAACTATTCTCCTGGACGAAGGCCGCGCAGCCGTCGGCCATGTTCTGGATGGTCGCCTGGCTGTGGTACAGGCTCGTATTGGCCAAGTCGGTGTCGCTGAAGGCCAGGTTGATGTACAGGATCGTCTTGGCGCCCTGCGTCCAGGCCGACTGCGCGATCGCTCCGTCGCCCGTGGGCGCTGTGCCGCCTTCCGCCGCGATCTGCTGTTCGGTCAGCCCGTCGATGTGCCCGCTATGGCAGAGGTAATAGATCGTGCCGCCGACGTCCACGGCATCGCGCTTCGAGGCCGCCAAGCCCGAGACCGGGCAGAGCAAGTCCGGGTTTCCGACCGGCGCGTTCGGGTCGGGAATCTCGCCGGGCTCGATCATTCGCGCGGGGCTGGGGTGCACCACCGCCTTGCCGCCCAGGACGATGCCGTGCATGGGAATGTCGTACTTCGTCGTCTGGTTCAGCCGGCGTCCGTAGGTGTAGGCCGCATAGCGCTGGCCTTGCAGCGTCACGAACCGCTGCACCTTCGGCTGAGCCCCTTCGCTGAAGGCGGTGGCGATCACGACTTCGTAACCGCCCCGCTCGCTGAACGGGCGCTCCATCTGCTGCGTCACGGACTTCGGCAGCGCCTTGCGCGACGTGCGCGGCGCGGCAACGCGCAGCGCGGACTCCGGATCGCTCTCGATCAGGCGCGCAAGCACCTCTTCGCGCCGCGCGGCCAACCGGGCACCCTGCGCTTCCAGTTTGGCGCGCTCTGCGGCGCCGGCGCCGAGATACGTGCGCGTCCATGCCGCGAACTCGCCGAAGATCGGATCGACTCCGCGCGCTTCGGGAATCGCTTCGTCCTGCAAAGCGGCGTTCGAAGCGCCCGCAGCGCAGCAACTCGGCTCGACGGCTTTAGCAACAGCGGGGAGTTCCTTCAGTTCGGCAGTAGGAGCAGAGTTCGAGGGTACGCGCAGGCACCATGCCAGCAGCACCGCGCCGGCACCAAGCAGCGCAGCCGCCAGCAGGACCCGCTTCTTGCGGGCTCCGAGTACACACGATCCCCCGGCGCCGGCAGGCCGGCGGCTCACGCTGCTCTCGTTATTCATGGAGCTTTACCCCATTGAGGACCTGCTGCTCAGGCCACGAACGTCATGGACTCCCCGCCGGAGCTGTCGTCTGTCCTCATTAGAAGTATGTTCACGAGTGCAAGATTATGACAAGGATTCTGATCAGAATTCGCTATTGGAATATGGCTTTATGCACACGTGCAGCACATGTTCGTAGCAGCTAGGAACTCTATGCCCCTACGCAGGTTGCAAACCGGAATTCCTGCCTCTTATTCCAGCAGAATCGTGCCTTCGTTCGGGTAGTTCCATTGGATGCCTACCAGGCCGAAACCTTGAGCAGCATCAGGCCGCGCGCTTCGGAGAATTTTCCCGGCTTCATCCCGTTGCCGTAAAGCGGTACCGCGACCAGCCCAGCGTTCGCCGAATACGCAGCGTCGTCGCCCAGCCCGCGCTCCGGCGCGCCCGGAGCACCCACCACATCCTTCAGTTCGCCGATCGATTCGCCGAACTCGGGGCCCACGCGGCGCACCTCACCCTTCACCGCGTCCAGCACCCACAGCGACCAGGTATGGAAGTGCAGGATCACATTATCGCCGTCGTCGCTGCAGCCGGCACGCTCGTACTTATGCATCAACACCGCGCCCGCCAGCATCTTGATCGCGGCGTCCTTGCCATCGCGGTGGGCGGCGTTGGGGAGCATCTTCTGGATCTCCTTCATCGTCTCCGCGTCGAAGTTCTTGCTAATCTTGCGCTCGCGCATCGAACGCGCCAGCACCAGAGCCTTGCCCGCGTCGGGCGCGACGGCCAGCACCTGGAAGACCGGCGCGTCGGCCAGCGCGCCGAAGGGATTGCCCAGGTCCTTCTCGGTGCGGACGCCCAGCGCGTCGAGCTGGCCCAGCCACGCGTGCGGAACCCCCTGGCCCGCGCCGCCGTCGTTGGCCACCTGGAAGTAGACGTAGCGGTCGAGCTTCGTGGCGGGCAGGACCAGCAGCGTGTCCAGGAAACGCGCGGTCGATGCCATCCAAATCTTGCGGTTCTTCTCACCTTCGCAGATGTAATAGTAGCGTGGCATGTTCGGACCGGGTTCCGCCGAGCCCGGATTGCGCCCGCGTTCGGGCGTCTCGTCGCCGCCTGGGACGAACGTTCCAATCCGGTCGCGCATCTCCTCGGGATAGGTGCGCTGCCCTTCGACCAGCACGCGCTTGCCGTCCTGCGCCACGGTGCGGATCTGCTCGAAGGACTTCCCGGCCTCGCGTTCGAACGCTGCGATGTCCAGCTGGCTGGTGACGCGGCCGCTCCATGAATCCACCACGGCGGAGCTGCCGTCCTTGAGTGTCGCCAGCAGCGCGGACCCGTCGGCGTTCCAGGCCAGCCCTTCGAGGCGAACGTCCGGACCTTCCATCTTCGGATCGTTGCCCTGCCCGCCGACGCGGTAGAGCAGCAGGCGCGGCGCACGGACCTCCGGCTTGACGCCCGGCCCAGGATCCTTCGGCTGCTGCAGGCTGGCGACCTTGTAGAAGGCCCAACGTTCTTCGCGGTGCTCCTTTCCACCGCTCAGGGGCGTCGCCTTCGCCGGCGCCGACGCCAGCGCCGGGATGCAGTTCTTGCCGAGTTGGAGCGCGCGCGGTTCGCCAGTGGGCGGCAGGTCGAGCATCATCACGTCGTCGGGGCCGCGGAAGACCATGCGCTTGGAGTCCGACGAGAACGATGCCGCCACGCCGATGAAGTCCTGGCCCCACGAAGAGGCCTTCAGCGGCTCGGCGGTCTTGTAGCGCTTGGGCTGCATCGCGTTGCCGTCTTTCAACGCCTGCGCTACATCGATCAGGACCAAGCCGCCGTCCTCTTCCTGCGCCGCCAGCCAGCGCCCGTCGGGCGAGAAGACCGGCGCCCCGACGGCCTTCACCTGCGGCAGATTGACGTGCGTCGCGGCCAGGGCCTCCGACAGTGCCGGGCCGGCCTTGGGCGAAGCGTCCTGGATTTTCACGGCCGCAACCGCGGACTGCGCGGGCGGCACGGGCCGTGATTCCCCGCTCCAGCCCAGCGCGCCGCCAAAGCAGGCAACCGCGCACCATCCGGCAAGCAGCATCAGCTTTCTGGCGATCATGGAACGCATCGCTCCTTTCACGATTCCAGCCACGGACAGCGAGAGTCCTCCCGATCCCGAGGCCGCTTCCGAACAACTCCGGCGCAGGGGCTCCTGCCAAGCCTGCGCGTCGGCCTGGCCCAGGCGCGCGAGCCCGGCGTCCAGCCCCGTTACCGTAAAGACCGCGCCCTGCGTGCCGAGCACCCCGCGCAGGCGTTCGAGCGCGCGCGAAAGGCGCTGGCGGAACGCGTCGTGCCCGATCCCCAGGCGCGCCGCGGCCTGATCCTGCGCCACGCCTTCCAGGTAGTGCACGACGATCGCCTCACGGTCTCTTTCCTTCAGCAAAGCCAAGCCCTCCTGAAGGCGCTCGCGGAGCAACGCAAGGTCCCGCGCACCGTCCGCATCTGCCTCGATGCGGTGAGCCCCGGCGGCCCGGCCTTCGTGCCGCGTACGGTTGCGCCTGCTTCGCACCATGGTCCTGGTCACCAGCTCCGCCGTTCGGTAAAGCCAGCCAGAAAGCGAACTCTTCGTGCGCAGGCCGCCGGCCTTGCGCGCCAGCAGGACGAAGACCGCCTGTGTGGCATCCTCGGCGGCGTCCGCGTCGTGCAGCCTGCGGCGGCAGATCCCGAGCACCATCGGTCCGTGCCTTCGGACCAACTGGCCGAAGGCGCGTTCGCCGTCCTCGCCTCCGCGCGCGAAAGCGTGGAGCAGGGCCCAGTCTTCCTCCCGGACTTCCGCCACCGCCTGGTCCGCCGTCACGGCCATCGCTTCCCAATTCGCCATCGCATGCCCACCTAGGTGTGGCAGGCCGCCGCCGACTGTGACAGGCACGGCCCAGGTTCGCCGAAAATCACTACAACCCGTTTAATGACATTGCCTTACGGAATGACTTTCCGTCCCCTATTGGACCCGGCGGGGGGCATGGAGTTTCTGGAAAAATGAAACGATGAGCCTTCCTGAGGACGCGGGCTACGGCGCCAGAACGCCAGCCAAGGCTCCTATCACGTCGCCGGCAAAGGAGGTGTCGCGCAGCCAAGCCTGGCCCTGGTACACACGGAGAGCGCCGTCCAGGAACTTCGCGGCCTTGTCGACCTTCTCGCCGCCGCCGGTCACCGCTTCCTGGATTTTGAGGAACTGTTCGGAGGTTAGACTGCGCAGCGCTTTGACGCCGGCTTCCGCGATCGTCTTACGCGCGTCTAGGTAGATGACGACGCCTTTGATCACGGTGTCCGCGAAGAGCTTCGCGTCGAGACGGTAGAGTTCCGCGTCCAGGTTGCGGATGTTCAGCCGCATGTGCGCCTCCTGGTACGCGGCGAACTGGGCCAGCGCCGCTGCCTTCGCTTCCTCCAGGCTGCCGGGGCCCGGGCCGGAATAGGTGAGGCGTTTCAGCGCCGCATCGAGTTCCTCCTGCGCCTGCACGCGCAGGGCGTTCTCCAGCGGCTTGCGGATCGAACGCTTGAGCGTCTTCAGGAACCAGGTCTTCAGGTCGACGGACTCGCCGCCGTCGGGGTCCGGCAGCTTCAGGTCCGGCGTCAGCGCGTCGAGCGGATTGAGCACGTCATGCAGCAGGCCCGCAGGCGTCACGCCGTCCTCCCCGCCCTCCTCGGATTGCAGGCCTACCGCCTCATTGAACTTCTCACCGCGCTCCATGCCCTCCTGCAAGTTCTTGTCCAGCGCGCGCAGGTTCCTGGTGTTCTTGCGCAGCCAGACGTTGAGCCTCCGCAGCACGCGGCCCGCCGCGGTCTTCCGCAAGCGTTGCCAGACGAGTTGATCGAACTTCTCGCCGAGTTTCTCCTTGGCCTTCTCCTCCAGCTCGGAGAGATCGGCCACCATGTCCACCAACTCGTCCACGACCGGATCGATACTCTCCATGAACCAATCGAGGCCCTCGAGCTGGCGGTTATGAACCAGCCGAATGTATACTGCCAGCAGGCCCAGGCGGTACGCGGAGCTGCCGACGGCATCCGGGCGTTGGCCCGGCTCGCCCTGCGAATCGCTCTGGGCCAGGCGTTGAAGAGCGCCGCCGATGTACCGCACGGCGGGTGCGACCTCGAAGCCGGCGCCGCCAAGCTCCTTCAACGACGCGTGGGCGCCCTCCAATACCGCCAGAAGCGCTTCGTCGAGCGGTACTTCGACCGGCGCGGGCAACGCAGTGGCGTTACCGGAACCGGCCAGCGGACTGGAGACGCACTCGAACGCGAAGGCGCCGCCGGCTTCGCTGCGCCCCGCGCCTATCGGGCGCTTGCCGTCGGCACCCACGACACGCAGCGTCGCGTAGGCCAGCGGGAAGGTCGCTCCATTGGGCGCGCGTGCCACGACCTGCCCGCGCAGTTCGCTGTTCGCCGCCGCCAGCGAGATGGGAACGCGGACTGCCTTAAATCCCGCTTTCTCGACCAGCAGCGTCGCGCCTTCACCCGCGGCCACCGTCAAGCGAACCGCGCTTTCCAGAAGGGTCTCCGACGGACCGGTCACCTTCGCCGCCGCATTGACGTAGACATCACCCATGCGGAATCCGCTACCCGCCGCAATCAGGGGCGGCGTGTAAACAATCTGAGCGGAGCCCGAACCATCGAGTTGCACTTCGTCGGGCGCCAGCGTCCCTCGCTGGGGCAGCTCGTTCTCCTCCGCGCGCAGCGTAACGCGCAACCCCGCCAGGGGTTTGCCGTCCAGACCCACGGCGCGCACGATCAGCAGCAACGCGGCCTTTCCATCGGCCAGGACCTGCCACTGGCCTTCCTTCGCCGGCGCAATCGCCAGTCCACCTCCGTTGACGGTGACAGTGCTCGTGCCAGCGGGTCCCGCAGCCGTGATCACCGTATTCCCCGGTACCGTGCCTGCGGTGTAACCGGTCTCGGCGAGGCCGCTCGCATCTAGCGTCAGTGTTTCGGCCTCGAGCGACCCGGGGCCCTTCGCAGTCAAGGTAAACGTGCCCGGCAGGACCTGGCCC
Organism: Planctomycetota bacterium; assembly: GCA_023150555.1. Taxonomy (GTDB): domain Bacteria; phylum Planctomycetota; class SZUA-567; order H5-PLA8; family H5-PLA8; genus JAKLKQ01. The sequence goes on from JAKLKQ010000017.1 coordinate 43,610, forward strand.
GCTGCGTCGCGGCAGGTCAGCCGGATGCGGCTGCGGCTCTTGCCGTCGGCCCAAAGGGCGGGCGGCGCTGCCGAAAGAGCAACCTGCACGCCCTCCTGCGTGCCAGGCGACGTGGCGCCGCGCATGCGGTCAAGGATCTTCTGACCCAACTGCTTCGTCAGGGGCAGCCACATCGGGTCTTCGCGAGGCGAACAAGAGCCCCGTACCTCGATCACCACGTTTGCACGCCGCGCGATCAGATAGGCGTCGCTGGAACCTTCGGTATACACCACCTTCGCTTCATCGGCGCCGTTCATGCCAAGGGACTCGGACTTCGTCTTGCTCGCGACGCTGGGGCGTTTGGCGAACTCCGCGCGCGCCTCTTCCAGAGCGTCGTCGAACGGCTTCTTTTGATGCGCCACGCACAGGCGAACGCTGACACTCTGGCTTTCGAATACCTGCTGTTGTTCGGTCCCGCGCTTGCGGCTGTAGTAGAGCGCGATCGAGTGCTGCGGCCTGCTGCGCGTGCTCGCGATGTTTTCCTCGTTGTGGTTGGTGCATTTGAATCCGGCCGGCATGTCTTCGGGGAAGAGCGCGTAGGGGCGCAGGTCCCAGTACAACCCGCGCAGTCCAGGCCCGGGTCCGATCTTCCGGCTGCACCACGCCTCCCAACCGGAAACGATTTGCCGGGCAAGCCGCACCGCGGCATCTTCCCGGCCGCGCCGGTACTTCTCGAACTCGGCTGCGAGCCGGTCCTTTTCGGGCCACGCCTTGTCGCTGGGATAGCTCGGCTTCCTGCCGGAGATGTGACTGGGCAGCAGGCTCTCGTCTATCCCGATCTGGAATCGGCATTCGACGCGTGTCGTCAAATAGAGCGGCCCGGATACGGCATGTACGCACGAGGTGATGTTCCCTGAGCCTGAGATGGCCCCGTCACCTATGGCATGCGTACTGTTGAAGTTCACGAGTTTGACGTCGGACATCTTGTCGTTGCGCGGGTCGAGAAACTGCTTGCCTTGTTCCGTCAGCCCCATACCCGGCGCGCGGACCTGCTCGACCGCCGAATATTCGAAATGATAGAATACCTCGGCCCTGTACCAGCAATACCAGGGCACCTCCCCGCTCTTCTTCGGGTCGTTGGCTTGCTGCCAGCGCGTCTTGCCCTCCGCCAGGAGCATGCACCAATAGGCTGCCTGGCGCTGCTCGCTTACCTTCGCCGGACGTTCGATGTAGGTCCAGCCGTACAGCGTGTCGCCGGCCTTGGGTTTGCGCTTGTCGGTGTAATTCGAACCTGGAAAGAGCAGGGAATTCACCGCCTCGTTGAGCGAAAGTTCTTCGGCATGCGCGCCCGCCGCCGCCAGCAGCGCCATGACCGCAAGTTCAACGATGCGTTGCCTTCGCTTCATGAGACTCTCCGGCTGGCAGCCCGTTGAACGCTTCTACCTTGCCGTCGCGCGACAGGACCATCAGCTTCGCCTTCGTTCCGTCGCCGAACGCCACCGCGCCCAGAACTGCGGTGGCGCCGTCCTCCAGCCTCGTCCACTTCCAGGGCGTGAACGTCCCGCCGCCGCGATCCGTGGCCAGCGCCGCATACGCCTGCAACATCGCGGCGCCGTCGTCCTTCAGGAATGCCGCGCTGGTTCCGCCTTGCGCCTTCTCCCAATCGCCCTTCAGCAGTGCGTCGGCGAAGGCCTGTTCGGCCTGCACCGCATCGGCCACAGCCGGCGCAAGCCGCAGTTTTGAGACGGGGGAGTGCAGCACCGCGGGGGGCGCCGCTCCGGCAGCCCCGGCATTCAGGAACTCCGGCGCGGGCTGCGCGATCAGCACTTCGGGAGCAGGAGGCGGCGAGCCGTCGTCCAGGGACGCGCCTGCCGGCTTCGGCGCAAAGGCTTCGTCGGGCGGCTTCGCAAGCAGATCGTAGGTCTTGCCGTCGTCGCGAACCACGATGAGCACTTCGTACGCCCACGCGCCGCAGCGCTTGGCACCGCGAACGGCCACTTTGCCCTGTGCCTTGGGCCCGGAGATCCGGTATTCCAACTCCGCGTCGGCGTCCGCGTTCTCGATCTGCACGCTCCCGGTGACCCACCAAGCCGGCGACAGCGGCTCGCCGAAGTCCTCGCGGATCTCGTCCGAAGCCCGCACCGCGGCCAGCGACGCGTTGTAGGCCTCGGATGATTTCAGCGCCCCCACCAGCAACTCGACCAAGAGAGCCACCAGAAGAACGCCGCATGCCGCCAACCCCAGGCAGCCCAAGGCCAGGGCCTTGGGCCACGAACGCCGGCGCGGCGGCGGCTCATGCGGATTGGTCGGTGGCGCGGAGGACATGCAGGACGCTGCCTCCCACAGAAGATCTGCGTCCAGAATACGCCGTTACCGGCGCATGTAAAGCATATTCGGATATATATATATATTTGTTAGGTGTGGGTTGCGCGCGCGGAATGAACCGGCGTGAATTGGCCCCTGATTGCGGACGAACGCTCAGGCGGTCGCCGCGATGCGCTTAGCGGCGACGCCTGCGAGGCCGAAGCGCTGCGCTTCGGCGGACGACATCGGGCGATGCTGGCGCCGCAGAAGCCGCTCGACAGACAACTCCGCCGCGTCCGTTAGGAAGTACGGATACAGCGATCGTTCGCCGGCCGCCGCGCCCGTTCCGCCCACCCGCTGGACTTCCCCTTCCGGGTACGCCAGGTCCAGGCGCAGCAGCACCGCCGGCGCGCCCAGGACGCGCGGGCAAGGCCGGGCCTCGCCCAGTACCTCGAAGCCCAGCAGGCGGCGATAGTAGCTCACGTGCCGGGGATTAACCTCGATCACGAAGTCGTCGCACCGGCGCACGCGGCGCGCGTGGATGTAGATCCAGTTGAACAGCCGCACCAGCAGTTGCCTGGAGCAAAGGTGCGCCTCGCCGATGGCCAGGCGCGTCACTTCCACGATGCGGCGGTTCTTCGCGCGCAACTCGGCCAGCACGTCGCCGAAGACCGCGTCGCACGGCAATCCGTTCGCCGCATCGAAGACGAGCGAGACGGTTGCGACGGCGTCCCCGTGGTCGTCGCCGGCCAGCAGCGTCAGCGTATCGGGCGCCCGGTCCCAGGGCGCGACCAGCCGGCCTTCCGCAAGTTCTCCGACGTAGCCTTTCGCGCGGTAGAGGTCGTATGCGAGGCGATACGCGCACGCTCGAGTGGCCTCGTCGTTCGCGACGCGCAGGCGCGGCCCGGCCTCGGATTCCGGTCCGGGCGCAGCGTCGCCATCGCCCAACGCGCGCAGCGCCTGAGATACGGCCGAACTGCGCAAGCGCGCGTTCCCTGGGGCATGCTTCCGCGGCATGGCGTCTTTCGAGATGGACATTCTTGCGCTCCCGGATTCCGTCTCGCGCCTTGGAGGTCCGCAAAAGAGCACGAGCGCCCCGCCGCGCCGAAAGAGTGCTCCTTCGGCGCACGGACTCTGGCTGATCCTGTACGAACCTACGGGTTGGGGTCGGGCGCCTGCTCCAATGCGCGGATATGGCGCTCCAGCAACGCAAAGACCTTGGGCCCCTTGGCCTGAATGCCTTCCTTTTCCATGGCGGTGATCTCGCGGTCTGCGTTGCGCGCGAGTTCCGGAACTTCATTCTCTCTTGTCTGCCGGATGGAGATCGACTTGATCGCGAGTTTGTAAACGGCAAAGACCACCCGGGTCGCGGGCTCAAGGTCGGCGTCGAAGCGCTGGATGCAGTAGACGTAGTCCTGGGTGAAACTCATCAGGTTGCGGTTCGCGTACCAATACTGCGTCAGGCGAGTCATCTTCGATGGAATTTCCTTCATGCTGAACGCTCGAGCGGGCCGAGTCCAGGAGCGGCCTTCGCGGATCGAACGCCCGTCGGTGAGGGCCAAGGTTTGGGACGTCTGGCCAAAGTCCTGCACCGCTTCCAGAATTTCCACCACGAACGGTCCGGATCCGACCGGCACCGGCAGGACCATCAGCCCCGGCTGATCGGCGGGCGTCTGCGGGAGGTACAGCACCTGCTCCCCGGAGCCCGCGTGCGTTCGCAGTTCCCAGGCGCCCTCGAGGAAAATCAGGTCCATTGGAATCCCATCTTCGAACGTCCAGGTCTTGCCGCGAATCGCGCGCGGCGCGGAAGCGGTCGATTCCTCCTTCACGGTCGGCGAGGATCGTCCGGCGGCGGACGTTGCGCCCTGGTCCCCGTTCTGCATCGCCCACCAGCCGCCCGCGGCGGCCACGGCGGCGAACACGCTAAGCGCGATCCAAATTCCCGCGGCCCCCTTGCCGGCCGCCGCCGCGCGCACTGATTTTTCCGCGGCGCTGCCCAGATTCTGCAGGATTTTCGCACCCAAGCCCGCGGGCACCTCGGTGCCGCCCAGCAGCGCCTCTCCAAAGCCGTTGGACGCGACCATCGGCAGCGCTGCCGCGTAGCCTGTGCCCTTCAGGCGGCGGCGCAGGTCGTCGACCCCCTTGCGAATGCGCATGCTGATCGTCGACTGCGGAATGGCCAACGTTCTGGCGATCTCCTCCTGGCTCATCTCGGCGGCAAAGTACAGGGCCAGGACCTGGCGGAAGGCGTCGGGCAGTTCGGCAAACTTCTCGCGCAGGGCGGCCAGCAGCAGGTCGTCCTTTCCCTCGGCTTCCGGCGCGGAAGCCTCCGCCGGCGCAGCGTCCTCACGCAAGATCATCTCGCGGTTCCTTTCACTTTGCTCCTTGCGCGCCGACTGGATGGCCTTGTTCGCGACAATGCGTAGGATCCAGGCCTTCGCGGTGCCGCGAGACGGTTCGAAGCGCTCGGCCTTGAGCCACACCGAAAGCATGGCGTCCTGCACGGCCTCCTCGGCCCTCGCTCGGTTGCCGGAAAGATAGAGGGCCAGGGAGAAGGCCTTGGGCCCGAAGCGGTGGAAGAGCGCCTGAAAGGCCTCGCGGTCGCGCTCCGCGGCGATGCGCTGCAGAAGCTGTTCGTCGTTCGCCGTGGTCATGGGCCGTCCGGCCTTGCTGGTTCGATCGGCGGAAACACTTGCGGTACGCATCTTAGCAGGTCCCCGCCACGGAAATGCACGTCCTCCACCCTTCCGTTCGCGGCCGAAGTCCGGACCACCAAGAAATCCGACGAAAAGCCACAACTACTAAATATGAAAGGAGTTGTGACGTCCAAGGGTCCCGAACTCAGACACAAAAAAGGGGCGGCGCGCACCGGCACGCCGCCCCTCCTCCTTTATATACAGATGGCCCGCGTCCGGCGTCTTACCTGCCCGGCGGGTTGTTGGCGAAGCTCAGCAGCACGCCTTCGCCGATGTTGAACTCGACGCTGAACTTCGCGCCGTCGCCGAGTTTCGCGCCGCCGCGTTCGTTGATCGCGTCCTTCACCGCCGCGGGGAACTCGACGTCGATCATGATCTTCCCGCTGCCCAGGCCTTCGGACTTGGTGTCGCCCAGCGAAGTGGACGTCACCCGCGCGTTCTGCACGACGAAGACGTAGGTGCGCCCGCCCTTCGACCAATAGGTGGCCTCGCAGTTGGCGGGGCGCGCGCCGTTGGCGGTGATCTTAACCCACGGCTTCACGCCGGCGGCCAGGATCGCCTTGGTAAAGACGGCGCGCTTGGCGTCGTCGGCGGTCTTCTCTTCGCGGTAGAGCAGGTAGCGCTGCGGCGAGAGGTTCAGGTAAACGGCCTTGCCCTTCCCGGCCGCATTCTCGTTGTTGGTCTTCAGTTTCGTCTCGGCGATGGCAAAGTCGCCTTCCAGCTTGGGCGAAGTGGTCGCCATGAGTTTCTTGATGCCGGCCTGGAAGCCGGCGTCCTGGTCGGTCTCGACCCACAGGCTGCCGGCGAAGAAGTCCTTCTTCGTCTCGGTGCCGTCGTGGGCGACGCCGAAGAGGTCGTCGAGGGCGCCCTTGGCGCGGCCCTTGCCGTGCTGGTCGAAGAGGCCGCACATGAAGTCGGCGACGACCGTGCCGCCCTGCTCGCAGAACGCCTTGATGCGCTGGGCTTCGATGTCGGAGAGCGCAAAGCAGCTGGGCAGGATCAGGACCTTGTACTCCTTGGGCACGCCGTTGACGATCACGTCGTCGTAACCCACCCAGTTGTACTGGATGCCGCTGTCGGCCAGGATGTACTCCCACGCTTTGCGTGTCAGGTGCCAGGTGCCGTGCTCGTCGTCGCTGTTTCGGTTCGGCCAGGTCTTGCCGTGACATTCGATGTCCAGGCACCAGGAAGTCTGGATCGAGGCCTGCGAATAGTAGATCGCCACGCCGTCGTGGATCCACTTTCCGCCGACGACCTTCGGCGCGATGACGGTGGTCAGCTCCTTCTGCGGCTCCTTCCAGTCGTTCAGCCAGTCGCGCGGCGTCTTGCCGTCGAACCAGCCTTCGACCCAGCCGATCATGCCGCGGTTGCCGTGCGCCAGGCACCACCACATCTGCCAGATGTCGTTGACCGTGCCCTGCTTGTCCTTGTGGAAGTGCGTGGTCACCTGCGGCATGGTAGGGTTCAGCGAGCGGATGATCGACTGCGCCGTGCCCAGGTAGGCCTCGATGAACTGCGTCTTCTTGCACAGCTTCGTGTAGTCGTACCCGCCGAAGGTGTTGGGCGACTGCCCGCCCACGAACCCGCAGGGGATCTCGGGGTCGGCCGCGTTGGAACAATCCACCAGCTTGCCCAGGAAGTTCGCCCACACCGAATCGTTGTAGGTCAGGCGGTCCAGCAGCGGCGAGAAGTCCACGTCCTTCAGCGCCTTCCCGTACTCCCCGGCGCAGTAGTCGGGCGTCACGTACTGGGCCTTGGGCGGGTTCTTGCCGTAATACGCGGCCAACCACGTCTCGTAGGCCTGGTCGTCCTCGTTCATGCGCCAGGCGAGCGGCTTCACGAAGCTGCCGCTGGAGATCTCATCGTCCAGCGCGTAGGCCGCGCGCACCGGGCTGTTCTTCAGGCCGTTGACGTTCTTCGTGACGATACTCTTGAGCTTCTCCAGCATGGCGTCGTCCAGCGGCGCCGAGCCCTTCGAGCCCGTGCGCACCTGCCGCGCGTCGTTCATGTACTTCTTGTAGTCTCCGCCACCGAGGTGCAGCCAGCCCTTGGCCGCCGTGTGGTCGTTGTAGAATTTCAGGTTCCACTTCTCGAGCCACGGGAGCACGCGGGTATCGCCGTGATCGGTAAAGCCGCCGTTGAAGCCGTAGTCCTTGCAGAACTGCCCGCCCTCGTCCCCCGTGCCGATGGTCCACTGGTAGCGCCAGGGCATGTAGATCCAGGTGTCCCAATGCTTCGTCCAGCCTTCCGGATCCTGCTTGACGGGCTTGAACTCGGGCGCGTTCTTGACGTAGGCAAGGTACGGGTCGTCCTCCTCCGCGCGCGCGCCGCCGGAAATCGCCGCCAGGCACGCGAGGACCAGCGCAGCCGCAACGAATCGTTTCATGATCGAGACTCCTCGAAAAGGGTTTAGGCGTCCGCGATTCTATGCCCGCCCCCGCGCCACGCAAAGGCAGGTCCGGGGCGCCGAGCTTCGAGAACGAAGCGCATTCGCGCATCGGTGCCTTTCGCCTATCCCCGACGAACAAAAGCGCTGACTCAATCTGACTAATCTCGATTTATCTAAGTAAATCAGCACGATAATTGGTGTATATAAGCGTCAGATGTTGTCAGTATTGACACAGATAGACACGAGGAAATCCCGCACGCGGTCCCCGAGTTACAATCGTAAGGCACCGGATCGGCGGGCCATCACCTTACGGAGGCACGAACCGCATGAACCGCACGCTCACCCTGGCCGCGATGCTCTTGGCCGCCTCGTTCTTCGCCCGCCCCGCGTTCGCCTCGACGGCCACGATGGAGGCCGAAGTCGCCGCGCTGCCGGAGAAGACCGGGACCCGCGGGGGCCTCTGCCTGCTGCTCGGCGCGAAGGACCCCGCCGCCGTGCAGGCGCTGGCCGCGTCGAGCGCGCTCTACGTGCAAGCGCTGCAACCCGACGCGAACCAGGCCGCCGCATGGGGCGCCGCACTCTCGTCGAGCGCCTGCAAGGAACGCGAAAGCCTCGGCGTGCGCAACGCGGCCTTCGACCCCGCGCACTACAACACCAACCTCTTCAACCTGATCGTCGTCGAGGACGCCGCGGCGCTGGGCAACGCCAAGCTCGCGGACCTCGAGCGGCTCCTCGTGCCGGGCGGCTGCGCAGGTTTCCGCGCCGCGCCGGCGGGCTTCGCCGAGCAGGCCAAGGCCCTGGCGATGACCGAGGTGCCCGGCAGCGCGTACGCGGCCGTCTACCGCAAGGCGGTCAAGGAGATCGAGTGGAGGCTGCCGCTCGAGACGAAGTGGGAAGCCGGCCCGCGCAGCCAGATCGCCAATGGATTCAACGGCATCTGCGCCGCCGCCGGCAAGCTCTTTTATCTCGAACAGAAGGAACGCGACAACGGCGACCTGGCCGACAGCGCAGCGCTTGCGGTCGCGCGCGACGCCTACAACGGTCGCACGCTTTGGACGGTGGAACTGCCCGGCGGCTACAGCGGGCGCGAAGGCATTGCCATGGTCGCGGCCTCCACAGGACGCCTGTTCGTGAAGACCGGCACCAACCAGATGCTCTGCCTGGACGGCGAGACCGGCAAGACGCTCTTCGAGATCCCTGCGAAGATGAATCGCGAAACCAAAGTCTGGCTGGTCAACGACGACCTGCTCTCGATTCAGGGCGATGTGCGCTCGACGGCCGACGGCAAGCCGGTGTGGAAGTACCCGGTCTTCCGGTACCTCCCGCTGCCCGGCACGATCGTCGGCGAAGCGATCTGCTTCTGCGACGGTACGAACATCTTCGCCAAGAAGGTCGCGACCGGCGAGGACCTCTGGAAGGTGCCGGCCTCGACGGTGCCGAAAGCCGCGGGCACCAGCGCGCTGCTCAGCCGATGCGGCAAGCTGCTGGCGCGCACAGTCACCGGGGAAACGAAGGACGAACTAAACCTCGCAGCGCTCGATCCCGCCGACGGCAAGCTGCTGTGGACGTACACCTGGAAGGTGCGCGTCAACAAGGAAAAGTACTTCAACGCGGGGGCCGTCAACATCACCGCTGACGGAGGCAAGCTCCTCCTCTTCTACCGCCACAACCAGGAAGGCAGCTACGCCGACGAATTCGTCGTCGTGAAGCTGGACGCGGCCACCGGCAAAGAGGCCGAGCCCGAGATAACGATGAAGGAAGCCGGCGACTTCCACGGCTGCTTCAGCGAGCGCTACCTGGGCGATTACATCACCTACTACGACCTGTGGGTGAACAAGAAGACGCTGGAGACCTCCAAGCCTCAATCGCCGCACCCCGCCTGTTTCTTCGGCACGGCGGTCGGCAAAGGCGTCTTCTTCGACTTCCCCAGCCGAAAGAGCGGCCCCATCACCGGCGTCGGCCCCGTCGATACGTCCGCGCCGCCGGTTGACGGCGGCCCGGCGCTGGCCAGCTTCGCCCGCGCGAGTTCGTCCGCGGATACGACCGACAAGGACTTCCCAGGCTTCCGCGGCGGGCCCTCGGGCGGGAACTTCGTCCATGCGGCGCCCGGCGCGAGACTCGCGAAGGCCTGGGAGGCGCAGGTCGGCGTAGGCGGCGGCTACTTCGGGACCCTTAGCAGCGAGCGCACGGGCCTCACGCAGGCGGCCGTCGGCTACGGCCTCGCGGTGGTCGCCGACATCGACGGGCAGCGCATCGTGGCACTGGACGCCTCGAGCGGCAAAGAGAAGTGGACGTTCGCCGTGGGCAGCCGCGTCGACTTCACGCCCACGCTGTACAAGGGCCTGTGCCTCTTCGGCGCGCGCGACGGCTGCGTCTACGCGCTCGACGCCGCGAACGGAAAACTCGTCTACCGCCTGCGTGTCGCGCCCAAGGAACGCTTCATCGGCGGCCGCGAGAAACTCGAATCCAAGTGGCCGGTCGCCAGCGACGTCGTCGTCGCCGGAGGCGTGGCGTACGTCGCGGTGGAAGACGCCGGCGGCGCGGCCTTCAAGCCCGAGTCCGGCGAAGTCGACGCCTCGGTGCAGCCCAAGGACGCCGGACAGATCGCGCTGGGCAGGAAGCAGGTGCCCGGCGGGCGCGACCTGGAGGTCGCCTACGACATGGTGCTGAAGGGCAACAGCATCCCGCGCACCAACGAGGACAACAAGCACGGCTTCCGGCGCGCGAAGTTCGACCGCAAGCTCGACGCGCGCGTGATCGCCTTCGACGACAAGCTGACCGTGAGCTTCCAGTTCCTGCCGAAGGGCGAAGGCTGGGCCAACAAAGGCACGCTGCTGCTAAAGGGCATCGCCGCCGATCCCGCGAAGCCCGTCTGGACCAGCGAACCCATCGAACTCCTGGTCGACGACATCGTGCTGACGCCGCAGTTCGCCTACTGCGCGGGGCACTACCAACGCGTGAAAAAGGAGCCGGAACTCTGGATTGTCTCGCGCGAGGACGGCAAGGTCGCTGCCACGCTGCCGGCGGGTGGATTCCCTGCCTTCTTCGGCATGTCCGCGGCGGAGAAGCGCGTCTTCGTCAGCACCCGCGACGGAAAGCTGGTCTGCTTCCAGGGCGAGTAGAAGCCGCGCTTACTTCGCGCGCAGCACGCAGACGGTGTAAAGGTCGCGCACGCCGCCGAGCGTGAACGCGACGGCGCCCTTCGTCTTCTTCAGCGCCGGCGCCTTCTTCGGCTGCCCGCTGGGGCTTAAGACCTCCAGCGTCCAAGCATCGGGCCGGTCGGTCTCCATCGTCAGGCGAATCGGCTTCTTCACGGGCTTGCGCAGGAAGTTAAAGACGTGCACCGCGCGGTCGCGCGGCGTGGGTCCTTCGCGGAACTCGCACGCGATGCCGTGCGGCGCTGCGACTTCGAACGAGAAGCGCCCACCCGCCGCCCAGCGCAGCGCGGCCTCGAGCGCCTTCCAGTTCTTCGGCCGGGCGACCTCGCTGTGCGTGCCGTGCGGGTGGTGCAGGAAATCGTCCCTGTACGGGACGCTCGGCACCAGCGTCGGAATGTAGGCCACGCGCCCCTTCCCCGCCGCGACCCGCTCCTCCATCTTGCCGCGCTTCAGCCCGAAGAGTTCACTCAACGCGTTGCGCGCGCGGGGCCGGCGGTACTCGTCGTGGGCTCCCGTGCCGTCGGTGGCGACCAGGCCGCCGCCGCTCTCGACGAAGCGCTTGAGCGCATCAAGGTTCTTCCGCGATAAGGACTCCTGGTTGACCAGCAGCGCCACGCGGTGGCGCGCGAGATCGTTCATGTTCTGGTCGAAGATGATGCCGAAGGGGATGCATGCTTCCCACAGGCCTTGCTCGGCGGTGATCGGACCGTTGCACCAGTTGAGGCAGTTGTAGGCCATGCTGGGGAACGATCGCAGCACCGCGACGTCCGCGTAGATCGGGCGCGTGCCGTACAGTTCGTCGTCGTATTTCCGGATGAACCGTCCGACTTCGCCGAACGTGCGCGTGCTGCGCATCGTCGGGCGGCGCCCGAAGCCGGGGACATCGAGCTGCTTCGACATCGCGATGCAGAGGGCGTTGTCAAGCGGCTCATTCTGGCTGCTTTGCGTAAGGCCCATCGTGTGCGTGATTTTGAACGCGCGGAACTCGGCGATCAGGTTCTTGTACGGCCCGACCGACGCGTACAGCCCCGCGTCGCAGCAGTTGAAGCCCGCCTCGCGCCAGCGTCCGTGGTCGATGCCGTTGTTGTAGCACAGGTTGTGCGAGTGGAGGCCCTTGATGTTCATGCCCACCGACGTCGCCGGCTTCTTCTTCACGATGTACGCCTTCATGTGAAGGAAGAACTCCAGCACCGTCTGGCACCGGAAGTCGATCCAGTCCTGCAAGCCCGGCTCGTTGATCTCGCGCAGCGCGCCGGGCGGCCACGCCTCGGACCAGTGCGGCGGCGGCACGTCGCTGAGGTCGTCCATGCCGTAGCGGTCGATGCGGGCCTCGGGGCTCGGATACTTCGCGAAGAGGAACTTGTGGAAGAGGTCCATGCAGACTTTGCAGCGGCAGCTGCGCGGCTCGGCGCGCAGAATCTGGTTGTCGAAGAAGATCTCGTCGGCCTGCACTTCTTCGATCGCCACGTCGATGACCCGCCGGATGTAGGCGCGGTAGTCCGGGTTGTTGATGCAGGGGAAGTGCCGCCACAGCTGGTAGCCCATGTACGTGATCGGCCCGCCGTCGGCCGCGACGCATTCCCATCCGCGCGCTTCGGGCACCTCCTTGTAGAAGCAGTCGGTGTGCATCGTTCCGCCGATGTACACGCTTACGCGCAGGCCTTCGGCGTGCATCACGCGCGCGGCCTCGACGGTGCGGTCGATCTCCGCGCGCTCGATCATCAGGCCCATGCCCTTGAAGAAGTGCAGCCGCAGCATCCCGCGGTTGCCCAGCAGGCGCCGCCACAGCTTTATGTTCTCGGGCTTGTGGTACCGTTCGTACTGTTCGGCGTAGCCTTCGGGCAGGCCGCCCTTGCGGCGCAAGAACTGCAGCGGTTCGTGGCTGGGCCACGCGACGCGCGACAGCAATTCGGATTCTTCGGCGGGGTCGAGTTGGTGCGGTTCCTCGCTCATCGATGCTCTCCGGTGGCAGAGCGCGGGGCCGGCCGTGCGCTGCAACTCGCCGTCCCGCGGGCGCGGTTTTTGGGTGTAGGCAAAACACTGTACCGCGATTCGCCGCCGCGCAAATCGCCATTCCCGGACCGGTTGGCGGCGCACGGTGCAGCCGCGCGCCGGAATTTTGGCAAGGCGCGTCGACAATTGGGCTGTGTAAAGATTCTCGTTCGCCCCAGTGCGAATTTCTGCGTTCCCATATTGCAGCGCCGCCTCCTTTAATTAGGATGCATCTGTCGCGCCGCCGCGCGGCCCCGCCCGTTGACGTCCGATCCCTCACCCGTTCACTGCAAGGAAACCGCCATGCCGATCCTGAAGAAGCGAGCCTCCGCCATCCACCCCTCGCACGACCTGCTGCGCAGCACCAGCCAACCGCTGGACTTCTTCTTCCGGCCGCAGAGCGTCGCGATGGTCGGCGCCAGCGACCGCCAGGGCTCCGTCGGGCGCACGATCCTGCACAACCTGCTGACCACGCCCTTCGGCGGCACCGTCTACCCGGTTAACGCAAAGCGATCGAGCGTCCTGGGCGTCAAGGCCTATCCGTCCATCGCGAAGCTGCCCGAGACCGCAGACCTGGCGGTGATCGCCACCCCCGCGGCGACGGTGCCGGACGTGCTGAAGGAATGCGCCGACAACGGGGTGCCCGGCGCAGTGATCATCAGTGCGGGCTTTAAGGAAGTCGGCTCGGAAGGGGTGGAACTGGAACGCCGCTGCCTCGAGATCGCGCGCGGCGCGCGCATGCGGCTGGTCGGGCCCAACTGCCTGGGCGTGATGAACCCCATCGTGGGCTTCAACGCCACCTTCGCCGGCGCCATCGCGCGGCCGGGCAACGTGGGGTTCATCAGCCAGAGCGGCGCGCTGTGCACCGCGGTGCTGGACTGGAGCCTGCGCGAGAACCTCGGCTTCAGCGCGTTCCTCTCCATCGGCTCGATGCTGGACGTCAACTGGGGCGACCTGATCTACCACCTCGGCGACGACCCCAACACCAAAAGCATCGTGATCTATATGGAGTCCGTCGGCGACGCGCGCGCTTTCTGTTCGGCCGCGCGCGAGGTGGCGCTCGCCAAGCCCATCATCATCATCAAGCCCGGGCGTACCGAGGCCGCCGCGCGCGCCGCGGCCAGCCACACCGGCGGCCTGGCCGGCAGCGACGCCGTGCTGCAGGCGGCCTTCCGCCGCTGCGGCGTGCTGCGCGTGGATACGCTGGAGGACCTCTTTTTCATGGCCGAGGCCGTCGGCAAGCAGCCGCTGCCGGCGGGCCCGCGCCTGACGATCCTCACCAACGCCGGCGGACCCGCGGTGCTGGCCACCGACGCGCTGACCGGCGACGGCGGGCAACTGGCGCCGCTGGACGAGAAGCTGCGCAAGACGCTCGACGGGTTCCTTCCGCCGCAGTGGAGCCGCGCCAATCCGATCGACATCCTCGGCGACGCGGGGCCCGACCGCTACACGAAGGCGCTGGAGGCGCTGGCCGGAAACCCCGATAGCGACGGTACCCTGGTGGTCCTCAGCCCGCAGGGCATGACCGATCCGGCGCAGATCGCCACCGAGGTGGTGCGCTACGCCAAGCAGAGCACCAAGCCGGTGCTCGCGTGTTGGATGGGCGGGGGGCAGGTCGCCGAAGGCGAGGCGATCCTCAACAAGGCCGCGATCCCGACCTACCCCTTCCCCGACGGCGCCGCGAAGATGTTCAACCACCTCTGGCGCTACAGCTACAACCTGCGCGGCCTGTACGAGACGCCGGCGCTCGCCACCGAAGCCGACCACCTGGGCGCCGCGCACGCGCGAGCCGCAAAGCGTATCGCCAAGGCGCGCGCCGCGGGGCGCACGATCCTGACCGAGCACGAATCCAAGGCGCTGCTGGCCGACTACGGGCTTCCGGTGACGAAGACGACCGTCGCGGCCAGCGCCGCCGAGGCCGCCCAGGCGGCGCAGAAGACCGGCTACCCCGTCGTCGTCAAGCTGCACAGCCACACGCTGACGCACAAGACCGACGTGAAGGGCGTGCGCCTGAACCTGGGCAGCGCGAAGGAAGTGCGCGCCGCGTTCGAGGAGATGCGCAAGGCCGTGGCGAAGAAGGCCGGGCGCGAGCACTTCCAGGGCGTGACCGTGCAGCCGATGGTGCGCAGCGAAGGCTACGAACTGATCCTGGGCTGCTCGCTGGACCCGCAGTTCGGCCCCGTGCTGCTCTTCGGCGCGGGCGGCACGCTGGTCGAAGTCTTCCGCGACCACGCGCTGGGCCTGCCGCCGCTGAACACCACCTTGGCGCGGCGCATGATCGAGCAGGCGCGCATCGCCACGGCGCTGAAAGGCGTGCGCGGGCGCAAGCCCGTCGACGCCGCCGCGCTGGAACATCTGCTGGTGCGCTTCAGCCAGTTCGTCTTGGGCCATCCCGAGATCAAGGAGATCGACATCAACCCGCTGCTGGCGGGCGCCGAACAGCTGCTGGTGCTCGACGCGCGCGTGGTGCTCCACGACGCGAAGACCGATCTTGCCGCGCTGCCCAAGTCCGCGATCCGGCCCTACCCGGCTCAATACGTCAAGACGATCAAGGCGCGCGACGGCCAGCGCCTTACGCTGCGGCCCATCCGGCCGGAGGACGAACCGCTGATGGTCGCCTTCCACGGGACGCTCAGCGAACGCAGCGTCTACCTGCGCTACCTCGGCGCGCTGAAGCTCGACCGCCGCATCGAGCACCAGCGCCTCGCGCGGCTCTGCTTCATCGACTACGACCGCGAGATGGCGCTCGTCGCCGTGCGCGAGAGAACCCGCGGGCGCCAACCCGCCATCGCCGGCGTCGTGCGCCTCTCGGCCGTGTACGGTACGGGCGAGTCCGAGTTCGCGATGCTGATCGCCGACGAGTACCAGCGCCAGGGCCTGGGCACGCAGATGCTGCAGTCGGTGCTCGACATCGGCCGCGCCGAGGGCGTCCAGACCGTCACCGCGACGATCATGAGGGAGAACGAAGGCATGCAGCAGGTCTGCCGCAAACTCGGCTTCGCGCTGCGCCCCGATCCCGACGACGCGCAGATCGTCAACGCCCGCATCGACCTCGCCCTGCCCACCGGGAAGAAGTAGCCGCCTCCTTACATAAGGAGGCGCCGGGGGCCGCTTACGCGCGCACCGCGTCCCGTAGCAGTTCGATGGGCAGCGCGTGCGCGGTGCGGCCTTCGAAGCCGCGCATCGTCTCCGCGGCGGTGAGCGCGTTCAGGATCGCCTCTTCGACGCTCTCGGCGGCGGCCTCGAAGAACGGGTCGAGCTTGTCGGAATGGACCATGCGCAGGTTGCCGACCGTCGGCCGGTCAAGCGGCACGTTGTTGCCGGTCGCGAAGCAGAGCAGAAAGTCGCCGCTGCCGTCGCAGGCGCCGCCGCCGCTGCGCGCCAGGCCCGCAGAACCGTGCTGCGCCATGCGCTGGCACTGCATGGGCATCAAGGGCGCGTCGGTGGCCAGCACGACAACGATCGAGTTCTTCGCAGGCGCGGACGGCCCGGCCAGCGGGACCTTGTCCGCGCCGATTTTCCGGCCCACCGGCACGCCGTCGACGCGCAGTCCTTCGCGGCGTCCGTGGTTGGCCTGCACCAACGCGCCGACGGCGTACCGCGCGCCGTCGTGCTCGACCACGCGCGAGGCGGTGCCGATGCCGCCCTTGAACTGGTGGCAGAGCATCCCGGTGCCGCCGCCGACGTTGCCTTCGGCCACCGGCCCGCCCTTCGCATCCTTCAATGCGGCGTCGACGTGTTCCTTGCGGACGAGATTACGCTGGCGGCCGTTGAGCCACGTGTCCGAGGTCTCGCCGACGACGGGCAGGCCATAGTTGGGCGCGCTGTAGTGTTGCAGGGCTTCGTGCGCTACACCGACAGAGAACGTTCCGGTCAACGCGATCGCCGAGCAGAGCGTGCCGTGCGTCTCGAGCATGTGCGCGCCGGTCACTTCGCCGTGCCCGTTGAAGACGTGGAGCCCGGCGAAGGCATGGTTGTGCCAGATCCCGCCGTCGCGCGGCACGACGACCGTCACGCCGGTGCGCACGACGGCCGGAGCGTCCTCGACGACGGTGCAGTGGCCAACCCGCACGCCGGGGACGTCGGTGATGGCGTTGAGCGGGCCCGGGGGCAGGCGCCCGACGGTAACGCCCAGTTCTCGGATGCGCGGCCGCTTCATGGCGAGTCTCCTTTTCCGCAAAGTCTAGCGCGGCGTGCCACGCGGTCGAGGCCGGGGCGTGGAGCGGATTTCGGCGCGGAGGCCGGTCGGATTTCTTCCCGATCTCGGTTTCCCAGTTTCTAGTCTCCAGTATTCTGTTTTCAGTTTTGCCGTTTGCCGTTTTCAGTCCCTGGCCCCTCGCCTCTCTGCAATGGCCGTTGGTGTTGCATATGGCGCGCGGCGGTGCCTTTTCCTTTCACCGTTTTTCAGATTTTTTGGCTCATGCCTTCTTTCGTCGCTGCCTTCAGTTGCTCGCCCCTCGCCGCTCACCCCTCGCCCCTGGCCCCTGGAAATACGCAATGCGTATATTGCACGTGGCGCAGCACGTCGAGCACTGTAACGCATCCACGATGTGCAATAATGTCGTAAGTCCAATGATTCCGTAGATTGTTCTTTGATGCACCTTGTTTGAAATGAGCAAAATTCGATACAAATCGCCATGTGCACTCCAGCACGTCGCGCAGCACCTAGTGATTCGCGAAATTTCGCGACTTCGCGAATTTTCTGGTCACGAGATTCCGTGAAATCGTTTTGCCTACTCGCGAAATCTCGCGACCGACGTTTTTCGTCACGACGCATGGTGCAACGTTCGACGCGCGTCAGAGCGTTTCGGCGCCGCGAGTGTCTCGCCGCCGAACCTGACCGGCGTCATGCGCTGCCGGATCTGCGGACGCTCGGGGCGTTGCTGCAGCAGCATGCCGACGAGAACATCTACCTGCTCACCAACCCGACGCGCACCCCCGGCGGCAAGGAGATCCTGAATCCCAAGTCCGAGTGGCTGATGAAGTTACGCCCCGGAAAGGCGAAGGTCTACACGCTCGGCGACAGCGTGCCGGTGCCCTTGAAGAGGGAACAGGCGCCCAACGGCCCCGCCGACATGGCGGGCTTCTACCGAGGCACCTCGTGGGTGAAGGGCGCCGAGTGGCTCTACGGCGGCGTGGGGTATTCCGGCGGGCGCTGCACGTGCTGGAACTCCCGGTTCGCCTTGGATTTCTACGCGCGCAGCATCGCGCCCGAGCCCAGCCACTTCAGCGTCGCGGTGCTCGACACTGCCGGCAACGTGATGGTGCGCATCGGGCGGCCGGGCAACGTCGAGGATGGCCGGCCGTTGGTGGCCGACCACGCGTTGCCCGCGGCGCATGGCATCGGCGGAGACGAGACCGCACTGCTGCACGCCTGCTACGTGGCCGTCGACACCGACCGCCGCATCGCCTGCGTAAAGGTCGACTGCCAAACGCATTCCAAGGTGAGCCTGAAGGACGTGCCGGACCAGGCCATGGAGTAAGGCGCCGTCCGGGCACCGCTCCGTCGCAGCTCAACGCGCCCACTTTTTGCTGCCCGCCTTGCGTTTGAGTTCGACGTTCGTCTTGTAGACCAGGACGCCGCTGGCCGTGGTCACCTCGAGCGTGAACGGCAGCGTATGGCTGAGCGTCCCCGTCGACGATGCTGGAATCCCCGTCCCCACAACCTCTTGCGTCACCAGACTGAAGGTCTTCTTGGCGTTGCTGATGGTTAGGCTTTTGATGACCGCGTTGACCGACGAATCGGCGAGCTTGCTCGAGAACTTCACCATGCGGGTCTCCGGCGTGTCGCCCGTGATGACGAAGGCGTCCACCGGCACGACGATGGTTACGCCGCCGACGGTGACGGTGACGTCGCCGTTGGGATCTGCGGGGGCGGCGAACTCCGCCAAAGCCTTGCCCTTGGCGGAGACGGTGTAGCCCAGGCTCTTGCCTTCCGAAGCTTGGGTCTTCTCGGACTGGAAGACACCGTTTCGCGGCTGGCGCTTGGCGAAACTGAAACCGCCCGAAGCCTTTTTGCCGGGCGTACTTACGAACTCGGTGTCGATGGCCGTGGAGGCGTCCGGCGTAGTGGCTCCGGGAACGTTCACCGCTACCTTTACAATCCGGGGCTCGGTACCGGAATCGTCCGAGCGCCGGCCGACGGTCGGCCCCAGGCGGATGCCACCCACTGCGATTTTGAACTGGCCTGTAGGCTTGAGCGTCTTCTTGATCCGCGCGGCCGGGTTGGTCGAGTTAAGGACCAGCTGGTCCAGGTCGTCGTCGTTGACCGTCAAAGCAACGTCAACCAGGCTCACGTCGTCGGGCAGACCCGCCGGATTGAAGCGCCCGGACAGCGTAAGCTTATCGTTCTGGACGCCTTGCGCCGCCTTGGCGTGGTCGACGGTAACCTTCATGGATACGACCTCGAGGTCGACGTCGCCGACCTCATCGTTGCCGGCCACGATCACCAACGGCATGGGATCGCTGGTCGCGCCGGCATCGGTCGTCACGGAGAGCTTGGCCGCATAGATTCCCGGCGTGTTGTAGGTCACGTCTAGCGTGTCGCCCGGCGCCGACACGTCGGTGACGCCGGAGCCGTCGCCCGGATCGAAGTGGTAGGTGACGATGTTCGAACCGTCGGTGGTGGTGGTTCCGGTGCCTTGCAGCTGGACGTCCAGCGGCGCGAGGCCCTCCGTCACGTCTGCGCCAAAGGCCACCACGGGCGACGGAGCGGACAGGGTCGCCAGGAAGACGTCCTGCACGCCGTTGTTGTCGCCGCCTACCAAGTCCGTCGCAACACTGGCAAAGGCGAGGAACTTTCCGTCAGCGCTGATGCAGAGGTTGGCGGGCTGAGCGTCGTCGTTCGCCGTGGTCGTGGAATCACCCAGTTTGTGCGAGACCAGAGTGACCGCGTGGCTGGCGGGTGCGTAGATGAAGGTGTCGCGCTGTCCGTTGCTATCGGTGAACCCTAGGTTCGTGCCATTGCAGGAAAAGGCCACGCGGCTGCCGTCCTGATTGACCGACAACGTCCCAATGCAGACGCCGTTGGCCGTAAAGGTATTCCCCAGCGTGCTGTGGCTGGCCAGGCCCAAGGTGCCGACGGTCCGATCAAAAATCACGCAGTCCAGACCTCCGTTGCCGTCGCTGAAGCCCATGTCCGTAGAGCCGGTTAAGAATACAGCCACGTTTCCGTCGCCGCTCAGGGCTGCATGCGCGAAGTCCACACCCTGGTTTGCTGTCGTGGTGGCAGAAACTCCGGTGCGGCTGGCCAGCTGCACCGTTCCGGCACCTCGGTCGAAAATGAAAAGGTCTGCTGCGGCGTTGGAATCCGTGAACCCCAGGTCCGTACCGTCGCTGAAGAACAGAACGTAGCTACCGTCGTCGCTGACCAGTGGCCGGTACGAGTCATCGTTCGCAATCGTAGTACTGCTGGCCGAATTGCGGCTGACCAGTTGGAAGCTGTCGCCCACCCGGTCGTAGAGCACAACGTACGAAACGCCTCCACCTGTGGTAAAGCCCAGGTCCGTGGCGGTGGTGTCGAACGCGACGTAGTTCCCGTCCTTGCTGATCGAAGACACGACGCTTTGGAGGCCGATGTCCATGGCGGTGGTGGAATTGCCGGCCTTGTGGCTGACCAGGGTCAACGCCGCCGTACCGCTGTTGAACAGGAACAGGTCCTGCTGTGTATTGGTATCCGTGAATCCCAGGTTGGTGCCGTCGCAGGCGAAGAGCACGAAGGTTCCGTCGCCGCTTACCGAGGCGGGGAAAGGGCAGTTCCCGTTGGAGGCGGTTATCACGTCACCGCCGACATGGCTGCACACTTGCACGGTGTCGCTCAATCGGCTGTAGAGTAAGATATCCGTCTTGTTGTTGGTGTCGGTGGCACCAAAATTGGTCGCGTCGGTGGAAAAGACCACGAAATTCCCGTCGGCGCTGATCGAGGGGCTGAACGAGGCACCGTTGACCGAGGTATTGGGCTGTCCCGCGAGGTGGCTGACCAGCGAGATGGTCCCCGTCACCCGGTCGAACAGGAACACATCCGACGCGGAATTGTTGTCGTTTTGGCCGGCGAACAGATTCGCAGCCGTGCTGACGAATACGGTATATCGGCCGTCTTCGCTAACCATACTGGGCTGAAAATTTCCCAACACGTTGCTGGATTCGCCCGCAACTGCACCTTCGGTAACGCGCTCGATCGTCACATCCAGTGCCAATGCCCCTGCCCCAGAAACCAACGCGGCCCAAAAAAACAACGCCACCTTGCGTATGATGACGCATCGCGAGTTCATATGTATTTCCCCAGGGAATGGTGTTTCCATTTCGGACACCTGGATGCTGGACGCCTGCGACCGCAGGTCGCCAGCCGACAAGGCGGTCTCGACGCCCTGCTAGACTAACCAGAAACAACCCGTGGATGGCCTATATATGCGGCGAAGTGTGCCTTGCAAGACTTTTCCAGATGAGTTTGATTTAGGCTAATCGAAACAAAGACATGATCTTGCATGCGCCATCCGGCGGCTAATTGAACGTTATGGCAGCACGTCCTGCCATGCATTAGATTTCGAAATCGAAGCACGCGGCCATCAACATGCGCGCTGGCCGGGCCTTGCGTGGAGGCCTATAACCAGGCGATCGATCCTGGGAGATGACTGATGGCGGAAAAGCTATTCCTCTGGCCCGACGGCACGCCCGGCGCCCTGGGCGACGAATCCGAAGACCGCCCGACGCTGACACCCTATCTTCTGGAAGGCGAGAGCCTGTCTGCGTGTGTGATCGTCTGCCCCGGCGGCGGTTACGCCCGGCGCGCGCCGCACGAAAGCGAGCCCATCGCACGTTGGTTGAACTCGGTGGGCATCGCGGCGTGCGTGCTCGACTATCGCGTCGCGCCCTACCGGCATCCGCAGCCGCTCCACGATGTCCAGCGCGCCGTGCGCATCGTCCGCCAGCGCGCACAGGAATGGCGAATCGACCCACAGCGCGTGGGCGTGTTGGGCTTCAGCGCCGGCGGGCACCTGGCCGCCAGCGCCGCAACGCTCTTCGACGCCAGCGATCCCTCCGCAACCGGCGCAGTCGCGCGCCAATCTTCGCGGCCCGACGCGGCGATCCTGTGCTATCCGGTGATCACGTTCAGCGGCGCATTCGCGCATTCCGGCAGCTGCAAGAATCTGCTGGGCGAGACCCCCGATCCAGAAAACATGCACAAGCTGAGCATGGAGAACGCGGTAACGGCGCAGACGCCGCCGGTCTTTCTTTGGCACACCAGCGACGACACCGCCGTCCCCGTCGAGAACGCGCTGGTCTTCGCACAGGCTCTGCGGCGGCACGGCGTGAAGTACGAGCTGCATGTCTTTCCCACAGGCCGCCACGGGCTGGGGCTGGCGGAGGATCAACCCGCCGTGCGGCAGTGGACGGAGTTGTGCGCGAACTGGCTGCGGGAGATCGGTTTCGCCGGGTAAATCTAGTGAGCTGGACGCAGGAAGCAGAATGTGTCTATTTGACCTCCACGGTGGCTTCCGCCGCGTAGCTCAGTTTCGCGCGCAGCAGGCGGCGGTTCAGGCTGTCGCCCAGGTACGCGTAGCGGTCGGTGACGCCGACGCCCACCAGCCAGCCAAAGGCCAGGTCGGGCTGCGCGAGCGCCGGATCGGCGCTCTTGGGCCCGCGGTTGTCGGCGGTGCCGTAGCCGCCGAAGTGCGCCAGCTCGTTTCCGTTGGTGTCCAGCACCGCGAAGCGAAAACGTCCCAGGTCCGGGTACCAGACGCGCCCGAACTCGTCGACATCGAAACGCGTGTTCTCGCAGTTGCAGTAATGCAGATCCACGTGGCTGATGCCCATGCGCACCCATTCGGCGCCGGTCACTTTGGTCGGCTTGAAGCGATACTTGGTGTAGCATCCCATCTCGACGGTTTTCAGCGACGGATCGAGTTTCGGCTCGCCGGCAAACGGATTCTCGCCTTCGCAGTGGATCATGCCGCCCTTGGGGCCGAATTTCACGATGCTGCCGTAGATCGTGCAGACGGAATCTTTGATCTCCTGCCCGCCGCCGCCGAGGTAGGTCTTAACGGGTTCCACGGGCCCGACGACGCCGGCGAACTCGGGCGGATACGGCTGGTCGAGCGGCTTGATCTGTTCGGCGATGTAGATGTTGCCCTGCTGGTCGAACTTCGGGCCGATCGCGGTATCGGAGACCTTCCAGACGATGGGCGTGTCGCTGACGCGTCTGCCCTCGGGCGTGTACGCGCGCAGCATCTTTGGCGGCCGGCCGCCCGGATGGCCGGGCTCGAAGACGAACAGGTTCCCGTCGCGACGGATGCCCAGGGTGTGGGTCAGGAAGACCATGCTCACCGGCACGTACAGCCCGTGCGCCGGGCCCTTCTTGCCATCGGGATAGTTTCCGCCGGCGGGCCACGGTGAGGGTTTGCCGTCGCGATTGTAGCGCAGGAAATTGTACGGATACCCCAAGCCGTAGAGGTTGCCATCGGGACCGGGTTGGATGGCAAGGCCTTCGTTGACCGCCGTGCCCGTCTTCACGTGCTCGATCGCGCCGGTGGCCTCATTGAAGCGCACCCAATGGCCGGCGCCGATGCGCGCGTAGACTTCGGGTTCGTCGCGGAAGCGGTCAACGTTCAAATCCAGGAAGCTGCATGTTCCGAACGTCCCGGTGGTGACCGCTTTGGCCTCGAACGCAGTTCCGCGGTCTTCAATGCGAAGCAGCGAGCCGCCGTCGCTGCCCATCCACACCAGCGGGGGCTTCGCGCCCGCGTCCAGCGCCATCACCCACGGGTGCTGGGGATCGCCCTCGAACTTGACGGTGTGCGCGGCCACGGGCTTCGCGTCCTTTAGGCTGGAAAACTTGAGCAGTTCCATCGTACGTTTGGCCGTCACGTGCGTGACGTACAGCGCGCCCGTGGCAGGGTCCACGGCCAGCCCGTCGGGCTTCTCGACGGCCAGCGTCCCCATCGCCGCGCCGGTCTTCTCGTCGACGGCCACGATGCGGTTGTTGCCGGCGTCGGCGACGTACAGCAGTCCTTTGCCGTCGCTGGCCAGGCCGCGGACGTTCGCCGAAAGCTGCGCATCGCCCGAACCGGGGACCTCGGCCTGCCCGAAGAACGGCGTCATCGCGCCTTTCGGCGGCAGCGCCACGCGCCACACGCAGGCGAAATCCACGTTCTTTGGCTTGGCATCGGGCCGCACCTCGCCGGTGCCGCTCACGTAGGCGAACTTCCCATCGGACGAGACGCCTACGTAGGCGCGCGCGAAGTACGGGCGCTTCATATCCGGCAAGAGCGGGAAGACGTCGGTGCCCCAGGGCGCCAAACCTCTTCCGTCGAGCGCCGATAGGGCGAGCGACCCGCGCGCGTTGTAGCCGCCAACGGGCCGCAGGATCACGCCTTCCGGCGTAACCGCCATGCCGCTCTTGCGTGCGGCTTCGGAGCGGTAGAAGGCGCGCGGGATCACGGCCTTGACCAGCGGCACGGTGCGGCCTTCGATCCCGACGGCGCCGACGCCCTTCGCATCGGCGGCGCTCACGTTCGACGGGAAGGGCGCAACCGTTCGGCGGTAAGTGCCGTCGCCATTTACCGCGACGATGCGCTCGCCGCCCCAATTCGCCACCGCCCCGCCAAAGGCGCAGCAGACGTACAGGGTGCCGTCCGCACCGGTCGCCAGCGCCTTTATGTTCCCGAAGTTCTGCGGTTCCTCGGCCACGATCGAGTCGAAGCTGGCATTGACGCCCAGCGCGACGCGCACGCGGAACGGCCCCGCCCCGGCGGGCTGGTTCCAATCGGCCTTGCCGTCCCAGATGATCGTCTGCGCCAACCCCGGTTGCAGCGGCGCCGGAGGATGCTCGCCCAGCGCTCCTGCCACCAGGTGCCGCACGACCTTGCCCTTGTCGTCTTCGACGTAGACGGCCACGTCGCTGGCGCGGTCGACGGAGAATGCGATGACGGTCTCCGCGCCCGACCGAGTGGCGGTGGGTCCCTGCGTGAACTTAGGCGGCGCTTGGCCCGCGAGCACCAGCTGTCCGGTAAACAACAGGAGCACCGCTGCGAGCACCAAGATGCAGGAAGGGGCCGAGCTGCGCTGCATGGCGACGCCTCCTTAATATGGGGCACCTACCGGCCCCCGTG
This sequence comes from Planctomycetota bacterium, assembly GCA_023150555.1. Lineage (GTDB taxonomy): Bacteria > Planctomycetota > SZUA-567 > H5-PLA8 > H5-PLA8 > JAKLKQ01. Next base: position 68,235 of record JAKLKQ010000017.1, read on the forward strand.
CTCTGGATATACGCCCACGTGCCCCGGGAAGGGAGGGTTATCCGTTTGCTTGTGTGCTTTTGTGGGGTTAAATAGAGGCATGCCCCGCCTCGGACGCCCCGTCCAACCTGACGCCGCCTACCGCCGCGTCGCCGACGACCTGCGGCGGCGCCTGCAGACGCGCGAATGGCCGCCGCCGGAACCTCTGCCGTCGCTGCGCACGCTGGCCAGCGAGTACGGCGTCAGCCTCGATGTCCTGCGCTCGGCCATGGACGTAATGCGCGCGGAGGACCGCGTGGGCCTGAGCGGGCTGCGGCGTCTTGCCGCTACGCGGGAGATGTCCGTGAAGGCGCACCTGACGCCGTCGCGCGCGGTATTGCTGCTGACGACCTCTCCCCTGCGTCTGGACGCCGGGACCACCGACCAGAACCGCCTGTTGATGGGCATCCAACAGGGCCTGGCCGACCGCGACGCGCCGGTGATCGCCGTGCACAGCTACACGTTCCGCACCACGCCGCCGCAGGGTTTTCTGGACCTGCCCCTGCGCGCGGTGCTGGTGGTCGGCGCGCTGGAGCCAGCAGGCTATCCGGCATACGAACGGTTGCCCATACCGGTGATCCTGGTGGACCGGCCCGCGGGGCGGCACGCGCTGCATGCGACGGCGGTGGACAACGAAGGCGCGGTGCGCGAAGCGGTATGGCGCCTGAAGGCTGCGGGCCACCGGCGCATTGCGCTATTGCGGCGGGTCTCCGGAGCCGAACGCGACATCGATCCGGATTCGAAGGAGCGCGAGGTGGCTTTTCGCCGCGTCATGAAAGACGCGGGCCTGGCCGTGCGCAAAGACAGCGTATTCTCTTCCTTTTCGATGGATTCGGCCGAACGCCCCGCCATACGCGCACTGGCTGGACCGGCGGGACGCTTCAGCGCCGTGCTGTGCAGCGATTCCGCCGGCGCCGCACTGCTGGTGGAAGCGGCGCGCCGCAGCGGGCGCAAAGTTCCCGAGCACCTCAGCGTCGCCGGTTTTCAGGGGATAACTGGCGCGCCGAAGGTCTCGGGCCCGGCCATCGATTTCTTCGATCTCGGACGGCGCGCGGCGGAACTGCTCGATGCGCCACGCCGCCCGCCGAAGGTACTGCGCGTGGCGGCCGCCTGGCGCGAGGCCGGCACCATCGGAGCTCCGCAGAGCTAGCAGCCGGTCTAAAAGGGCCTGTTAGCGCACGCCCAGCCAGTTCAACTCGGGGTCGACGCCGCTCATCGCGCGCGATGCATGCTCGATGAACTCGCCCGTGAAGGGGCCGTGAACGCCGGCTATCACCGGGCCCGGCAGCCAGACGTGCGACGTCGGCGGCATCCAGTGGGAACCGATGCCCATGGCGTCGTAGCTGGAGCCCAGGTGCGCCCAGTTGTTGTAGCCGCTGGCCTGCGTCGAGCCGAGGTAGTTCGTGTAGCCGGGCGCTCCGCCGAAATACCAGGCCGCCAGCAGGTCGGTCCAGAAACGCCCTTGGGCGACGGCATTCTGGAAATGCAGTTGGAAGGTGCGAGCCTTTGGATGCCCATAGGCGCCGGGTCCCAGATAGGTCCAACCCCAGCACATGTCGGCGGGCACCGCATCCATGCCGGCGCGGCGCGGGTTGAATCGGTCGAAGCCGAAACCCTGGAACGTCTGGTCGGCGCGGTAATACTGGTTGCCGGTCTCCCCGTTGGTGCCCGGCAGACGGGGATCGTTCCGCCAGATCCCGGTGGAGTACCAGAGGTAATCGCGGTTGTCGTCGCTTCCATAGTGATTCGGATCGACCAGGAATCCGACGCCGCGGTACGGATAGCCACCGTCGGCCGTATACGCCATGCCTTTCATCGCCGTCCAAAGAACGTGCCGGGACGGTTCCATGCCATATCGGTTGGGCTCCTCACCACCGGCCACGTTCCAGATGGTCGTCGGCGCACCGCTGGTGGCCGAAGTCATGAAACCTGTCGAAGCCCGATACTTGTGTCCGTAGACCAGCGTATAGTCCATAACCCAAAGCACGCCGGGACCTCCGGTGACCATGAAGGCGCGATACCCTCCGTAGGGCTCAAAGTAGTGCAGCCAGTTGTAGAGGCCGTTGTCCACCGCCACGCTGCCCGAAAGCAGGCGCAATGACGAAGGTGAATACCGCGTGGTCGCACGGCCATCGTTGTTCTTGTTCGCGAACTGGGGCACGCGGCCCAAGATGACCTCAAGCGTCCGCCGGTCCGGCGAGGCATACGGCACACGCGCGTCGGTGGCCGCGACTTCGTACGGCGCACCCAGCCCCGCCGTGCCTTCCCCGGTGCCGACCGGCTGCTGCTCGTATACGCCGGGGCGTTCGGTCACCGTGGCAGGATCGAAGACGTCGTTCAGGTTCAGACCGCCGTCTTTGGGTGTGCTGCCGACCTGGACCAATCCGAAACTGGAGCCGCACTGAATGCGGAACTTCCTGACTCGCGCGAAGGGCTGCAATTGAACGGTGTCCAACAAGACCGACGCCGGTTGCGGGTAGCGCTGCGTCTCCATGCTGCGCCGAGACTGCTCGTCGAACCCGGGCCGGAACTTGAACCCGTAGCCCCAGGCCTTGCCCGTCCACGACGCGACGGGCTCGACGGTCTCCTCATTCCAGAACAGGAGGCGCCAGGAATCCTGAAAATTGTAGGCGTCCGTACGGCTGGGCGCACGGTCGGCGCCCACCGGCATCGCACCACCCAGTACGGGATCGGGATTGAACCCCCAACGGCTGCTCCAACCGGCACCGCCCAGCGCAGCCAAATGCGCGGGCGTGCCGGAAGCGCTGTGCGCATTGCGGTCGTCGTGCAGGGCCCGAAGTGCGTGCTGGAAACCGGTCTCCGACAAGGTGTCCAGCGCGGCCAGGTCGCGCGAGTTAGAAGCGCCACGCAGAGCCACCCGCCCCTGCTCCGCATAAGAAAGCCCCACCGCCACAAGGACCGCAAGCGTGCCAACCACAAGAATCAGGACGAAGCCCGGTTCGGTGCCGAATCGGCGTTGGCCTTTCTTTGATGCATTAAGTCCATACGGAATAAGGCGTTGCATATCCTAGGCTCCAATGAAAGGGAGCGATCAAGCCATCAATTCGCGTTTATCATATGAAATATTTCATTGTTAATACCAAACTAGTTTAATAAAATCAGGCATTGTCGGCACGAACCAGGGTCTGGCACACGGCGTCCGAGCTCGTTTCGCGGTCAGGGGAACCTTTCGCGGCGGATTCCCTATATATAAGGAGTCTAGGGCTTGGCCGCACCGGGGGCAGTGAATTCCATCAGAACACCCACCCGCAGATATTGCCGGTTGGGATGATGCAGGCGCATGGCAAGGACCTCGGCCGAGGTGGTCCCCATGGCCGCGGTGTCCGCGTGGATCGGCAGGGCCATTCCGGAGTGCGGCGCGTCCGCAGCGCCCATGGCGACAAGCCGATGCCCATGCTTGGCGAAGGCTTTGATCAAGAGTTCCGCCTGCTCGATACTATGGCACACCACCGCCTCTGGACGTTCCGAATCCGGCAGCGTCGCAAGGCGCTCGGTGAGTTCGAAGAACCTTCTGGAACCTGGTCCTGCACTGTGTACCCAGCGGGCGGGCAGTTCCATACCGCACTCAAACATGGCCTGTCGAACGATGCTCTGGCGCAGGACGGTATCCGGCTCGATGCGGGATTTGTCCTCGGGGTGCCGCATGGCGTACCACTCATCATGCGACATCTCGTCGTGCGGCGCGGGTATCGGCAGGCGAGCACCCACGAAATGGATCCTCTTGAGGCCCTGCGCCACCAGGTACTGCACGGCTTGGCGGTAGCCGGAGGAAGGATCCACGAAGACCTGATCCGCGCGATGCGCCAGCGCATCGCAGGGGAAATCCACCACGACGGTTGGCTTGCCCAGATTAAGCACCTGCCCAATCCAGTCCGATTCGATGATGCTCATCAGCATGATGCCGTCGTAAGCGCGCTCGGTAAGCATTTCCAGCGGCGGACGGCGCGTGCGGCTGAAGGCCGAGCGCCCTATACATTCGACAGTCAGGTTCCTGTCCCTGGCCGACCACACGGCTCGGGTAGGCTGGCGTTCCGAAACCGTGGGAATCTCGGGCGGGATATCGCCTAAACCCCAGGCATCCAGAACGGCCCGGCTCATCGCGCCCTGATACGAATACAGCACGCCTTCTTTCGAAATGTCGCCGTGCCATGCAATGCATAGCCGCAGCGGGCGCTCGGGGAGGATGGACGGCGTACGCCGCGCGGTCACGTAGGTGCCCAGTCCGCGCCTTCGCACCAGCCAGCCCTGTTTGGCCAGTTCGTTCAGCGCCCGCACCAGCGTAGGCTTCGCGACTTTGAAGGTCCGGTGCAGGTCGGAATCGGGCGGGAGGCGCGTGCCCGGCGGCAGGATTCCTTCCTCGATCTGCTTGAGGATCTGCTGGGTGATCTGATCGTGCTTCGAAGCGCCGGCTTTGCGGCGCGGCCGCGCCTTTTTGAAATTTCGCTTCATTTTTCCAAGTACAGCATATGGCAACAATTATATCAACGCGAAAATGGAGTGACGGACGCACCAGCGACACCAACGGTGCTTACCAAACGTCACCGCACCTTCAGCCGGTCCGCTCATTCCTCCTTCAGAAAGAGTTCGATGGTCGGGATGACCACAGGCGGCGGCTGCGTGGGCAGCTTGAGCACAACAGCCTCAGGATCCCCGCCCAGCGACATTCCGGACGAATGTGCGTGATGCCGCGGCTCCTCGACTAGGACCTCCGATGCATCGTGAAGCAGTTGCGCGTACGCGATCTTGCCCTTCAGGCCCGGCAGCTGCAATTGCTGTCGCGCGAAGGGCCAGGCGAAAACGTGCAGGTACAGGCGGCTCCCGTTCTGCGTGTAGCGGCAGTCGACAGGCGGCTGGAATGTGCTTTCCCCGCAGCCGTAAATCGAGCGCCCATTTCGCCGCATCCACGCGCCGATGCCGCGAAGTCGCTCCAGCGCGCGCTCGTCGAACTCGCCGCGCCCCGTCGGCCCGACGTTCAGCAGCAGGTTGCCGCCCTTGGAAACTGTGTCGATGAGCATGCGCAGCAACTGGTCGGTGCTTTTCCAGGAGGACTCGTCCCGGTGGTAGCCCCAACTCCCACTGAAGGTCTGGCATGCCTCCCACACCACCGGCTGGCCGTTGAGTTCGACACGCCCTTGCGGCTGCACCTGCTCTGGCGTCAAAAAGTCGAAACCCGTATCCAGGTCGAGCCGGTTGTTGAGCATCACCTGCGGCTGCAGTTCGCGCACCAGCTCGTAAAGCTTCTCGCTCTGCCAGTCTTCGCGGCCCTTGCCGGGCAGCCCCTCCGTTCCGCGGTTCGGGTAAGAGAAGTCGAACCAGAGGATGTCAATTTTTCCGAACTGCGTGAGCAACTCTCGGGTCTGGCCGTGGAGGTACTCGGCATACTTGCGCACGTCGCGCTTTGAAGCACGCGCAGCCTCGTCTGACCGCTGCGGGTGATGGCAGTCGATAGGGAACTCGGGGTGGTGCCAGTCGAGCAGCGAATGATAGAAGCCCACGCGCAACCCTCGCTCCCTGAAGGCATCGACCATCGGCTTGAGCAGATCTCGCCCGTGCGGCGTACGCGTGGCCTTGTAATCCGTCAGCTTCGAATCCCACAGACAGAAGCCGTCGTGATGCTTCGTGGTCACGACAAAGTACTTCATACCTGCGTTGGCCGCCTCCGCTGCCCATGCGGCCGGGCTGTACAGGTCCGGGTCGAAGCGCTCGAAGTACTTCCTGTAGGTTTCGTCGCCGAGTTTCTCGCGAGACTTCACCCATTCGTGCCGGGCAGGCAAAGCATAGATGCCCCAGTGGATGAAGAGGCCGAACCGGTCGCGGACAAACCACGACGAATCGCCGGGGGTAGGGGCGGGTTTGGGAACCATGATGCGGTCCTCCTTTTCAGGTATCGAAACACCTTACGGGCGCGCTTCCTTCCAGACCTTGCCTTCCGGAAACGAGAAGTCGCTCAACGATTCCACTTTCATTTGAACGCTGTAGCCGGGCTGCTCAGGAGCGACGTACCGGCCGTTGCGCACGCGCGCGGGATTGATGAAGTGCTCGTGGAGATGGTTGGCGAACTCCACCCGCCGGTTCTTCAGCGAGGTGCTGACGCGCAGGTAGTCGAAGATGGAGACGTGCTGCACGTACTCGCAAAGGCCCACGCCGCCAGCATGCGGGCAGACCGGGATACCGAATTTCGCGGCCATCAGCATCACGGCCAGAACCTCGTTCACGCCCGCCAGCCGGCAGCAATCGAGTTGGCAGAAGTCCATCGCGCCCGCCTGGAAGAACTGCTTGAAGAGCACGCGGTTCTGGCAGTGCTCGCCCGTCGCCACGCCAACGCCCAAGGGGCGCACCGCCTTGGCAATGGCCGCGTGGCCCAGAACGTCGTCCGGGCTGGTGGGCTCTTCCATCCATACCGGCTTGAAGCGCGCCAACGTCTTGGTGTGGGCGATCGCGGCATCCACGTCCCAAACCTGATTCGCATCCAGCATCAGCGGCGCTTCCCATCCAATCTCTTCTCGCGCGACGGCGCAGCGATGCAGGTCTTCTTCGATATCGCGGCCCACCTTGATCTTGAAACTCGTCCAGCCCTCATTCAAAGCCTTGCGAACCTGCTCGCGGTACTTCTCCTCCCCGTATCCGATCCAACCCGCCGTCGTCGTATAGGCCGGATAGCCCTGCGCACGAATCTCGGCTTCGCGTTCCTCCCTGCCCTTTTCCCCAGCCTTCAGAATCTCCAGCGCTTCCTTGGGCGTAAGGGCGTCCGTGCAGTAGCGGAAGTCCACGCAGCGCACTAGATCTTCCGAGGACATGTCGGTCAGCAGCTTCCACAGCGGCTTGCCGCTCGCTTTCGCGTACAGATCCCACGCGGCGTTCACGATCGCCGCGGTTGCCAGATGAATCGCGCCCTTCTCGGGACCGATCCAGCGCAGTTGGCTGTCGCCGGTCATGCGGCGCCAGAAGGCACCCGGGTCGGCGGCGAAATCTTCGAGCGTCACGCCCAACGCCAGCGGGCGCAGCGCGCGAAGGGCCTCGGCGCAGACCTCGTTGCCGCGTCCGATGGTGAACGTCAAGCCGTGGCCTTCGGATCCGGCAGGCGCGTCGGTCCGAAGGATCACGTAAGCCGCCGAGTAGTCCGGCGCCTCGTTCATGGCGTCCGAACCGTCGAGTTCCCGGGACGTGGGGAAGCGAATATCCTTAACTTCCAGATCCACAAAACGCATGGGTTTAGACCTCCAGAGTTCCATCCGCCTGCCGCTTTCGGAAAACGTCAATCGTTCGCGCCATGCCGTCCTTCAACGAAATCCGCGGGATCTCGGGGAACGCCGTGCGTAGTTCGGTGTCCACCAGGTTGGCGGCGATAGGGAGGTCCCCGCCCGTTATGCGGATACGCTCTGCCGCACCGGGAACCTGCCGCTCCAACTCCGCGATGAATGCAGCCGTATCGGCAATCGCTCCCCCGACCGTGAAGGCGGGCGCGCCTTCAGGTGGGCTAAGTGCCGCGGCAACGAAGTACGCCGCTACCTCCTCGACGTACGTGTACGCCGTCTTCCCGCTGAACGGGATCTCGAACGGCACCTTCAACAGCGCTGCGGCGATCGCGCGCGTCGGGAAGCTGGTCATGCCCACGTCGCGCCCCGGGCCGTACACCGTCAGCGGCCGGAACCCGACGCTGCGCAGGCCGTAATCCTTCCAGTAGACCTTCGCGCACAGTTCATTGCAGGCCTTGAAAGCACCGTAGATTGTTCCCGGCTTCGGCTGCGCTGCATCGCCTGCGCCGCCGGGGTAATCCCGATCCGACCCAAAGACCGCCGCACTGGATGCGTAGGCGACGGCCGGCGGACTCTTCAGCGCACGGGCCGCCTCAAAGATCGCCAACATGCCGATAACATTCACTGTGGCGCCCGCCACCGGGTTTGCTTTGCACCCGGGCACCTGGATGCCCGCGAGGTGAATGACCGCGTCGGGCCGGCAATCGGCCATTGCCTTTTGCACGGCGGCCGCATCGTCGATGCGCACCTGCTGAAACCGGATCCGCTCGATCTCCCGCGCGATCATAGCAAAATGCCAGCGCGCTTCGTTGCGCTCGATGTCCCACACCGTCGCGTCGTGGCCGTCCACAAGGAGCCTGCGCAGGATCCAAGCGCCAAAGAAACCGCATCCGCCGGTAACGAGTACATGAGCCATGATCCGGTCCTCTTTCCGTTTGATCGGCCTTTCAGAAGCCGAGCCGCGCGCCGCCGTCCGCCACGATATGCGTGCCGGTCACGAAGGCCGCCTCATCGCTGGCCAGGAACGCCGCGATTCGCCCGATCTCTTCGATGGTGGCCATCCGACCCATCGGCTGTGCAGCTTCACAAGCCTGGCGCACCCCTTCCGGATCCTGCTGGCGTTCAATCCACTCGTTCATCAAAGGTGTATCGACGCTGCTGGGGCAGATCGCATTAACGCGCACACCGTTGGCGGCCTCGTCCCGAGCCAATGCCATGGTCAACCCGAGGATCCCGGCCTTGCTGGCGCAGTAGGCCACCGCCTGTGGCTGGCCGCCTAAAGCGCGCATCGAGGACATGTTCACTATCGAGCCTTTGCTCTTGCGGAGTTCGGGCAGCGAGGCCTTGCAGAAGAGGAAGACCGATTTGAGGTTCAGGCCGAGCAGGTAGTCCCAGCGTTCGGGCGATAGTTCATCGATGGTGTGCGGAAAGTGCGTGCCCGCGTTGTTCACCAACGAATGCAAGCCACCAAACCGTTGCCGCACGTGTTCGACGCAGGCCTGGATCGAATCCGGTCTCAACACGTCGGTCAACACGAAGGCGCACCGTCCACCGGCGGCCTGAATCGAATCGCAGACCTGCTGCGCCTCCTTTTCGCGGATATCCGCAAGCACAACCTGTGCACCTTCCTCGGCCAGGACGCGTGCACAGCCTTCACCGATGCCGCGCGCGCCGCCGGTCACGATGGCAATCCTGTCTTGGAAGCGATTCCGCATGAGTCTCTCCTCCTTATTGCCGCCGCGCCACAGAGACGGCTTCCGCCGCGCGCTGCAAGGCCTGATCGACGGTGCACTCGCCGATCAGCGCCTGCCTGATGCTGCCCCACAGCGCGTCTTCACACGCCGGGTACTCGGCGAACTTGGGCGGAATCGCCATACAACTCGACATGGTTCGGCGCAGTATCTCGATGCGCCGCGCATCGCGGCTGTCCGCTGGCGCTTCACGGCCCAGGCGTTCCATGACCGCGGTCCGAGGCACCACGCTTCCCAGCCGGGCCTCGTGGAGCTGGCTCTCTTCGCTGCACAGGAAGCGAAGCAATTCGAGCGCCGCCGGCACGTCTCGCGTTCCGGAAGTCAGGGCAAACGAATGCGCGCCCGAATACACCCGTCGCTTCCCGCTCGGCCCGGTAGGGTAGATCGCGACGTCGAAGACGTCGCCAACGATTTTGCTTTCCCGGTAGGCGTGGTAGCCGCCCGGCCAGTCGGTGGTCATTGCGGCTTTTCCGGACAGGAAGCACGCGGCCACCTGGTCATAGTGCCAATCCGGAACTTCCTTGGGCGCGGCATTTTTGTAGAGATTGACCAGCATTCCGCAGGCGTAGCGCCCCGCGTCCGATACGAAGGCTGGCTCCAGGTCTTCCGTAAAGAGCTGTCCGCCGGCAGATTCGAGGATCTCGTAGAAGTGCCCGAACAGGCCCGACTCCTTGCCCGGAAAAACAAAGCCTGCGATTCCGGCCCACGCCCTCAGGAATCGGGCTGTTTCCGCGAATGCGCTCCAAGTGTCGGGAAATCGCAAGGCGCGGCCAAACTCGGATTCGTAGCTGTCACGCAGCGCTTGCGATTCGAAGAGGTCTTTCCGGTACAGCACGAGCTTCGAGTCCACGACGCGCGGGAGTTGCAGGAGCCGCCCGCGGTAGCGCATCAACTCCACGGCGGACACTTCGAAGGCTTTCAGTTCGGTATCCTCGAGCAGCCCATCAAGCGGGCGCAGGAACCCGGCTTGGCTTGGCGCGTACTTCGAGTGCGTGGAAACCAGATCGTACGTTGCGCCGTGCTCCGCGAGGTGCTCATTCAGCGAGGGATGATCGCCCTTGAACGCAACTCCGACCTTCAGGCCGCTTGCCTTCTCGAAGAGCGGAAGCCGGTCGTACAGGCCGTCGTACATCTGCCCCGAAACCAGCGCGATGCGCAATTCATTCGCCATCGTTCAACCCTCGTTGCCTAAGCGCTGCAAATTCTGTTCGCGTGCCATGCGCGCAACGTGGTCCCGTGCGTTCTCCAGGTGTGCCTTCAGCGCAGCACCCGCAGCCCTGCGGTCGCCGGCTAGGACATGCCGCAATATGGCGGCGTGTTCCTGGAAGGTCTTCCGCGCCCGGTGCGGCACCTGCCAGGACGGGGAGACCGAGATCAACCGTTGCGCCTCGACCTGCTCCAACGAACGCCGTAGAAACGGATTCGCGCATGCGCGCTGAATCATGAGGTGCAGCGCGGTGTCCAGCGCTACGCGACGCGTTGAAGGTACTTTTTCCAATTGACGCCCGTTCAGAAGGGCCTGCGTGTCTTCAAGAAGCTTGGCTGCCTCTCCGCGAGGCAAGTTCGCCCAAGCCGACTCAAGAGCTGCGGGTTCGAGGAGCAGCCGGTAGTCGTACCAGTGCAGGAACTCATCGACGGTAAAAAAGGCGCGCTGCCATCCCCGCCGCGGAACGGCCTCGAGCACGTTTTCCTTGGCCAACAGCGACAGCGCGCGGTTCGCGGTGGTCCTTGATACATTCATCCGGCGTGCCACCTCTGAGTCCTTCAGCAGTCCGCCGGACCATTCACCGGGCCGCGTCAGTTGACCGCGCAGACGGTGGGCCACGGTCACGAACCCAGGCTCCGCCGACGCCTGGACCGACAGCTTCTTGAAGCATCGGTCGCGCAGAAGCGCGCGGGCGCGAATCGAATCGATCCGCACGTAAGCGCCCTGGTTCGGACGCAGGTCAACTACGCGGCGTTCGTGAAGCCATCGCAGCGCCTGACGGACGGGCGTCCGAGAGACGGCACACTTTCCGGCGTAGTCCGACTCGCCGATGCGCGCCTCGGCCGGCAACCGGCACTCGGCCACGTCCAGCAGAATGGCCTTGGCCACCAGGAGTTCCAGGGGGGAGGCGTTTGTTTTTTGCATACAAAATACAATATGCCGTCCCACGGGCCCTGGCAACACTTTTCTGAGAATTCGTTCCGGTGTCTGGGCGGGAGCCCCTTCAGACCTGCAGCGCGGTATGCTGGCCACGGAAATCCCGCGGCGTGCATCCGTACAGCCGCTTGAACTCCCGGCTGAAGTGGTACGGGTTGGAGAACCCGGTCAGTTCGGCGATCCGGTAGACCGTCTCCTGCGTCGTGATCAGCCGCAGGCGGGCTTCCGAAAGTCGGACGCTCTTTACGTAATCCATCGGCGCGCGGCCCATATGCTCCAGGAAGAAGGCGTGAAAACGGGAACGCGACAGATGCGCGATGTGCGCGAGCATCTCAACGGACAATGGTTCGCGCAGATGCGTGCGAATGAAGGACAGCACCGGCGCCAGGCGATCAGCCTGATGCAAGAAGGCCTCGCCAAAGGTGCTCAGCGGTGCCAGTTCGCACAGCAGGCGCAGCGCCTGGAAGCCCAGTTCCTGTCTTCGCGCCAGGCCAGCCAGCGATTGCGGTCCGTCTGCGCGCATCTCGAGGAGTTCGGCGATGATCGTCCCGAACCGCCGGCCGAAAGTAACGTCGGTCTTGGGCGGTAGGGCCAACAGCGAGACCAGATCCACCGTGGTGAAGACTTGGAACCGCACGTGCAGCCAGCGCGCGCGCATCAGGCCGCCGCGCCGGGCGGCGTGGTGCGTGATCTCCAGGAACTGCCCGTCCCTCGCCAGAAAGGCCTCGCCGCCGGTCGCCATTGTTCGATAGCCGTCCGAGTGGACCTCATAGGCCCCCAAGGTGGCCTGCGCGATAATTGTGCAAGGTGCTCGCTTCTTATGAATCCACCCATCTGGGGCTTTTTCGGAGCTACCTGGCTCCATAAAGCCAATAGATACTGAATTTTGCAAGATGGACAGAACCGGTTGCATGTGAGCCTCCCCTGCCCTGTTAATGGCAATAGGACTCAGGGATATTATTTGGAGACGCAGGGCCATTTTCAAACGGATCCTGCGGTGGCACCATATTGTCGTTGGAAACACCTCATTAAGGAGCACCCCATGCCGGGCTTTGCCGTTCGAATGACCTCACCGGGCCGAGCAGCCCTCGAGGCGGGCCCGGAACCGGAGCCGTTGCCGGAGGGCCACATCGAAGGCATCGCCGTGGCCAGCGCCATCAGCCCCGGCACCGAGATCGAGGGCACCTTTGCGATATCCGACGCGTCGCGCTTCCCGCGCGGGAGCGGCTACGCGATGGTCTTCCGCGTCACGCATGCAGGAAAGGACAGCGGCTTCGCGCCCGGCGACCTGGCCTTCGCAATGAAACCGCATGCGACGCCCGTCCATTGCCTGCCCACCCAAGCCTGGAAATTGCCGAAGGGAATCGATCCCTTTGCGGCCACGCTGGCGCGCTTGGCGGGCGTCTCGTGGAGCACGCTTACAACCACGCACGCGCGTCCGCCGGCCAAGGCCGTCGTAACCGGCCTGGGCATCGTGGGAAACCTGGCCGCGCAGATACTCAACACTTCGGGGTACCGGGTGATGGGTTGCGATCCCGTGGAGGACCGCCGCGCGAAGTTGGACCGCTTGGCCATGGCCACGTGCGCAAAGCTGCCGCTTGACGATGCGAACTGGCGCGGGCAGACGGACCTCGTCGTGGACTGTTCCGGCCACGAGGGCGCGGTCCTCGACGCCTGCAAGATTGTCAGAAAGGGCGGCGAGGTGGTACTGGTCGGCGTACCCTGGCGAAAGCGCACCGATCTGCCGGCTTTTGATGTTCTGAATGCCGTCTTCCACGGCTACGTTCACCTGCGCGGCGGCTGGGAGTGGGAGGTGCCGATCGATCCGTCGGACTTCCGGCGCGGCTCGATCCGCGAGAACATCGCCGCGGCGCTCGACTGGATCGCCTCTGGCCGTATTCAGACCGAGGGGCTCTACCGCCTCGCCGATCCCCGCGAGTGCGAGACTGTGTACCGGCAGCTTCAGGAACGCGGCGGCGGACCACTGACCGCCGTCTTCGACTGGTCGCGCGTAGAGGGTAACCCATGAGCGCCCTGAGTGCGAGGGATTCCACCGCGCGAGTGCGGCGCGTAGTCCTGGTGGCGGGACGCAAGAGCCACGGGCCGGACGGCAACGGAATCCACGACTACCCGGCGCAAGCCCGGCTTATTCACGACACCCTCCAACGCAGTGCGCTGGGCGCGAAACTCTCGATAACTAGAGCCGAGGACGATGCCTGGCCTGAAGCCGCGATCGCCGAGGCCGACGGGCTGGTGATCGTCGGCGACGGACGCGACGGGGACCTCGCCTATGCGCCCGCAAGCCACCTGGCGTCCGACACCCGCAAAGCCCAGGTCGAAGCCGCGGTCACGCGTGGCATGGGCGTGGCCGTGATTCACTTTTCGACCTTCGCCGCCGAACGCGAGATGCGCACGGTCCTGTCGTGGCAGGGCGCGTGCTTCCAGTGGGAGCAACAGGGGAAACGCGACTGGCACTCCAAGATCACCTGGGCAAAAGGCACGCTCGATGCGCTCGCGCCCGAACACCCCGTCCTGCGCGGCGTCGCCAACACGCCGCTCTTCGAAGAGTACTACCACAAGTTGGCCTTCCATCCGCGCGCGCAAGGGTTGATCGTCGTGCGGGCGCTGCCCGGCGAGAACGATTCCGAACGAACGGTCGCCTGGGCGCTGGAACGCGAATCCGGAGGCCGAGGATTCGGCACGACCATGGGGCACAGCCTCGATTCGTTCAGGCACAACGGCGTGCGCACGCTGGTCCTGAACGGAATCGCGTGGATGGCGGGGCTTGATCTTCCCGCCGGCGGCCTGCAGGCGCCATTTGCCGAACGCGAGGAAGTGGACCACCGCCTGGGCCTGGGCCCCGAGCCCGCGCCAATCCGCGTCGCCGTACTGGCCGGCAATGCCGCGCACCGCTGGCACAACTGGCCCGAGAGTACCGCAGCGCTGCTGCGTGCGTGGGGCGATGACCCGCGCATCACCGCGCGCGTCCACACCGACCCCAACGACTTGCCATCGAGCCTCGCCGGCCGCGACGTGCTCGTTCTCAATTGGTGCAACTGGAAGGATCCGGCGGGCATGCCTGAAGCCGCCAGAAATGCGCTGCAGTCCTTCGTCGCGCGCGGCGGCGGGGTATTCGTACATCATTTCGCCAACGGCGCGTGCCACGCTTCGCTCCCGGAAGCGAGCGAATCGGACTGGCCCTGGTACCGCACGCTCGTGCGCCGTGTCTGGGACCATCGCCCCATCGCGCCCGGGCCCAGCGGCCACGACCGCTACGGGACGTTTGAGGTCAAGGCGCGCACTTCGCACCCGCTCGTGGCGGGCCTTCGCACGTTCCCGGTCGAAGACGAACTGTACTGGCGGCAGCACGGCAGCGAGCCAATTGAGCCGCTGTTGACCGCGCGCTCGGCGGAGACCGGCTGCGACGAACCGCTCGTATGGGCTTACGAAGTGGGCGATGCTCGCGTGGTGCAGTCCCTGCTCGGGCATTCGGGCAAGACCTACGACACCGCGGCGATGCGCGTCTTCGCGCGCCGCGCGGTCGCATGGGCCGCGCGGCGCGCGATTCACGGATCTGCCGAAGGTCCCTGAGCATCCGTCCGTTTCCGCGCACCTGCCGCCCGCCTGGCACCCTTCCCAGCGCCCATATTATCCATAAAGCGTTATGATTATAGTAGTTACAGTGTAAATCCGCGCCTAATATTTTAGGATCAACGCATTCAAAATAAAGTATACTTTTAATATCCGGCACCGAACCGGACGGTGTATGGGACAAGGTACGGGCACTCCGGCGGGAGATCGCGCATGGTCGGCAGGCGCAAGAAAATGAGCCTTACTGGATACGGCGGCCCGAAGTACGAACGGGTCAAGAGTTGGATCCGGGAGCAGATCGAGTCCGGCGCGTTCCCGGCCGGGCACCGCCTGCCATCGCAGGAAGAGTTGCCCAAATTGCTATCTGGTTCAGGAAGGCCTGCTGGTGCGCCGGCGGCGCAGCGGCACGTTCGTCGCCGACCGCACGCGCCCGCCGCTGATTCCCGGGCGGCGCCTGCACTTGGGGCTGGTCTGGCCCGAGGACGTCGGTCCGCAGTACCTGCACACGACCTTCCACGGCGCCATCACCAGCGGCGTGCTGCGCGGCTGCCAGATCGACGATGCGCCGCCGCATTGGCTGGCGCCGGCTCGCGGGCAGCCCACCTCCGTAACCTGGGCGCAGCCGGAACGAAGGCTGAAGATTACGGCCGTGGGGCAGGCGGTCAGCAGCCGCGAACGTCATCCGCCGTTGGAGACCGTCGCCGCGCTGGACTGCGATGGGCTGCTGAGCGTGGGCGTGATCGAGGACGACTGGCTCGGCGAACTGGTGGGCCTCGGCAAGCCCACCGTGCTGGTCGACTACCCCGGCGACCGGCATCGCGACCGCGCCGACCAGGTCTTTGCCGATCCACTGCCGGGCTATCGCGCGGCGGTTCGGGAACTCGCGCGCCGAGGCATGAAGCGCATCCACTACGTCGGCGCGCAACACCGCGCGCCCGCCGATTCGCCGAATGTCTCCGTAGAAGACTGGCTGAAGGAGACCGAGCGCCGCTACCGGCCCGAGCCCGATGCGATCCTGCGGCAGGGCGCGTTCCAGGTCGCGATGAGCGAATGCGGCCTGCCGGTGCAGCCGGAATGGATCCACTTCGCCTCGTACACGCCGGGCGATCTCGAGGCCCTCGCCGCGAAACTCGCCAAGCTTCCTCCCAAAGACCGTCCCGAGGCGCTGGTCTGCCACAACCTCAACCAGGCCCAGCGGCTGATGGCGCTGGCCGCAAAGCTGGGCCTTGTGCTGGAGGGCGCCGGCGGCCACTCGGGCCCGCCCGACGGCCCCGGCATGGCCATCGCCATCGCCGGCGAGGACCTGGGCGCGGTGGCGGTGGAACTGCTGCTCTCGCGCCTGCAACGCCCGCTTCGGCCGTTCATGAGCGTGGGCGTGACCATGAGCTGGGGATCCGAAGCGGCGCCGGCCAAGGCCCAATCGCCGCGCGCTGCCGCTGGGACCGATTGAGGTCTTCAAACGCAAAGCACTGGGGAATGCATCCATGTCGGCGAATTCCTTTTTGCGGCGGCTAGGGACTTTGCTTCTCACACTGCTGACAGCCGCTCAGGCCTGTGGCGGCGAATGGGAAGCCCTGCGCGTCCGCACGGCCGGCGCGTACGAGTTTTCCGAAAAGCCGGCGGTGACGCGCGCCGGCGACCGCATCACCATCGCATTTGCGGTCAAGGAAGCCTGTGACGTGACCGTCGCCATCGAGGAACCTAACGCACAAATCGTACGCTTCCTGGCCAGCGGCGTGCTGGGCGACAACGCCCCTGCGCCCTTCGCGAAGGGATCGCTGAAGCAGGAGATCGTCTGGGACGGTAAAGACGAACAGGGCCGTTACATCGACGGCAAGGAAGCCCTGGCCGTGCGCGTCAGCCTGGGCCTGAAGGCGCGCTATGAACGGACGCTGTGGTGGTCGCCCAAGAAGCGCACCAGCGAAAGCGGCGAACTCAAGCTCGTGGCGACCGCCGCCGGACTGTACGTGTGGGACAAGGACAGCCTTCGGCTCTTCGACCACACCGGCGAGTACGCAAAAACGCTGTACCCGTTCCCTTCGGGTTCGTTGGGCAGCGTCAAAGGCCTGGCCATGCGCGCCTTTCCGCCCGAAGGCGAGTTCCCCCTGAAATTCGCAACGGCGCAGGATACCCTGCTGAGGCTCAGCTTTCCGCCCGGCGAAAACGGCTGGCCGGGCCCCCGGGGCGGCGGTGCGACGGCCACCGCGGTAGCCGCTCGCGGCGACACCATCGTCCTCGTGAACACTCGCGTGAACACCATCGCGCCGGACGGCGCGGACCTGACCGGGCCCGAGGTCACCTTCCCCGTCAAGATCGGCACCGTGCACACCTTCCCCGGCGGGGTCTACCCGACCGCGCCCAAAAGCGCTGCGCTCTCCCCCGACGGGCAGTGGCTCTACCTGACCGGTTACCTTTGGCACAACAATTGGCGGCAGGGCGCGCTCAACGGCGTCGTGCGCGTGGCGATGAAGGACGGCGCGAAGCCCGAGTGTTTCCTCGGCAGCATGGCGCAAGGCAAGGGCGGCGCCGGCGACGCGGAGTTCAACGCGCCCAGCAGCGTTGCATGCGACGCACAAGGCCGCATCTACGTCACCGACTACAAGAACAGCCGCCTGCAGATCTTCTCTCCCGACGGGAAGCTGGCCAAGAGCATCAAGATCGACGGCGCGGCGCTGGTGCGTGTGAGCCCAAAGAACGGCGAGATCTTTGTCTTCTCCTGGTCTCTGCAGTACTCCTACTCGAACGAACTCGAGTGGAAAGGGAAGCCGGTCCTGCGCCGGCTGGCCAGCTTCGACGATCCAAAGGTCACCGCCACGTACCCGGTCGAAATGCCGGAAGGCTGGGACGCTCCGCCCGCAGCGGAAGTCGATTTCTGGGCCGAGCCCCTGACCGTATGGCTGGCACCGGCCGCGCCAAACGGCGGCAAGGGCATCGCCTGGTGGATGCAGGGGAACCTGCGCCAGTACTCCATAAAAGGAGGCAAACTCGAACTTAAGCAGGACTTCGCGAAAGAGTCCGACAAGGTTCTTGCGCGCGCGCGCCCGGCGCGGCACGAACGCCAGCGGCTCTATTTCAATCCCGCACGCAGACTGCTCTACATCGGCGACCACCACCAGCCGGCGCAGATCCACGCCAAGGGTTTCGACGACCTGACCGAGATCGATCCGGAGAGCGGAAAGATCGCGATCCGGCAGCTTCCGTACGACGCGGAGGACCTGGCCTTCGATCTGAACGGCCTGGTCTACATGCGCACGGTCGACCGCATCGGTCGCTACGACGCGCGCACCTGGCGCGAGGTCCCTTTCGATTACGGCGACGAATGGGAAGAGATGACCAACCAAGGCTTCAAGACCGCGAAGACGATCAGCACCCTTCAGGCCGCGGCCGGTGGAAACTCAAGTTCCCAGTACGGCGGCATGTCGGCTTCCACGCAAGGCCACCTGCTCGTGACCTTCTACCTGACCTCGGCAAATCACGACCGGAGCGAAGGCAACACCGTCAAACTCACCTCGACGGTGAAATACGAACCGCGGAGTTTCCCCGGCCGCTCGATGGAATGCATCCAGCACATCTGGGACAAGCACGGCAAGATTCTGTACGAGGACGCGGTGCCCGGCTTCCGGCGCACCACCGGCGTCGGCATCGACCGCGACGACGCGCTGTACCTCATGACCGACGGCCTGCTCTCCGACGGTGGGAAGCCTTATCCAAACCCCGGCTCGTGCACGCTGGTCAAGGTGCTTCCGCATAAGGCCAAGGTGCTCTCTGCCGGAAAACTCCCTGTTCCGCTGGCCGGCGACGCCGTGCCCAAGCGCCCGCCGGACCTGACCGGCTGCCTGGGGCCCGACGAATGGGTGGAAGGCGCGGAGTGGATGTTTGCCGGCGTGGGTATCGACGCCAAGCGCCAGCACTGCCACTGCGTCGGAACCAGCCAGATCGCACTCGACTACTTCAAGCGCACCTTCGCGCCGGAGATCCAGCGCTACGACGTCGTGGCCGTCGACGCCAACGGCAACCCACTGCTGCGCATCGGGCGTTACGGCAACATCGACGAAGGCAAGCCGCTGGTGCCCGCCGGCGGGCCGGAACCGACAGAACTTGGCGGCGACGAGACCGCGCTCTTTAATCCCAGGTTCCTCGCCGTCGAGACCGACCGGCGCCTGTTCGTCGCCGACCCCGGCAACAACCGCGTGCTGAGCGTAAAGCTCGATTACCACGCCACCGAACGCGTCGCGCTGAAGGACGTGCCCGACACCGGACAGTAGCGCCTCCTTATATAGCCCGCGTCACGGCGAGGAACGGCTTCGCCTCAATCTTGTAAGTCCTTGGTTGCACCAGGTAGGTGCAGCACGACGTGCTCACCTCACGGATATTTAACCTACTTCGTGCAATGCAACAACTTGCACGTCGGGCGCTCGTTAATTACCAACACCTTATAGCGATAATCACGAGAATGTTTAGCGCTAAACATTCTCGCATAATTGCGATTTCGCGAGACCCGTGTGCACAAGACTTAGCGGATCGAGAGGTCGTACTTGCTCAACAGGATCAAATGTCCGTTCTGCGCACCGAACGAAACGCGGCCGTGCACGCCGATCTCGCCGTTCCCCTTCTTCTTCAGCACGCCTGCCGGTTCGCCGGTCTTGCGGTCGAAGGCTCGCAACTCGTAATCCTGGTTGTCGCGCACCGCAACCACCGCGTAGCCGCCGAAGGCCTTCGGCAGCAGATGGACCTCCGGCGCCTGCGCGTAGCCGGCGGCCTCGCGACGGAAGAGCAGCTTGCCGTCGGCCGCGTTGCGCGCGACGAAGTAGAAGCCGTTGCCTTCGTGCGGCTCAATGCCGTACAGGACGCCATCCTCGATGAAGACCGAATACAGCGCACGCGGCCGGTTCGGGTCCTCGCCCGCCGCGGCCTCCTCTTCCGTGTCGCTTGCCTTCGACGAGGTCCACAGAACCTCTCCGCTGTCGACGGAAAGTGCGTAGACCGCCTTCTGGTCGTAGTCGCGCTTGGTGACAAAAAGCGCCTTGTCGGAAAGCGCGAAGCGCATGGGCGGTGCCTCGCCGCTGCCGC
Organism: Planctomycetota bacterium; assembly: GCA_023150555.1. GTDB lineage: Bacteria > Planctomycetota > SZUA-567 > H5-PLA8 > H5-PLA8 > JAKLKQ01. Next base: position 88,085 of record JAKLKQ010000017.1, read on the forward strand.
GCGCGTCAACGGGGCGCTTCCACAGCACGCGCAGCGTGCGCGTGTCGAAGAGCCAGTAGTACTCGCCCTCGGTCAGCGCCAGCAACCGGCCGCAATGCGCCGCCGGAAGCGCGGGCGGCCCTTCCGCCAGCAGCGGATGATCCTGGTTGCGGCTGAGTTCCGGCAAATCAAGGCGCCCGATCAGCGTGCCTGTCGCGCGGTAGCGAACCGTCACGTTGTCGGGGTACTGGCGCACGGTGACATAGCGGTCGCCGTCGAAATACGGCGGCAGGTACAGGTCGCCGTGCTCCTTCTTCTGCCACGCTACCTCGCCGCTGGGCGCGTGCAACGCGACACTCTCCGCCGCACCCGCCAGCACCAGCAAGTCACCGCTCTCGGCGACATGCTTGATCTCGAAGTCGAACGGCACCCGGTACTGCCACTTGCGCGCGCCGTCCTCGAGGCCGAAGGCGAAGACGTCGTACAGCCCGTGTACCACCACCATGCTGCCGCAGACGTGCGCCTCGAAGAATCCGGGCTCTTCGCCCTTCCCTTTCAACCGCAGGTCGCGGGCCGTCCAAATCACCTTGCCGTTCGCCAGGTCCATACACTGCACCGCGAAGTAGCAGGCCAGGCGCTTCTTCACGCGGCCGCCAAAGAAGAGAAGCTCCGGCCGAATGGACCGGCCGCCGTTGCGAGGCAGCGCCAGCCAATCGATCGCGTCGTCGCTGGCAAGCGTCTCGCGGCGTTCCTCTGCATCAGACTTCAACGACGGTTCGGGCGGCCCCACGCCCGGCGCCAGCACGCTGGCGCGCTGGGCCTCGGGAACACTCAGCCCACCGATTCGCGCGAGGTCGGCCAGTTCCCAGAGGCGGCGCTCGGCTCCGGGATCCTCGCTGCTGGCGTTTGCCTTGAAAAGCGTGTTGAGGATCTCCTGAGCGGCGACGGTTCCCGGGAACTCCCAAAGCCGGTAGGTCTGCTCCTCCATCGGGCGGTCCTTCAGCGCGGCGGCGGCCTGGCTCTCGAACGCTTTGCGGAAGTCTTCGCGATCGCGTTGGATTCGCGCCAGCCGAGCGGCGGCCAGTTCACCCGCGCGTACCGTGTAATCCTTCGCCAGCGGCGAAAGCGCGCTGAAGTAGATCGGCAGGCCTTGCTTGAGGCTGCCCAGGCTTCCGTCCATTTCGCGCCGGAAGAAGCCGTTGGCCACCGCCGAACCGAACGCGTCGATGGCGCCGCGGCAGTCAGCCATGACCTCGTCGGGATGGTCGCCTGCGACGGAGGCAATAGAGTACGGATCGCGGCCGTAGCGGGCGGCGATGCTGCGGAGGATGCGTGCCGCACTGTCCCATTCGCCGCGGCGTTCGTAAGCTTCGGCGAGCGTGAAGAGCGTCTCGACCTCGTCGCCCATCGTTCCCGCGGTGCGCGACATGCCCAGCGCGTGCTTCAGTTCGCGCTCCTTGTCGCCGGTGCGGATGGCGATGCGCGTGAGATTCTTGTGCACGAGGTAAAGCTGCTGGTTAACGCGCGCGCGGAAGTCGAGGTCCTCGCTGGAGATGTTCGCGAGGCATTGTTCGAAGAGTTGCGCGGCTTCGGAAAGCTGGCCCTTAGCAGCCGCGAGTTCCGCGCGGGCGAAGTCGGCTTCCGGTCCGGTGGCGTTCTCAAGCCGGCGGCGCAGGCCCTCGACGTCGTAGACCATCGAGACTTCCTGGGGTCCGAAGCGGAGCTCAAACGGCACGCCGTACCGGGTGAAGGTCAGCCGTTCGAAGGGGCGGAACGGGCCGTGCGCATTCACCGGCTTGGCGTCTTCGACGACCTCCTTAAGGATGCGGATCTTCTCGTCGAGCTGCCCGGACTTGCCCGGGACCTGTTCCATCGACTTAATCATGCGCGGGCCGTAGTCGTGCTGATAGTAGCGACAGAAGACCTGAAGCCGCCCGGAGAGATAGCGGCGCCGGTTTAGGACCTTGCGTTCCTTCAGGTCCACCCACGCGAGGTTGTACGCGCACAGGTCAGGCCACCAGCCTTCCGCGACCGTGTAGTAGATACCGATGTCCGTCCAGCTCGTAACGCACAGGCGATCTCCTTCGGCCAGGAAAGGTCGCGCGCCGATGCCGAAATAACGGTCGTTCAGGAAGATGCCGTGCGGCCGGCGCAGGTCGAGAATGTCGAATGGAATGACGTGCTTCAGCAGCGGCTCGGTGACTTCCTCCACCAGTTCGTCGGTCTTCCACGTTGTCTCGCCGGTGGCGGGGTCCCAAAGCTCAACGCTGCGGCCGCTGGTCGCGAATGCCAACTCGCCGGTCGAGATCGCTCCCAGGAACCACGTGAAGCCTGCCGACTCCTTGGCCCGGCTCCAGAGCAGCTTGCCCGTGCGCCGGTCCAGGCAGAGGAAGAACTTGCTGTCCACCGGTGCGACGAAGAGCCGGTCGCCGATGACCAGGGGACGCTGCCCGAACCAGAACATCGGATCGTGCGGCCACCAACTGCGGTCGGTGAAGACGCCGCTGTAGGTCTGGCCATATTCGGTCGTGGCGTCGTGAACGGCCGGATTGTACGGATACGTCATCAGCCATTGAATTCGACCGCTGAAGGCGTCGAGCACCGCGACGGTGCCGGCGTTAGTTGCAACATACACGCGGCCCTGGTGGTACAGCGGCGGCGACGAGAAGCTGCGGATTCGGTTTCGGCGCAGGCCCTTGTTTCCCGTCGAGAAGACGCCGGGCGGAAGGCGGCACAATCCGACGCGCCACTTCACCCGCCCGGTCTGCGCGTCGAACGCGATCACGCCGTACTCGGTGTCCGTATGCGTCACGCCTTCGATGTTGTCGAGGATATACGCCGCGAAGACCGTCTGCGGCCCCCATGCAGGAGCAGACTCGAAACGCATTCGCGCCTCTTCTTCGCTCGAGGCCGCCATCGGCCCGTAGGCCCACTGCAGCGAGCCGGTGACTTCGTCGAGCGCCACCAGCGAAGGGCCGATCTTATGCATCGGCGTGAATACCATGCCGTTCTGCACGAGGATATCTTCGAGCGGGTACAACCGTTCGCTGCGGTTCTGCCAGGCCGCGCGCCCGCCAAGCTCGTTTTTCCAACGCAGCTCACCGGTAAGCAGCGAGCGGCAGTACAAGACGTTCTTCTGCCGGTACAATACGCTGTGCTCGGTCACCACCGGTTGTGCGTAGACCCAATTATCACGCCACGACGCAGGCAGCCCGACGGTCCACTGCGGGGCTCCGGTCGCCAACATGTCACCCGGCTCGGGGTGCTCCGCGTAGTCGTCGACGGATTCGTGCGGCGCGCTGGCACGCTGGCGAATCGTGCCGGCCTGGGGCGCCTTGGCGTCCTCGACGATGCGCTTCAATCGCGCGAGCGTCCCCGGATCGGCCTGTGCGCCGCCGGCATCGAACTCGCCTTTCTGTTCGGGCATGCCCAGCATCTTTCGGCAATACGAAATCTTGACCGCAAGTTCGGCCGTCCGGCAGTCGGAATCCGGGAAGAAATCGCGCACCGTGGTGAAGTAGTCCAACGCCGCGAGGTAGTGCCCGCTGTCAAGTTCCGCGTTGCCGAGTTCGAAAAGCGCGTTGTCTCCGAAAGACGTAGGCAGCAGCAGGTCGACGACCTCGCTGAAGCCTTCCAGACTGTACTTGCGCCGCGCGGTCTGGAAGGCCTCGCGCGCCTCGGGGTCCATCATCATCCGGAAAAATTCGAGGTCTTCCTTCGGGAAATTGAGGATGCGCCGCTGGACATACTGCGAGACCGGTACGTACACGCCGCTTTCGGAGACCCGGTAGAGCAGGTTGCGCTGCTGCTTGAGGATCCGGTCAAAGAGCTGCCGGTAGACTTTCAAGGCCTCGCGATAGTTGCCCATCTGTTCCTTCTTGATGCCGGCTTCCACCAGGGCGTTGGCGCGCGAATCCAGGTCGAGCATGACCTGGGTATAGAAGCCGGGCTCCGTTGAGAGCTTCATCTGTTCCTTGTTGCGCATCCAGCCGCGGAAGGCGCCGCGGTAGCGGTCGCCCGCTTTGATCTGCGCAATGAAATCCGGAACGTAACCGCGATAGTCGTCAACGATCGGATCCTTCGCCGGAGCGGGCGAAGCATCGGCAGGCGGCGCGGTAGGCTTTTCGCCTTCGCCGGAATACACGGGGGCCAGCGCGACGGCAGCCAACAGCAGGGCCGCTGGCCGCAGGGACGGTGCGCCGGAAGCGTTACTCCTGCGGTGGGGCTTCATCCGGCACGCTCTTGAGGTTTATCGTTTCGTTGGCGAAGTAGTCCAGCTTCACGCTGAGGATCCGCTCGTTTCCGACGTCGGCGATGAAGAGGCGGCGGTCGGAATGCACCACCAGATTCATGGCGTGGAAGATGGCCACCTCGTCGCCGCCAATGGCGCGCGCGCCTTCCGGACCGCCGGCGGAATTCAGCGGCTTGCCGTCGTCTGCATTGCCGTAGCGCCCGATGCGCACGATGGGATTGCCGTTGGTGTCGAGCACGATGACGGAATAATGGTCGACCTCGGTGACGAAGCTGCGGCGGAAGAAATCGAGATCACCCCGGGATTTCGCCGAACAGTCGCAGTTGCGGCCGATGCGCTCGTTGTCGACACTGCGCCCATTCAAACCCACCGCGCCGTGAATCCACTCGGCGCCTTCCACCCACGCGGCGCCCAGGCGGTGGCCGACCAGGTCGGCCTCGCGCTTGGGAATCTCCGAAGGCGGCAACGGCACGCGCGCGGCGGCCGTTGTGAGGATGCGCGCCTGTCCGGCCTTCGCCTTCAGGTAGGAACACGAGATGTCGTTAAAGTACCGTTTGCCATTCGCGTTGCGCGTTTGGTTGACGGTCATGTATAGGTAATCGTCGCTGTCGATGTTCACACCGTCGGTGCGTTCGATACCCGGCAGCGCGTCCTTATAGACCCATTGGCCGTGCTGGTCGAAAACATGGAGCTCGTGTTCGACGTAGCGGCCTGGAAAAATCTGCGGCGCATGTTTGCGGATCTGATCGTTGGCGTTCTTCTCGTCGGGCACCTTCTGAAGCGTGTCGGCGCCCTTCTCTTCCAAGGGCCACCGGCAGTGGACAACGATCCGGCCGCGCGGCGAGACCGAGAACCCGCCGCTCATGGCGCCTCCGTCGCTGATGCCCGGCACCACCAGTCCGGAGATGAACGTGTCGCGCTCTTCGCCGTAGTCGAAGGGAATCTCGCGCCAAGTCGCAGGATCAAAGCGGGCGATGAAGTCGGCGTCCGGATTGCGGAGGTACACCCGGCCCTCAATGTCGAACGCCACGTCCTCGGCGTCCATCGGAAGCCGGACCGGCGACACCTTTCCGCTTTCCGCATCGACGCGCAGCATCTCCTTGAACCATTTGCAGTGGACCGCGTGCGGACGCGTGTATTCGCCCACATACAGGCTGCGGGTCTTGGGATCGAAGTAGAGCCGCTGCCGAAGTTCGCCGGGCGACTTGAACCACCACACGCTCTTGCGGATGTCCTCGGCGAAATCGCGCTTCGGCTTCAACGCGCCGTCGGCGAGTTCGTACAGCTTGATCTGCAGGGGCTCCCAATTTCCACCACGAATGATCGGTGCAATCCATACCGTCGGCGGATCGGTGTGAAAATCGATCTCGGCGCTGGTAGCGCGGTAGCGGTCGCCGGGACGCTCGCACGGAAAGGTGCTCTTCGAGATTGTCTTCGGCTCCGCTGTGCCGTCGCCCAGGGCGGCGAAGCGGGTGAGCGTGCCTTCCTGCGAGTTTCGAAACCGGTCGCCGAAGTAGTTCGGCACCGGCCAGGAAAAGACGTAGATCTCCCCGGTTTTGCGGTTAATGCGAATCTCCGAAGGACGGATCGTGCGAACGGTCGCGACGTAGTTTCCATCCGGGTCGAGCACCTGAACGCGATCGTTGAGGTAGTCGGCGACGTAGACACGTCCCTGTGCATCGCAGTCCACCGACGTCGGCATCTTGAACCGCTTGCTGGTTGAACCGAACTCGTTTCGGCGCAGGACGCCCGCCCAGAGTTCCGGTTCCTTATCGCCCGATGGATCCATACGCGCCACGCCGTGCAGCGCATCGCCGCCGGCCAGAAAGCCGGTCAGGTACAGCCACTTGCCGTCGGGGCTGGCTGCAGCGCTCCAGGGCGACGCGTGCGGCGGCGCGAAGGTGCCGCTCTGAAAACAGGTCTGCGGGCCCTGAAGCGGCTTGCCGCTGGTGGAACCGTCCCCGCTGAGCCGGTTGAGGCGGGCGCCGAGCAGATAGATGCGGTCCGGCACGCCCGGCACGATCTCCATCGCCGAAGCGAATTCGCCTTCCTTGCCGCCCGTCGGCCAGAACATTCCGTAGCGCAGGTCGGCGGTGGTGAGCAGCGTGCACTGGATGTGCGAATACTTCACCGGCCAGCGGCGACCGTCGTGGGGGAAGATCTTGCTCTGGATGCCCTCTACAAGATGGAGGCGATTGGCGGGGAACGGATAGACGGTGCGAAGGTACGTCCCGTCGTGGCCGAAAAGGCGCAGCTGCGAGTTCTGGTTGTTGTCGAAGACGTAAACGCCTTCCGCGGTGGCACGGATCATCGGCACGGAGGTGCCCCAGCGCTTGTGCGGCGACCAGAAGAGCGTGCGCTCGAACTGCGGGCGCAAGCCCAGCGATACGCGCACGCGAAGGCTGTCCTTGTCGTCGAGATAGCGGCCCGTGTCGTCCTTGCCGTCCCAGACGACGGTCTGCTTGAGGCTGTCTTTCTGAAAGGGTTCCGGCGCGTTGGGTCCCAGGACTCCGCTGGCGAGATGCCGGACGATCAGGCCATCGGGTTCCTCGATGGCCACAGTGGCGTCGCCGAAGGTCTCCGCCTCGAAGGCGATCGTGATGCGGTCGCCGGCGCGCGTGACCCGGGGCTTTGCCGTAAATGCAAAGCGTTCGGGCCTGCGCACCGCGTACTCTTCGACGATGGCCTTCTCGTCGACGCCTTCGTCGAGGGGCAGCGCGTTAAGTTCCTGGGCCTGCTCGGGGCGCTGATCCCGCAGGTCGACGGTGGCGCGCACCACGTCGGCTTGCGTCGTGTTGACGACCTCACCGGCATCGAGCCATAGATAGCCAAACATCTGCGGGCAGTGGGAGCTGTCGGTAAAGGTCGGCGACCATGCGGTGTCCTCGATCTCAACGTCGTCGATGCCCAGCGGCGGCTTGGGTTCGGGCCGTGCGGTACGATTGATGTTGCACGACCAGACCTTGTTCAGCTTTCCGGCACGAATGTCCAGGTCCACGTAGGGGATGCGCATCTCCATCAGCCAGGCGGTCTTGGCGTCGCGTGCGGTCTTGACGGTCAGGCGCGGGTTCCAGCTGGGATCGCTGTTGTTGCGGATGTCGCCGGTGGTGCCGATGGCGTTGACCATGATGTGGAAGTAGCAGTCCTCGCGGCTGTTGGTCGGATCGAGGAACAGCTCGATGGTCTCGTCGTGGAAGATGTTGTTGTCGCGCTCGGTGATCTTGGCCAGCACGGCATCGGGGAACGGCGTCTGGCAGCGAGTGAATACGTACAGGTACTGCTTGTCGCAGAGCAGCCACGCGGTGGTGTTGAAGACGGGCGGTGTCTTCTTGCCGCTGATCAACACCAGCGAGACCGGCGTCGCCTTCTGTTCATAGAGTTCGTCGAGTTTTCCGTCGATCTTCGGCGGTTTGTCGACGCTGCGCACCCGCAGCACCGGGTGTTTGACCGTCTTTTTCCACGCCTCGAACTGCGCGTCCTCGTCCTCGGCCCCGGCCACACGTGGGCCCAGCGCCGGCAACACCAGCAAGGCCAGCAGCGCCGGCCGAAGGAAGCGTGAGAGCGCGCGATCAGGGCGCGGCATCTGCGGGCTCCGTCTTCCTTTCAGGCACCGGCCTGTAGCCGACCTCGTCGAAAGCCGCTTTGCGTATGTCGCTGCCGGTCTCGCCGCTGCCGAAGTCCAACGGGACATCCTTCAGATAGCGGTCGTAGAGCGGGCGGCTGGGCGGAAACCAGATCGCGCCGGCGCGGGACATCAGGATCGGCAGCGCCTTGTTGACGTTTGCGTTGGCCAACTGGCGGCGCAGCACCGGCGTGTCCAGGCGCCAGCGGGCAAGGTCGAGCATCACCTCTTCGTTCTCGAAGAATGCGCCACCCTGACTGTCCAGGTTGCGGTCGTCGATGTCGATGAGGTCGACTTCCTTGATCGCGCCTTCCAGTTCGAAGCCGCGCATCGCGAAACTGCACCGGATCGGCGCGTAGGATTCGAACGTGAACTTCAGCTTAAAGCCCTGCAACAGGTCCCGGAAGATTGGCTGCAGGCGCCGCAGGCGCTGGAGGTCGGCCGGCGATGCCGAGGCGTGTTCGGCAGGCTGCTCGTGGACTTCCTTCTCGCCGCCTTCCAGGGCGGCCACGGGCATGATGCGCAGGCGCAGGTCGCCGGCCTTGTCGCCCAGGTAACTGCCCTTCTTGACCGCGTCGATGGCGAACGCGATGACGGTGTTTTCTTTGTAGTCTTTCTGGCATACGAACGGCGAAGCGTAGCGGAGTTTGCACAGGTCCGGGATGCTGTAGACCGCAACCGCCTCCTGGCCACCCTCGTCGGCGCGGTTGATTTCGTGACTGGCGAGTTCGGCGCCGTCGCCCATCATCGCCACCCGCGCCTGGGCAGTCTCCTTCTTAAGCAGGCTCGCGACGTCGCGTTCCGAGCCCTCCGGTCCGCTCTGGTCGAGCAGCCGGCGCGAGAGCCGAACCTTCTCGGTGATGACCGCGCTGCCGTCCTCGTTCAGTTGCACGCGGGTCTCGACCTGGATGCAACCGCTTGCCAGGCCCAGCAGCAGCACAAGGGCCCAGCGGCCATTCTTGTGCGTCCTTTTGCGCCTGGATTCCATTGCCGGGGCTCGCACCTGTAGGGGAATAGGGGCCGCCGCTTCACCCTTCGAACTGCGTTTGCGCTCGAGGCGCAACGCCTTTTTCTGAGTAGGGTTAGCTTTAGACCGACGGTCGATTGCGGATACCGCCCCGCGCCCAACCGCCTCCTTATATAGATACACCAAGGGCCCCTTGTTTCCGGACAATTTCGGCACCCTCAGGACCTCCGGCCAGGCGAGGGCCGCGCCAGAGCCGAGCCTATTAATGGTTTCAAAAGGTCGCAGTGTCTAAGTTCCCGGTCTGATTCACCGGCTTCATCCATACAATTCAAATGACGAGCACGGGTTGCGCGTACTCGTGCGTGCAACGCACACGGTTAACTGCGAGGTGGTTAAATGCCTGCGTCGAATACACAGGGGACCGGACACGCTGAGGACAAGGCACGCGCGCGGTCGAAGCGCCATACCAACGAACGTGGCTTTATCCTGATCGTGGTCGTGGGCATGTTGACCGTGCTGGTGGTATTGGGGCTTTCCTATGCCGAGCAGGGACGAGTTGAGCTGCGCGGGGCCAGCAACAGCAGCGACCTCGCCGCGCTGGATGGGCTCTCCGAGGTGGGTTTCCAGTTCGCGCTTCGCGCGCTGCGCGACGACCGCAACGTAACGCACGCCGGAGGGTCCTCCGCGCACCTGACGACGCTGGGCGGCGGCGGTTGGACCTCCCGCTGGGGCTTCAACCCCGACGCGACGCTGGGCGGCAAACTCCCCATCGGAGCGGACCGGGCGCCCAGCCGCGGCGACGCCTATAACTACCAAGACTCCTGGCGGATGCTGCTTTGGAACGAGGAGACCGTCGAACCCGTCGCGACCTGGACGGGCAAGGCCTGGGGCTACGGCTTCAAGTTCCGGCCCGGCACAGACGACCAGGCCAAGCGCAGCATGGAGACGCAGCGCTTCCCGCAGCCGTCGACGGTGCTGGTAGACACCGTGCAACTGCAGCCCTTCGCGCGCGTGCGGAAGTTCCGCGTGAAGGTGGGCTCCAACAACGGCCTGATCCAGGTCGCCGTCACGCCCAAGGACGGCGGCGTGAACCTCAACGACGTCTTCGACCCCGCCACCGCCGACGAACGGCCGGGCATCTACGAGACCCTGAATTCGGGCCAGCTGGAAGGCACCGTGGGCATCGGCAGCAGCTTCGACATCTCGGGCAACGCTACGAACCTGGCCAAGGTGCCGTACGCCTCGCCCGACCGCCGCACGCTCGAATACATCCTGGGCAAGGTGCCGCAGATGGCGCAGAAATCCAAAGAATCCATCCCCTGGCGCGAGTACAGCGAGTGGGTCTTCCGCCGCGGCCTGGCCGGCAGCACGGAATTGGACAACGGCACCTATAACTGGCGGCATTACTTCGAGCCCTACGGCGGCGGCCGAGCCTATGCCTGGGCGGGCGGCGTCTGGAAGCTGTGGATCAATGGGTACAGCGCGATCGGCGGGTACCAGCGCGCCTCTACCGGCTACATGACAGCGATGACCTCCGGCGCCCCGACCACCATCTGGAACGTGGCAGGCGGCATCGAGCCCAACCGCTACGGGATGGAGCCCTCCCGGTATTCCATGTGGGCGGGTCTGAAAGGCATGGCTTACACGGTCGACGGCGTCTACAAGGCGGACGGCATGGGGTATCTGGTCGCCAAGGACCGCTACGGCAACAACGAGGACGACGACTATATCTGGTTCCCCACCGGGCTGTGGACCAACGACCCCCGCCTGCCCGCGGCCGATACCTCCGTCGGACACCAGTACTTCCACGCAGCCGACAACATGTTCCATGGATTCGGATTCGACCGGTACAACCCGCACCGCGCCGGCATCGATGCCGTCCTGAGCGACTACTGCCTGCGCAGCAACCGCTGGTACATCGGCGCCGGGGCGTACGGGCATCCCAAGGCCCGGACCTTCCAGCTTCATTTCGCCAGCGCCGTCGCCAAGGGACGCTTCTGGACCGACCTGCTGGCGGCGTGGTACTTCGGCGGCGCGCCGGGCTATACGAACTTCCTCGGAGCCACCCAGGGCACCGGCTACAATAACTGGGCGCACTTGGGTTCGAGCTACGACTCCATCGCCATCGGCACGCACTGGATGCCGCCGACCTCACACGTCTGGCTGCCGGGCTTCTTCAGCAAGGGCGGCATCAGCGGCCCGTCGAACTACCAGAACTCCTGGGGCGGCCGGATCACTTCGATTTCGGGCAAGGATGAAGTCTCCCGCGGCATGACACGCTGGCCCGGCAACATGCCGCCGGCCCGCATGGCCGCCAGCTACATCGTTCCCATGGCGCGTTGGCCCGCCGACTTTGTGGGCCAGTCCAACGCTCATTTCACCTTCAGCAATTTTCGGCTCGCGATCCGCGCGCACGGATACCAGGAGAACTGGGGCGATCCCGTCAACCCCGGCACCAAGCACGGCACCGCAGCCAGCAACCGCTGGTACGACGCGATCGACGTGAACAACTCGCTCTTCCCCGTCGTCTACGGCCTGCTCTCGCCGGAGAAGTTCCCTTCCCTGTTGGGCCGCACCACCGTCGCGCCGCACCTGCACTGGAAGGCCCGGATGCTAGACGTCGAGTGCCGCCTCAAGCGCCCCGTCAAGATCAACGGCTCTGCCGAGGCCTACGACGACGTGAAAAACAGCTGGATCCCCGTACAGATCGGCCTGAAGAGCCCCGACAGTGCGAAGACCTACCCGGGCCGGGACTGGGACGGCGATCCGGACAGCGCCGGCTACAACCCGTGGATCCCGCTGCGCATGAAGCTCAGCAACCCCGATAAGCCCTGGAACCCCGACAGCGCGAGCACCGACTACAACGTCTGGATCGAACCCAAGCTCCTGCACCCCGGTTCGGCCTACGATCCGGTGACCAATCCTTTCTACAACAGCTCGGCATTTCTGACCGAATTGAGCAACGATGCGGACAAGCGCCACGATTTCATCAAGTATCCCTGGATGCCCAGCCTCAAGGATCCCGTCACCATCGTTGGCGGTGCAGACCACATCAAGTACGGAATGTACGGTTGGGACGACGCGGTTGAACGCCCCAACTTGATCGCGCAGGGCGCCAACTGGTCCACCTACATCCAGGACACTCTTGGCGTCGAGAATTTCCCGTATATGCCCGTCGATACCTACGGAGTGGCGCCGACCTGGAAGGGCCCCGGACCCTTCGATGGCGCGGTCGCCTACCCCAGCCCGGGCTGGGACGGGTATCTCTTCGAGCCGCGCTGGTACAACGGGCGCACGGCCAATCCGAAGTACCTGAAGGATAAACGCGATAACGACCAGCTTGCCGACGCGTCCGCGTACTACGCTTCGCCCGGCCACGCCTTCGGCGGCGGCGCGAACACGCTGCACGCCAGTGCAGAGCCGGCGAACTACTGGGACTTTACGGCCCATACGGGCCTGGAAGGCGGCCTGGGCGCACTTACGGGGCACCGCCACATCGATCCGAACCGGCCCAACGTCGTCTGGGGCAAGATGGACTTCCTTACGCCGGAGCCCGAACAGTACAACGACCTGAACGGGGACCTCCTGGGTTACGGCACCGGCGTGCCGCGCGACGACGTCTTCGTCGATTCGCATTTCGACCGCTCGATGATTTCCGCCGACCATGGAGACGGGCCATTGCGCCAGCAGTACGAGGCGATGATGGCGCGGCCGGACAGCTACCGGAATTGGCACGACTGGTTCAATCAGCGCAAGCGCACCATTCCCGCCGATGCCGCGACCATCGACAAGACCGCCCCCAACCTCTACAAGCCCGACGACAACAGCGTCAATGGAACCTTGGCATACGATTACGTTGACCCGAGTTGGGGCCCCGGCACCACGCCACTGTTTGAAGGCAAACTCTTCGAAAACTGGAACGGCAGCACCTCGGCCGGCGATCCGGAATACACGCCCGGCCCGCCGCTGCGCCGGGTGGTGCGCGGCGAGACCACCTACTGGAAGCCGGACATCTTCCCGCACAGCCAACACGGCATTCCGAATCCGGATTACATGCAGAATTTCCCGGGCTACCCGATCAGCCAGCACTGGGCCGACCAGTTCCGGCGCTACTACCCGATTCAGCTCGCCGAGATCGACTCGGCGGGCGATCCGTACGACGATCCGGACAACGACTCCGGAACGATGAACAATAATCCCTATCCGGGCGCGATGCCTTCCGGATTCAAGATGGTGGACGATCCGGAACTGGGCGGCGCGCCCTCCACGCACACGGCCATCAATCCTGCCATTCCGGTTCCGCGTGCTACCGTCGGCGATATCAGCACGCCCGTGGTGCCGGCGGTGAGCAAGGACGAAGCCTGGCGCATCACGCGCATTGGCCCGCGCTACCAGGAGATCATCGCCAACGAGATCATGGACTACCAGCTTAACCCCTGGTGGCCGAATCCCTGCGTACCGGTCTCCGAGTTGTGCGTGCCGCTGGACAAACAGACGTACCCCTCCGAGTCCCGCGCCAAGGTGAAGGTCGAGGCGCTGACCGGGCGCAACAGGTGGCGCAGCTACGCCGAAAACATGACCGGAAACGAAAGCACCATCGGGTGCCGCGTCCCGAAGTACTACGCATACTTCAACCGTTTCTGGACGCGCACCAACCACAAGTCCGTGCGCAACTGGACAGGCGACCCCAACGATCCAAGCCGTCCGCTGGGCGAACCGTACCGCGCGATCACGATCAAGGGCAATGTCGCGGCCGGCATTCCCGACGAACTGATCAACGCGACCGAAGGCAAGGGCATGTATCCGCCGACGTGGCAGTACTTCGGGCAGTACCCGCCGGCAGAACCGACGTTCCACGACCGCATCAAGGACTTCCCGTACAACGCCATGGAAGACCAGCTCGGCGACGATTGGCGCTACCTCGCCAAGGCCGTGGTCCTGATGACCGAACCGCAGATGCAGAAAGCCCCGGGCCGCAACCACCCCTTCCGAAACTGGGCCGATTTCGTCGCCATGCTGGGCCACCTGGTCTACCGCGCGCCCCTGGACCCGAAGGGCTCGCCCGAACTGGCGGCGGCCAAAGCCAAGGCCACGCGAGACGCATTGGACGGGGTCGACGCCTTCGCCGTCTGCCACGGCGCCAACGCCGATCCGCGCAACCAAGGCAAGTTCTTCGACGGCTCCAGGATTCGCGGCAGCGCCGGCGGCACCGTCTACGCCGACAGCCTGCGATCGCCCATCGTGGCGAAGGAAGGGTTCTGGCCCATCGCGTCCAACTACGGACGCGCCCCCGAGGCCGGCGCAGACCCGTATTACCCCAACTTGCCCGCGGCCGGCTGGAACGCCGTCGAATGGAAGCGCCGCTGGGACGAACTGCGCGGCCGCGACGAAGCCGGCCTGCGCGTCGAACATCATTACATCAGCGAGAAGGCTGCCAACGACGTGCTGGTCAGTTTCAGCAACGGCATGATCGGTCCCATTGACTTCGACGGCGACGGGCACATCACCATGACCCGCGGCGACGGCAGCGTCATCCAGCCGGGCACGCCCACTGCGGCGGGCTCCGAAGGCGCCAACGTGCAGCCCAGCGGCGATATCCCGCAAGCCGCGGTCTACGATCGCTGGGACCCGACCTACTACAAGCAGTACCAGCTGCCCGCCGGCTATCCCTGGCATGGCGAAAGCGGTGCCGACGCCGTCGTCGAATACGAAGATCCGACGGTGGCCAACCCGACCTTCTGGCACCGCACGGCCGGCTCTACGATGCTCGATGCACTTAACCTGAAGCTCGGCGTCTTCGGCAAGCCTGGGCTGGGCTCATGGAAGAAGGCCGATAAGGCGGAGATCATCCGGAACTGCGTTACACTGCCCATCAAGTTCCGCTCGAATACATTCCGCATCACGGTGGTCGTGGAATTGACCGACGCGAAGTACGAGGAAGTCTACGCCTCGCGCCGTTACCAGAAGGTCGTCAGCCGGGTCACCGACACGACCGTCGCCAATGCCCAAGGGCCGATGACCGGTGAGTTCATTGAGCACAGTTCGCGGGCGATGAACGGCGTCGATCCGGAACTGAGCTGGCTGGGCGTGCGTTAGCCGACTGCCTTAGCGTCCATCGCCGGGAAGGATCACGCGCACCGGTTTATCCTCGACGGTGGCCGACAGACGATGCTCCTTGCCGCCGGCACCGGTCCAGCGCACGCTGTATTCGCCAGCCTCCGACACGCCGAAGAAAGCCTCGCTTCCGGGCGGCACGAGCACCGCGCCATAGCTGCGCGCTTCCTCGTCCGCGCAGATCACCATCGGCCCGCGCGTGCCGGGCGGCGGCACCACACGCAGCGCGAGCGGCCCGCCAGCATCGGTCTTCTGGAAGAGGACGTGCAGAGCGCCGTCGTCGAGAGCCAGCACCATGTCCTGCGCGCCGTCTCCGTCCACGTCGCCGACCAGGCCGGCCTGGACGCCATTGCGCGACTCCGCAAGCTGGCCGCTCGCGTCCAGGTCGGTGCTGTGCGCGTGCCCAAAGGAACGGCAGCCGCGGTTGAAGAAGATCTGCGGGCTGCATCCGGCGGTAACGGCGTAGGCGACGAAGAGGTCATGGCGTCCGTCGTTGTTGACGTCGCAGCACCCGCAGACGAGGCCGCCGGGTTTGGCGATGTAGGAGAATTCTCCGCAGCGGTCGACTTCGTTGGTGAACTCCATATTGCCGCGGTTGTGCCACAGACCCGCACCGTATTCCGCGACGGCCAGCACGTCCAGGCGCCCATCCATGTCGAAGTCGCCCAGCGCCGCGGCGCCGTTGCCTTGCCCCAGCCTGGGCGCAAGAACCTTGCCCTTCTCGAAAGCGCCATTCGCTGCGCCGCGGTAGCAGACGCTGCCCTTGGCGGAGAGCAGCAGCAGGTCGGCGTGCCCGTCGCCATCCAGGTCGCCGGCAAGCAGCGAACCGAATTGACCCAGCGAAGCGAGGTCTTCGCTCTCGAGTCTCTTCGCGCCGGCGTCGCCCAGGACATGTACGCCGTCGGCGGCGGCCCACGCCAACGCGGCGGTCTTGCCTCCGCCCGCCACAGCCACGAGGCCCACCGGCGCTGGCTCCAGCGGCACAGCCTGCGGCGCGGGCGCGAAGTTTCCGTCTTCCTTTTGAAGGAGGCGGTCGAGGGCCTTGCCGTTCCAGGAGGCGATGTCCACGCGCCCGTCGCCGTCAAAGTCGCCCCAGGCAGCACACTGGCTGGCGGTGCACAGGCCCTTGGCTTCGCGCAGGTTCTCCGGCTTGCGTTCCTTGTTGAACGAGTAGAAGTGATCTCCGCCTTCGCAGAGCACGTGCAGGACCATGCGGCCGTCGCCGCGCAGGTCGACCAGGCGCACGGACCGCACCTTGCCTTCGAGTCCGGCCACGCGCAGCGGGTCCTCCCACGAGGAGTGGATCGCGGCAGGCACGTCGATTTCGGGATGTTTGATCAGCGTCTCGGTCAGGCGCAGCAGCATGTCGGTGCCGCCGGCCC
Source organism: Planctomycetota bacterium (assembly GCA_023150555.1). Classification (GTDB taxonomy): domain Bacteria; phylum Planctomycetota; class SZUA-567; order H5-PLA8; family H5-PLA8; genus JAKLKQ01. The sequence continues at coordinate 104,401 of JAKLKQ010000017.1, forward strand.
ACGTGCCCTCCATGCCCTCGTCCTGGCGGTTCAGGTGGTTGAGTTTCCAGGCATTGGCAGCGGCACCGCGTTCCAGGTGCGCCCACCGCCCGTTGAAGTGCAGCAGGCTGATCGGTTCGTCCTTCTCGTTCTTTCCGATGAACAGCAGCACCGGGCCGTCGCCCTGCTTGGAAGCCGCACGCGCCCAGGCAAGCGCCTCTTCAGCGTCCTCCTTCTTTTCGGCGGCGGAGAGGTCGATCTGCTGCGGCGTGGCCAGCGGCGCGCCCTTCATCGTCTTCCTGCATTCGGCCACGGCCGGCTTGCCGTCCTCCAGAACGGTGAAACGCAGGAGGTAGATCCCTTCACTCTGCTTGACCAGTTCCACCGGGCGGAAGTTGGGATTGATCAGCGCGGTGCTCGAGGTTCCAGCCAGCACCAGCACCGCCGCCGCGAGACCCGCCATGGCCCATCGCAGGCTTGTTCGCACTGTCATGCGGAAGCTCCTCATTTGCTCTGGGTACCTTGCCGAACATATCGTCGCCGGAGCGGGTTGCGAGACCGTACCGCGCACCCAGCCGAGGCCTGCTGCCCGTTCTTCCTACACCGGGGAAGCACCGCATACAGTTAAAAGTATACTTTATTATAAATACGCCAGACTTTAATTCAGACTTCTTACGTGTAACTCTTTTCTGGTTTAGGCGTTACAGGATCGCCCGCTCGCTCCCGCCGGGCGCCCTTCCCTTCAGTCCCAAAGCCAAAGCAGATTGGTCCTGCGTCCCGTCTAAAAAACCACCTAGTCATGCGTTTATGCGGTAGTGCCGCGCCCGGATCCGGCATTCATGGGGTATCGGAACCCGGAGAACCGCCATGCCGACCACGCCAACAGCCACGTGGCCGGCGAACTGATCAACGTGAAACGTCTGTTCGGCATAGTAAAGGAGGAGTGCCCGGAGGCGGTAACGGTGGTGGGCGGGCAGCATGCGACGCTTCTTCCCGAAGACCTCTTCGACCCTTCCGTCGACCTGATCTGCATCGGGCCTGGCGAGGAGACCTTTCGCGCTATCGCCGAAGCGCGCGCGACGGAGGGCGGGTCGGCCGACTACGCCTCGATCCCGGGCCTGGCGGTCCGCCTGGGCGAGACCTACACGTTTACGCCGGCGCGGCTGCCGTCTTCGGGCACGATGTCGTGGCCGCGCTTCGACCGGACGATCCTGAAGAGCGCGTACAAGCGGCACTACTTCAATCATTTCGAGTATCGCAGCACGGTCTACACGATCACCAGCCAGGGGTGCCCGTACCGCTGCAGTTTCTGTTCGCTCTGGGCCGCTGCGCGCGGGACCTACCGGCGGCGCAAGCCCGAGGAGATCGTCGAGGACATCGCGGCGCAGCCGCAGCCGTTCGTGCACATCACCGACGACAATACCTTCCACAGCGAAGCCCATGCGATGGCGATCTACGAACTGCTGAAGAAGCGCGGCATCCGCAAGAAGATCCTGGCCTACGCCCGCACGGACACCATCGTCGGGCGCCCCCACCTCCTGGAGAAATGGCGGGAGATCGGATTGGGTGCGCTGGTCGTGGGCATGGAAGCCTGCACCGACCGCCACCTGGCCGAGGTCAACAAGCGCACCACCGTAGACCTGAACATCCAGGCGCAGAAGGTGCTGGACGAACTTGGCATCGAGAACTGGGCACACTTCGTGATCATGCCCGACTTCCAGGCGGAGGACTTCCGGCGCGTGTGGGAGTTCGTCAGTGACCTCCAGATCGCCTACCCGGTCTTCGTGCCCCTGACGCCGGTGCCGGGCACGCCGCTGTTCTTCGAACAGAAAGCGGCGGGAAATCTGACCACCTGGGATTACGGGTATTACACGATGCAGTACATGACGCTGCGCACGGCGATGGACAAGCGCGAATGGTACGACCAGTTCTGCGGGCTGTACCTCAAGAGCTGCGCGCCACGCACCATCTGGCGCCGCCGCAAGAGCCCGACCTTCCACCTGCGGCCCGTGCTGGGGCGGGCGATCTTCATGGGACGCTGCGCCTATAAGATGAACGCGCACGTGGCGGCGCAGCTTGCGCACGAACGAACCTTTGACTACGCCGCGCGGCAGCACGAACTTCTGCCCAGCCTGCGCAGGGATTACCAGCCGACGCGCTACTTCAACGCACCGACGCTGGCCAAGGCGATGGAAGCGGCGGAAGCGAACGCGGCCGGCCGGCCCGAAAAGGCCGCGGTGTAGCGCGAGAGCGCGCCTACTTCGCGGCGTAGTCGATGCGTTCCTGGATCTCCTTTTTCAACTTCTCGTCCGTCTCCCGCGCGAGCCCCGCCTTCAAGGCGGCGACGGCTTTCTGCGCGCGTTCGGGATTGCTCTTCTTGTACGCAAAGATCATCCCGCCCAGCCAGCGGATCGACGTGCGCCGGCAATTGGCATCGTCCATCCTTTCGGTCCAGACACCGGCCAGGCAGTTGAACGCGTCGTCCCGAGTACGGAACCAGCCCAGTGTATCGAGCGGCTGCAGCGGCTTGCTGCCGGCCTTATAGGCCTCCAGCGCCTTGGCATACCGCTCCTCGGCCTCGTTGAACATCTTGTAGCTCGTGGGGTTCAGGCCCGCCGCGCGCAGGACCTCCGCCGCCTCGTCCAGGGCGCCCACGTCCGGCGCCACCTTTCCGCCTTCGCCCAACAGTACCACCACGCCGTACGCGCGCGGAGCGCTGTAACTTGCCCCGCGCGTCGCCTTCAAATCCTTGTCGCCCGCATAGGCGTCCAACGCGATCTGCACGGCGTTCCACGAATGCTTGCCGCCATCCGCCGCACGAACGATGCTCAACAACGCGTCGCCCTCCGGAAGCCGCGCCCAGGACAGATCCACGTTGGCGAGATGCGAGTGCTCCAACTCGACGGCAAACACGTCCACGCCGGTATTGCTCTTGGCGTACAGTTGGACCTCGGCCGGCAGCACGGTCACATAGCGCCCCTTTCCATCCTTGGCGCGCAGGTCCCAGCCGGCCTCGACGCGCACCACCGGCTTGGTGTCCACCTTCGGCTTCAACAGAAAGCGCACGTACCGCGAGTTGAATGGGATGCCCTGCACCGAATCGATCTCGCAGAGGCCGTCCTTCAAGGCCTGCTCCAGTGGCACGGCGGCGGGGTTTGCCGGTTGGATCCCCGTCACTTCGTCCTCGTCACCGGTCGGCTTGGCAGCCGTCTCGGCGCCGTCTCCGGTCGCGGTCTTATCGGCGCTGCCGCAGCCCGAGAGGACCGCCGCACCGACCAGGAAGAGCAGAAAGACAATCGCAAGACGCCGGATGTCGCGCATCGCTGGATTCTCCTGAGTGTGGACTCAAGCCTTGGTCGCCAAGCATACCCGGATCGCTTTCGGCCGCTACTTAAAGGTGCACCTGGATCGCCACCCTAATTAAAATAGAACGAGAGAGTTATTCTTGTAACATCAATTATCAAAGCATGTTACAAGACAATAAATTTTATTTTCCGTCTCTTTCGCGTGCGGTTTGGGCGTTGACAATAAAAGGATATTCTTATAGATTAATATTTAGATGACACGGGAGCGCGCACCATGAAACGGCCCGATTATACCCAGGTCGACTTCGACAGCAGCCCCATGTTGGTCTTCTACGAGGTCACCCAGGCGTGCGAACTGGCCTGCCGGCATTGCCGGGCCAGCGCGCAGCGCTGCGCGCACCCCCTGGAGCTGAAGCCCGCCGAATCGCGGAGGCTCATCGAGCAGTTCGCTACGTTCGACCGTCCGCCGCTGTTGGTGCTGACCGGCGGCGATCCGGTCCTGCGCGAGGATCTCTTCGACCTGATCCGCCACGCGCGCGAACAGGGCCTGGAGGTGGCGCTGACGCCATCGGCCACGCCGCGCGTGACGCCGGAGGTGTTGGCCAAGATAAAGGAGGCGGGCGTAAGCCGCCTGGCGGTAAGCCTGGACGGCGTCGACGCCGCGACCCACGAAGCGATCCGCCAGGTGCCGGGCACCTACGCGCGCACGATGGAGATCCTGGCCGCCGCACGCGCGGTGGGCCTGCCGCTGCAGGTGAACACCACCATCACCTCGACCAACTTCGCGCAGGTGGATGCGATGGCGGCGTTCCTGGCCACGCAGGGCATCGCGCTCTGGTCGGTCTTCCTGCTGGTGCCGGTCGGGCGTGGAGCCCTGGAAGGACGCATCCGCCCCCAGCAGTACGAAGAACTCTTCGCTCGCCTTTGGCACCACGCGCAATCCCAGCCGTACGCGATCAAGACCACCGAAGCGCACCACTACCGGCGCTACGTCCTGCAGCTGCGCGGCAATCCCATGCGCCGCGGCCCCGCGGAGATCCTGGACCGGCAGCGCGCGCCGCTTGGCATCAACGACGGCAAGGGCGTGATGTTCGTCGGCCACACCGGCGAGATCTACCCCAGCGGTTTCCTGCCGATCCGCTGCGGGCGCTTCCCCGAACAATCGGTCGTGGACGTGTACCGCAATGCACCCCTGTTCCGAGAACTTCGGGATCCGGACGCCCTGCAGGGCAAGTGCGGGGCCTGTGAGTTCAAACGGGTCTGCGGAGGCAGTCGCGCCCGCGCCTATGCCGTGTACGATGACCCGATGGCCGAAGAACCGGATTGCGCATACCAGCCGGCCACCCTGCGTAAGGAGTCTGTGTCATGCTAAGCGTAAGCAACCTGCTCTGCCGCCACGAAACCGGCAACGAACGGCTCCGCTACGGACACACCCACAAGGATGCCGCCGGCCGCGCCGCCCAGGCCGCGCCCAGCGACGCCGCGCCGCGCCCCGTCGTGGTGTGGAACATCACGCAGGCCTGCAACCTGCGCTGCGTGCACTGCTACGCCTCGGCGCTGCCCGGGCCCGCGCCGGGCGAACTGACCCACGCCGAAGGCCGCGCGCTGCTGGAAGACGTCAAGGCCTTCAACGTGCCGGCGGTGCTCTTCAGCGGCGGCGAACCGCTCTCGCGGCCCGACTGCCTGGACCTGATCGCCTACGCCCGCGAACTGGGCCTGAACACGACGCTCTCCACCAACGGCATCCTCATCGACGACAAGACCGCCGACCGGCTGGCCGAACTGGAGATGCGCTACATCGGCATCAGCCTGGACGGCACGGAGGCCCGCCACGACAAGCTGCGCGGACTGAAAGGCGCGTACACTTCGACGCTGGCGGCGATCGACCGTTGCCGCAAGCGCGGTCTCAAGGTGGGCCTGCGCTTTACGGTTCACGCGCTGAACGAGATGGACATGGAAGCGGTCTTCGAGATCTGCCTGAAGCACGACATCCAACGCCTGTGCGTCTACCATCTGGCCTCGGCCGGCCGCGGGCGCGGCATGAAGCCCGTGACCCTGACGGCGAAGCAGACGCGCAACGTGGTGGACCGCATCTTCGCGACGACACGGCGCTACCACAAAGAAGGCCGCCCGCTGGAAGTGCTGACCGTCGGCAATCACACCGACGCCGCCTACGTGATCATGCATCTGGCCCAGGAAGACGCCAAGCTGGCGGAGGAAACTCGCGAACGCCTGCGCGGCACCGGCGGCAACCGCTCGGGCTGCAACATCTCCTGCGTGGATCCCCAAGGCAATGTGCACTACGACCAGTTCAGCTGGCACTACACCTGCGGCAACGTGCGCGAAAAGCCGTTCAGCAAGATTTGGGCCGAGGCCACCGACCCGCGCTTGGCGATCCTGCGGGACCGGCGCGAATTCCTGCCGCCGAAATGCAAGAGCTGCCATTTCCTCGACATCTGCAACGGCAACCTGCGCACGCGCGCCGAGTCCGCCAGCGGCAACTGGCTGGGCGACGACCCGTCGTGCTACCTGACGGATGAGGAAATCCGCACCGGCATCCTGCAGCAGGCGGCTTCGAACACCGCCGCCGACTGATGGCATGCAAGGAGTGGGGCTATGATCCAGACCGTCGCCGACCTCAGGCCCAAGGTCCAGCAACTGCTCAACGAGATCCAGCAGGAGTTCCCGCTGGACCAGAGGCCCTTCGAGATCCTGGGCAAGCGCGCCGGGATGGACGAGGCCGAAACCCTGGACGCGATGCGCGAAGTCAAGGACGCCGGAATGCTTCGGCAGATCTCGGCGATCTTCGACACGCGCTCGCTGGGCTACGCTTCGAGCCTGGTGGCCGCGCGCGTGCTCGAAGCGGACCTGGACAAAGCCGCTAAAATCATCGGGCGGCATCCGGGCGTCAGCCACAACTACGCGCGCAAACACGACTTCAACCTCTGGTTCACCATCGCCGTGCCCGCGGGCAGTTCGCTGCAGGAGCACGTGGATGTCCTGAAAGCCGAAAGCGGCGCCGAGGCCATCCGCCTGCTCCCTACCCTCAAGCTCTTCAAGATCGGCATGAAGCTCGACACCACCTTCGGCAAGAAGGCCTCGCCCGGCGCGCCGGCCTATAGCGAGAAGCACCGCAAGAGCGACCTGCCGCCCGTCACCGAACGCGACCGCGCGTTCGTGCGCGTGATGCAGGAGGACCTGGACATCTGCGCCGAACCGTTCGCCGCCGCGGCGAATGGCCTGGGCGTGCGGCAGGACGAACTCTTCGCCTGGTGCCGCGCGTGGCAGGCGCAGGGCCGCATCCGGCGCGTGGCGGGGATCCTCAACCACCGCAAGGCCGGCTTCGAAGCCAACGGCATGGGCGTGTGGGCGGTGCCCGAAGCCCGCACGGCGGAAGTCGGCGCGCTGTTCGCCGCCGAACCGGCGGTGACGCACTGCTACCTGCGCCCGACCTATCCCGACTGGCGATTCAACGTCTTCACCATGGTCCACGCCGACGATACGGCGCGCTGCGAGGAGATCCTTCGCGGCATGAGCCAACGCAGCGGCGTCGCCGACTACGGCGTGCTGTATTCCTACAAGGAGTTCAAGAAGGTCCGGCAACTCTACTTCACCGGCGCCATCGCGCGCTGGGAGCAGGCGCACGGCCTGAAGCCCGGCGCGGACTGATTTTCCTGTTTCCAGTTTCCGGTTTCCGGTTTCCGGTTTCCAGCTCATATGTCGCAATGCGAAACGCGTGAGCGCGTGGGGCAATCGTCCGGGCCATCCATTCGAAAATCAGTTCTCCGTGTCCTCTGTGATCTCTGTGGTTAAAAAGTTGTCGTACGCTGCGCCTGCACGTGCGCAAAGTGCTCCTCTTCCGCCTGCGCGCTGCGGGCGCGCGCGAGGTCTTCGGCCAACTCGGAACGCGCGCGGCGCGCCCATTGCAACAGACCGCTGTGCAGCGCGTGCGGCGCGTCGAGCGCCAGGTTGCCGTGGCGCGAGTGCACTTCCCAATCCGGCGCGTGCGCGAGCCACTTGCGCGTGGCCTTCAAGTCGCGCACCGCGGGAATATCGTTCGTGCAGCGTTCAAACATCCGCACCATGTTCAGGTGCTCGCCGAGGTGCCGCTCGAACGCTTCGAGCCACACGCAGGCCTCGCCGGGTTCGGCGATCGGTTCGAGAAAGTAGAAGCGCGCCAGCGCCGCCGCCGGGTCGTGCACCGCTTCGGTACGCGTCGGCGTCTCAAGCGCCCACGTCCGCAGCGCCTGCAGGCCCGTCTCGGTGATGAAGTACCAGCCCGCGGGCCGCGCGTGGAGCCTATCGTAGCGCGCTTCGACGACCCAGCGCCACTTGGCGAGCTGCTTCAGCGCGCGGTAGACGCTGCCCGGCCGCGGCGCGAAGTG
>JAKLKQ010000180.1 GCA_023150555.1 Planctomycetota bacterium
ACCGCAAGGCCCCCATGGCATCGTCGACCCCAGCGACACCCCCGAGTCCCGCCGCAACCAGCGCCACGCCGGCGGCCACGGGCTACCGCAGTGTCTATCGCCCGGGCCTGTTCGCCGGGCAGGCGGTGTGGGTCACCGGCGGCGGTTCGGGCATCGGCCGCTGCGTCGCGCATGAGCTGGCTGCGCTGGGCGCACAGGTGATCATCAGCGGCCGCAGCGCCGACAAGCTCGAGCGCGTGGCCGCCGAGATCGCCGACGACGGCGGGCGCTGTGCCTGGCGCGCCTTCGACATTCGCGACGAAGACGCCGTGCGCGCACACATCGCAGCAGCGCTGGTCGAGCACGGCCCCATCACCGGCCTGGTCAACAACGCAGGCGGGCAGTTTCCAGCCCCGCTGCTGGCGCTGTCCAAGCGCGGCTTCGAGTCGGTGGTGGCCAACAACCTGACCGGCGGCTTCCTGATGATGCGCGAGCTGTTCGTGCAGTGCCTGCAGCAGCACGGCGGCGCG
>JAKLKQ010000181.1:0-232 GCA_023150555.1 Planctomycetota bacterium
GGGATCGCGAAGCAGGTGCTCTCGGCGCTCGAGTACGCGCACGAGCGGAAGGTGCTGCACCGCGACGTGAAGCCCGGGAACATCCTCGTCTCCGACGACGGCGGGGTGAAGGTCGTGGACTTCGGGCTCGCGAAGCGGCTCGTGGACGCGGCGTTCACGCAGCAGACGAGCACGGGGACGCCGGGGACGCCCCTCTTCATGGCGCCGGAGCTTCTCGGCGGCGGCCAGGCGA
>JAKLKQ010000181.1:242-507 GCA_023150555.1 Planctomycetota bacterium
CCGGATGATCACCGGCCGCCACCCGATCGAGGCGAAGCGGCTCAACGACTGGCTCGTGGCCGTGCAGTCGCAGCAGCCGCCTCTCGCGCGCGAGATCCAGCCGGGCATCCCCGAGAAGGTGAGCGCAGCGCTCGCGAAGGCGCTCGACAAGGACCCCGAGCGCCGCCACCCCACGATGCGCGACTTCCGCAAGGACCTCGGGTACTAGGTACGCCCCCCTCCTTCCGCAAACGCTTTAGAGACAGAGGGTTACGGCATTCGGGTG
>JAKLKQ010000182.1 GCA_023150555.1 Planctomycetota bacterium
GGGTTTGTCGGGCTTGTCGGGCTTGTCCGGCTTGTCCGGCTTGTCTGGAGCATCAGGGCGGCCTGGCGAATCTGGCTTATCGGGACCACCGGGACCGCCCAGGCTGTTTCCGCCGCCAAAGCCTGCCTGGCTGTCGGAGCTCTTACTGTTCGAAGCGGGTGTTTCGGGTCCGCTTGGTCCTTTGGTGGGACCATGGCTCAGTCCCATGTTGCTGCCGGTGCCTTTAGTTGTGTTGCCGGTGTTCACGCCACCGTTGCCGCCACCGTTCGCCTTGCTCTTGCTGTTCTCGCCGCCGGCATTGCTATTACTCTTGGAGTTCCCGTTGCTATTGCCACTACTGTTTCCGTTGCCATTGGATTTGCCGTTCCCATTCCCATTGTTACTGCCATTGGATTTGTTGTTTCCATTGCCGTTGCCATTGCCATTGCCGTTGCCGTTGCTCTTGCCTGGCACGTCGTCGGAGCCGTGCAGGCCGCCGCCAACATGATCTGCAGGGGCATCGC
>JAKLKQ010000183.1 GCA_023150555.1 Planctomycetota bacterium
CGAACTGCAGGAGGGGCACGTCCGACAGGCAGGAGCCCTGCCCTCGGTGCCGTCCGGCACGCTCAAGGCGGGGATGGCGGAGGCATCCGGTGCTGAAGGTCCCAGGGACGAGCAAGGCGTCGGGCCCTTCGGCGGCGGCGGCGCGCAGTACACCGTGAGCCTCGGCCTCTCGACGCCCGAGCCCATGCGTATCGATGACCGCGGCCGCGCCGACGTGTCGGGATACCGGGGCAAGTCGAACGGGCTCGCGCACGAGTGGGCACAGGCGTCCCTCGACAAGGACTACGCGTACTCCAAGGGCGCTGACGCCGACACGTGGGAGGAAGCCGTGTACTGGGCGGAGAGAGCCGAGGACGCGGAGATCCGGCTGAGCCGCGCCGACGAGGAGATCGACCGCAGCGGCGACGCGGACACGATCGCCAAGCAGGCGTGGGAAGACAAGGTCCGCCTCCAGCGGCGCGAGGATCGCGCCCGGGCGCGCGAGGCAGCCGCCGCACGCCGG
>JAKLKQ010000018.1 GCA_023150555.1 Planctomycetota bacterium
CGCGGCTTATGGCCGCGCGCCGCCCCAGGCTACGGTCTCAACGCGCCTTCGGCGCTTTGCGAGGAAGCTGCGCGCGCGCGTTTACTCGCGGTAGACCGGCAGGTAGCGGTAGTAGACTTCCAGCGAGAGGATCGCGAGGCACGTCGACATCACGCGGCTCTCGCAGTGCGATTCCTCGCCGTGGTCCCAGCTGCCGTCGACGTCGGCGGCGCTGCCGTCCTTCGGGCCGCCCTTGCGCTGGCCGTTGACGAGCGCCGGCTTCATGGCCTCGTTCCACGCCTTCCAGTGCTCGCCGCCCTTCTGGAACATCAGCAGCGACGCGTAGTAGCCGTAGTAGAGGTTGTACGGATAGCCCTTCGGCAGGTTGCCCTTCAGGATCTTGTTGCAGGGGCCCAGCACGCCGGGATGGTCCAGGGCCGCGCCGCCGAACATCACGCGGCACAGCGCCGCGGCGGCCATCGTCGCCCAGCCGCCGACGCCCTGCACCGCGCCGGGCTTGCCACGGTACGGCATCAGCCCGCCCAGCCACTCGTAGTCCTCGATGTGCTCCTTGCCCTTGTGTTCCCCCAGGATCTGCGCGTGGTCGATCCAGCGGATCGCGCCCTCGAAGGCGGCGGGATCGACCTTCAGGCCCGCGACCTTGCCCGACTTCAGCGCCAGGACGTTCCAGGCCATGATCGAAGCGTCGTTGACGCCGCCCTTGGGGAAATAGTCCCAGGCCCAGCGGTCGCTCTCGTTGTTGTCGCGGTTCTGCGCGTACTCGACGCCGTCGACGGCCTTCTGCGCGGCGGTGCGCGTCCCGTTCAGGCGGCTCATCGCGGCGGCCTCGCTCAGCGCCATCGTCGCGATGCCGTGGCTGTAGTTCAGGTCCACCCAGCGGCCTTCGTGCGGGGTCTTCTCGCCGGTGCCTTGGTCCTTCTGGCCCTGGTGCTGCAGCAGCCAGGCGACGGCGCGGCGCACGTTCTCCTTGTACTTGCCGACCTTCTCGGTGTGGCCGGCGCCGAGGAACGCGAGCAGCGCGAAGCCGGTCATGCCGACGTCGCCGCGCATGCCGACGTGGTACTGGTTGGTCGCGCCGTGCTTCTGGTGGCTCCAGCGTCCGTCGGCTTCCTGGTGCCGAGCGAGCCACTCCAGCCCCGCGTCCACGGCCGACTCGGTCTCCTTGCCGCCGCCCTTGGCGATGGCACGCTTCAGGCGCCCGCCCGCGTTGCCCGGCCGGCCGAAGGCGCCGCTGGCGCCGCCGCCGCCCACGCCCAGGCTGCCGACGGTGCCGGTGCCGCCCAGGTCGATGTCGGAGATCGCGTCCTGGTTGCCGGCGGCGTCGTGCGCGTCGGCGTCGTTGTCGGTTTCGTTGGTGTCGGCGAACTCGACGATCTCGTGCGTGACCATCGTCTGTTCCGTGATCTCGGCGACCTCGGTGACGGCGACCTGCTTGAAGACGTCGCGCTCGACCTTCTTCTCTTCCGGCGGCTTCGGCGGCTGCTTCGCCAAATCGGTGACGATCACGACGTCCTGCGACTTGGCCTGCATCACCACCATGCCGACCAGGAAGACGAGCAATATAAGGAGTGCGTGGAACGCGCCGCTGACGATCCACCACGGCGCGGCGCCCATGCGAAGCTGCAACGCGGCGAGTAATCCTTCGCTGCGTCGAGAAGAGAATTCCTCCTCTTCGGATTCCGCGAGGAACGCGTCGTCGCCCGGCTGCGGCACGGCCACCGGCGTGGCCAGCTGCCCGGTGCGGCGGAGTTCCTCCAGCTTCTTCGTTGCGGTCTGGTCGAAGCCGCCGCTGATGCGGTGGCCCTGGTAGGCGCCCTGCAGCAGCGTGCAGATCTCGCGGCGCGCGTCGAGTTGCTCGCGGCAGCGCGCGCACGCGTTGAGGTGCCCTTCCAGCAGCGCCGCCGCCGCGTCGCTCATCTCGCCTTCCAGGTACGGGCGCAGCAGTTCCTGGGCGTCCTTGCAGGTGATTTCCTGGCGGAGCGTGGCCATGGTCAGCGTTCCTGTCTCTTGAGGAGTCCGAGTTTGCGGATCAGCATCGCGTCGGCGCGGCAGAGCCTGCTGCGCACGGTCCCGCCCGGCACGCCCAGGCGGATCGCGATCTCGTCGCACGACAAGCCTTCCATGTAGCGCAGCAGCACGGCGTCGCGGAAGTTCTCGGGCAGCGACTCGACGGCCTTCATCACGTCGTCGGCGTTGACGCGCATCGAGAGCGGGTTGTTGGATGACGTGCCGCCGGGCGGCGTCGAAGCGCGCGGGCCGGAGCCGTCGGGAAGCTTCAAGGTGTCGAGTTCGCCGGTGTTCAGGCGCTGCTCGCGCGCGGACTTGCGGCGGCGCAGCAGGTCCAGCGCGTTGCGGCGGTTGATGCCGCGCAGCCACACGCCGAGTTTCTCGGGCTCGCGCAGCGTGTGCATCGACTGGAAGGCTTCGCAGAGGCTCAGCTGCGCGATGTCTTCGGCGTCGGCCTGGCTGCGCAGCATCACGTAGGCCTGGTGCACCAGGTCGGCGCGGAAGCGTTCGACGAGTTTCCAGAAGTGCTCGACCGGCACGCCGCCGGGCTGCTGGCGCATGTCGACGAGGGCCTCGATCATCTGCGCGGTGGTCTGCACGAAGCAAGTGCTCCTGGGGTGGGGAAGGGAAAACCTTCCCCCTCAATAATGTTGGCGCAGGGGGGTGGGTTTGCGCTCCTGAAATCTTGAAAAAATTGGCGCTGCACAGGTTCTCCCTTGTGCAGCGCCAAAGTGAGCGCACATGTTCTTGGCGTGCCCGCGCGCGGCGGGCCGCTCTATTAAGGAGGCGCGGGACTCTCGTCTTCCGGGCTTGGCCGACAGGCTGTTCTCAAGACCCAAGACGCGGGGCTCAAGACTCGATCCGCCGGCGCCGCTCGGGCGCCTTCTGCTTCATTCAATTGTCGGGGGGAATCGTCGAGGTATGGGTGCTACGCCTGCGACTTCCTTTCTTTATGCAAACTTCGCACGTTGCACTCCTTTCGATAGTAGGTGGTGACGCCGGCGCCACCTTTGCGAGGTGGTCCGCACACGCAGCCCTGTGATGTACACCTTCGGGTCTTAGCCCCGGGCCTTCCCGGGACCCTCCAAGCTGGCCACTTGGCACCAGGAAAAGGAGGGGTGAACACCGCCCGCTTCCACCCTTCGCCTGATGTTGAGCTCATTTAAGCCGTTTGGGGCGCAATTGTAAATAACTATTACCAAAAATCCTAACAACTTACATAAGTAAATATCCCACATATATTTAGGTATATATTAACTTTTGCGGCGCGGAGCGGTTCCTGCAGCGGCGGGCGGAGCCCGGGCGCGGAGACGAACTTACGCAATGCGTATGTTATTGCGCGGGAGGCTTGGCCGCTTCGTGCTTGGCGCAGAGCGTGCACATCCGGCGGCCGGTGGCCACGGCTTCTTCGAGCGACGCGTAGCCGACCAGGCTCTTGGCGCCGGTGCGCGTCACGTGCGAGCAGCCGGGGCGGTGGAAGACGTCGCCGCCGGCCGAGGCGCAGTACCTCCACTCTTGAGGAAGTTCGCCCGGCGCGGGGCGTTCCAGGCCCCAGAGCCCGGCCTTCTTCTCTCGCGCTTCGCTCTCGACGGCCTTCAGCGCCTCGTAGTCGGCGGCGTCGCGGTCGAACTTCACCGCCTTGCCGAGGCCCTCGCGCACGAGGAACTCCTCGACGTCGGTCATCTTCTTGCCTTCCCCTCCGCCATCCTCCACGACCCAGACGCGCGCGACGACGCGGCCGTAGGCGTCCACGGGCGTGGAACCGAGCGCCAGGCGCACGCGCTTGCCTTCGACCAGCGCGCGGTTGCGTTCGGTGGCGTCCACGGCCAGCGGTGCGGGGTCGATGAGGTAGCGCCCGACTTCGGGCGTGTCCACGCCGCGGTAGCGGACGTGCAGTCCGTTGGCGAGGACCAGCGTGTCGCCGTCGACGACGCGCGTGACGGTGTAGGTCTCCTGTTCGCTGAGACTCAGCGCGAGTTTCTGCGGCTGCGCGGCGGGGGCGGAAGGCCTAGAAGGCACGGCGGACGCCGGGGCGGCGGGGATTCCCGAGGCCGCGGGCGCGCTCTCGCCGGCGGCCCGCAGAGCGAACTGCGCGAGCAGCAATAGCCCGGCGCCGGCCGCCGCCGCGAGCAGGTGCGTGAAGATCGAACGGGTCATTATGTGATCTCCGGGGACAAAAGGGTATTGTAGCGCGGAAAACGGCAGGGGCGAGGGGCGGCGAAGCCGGTTTCGGGTCCCGAGTCCCGGGTTCTGCCATGGCGGAAGCGAATCGCGCTGCAGAGTACGGTGATCTTCTTTTGGGTTGGGAAGCAATGATTATAGGCGAACTTACCACCTGGGAGTACAATTCAACGGTGTGTATGAGTTCGTGGCTGATGTCAATTGTTCCAGAAGCGGCCGACCATCGCACAATTCGAATGTGAGAATGGTTCCGCCAAAGAAACTGGGTCAGAATTGGGGAGGCATCGTGGGCCTTTTTCTGCGGTTGAACCTATTTTATGAGGTTGAAGCGCGCGATGTGTACCGCGCGTACGAAGATTTCTATCAGCAGAGAGGCGAGAGCCTCTATCTATCGGGGACAGAGAGCAATGTCTACAAATTACATGAGCGCGAAAAAAGGTGGACCCTGCTCGAATGGAATGGCGGCTGGGAGTGGGATATCAGGCGCAAAGCTCAATTGCATGTTTCCAAAGCGTTAGGCTGCCTTGGATTCTTGATATTTGTTTACGACGGAGACTATTGGGGGTACGAGCTTTTTAAAAATGGCGAAGTCCTCGATCACTTCGTGCAATTGGAGGAAACCTCTGAAGGCTCAAACTGGTTTCCGGGTGAAACGTGCCTCGGAGACTGCAATTTGATCTCGCGGGAACTACCCTTCCTGTCGGCAGATGATGTTGCGCCCTTCCTAATGCAAGATCCAACAGGGCTGAGATTTCCCAAGGGGCTAAGCGAAGATGAGGAAGACCTGGAGTTTGATCGCTGTTGGGCGCTTCGTGACCGTTTGAATGTGCCCGCCAGACTTGGTGGCAAATTCGGCCGGTTCGAAGAATGCGCGGTCTTGGAGTTCTTAAGTTTACTTGGCGTTCCATGGGAGATGAAGAACCATCGAATTAACTTTCCGGCTCCATGGCATCGAACGTTTCACGTTGGAACTCGGAAATGAATATTATGGGCGAATCAAATTGATTCGCAGAAATCTCTACGCGGCTTCGCGAACGGTCGAACTTCAATCGCAAACAGAAGGGTATCTCGTCTGCGTAGGGAGCGTGCCTCTTGTGGCCTTCGGCCACCCACCCCTGCGGGGCGGGCCACCCAGAGAGCACGGTTCTGAGTTTCGGGTCTTGAAGTCGCGGCAGCATCCCGCAAGTCTGAACATCCCCAGGATGCTTCTTGTCGCGTCACTGCGTGCCGCGACCCGGACGTGGTGACGTCCGGGCCAACCCCATAGAAAGTCTCTGTAAACCTCTGTGTTCTCTGTGCCTCTGCGTTGAAGTCGTTCCGGAAACAGGAAACGGAATCAGTCCGGGCTGAGCATGGCCGGGGTGCGGCGGTGGAAGGCCAGGACGCGTTCGCGCAGCTCATCGGCGAGGTTCGCCTGTTGGTGCGCCTTGGCGAGGTTGTTCGTCTGCCAGGGGTCGGTGCGGTTGTCCCAGAACTGGTAGCGCTCGTCCTTGACGGCGCGTTGGTCGAGGCGCTTCTCCGCAGTGTCCATCAGGATGCCGTAGGTGTGCGAGGGCGTGCGGATGCCGATGGCGCCGGTACTGGACTCGATGTACGCGGCGTTCTCGCCCACGGTCTGGGCCTCGCCGCGCAGGATCGCCGAGCGGTCGATGCCCTGCACGCACTCGGGCACGGCGACGCCGGCGTAGCCCAGCAGCGTGGGCATCAGGTCGACGATGGACATCACCTGTTCGCGGTTGACCTTGCCCTTTGGGACGCCCGGCCCGGCGAAGATCATCGGCACGCGGATGGATTCCTCGGTCAGCTGCGACTTGCCGAAGAGCCCGTGGCTGCCCAGGTTGTCGCCGTGGTCGCTGGTGAAGACGACGATGGTGTCCTCGTCCAGGCCGCTGGCGCGCAGGTTCCGCATCATCGCGCCGACGAGGTCGTCGACCCAGGCGGTCGCGCCGTAGTAGAGCGCCGTCAGCGAACGCAGGTCGAAGCCGTCGGGCAATTTCTCGGTGTGCGGCTGGTGGCACTGGTAGTAGAGGAAGTCCCACAGGTAGATCTTGAAGCAGTGCTCGTCGTAGGTCATCTGCCCATCCTTGAACGCGTTGGCGCGGATGGAGACGTCGCCCGGCTTGTACATCGTGAGGTACTTTTCCGGCGCGTCGTCGACGGGCATGTGCGGCGGCGAGATGTTGTAGTAGAGGAAGAAGGGCTTGCCTTCCGCCTTGCGTTCGCCGAAGAACCTCGCCACGCGGTCGCGTTCGTACTCGGGCGCGAAGCCGGGCGCTTCGTAGCCTTCGCCCCAGTTCTCGAAGAAGGTCTGGTGCGTATGGCGGTGGCTGTGGTGCGGGAAGCAGCTTTCGTCGAAGCCCACCGCGTTGGGATGCGGGTGGACGTGCCACTTGCCGATCAGCGCGGTGTGGTAGCCGGCTGCGCGGAAGGCTTCAGGCATCGTCGTATCTTTCAGGCGCACGCGTTCGCGGCTGGGTGGCGTGCCGGCCTGGTTGCCCAGGGTGCCCGTGCAGGTGCGGCAGTACTGGCCGCTGAGCAGGATCGAACGCGACGGGGTGCAGACGGGGTTGTTGGGGCAGGCGGTCTCGAAGCGCAGGCCGTTTTGGGCCAGCGCGTCGATGTGCGGCGTGTGGATTACTTTGTTTCCGTAGCAGCCGACCTCGAACGCGCGCAGTTCGTCGCATTGGCAGACGACCACGTTGGGCTGCTTCGCCATTCGTCAGTCTTTCGCGCGTTCGGGGAAGGGCAGCATGATGTCGCTGCGGAACGAGGCGCGGCGCACGACCACGGGCAGTTCCCAGGACTCCTCGCCTGCGAAGACCACCACGCCGCCTTCGGCGAACTTGGCCTCGACATCCGGTACGTCCTCGCCCTTGCGGTGCGGCAACAGCAGCCACCCGGCGCGCACGAACGTAACGGCTTCGGGCGTGTCGAACTGGAAGCGCGGCAGCAGGTGGTCGCCGGCGGTCTTGCACGTCAACTCGAGGCCGAAGGGGACCAGCACCAGCGTGGCTTGGCCGCGCTGGATGCGGCAGGCTTTTGGTGGCGCGGGCGGCGCGGCGGCCGTTAGTCTGGCCTCTTCGGCGGCGTGGAAGTTCCACGTCAGCACCTCGGGCTCGCGCAGCAGCACGTCGTCGACGATCACGAAGAACTGCTTGCCGATGCAGTAGGCGTGGCGGTCGTAGCGGCGCACGCGCGGCCCGTAAGCGCGCTCGATGCGCGAGACCAGGTAATCGACGTCCTCGTTGGGCGAGAGGTCTTGCAGGTGCGCCAGCGGGCTGTCCTCGACGGTCTGCCCCTTGCCGCCGACCAGGAGCGTGTTGTGCGGAGGCGTGCTGTTGGAGATGTGGTCGGGGTCGGTCGTCTGCAT
Source organism: Planctomycetota bacterium (assembly GCA_023150555.1). Classification (GTDB taxonomy): domain Bacteria; phylum Planctomycetota; class SZUA-567; order H5-PLA8; family H5-PLA8; genus JAKLKQ01. The sequence continues at coordinate 7,559 of JAKLKQ010000018.1, forward strand.
CTTGCTGTGCCAGACGTGGTGGTAGCCGGGGTCGGCCAGCAGCGGTTCGCCGTAGGCCTCCAGGACGACGCTGTTGAGGTCGAACTGGCTGTGCGGATCGTCGTAGACTCTTCCGCGCGCGCGGCCGGCCTTCAGGCCCAGCAGCAGGGCATCGGGATCGGTCATGCTGCTGCGGATCACGCCGACGCCGCAGCCGTGGTAGCAGACGGTCGTGGGCAGGTCGTCGGGCGGCGCGGGTTTCAGGTCGGGATCGCCGGCGATGATGCCGAACTGGTCGCCCCACGGGAGCTGGTCCGCGAACCACTGGATGCGGCCGTCCTGGAAAGCGGCGGCCAGGGCCAAGGCGCAGGTGCGCATGCGGTAGGAGACTTGGCGCGGGTCGGCGCCTTCGGGCAGATAGGCTTCGCGTACGCCCTTCCTGACCAGCGCGTCTTCGCGGGTCGCCTTCATGTCGTAGCCGTAGCGGCTGTCGGCGAAGTTGGTGACGAACTTGCCCCCGACGCTCATGCAGAGGACCGGGTAGAAGTAGCGCTCCAGCTTCTTTGCGCGCTGGTGCATGAATTTCGGCCATCCGTTGTTACGCAAAGCGTACATCGCCCGGATGACGTGCTCGTTGGCGTACGTCCAGTAGCCGTCGATCTCCAGCGATGCGCCCGCGTCGTCGTACCATTCGATGAAGCGCAGCAGGTGCGCGCGGGCGATCTCGATCTCCTTCGAAAGGTCCCCGGCGTCGCCGTCGAGCGCGATGGCGAGGCACGACGCGCCGCTGGCATGCAGCGCGAGGTGGTTCATGGTGCGTTCGCCGCCCAGGTAGTGGTTCTGGCCGTTCTTGCAGTTAGCGACGAAGACCTTCAGCAGGCGTTCGACGCAGGCGTCGAGGAATGTTTTGCGCGCCGCGTCGCTCATCTCGTCTGCCACAAGATCGTAGGCCTCGCCCAGGTGCAGGGCCATGGCGCCTTCGCGCAGGCCGAACTGGCAATCGAGCGGGTTGCCGCTCCAGAGCGGGATGGCCAGCAGCCCGTCGAAGTACGCCTGCACCCGCGCGGCGTACTTCTTCTCGCCGGTCATGCGGTAGACGAAGGCCTCGCGCGCGGCCTGGTACGCGGCCTGGCGCAGGTGCTTGTTCTCGCCTGCCACGCCGGGGTCCTCGATGGCGGGGCAGTCCAGGTCGCTGTCGGCGCGGAAGCGCACGGCCTCCCAGTCCTTCTTGAAGCGCGGGTGGATGAGCTTCGCCTTGACCTTTTCGAGACCTTCTTTATCGCAGTACAGGTGCGGGTGAGGCTGCCACGAGGGCATGATGGTCTCCCGGCGCCGGGGGCGCTCGAACGGCGGGCGTGATGTATATCGATAAGAGAGTATACACCGGCCCGCGCGGGGGAGCGCGGGCAATACGGACGGCGTGGAGCCGGATTCGAAGGGTTAGGGCTTGGCTTCGGACTTCTTTTCGACGCCTCCGGCCTTGGCGTCGAACTTCAGCGAGACGGAGTTTATGCAATAGCGCAGGCCCGTGGGCTGCGGGCCGTCGTCGAAGACGTGGCCCAGGTGCGAACCGCAGCGCGAACAGTGGACTTCGCTGCGCACCATGCCGTGCGAGGTGTCTTCCTCGCTGGCGACGTGGCCCTTCTCGATGGGCTGCCAGAAGCTGGGCCAGCCGGTGCCGCTGTCGAACTTGGCCTCGCTGCTGAAGAGCGACTGGCCGCAGGCCGCGCAGTCGTAGGTGCCGGCCTTGTGGTTGTCCCAGTAAGTGCCGGTGAAGGCGCGCTCGGTGCCCTTCTGGCGGCAGACGCGGTACTGTTCGGGGGTGAGGATCTCCTTCCACTCCGCGTCGCTCTTGTTCCAGTTCCCCTTCTCCGCGGCGGCCATATCCTTCTCCTTGTCTGAAGTGTTCTTCTCGGCGGCATCCTTGGCGGCCTTCTTGCCGGAGCCTTCGGCGGCGGGCGTGGCCTTCGCCCCGGCTTCGGCGGCGGCGGGTTTGCCGGGCGATGCGCAGGACGCCGCGAGTCCGGCCAGCAGCAGGCCCAGGCCGAGTCGAAGGGCAGTCGGGAGGGTTCGGCGGGGTCGGTCGGTCATGGCGGGCTCCTTATAGCGATTGCGTTCCCCGCATGCTGAATAGCGGCTGGCCGCGCGAATATTCCGGATTCCGCCGGGCGCTCCAGTATGAAAGGATTGTAACCGCTTTGCGTCGAGGGTGTTAGCTGGCAGACCCATTTTCAACGGGCTGCCAGCGAGGCGCGGCGGGAATCTGCCCCGGCGTGGGCTTTTTCGCGAAAGGAAGGGCGCGCAAATCCGCAATCCAGCCTGTGCCGCCGGTCGCTCAACGCGTCCTGGACCCATTCGGGAAGGGCTGCTAGATTCTTCCCATTGTGCAGCCCTTAGGCGCGTCTAATCCTGCGGTGTGCACGTCGTGAGGGCCGTCCGTCTGCCGCAGGCACCGCCTCCTTTAATAGGGAGAACTCCTATCGTGATCTCGTTAGAACGAAGCAGTGTGTTTGTCCGCATGGCCTGGATGTTCGCCGCGGTAGGGTCGGCCGGCGTGATGGCCGGCGAAGGCCCCGAAGCGCAGCCCGGGCAGACGCTGGTGCCGGCGGTCGTGCGGGACAAGGCCGAGAGCGAACGCGTGGTCGTCGAGACGATGGACGGCGACAAGGTCGAAGGGACGCTGCTGAAGCGCGACGACACCTTCCTGTACCTGTACGTGGGCGGCTCGCTGGTGCAGATCAAGCAGGAGAGCCTGAAGTCGATCAAGAAGCAGGGCGCGGAGAAGGAGACCATCGAGGACAAGAAGGTCTTCAAGCTGTACCAGACGGCAAAGATGCCGGTGAAGAGCGTGCAGGCGCTGGTGGAGGAACTGGGCGCCAGCATCGTGGTGGTGAAGACGCCGGCCGGGCTGGGCACAGGCTGGTTCTGCAACAAGGAAGGCTATCTGATCACCAACAACCACGTCGTCGAAGGCGAGACGTCGGTGACGGTGACGATGTTCCAGAAGACGGGCGAAGGGTTCGGCAAAAAGGTCTACAAGAAAGTGCGCATCGTCGCGCTGAGCAGCGACATCGACCTGGCGCTGCTGAAGATCGAGGAACCCATCGACATCGACTACCCGCAGCTGTACATCGGCGACAGCGACGCGCTGAAGGTCGGCGACAAGACCTTCGTGATCGGCAACCCGCTGGGCCTGGAGCGCACCACGTCGCAGGGCATCATCAGCAAGACCGCGCGCAACATGGAAGGCCGCTTGTACCTGCAGACGACGGCGCCCATCGCGCCGGGCAACAGCGGCGGGCCGATCTTCGACGAGCGCGGCGAGGTCATCGGCGTCGTGAACATGGGCTACGTGATGCTCGACGGGCTGGGCTTCGCTATTCCCAGCCGGTACGTGAAGGAGTTCCTCGACAACGTCGAGTCCTTCGCCTACGACCAGGACAACCCCAACACCGGCACCAAGTACATGCAGGCGCCGGTCACTTCCATGGACGGTTCGCTGAAGTTCACCGCCGCCGATTTCGTCAAGGCCGGCCCGGGCATCAGCAACCTGACGCTCGCCGACCTGAACGGCGACGGCGTGGACGAGGTGGTCTTCGTCAACAACAACAAGTCCGAGATCGACATCCTGCGCCTGCGCAGGAAGGACGAGAAGGCCGACGAGGCCAGCCAGGAGTTCGAGGACATCAACAAGCTGAAGTCGAGCGAACGATTCAAGATCGACACCGTCCCGGTGCTCAGCCGCATCACCAGCATGGAAGTCGGCGACCTGAACGGCGACGGGCGCGCGGACATCGTCTACTACGGCGACGTCGACGGCCTGGCCGTGCTGGAGCAGAAGGCCGACGGCACCTTCTCGCCGCGCCGCAAGATCGACGAGGTCAAGGCCAGCGAACGCCTGGGCGCGCTGCGCCTGGCCGACGTGGACGGCGACAAGAAGACCGACATCTGCGTGCTGGGCGCCGACGAGTTCTCGATCTTCCTGGGCGGCAAGGAGCGCCGCGACTTCCCCCTCAACGGCAGCTACAAGAACAAGATCCTCAATTTCCAGCTCCAGGACGTCAACGGCGACGGCCGGCTGGACGTCGTTTTCTTCGCCCTCGACCAGTTCTACGCCGCCTACGCGCGCATGCAGAACGCCGAAGGCCGCTTCGTCGAAGAGTACCCCATCGCGGCGCACGTCAGCGGCAAGGTCGCGCCCTTCCGCGACGGCCAGGCGATCAAGTTCCTCACGCTGGACAACGGCCTCAATCGCCTGCGTGAGCTGACGCTGGCCAGGCAGGAAAACAAGCGCGAGGGCGAAGGCCTGGCCGCGTCGCTGCTGGCGATCCCCGTCGATCCCGACACGGGCCTGAGCGCGAACGTCGAACTGGGCGACGTCACCGGCGACGGACGCCTGGACCTGCTGGCGGTGGACCAGAAGAAGAACGAGTTCGTCGTCTACACGCACGGCGCCGGGGGCTTCACGCCGAACCGGTCGCCGGCGCCGCGCAAGGTCGCGCAGGCACGGCTGGTGGCCGGCGCGGGCCAGCAGGCGGCGGTCTTCAGCTTCAGCAACGACGACAAGATCCTGGGCGTCAGCCGGCTGGACAAGGGCAAGGTCTCCTTCCCGCGCCCGATCAACACCAAGGGCCAGGTGCAGTCGATCCTCGTCGAGGACGTCTTCGGCGCGCCCGTCGGCCAGAGCCTGATCTGGATCGAGAAGGAGGAATCCAAGTACACGGTGCGGCACACGCCCGTTGAAGCGCTGCGCAAGGCCGCCTGGGAGGACGCTACCGGCTCGATCGACGTCGCGAGCGAATGCTTCTCCTTCGGCGACGACGAGAAGAGCCTGAAGGACAGTCTGGCCAAGAAGCCCAACGCCCTGGCCTTCGCGGACTTCAACGGCGACGGCGTGAAGGACCTGGTCCTCTACTGGTCGTACTCGGGCAAGGAGAGCCTGTACCTCGGCCTGGGCCAGGGGAAGTTCAAGGAGATCATCAAGGACCAGAAGATCCTCGAGGAGAAAAAGGACCAGCCGCTGCTGGTCGCCGACATCACCGGCGACGGCAACAAGAACGTGCTGCTGGTGATGGGCGGCTTCGTGCGCGTGCTGAAGGTGGACGCCAAGGAGAAGCTCTTTGTCGAGCGGCAGTTCAACTGGCCCTTCGGCGAGATCACGCAACTGGCGGTCTTCGACGCCAAGGCGAAGCGGCCGCGCTTCGTGGCCGTCAGCGGGCGCCAGGCGAAGATCGTCGAACTGGACATGGCGGAAGGCGTCTTCAAGATCCTGGACCAGCGCGACCTGGCGGGCCTGGACATCGGTCCGATCCTGGTCGGCGACGTCGACGGCGACAAGAAGCAGGACCTGCTGATCTTCGGCAAGGGCGTGATCAACCTGCTGCACGACGATGCCCACGGCTTCGCGCTGGCCGACCGGGTGCGCTTCAACGCGAAGCTGGACTACTTCACCTACTGGAACTTCGAAGCCGCCGACCTGGACAAGGACGGAACCGACGAAGTGATGCTGTTCGACAGCAACAAGGCGATGTTCGAGATCTACAAGGTGCCGAAGGAGGGCGAGTTGCGCCTGCTTCTGCGCCACCGCCTGTACGAAAAGAACATCGCCGAGCGCCGCGAGACCAACAGCGCCGAAATGCCGCAGGAGGTCAAGGTCGGCGACGTCGACGGCAACGGCAAGCCCGATTTCATCTGCATCCTGCAGGACCGCGTAGGGATCTACCTGCAGGACGCCAAACCCTGATCCCCTTGGAGGATTCGTTCATGCGCCGGACCCTTTGTATCCTGTGCCTGGCGGCGGCCGCGCTGGCGCCTGCTTCCGTTCGAGCCGAGGAAGACCTGGCGGGGAAGCTGCCCCGCGGCTCGATCTTTTTCCTGAAGCTCGACGCCAAGGGCATCGTGGAGCACGTCGGCAAGTACCTGGAGCTGCTGGATCCCGAGCAGGGCGGCAAGTTCAAGTACCAGGTCGGCGTCACGCGCGAGGCCATGAAGGAATGGTCCGCCGCGCACGAGTTCAAGCCGCTGCTCTTCGACCAGCTCGAGGCCCTGAAGGCCTTCGTCGTCGTGATGGCGAAGAAGGCGCCCGAGATCAAGAAGCACACGTACAAGGTGCCGAAGTACAACGAGGAGACCGGCGAGCAGATCGAGGGCCAGTTCGAGGAGCAGGTCTACGAGGAGAAGCTGGAGTACACCACCTCGATGATCGTGGAGAGTACCGAGGAGGTCGCCGAAGACTTCGTCACGCAGTTCAAGGCGCTCCAGGAGCGCCTGAAGGAGAAGGAGCCGGAGAAGAAGAACCACGAATACAAAAAGGTCGACGTGGACCAGGGGGAGCTCATCCAGCAGGCCGAGGGCACCTCGACCCTGGGCCGCATGGGCCGCCACCTCATCTTCTCCGACGCCAATCCGGCGGAACTCTGGTCGGCCCTGATGGCCCCGCCCGAGGGCAAGCTCAGCGAGTCGCCGCTGTACCAGCGCTTCGCGCAGAGCGAATCCACCGGCGTCTGCCGCGCCTTCCTGAACACCGCGGAACTCTTCAAGCGCCACGAGGCAGGCCTGGTCGCCGACCTCGATAAAGCCACCAAGGCCGCCGCGGAGGCGCCGCCGAAGCAGAATGCCCCCAGCGCGGAGGAGGACGAAGAACCGGTTGACGCGGTGCAGTGGGAAAAGGCGAGGGCCGAGCAGGAGCTGAAGGCCTTCCGCATGTTGAATAAGCTCTTCGGCCTCGACAAGTGGAACACGCTGGGCGGCGACGTGAACTTCTTCTGCGACGGCAAGGTCGCCCGCACCGGCGGCGTGCTGAGCATGCACTTCGATGAGGGGCTGACGCCGGCGATGCAGGCGATCCTCACCGGCGGCGAGGCCTTCGTCGCGCCCGAGGTCGGCGACCGCGACCAGATGGCCTGGATGTTCCGAATAGCGCCCAGCGGGGTCCTGAAGGCCGTGCAGGAAAGCATGGAACCCGACGATGCCAACATGTTTACGCTCCAGATGGGCATGATGAAAGGTGCGGTCGGCTACGATCTGGGCGAGATCCTGGCGCAGTTGGCCGGCGACGTGTACCTCTTCCTGGACGTCGAGAAAAAGGACCACCCGGTTACCGAGTACGACATGGAGACCGAGCAGTTCGTGACCAAGACAGTGAACGGCCCGGTGCCCAAGTTCATGGTCCTCTTCGGGCTGAAGGACCGCGAGGCCTTCGCGCAGATGCTCAGCCAGACGTTCACGACCATCAGCCGCAACCCCATGTTTGCGCCCCTGGTCAAGAAGCGCACCTACCAGGAGACCGACGTCTACCAGATCGGCATGGACGTCTCCAAGCCCGATGCCGATCCCGACGGCACCACCAGCTTCGCGCTCGTCGCCGTCGGGCGGTACCTCAGCTTCGGCGGCTGGAACGACGTCACCGAGCTGATCCGGCGCGCCAAGGCCGCCGAGCAGGCCGCGCCCGGCGCGCTGGCCGAGGTCGTCGCGAAGAACAAGGACGCGCAGATGCTGCTGGTTATGTCCAAGGCCTTCATCAAGAAGCTCCAGACGATGACCCAGGACGGAAAGGACAAGGAAGACGAACTCGCCGCCGCCCTGGAGGCCCTCGAGAAGCTCAACCTGCCTATGGACGACAAGGAGCTGGAGGAGAAGCTCAAGACGGCCTTGAAGGGGCTGGTCGAGAGCGCCAAGGTGCTGCAGGACCGCGCCGAGAAGCTGGGCTCCCCCCTCTTCGTGGTCAAGGGCGCGATGGCCGGCAACTACTACGAGGTGAAGGTCAAGGACGAGTTGCAGAAGCCCTAAGGGCGTTTGCCGGGCGCGCAGGTCCGGCTTACGCGCCGGGCCCGCGCGGCGCCAGGCGCAGCGGCGGGTAGTTCGCGTGGGTCAGGTTGCGTTCGCCCGTCCGGCGCAGGCGGTCCCACATCTTGCCGGCCAGTTCCGCCAGGCGCCCGGCCTGGGCGGGCTCGCCGGCCAGGTTGTGCAGCTCGCCGGGATCGGCCGCCAGGTCGTACAGCTCGTCGATGTCGAAGCCGTTGTGCACGTACTTCCAGTCCCCGTCCCAATATACGTTTTGCGTAAGACGGTAGCGTGAGCCGTAGTACGCCGCGAAGCCGGTGCTCCATTCAGCGCCGCGGGCCGGGTCCTTCAGCACCTCGGCGAAGGAGCGCCCGTCCGCCGCGCCCAGGGGCTCGGCGCCGGCCAGCTCCAGCAGCGTGGGGCCCAGTTCGTGCAGGCCCACCCGCGCGGCGCTGGTGCCACCGGCCGCGATTCCCGGGCCGCAGGCCAGCATGGGGATGCGGTAGACCTCCTCGTACGCCGAGATGTTCTTGCAGTACAGGCCGTGCGCGCCCAGCAGTTCGCCGTGGTCGGACGTCAGCACGACGATCGTGTTCTCCAGCTGCCCGGCTTGCTCGAGGCGGTCGATCAGGCGCCCGAACTGCGCGTCGATCTCCGTGATGCTGGCGTAGTAGCACGCGCGCGCCATGCGGTGCTGCTGCTCCGGAACGCCGTCCCATACGGACGCGCACTTGCGGTACAGGCCCGGCTTGGCGCCGGGCGCGCCGCGGTCGGCGCAGTTCCCGGGCAGCGGGAGCGCTTCGGGATCGTAGGTCTCGTAGGCCGCGCGCCCGCAGACGAACGGATCGTGCGGCTCGGTCACGCTGGCGACGCAGCACCACGGCGCGCTTGCCTCCAGCGCCTGTTCCAGGAACGCGAGGGCCTGGCTCGTGTGGATACCCATGCCGCGCAGTTCGGGCGGCGCGTCGGTGACGCCGCACAGCAGGCCTCGGGGATAGCTGGGCGGATGGTCCAGGTACACGGCCGGGTCGACCTTGCGTTTGGCCGGCGCGTCCGCCTTCAGCTTCTGCGCGACCGATGCGTAGGGTTCTTGTGCGCCGAAGGCCTGCCAGCCGAAGCGGTCCAGCCGTTCGCTGCGCTCGACGTGCCACTTCCCGAAGTAGCCGGTGCGGTAGCCGGCGTCCGAAAGGCGCTGTGCCCAGTGCGGGTGCTCGGTGCGCAGGTTGCACTGGTCGTCGTCGACGCAGTGGATCACTTCCAGGACGCCGTGATTGTGGGGCAGGAGGCCGGTCATCAGGCTCGCGCGCGCCGGGCTGCAGACGGCATTGGGGGTGTAGGCCCGCGTGATACGCACGCCGCGCTGGGCCAATCGGTCGAAATTCGGGGTTCGGCAGGGGTGGCTTGGGTCGAGAACCTGGCCCTGCATCTGGTCCACCATCAGAAAGAGTATATTCGGACGTTGGGGCATCGAGCGTGGGGACCTCCTGAATTAGGGAACGGATTGGCTGCAGGGACAGTCTACGGGGTCCGGCGGCATCCTCAAGGGCCTTGGGACTTTATACAAAATGCACCAATTTGAACCCAGCCCGTTGAACTCGCAAACCGGCCGGTTTAACTATATAAGGGTTGCCTGGGGGCGCGGCTTCCGCGGGAGGCCCGGTCCTTTCAGGGGGGACGCATGAGCACAATGATCGTCTGGTGCGCCGGATGCGGCAAGAAGTACAAAGGCTCATCCGGTGACAAGAAGTTCAAGTGCACACAGTGCGGAAACCTCTATACCTTCCCGCAGGACGCGCAGATTCCCGAACCCGACCACATTCTTTGTTCGAACTGCTGGACCTCGGTTCCCGTCGCCGACAGCCCTGAAGCCTGCCCGGCCTGCAGCCAGAGCATCTCGCTGGCGCACGGCGGCAGCGCGAAGCTGGTGCGCCCCGCCGGCGCGACGTCCGCCAACGCGATGGCCGTAGGCCGCGCCGCGCGTTCGAGTTCCACTTCCACCGCCATCCCGCCGCCGCCGGCCGCACCGCCCGGCGGCTTCTCGGAGATGGAGCAGCGCCTGCAGCAGGAGATCAAGCAGGCCGAGCTCTTCTACCGCGAAAAGGAGGCGGCACTCGCGAAGGTCCGCCAACTCGAGGCCCAACTCGCCGGCAAGGGCGGCGCGCCCGCCGCGCCCGCCGTGGACGACGGCAAGGTCAAGGAACTCGAGGCGCAGCGCAAGAAACTGGAGAGCGACCTCGCCGCGAAAGAGAAGGCGCACGGCGAACTTCAGTCGAAGCTTGAGGCGTTGGAGAAGGAAGCCAAGGCCGCCAAGGATTCCGCCGGAAAGTTGGAGAAGGAACTCGAGAGCCTCGCCCAGGCGCGCGCGGACCTCGAGAAGAAACTCGAGGACGCCCGTGCCGACGCCGAGAAGGCCGCCGAACTGACAGATGCCATCGCCAGCGAGAAGGACGCGCTGGTGAAGCAGGTCGCGGATCTGGAGAAGCAGGCCCAGGCCGGCGGCGACGCCGCCGCTCAGGCCAAGACGCTCGCGTCCGAGAAGGCCGAACTCGCCAAGCAGATCGGGATTCTCGAGAAAAAGGCGCAGGCCGCCGCGGATGCGGCCGAAGAGGCCCAGGCGCAGGCCGCCGAGAAGGACAAGCTCGCGGCGAAAATCGCGAAGCTGGAAGCGCAGGCCGATGCGGACAGCGATGCGGCGGTGCAGATCGAAGCGCTGACCGCCGAAAAGCAGGCGCTCGAAGCGAAGGTGATGGAGCTGATCAAGAGCGCCAAGGGCGCCGGCCGGGAAGCCGCCGCGCGCATCGACGCCATCGCCGCCGAGAAGCAGGACCTCGAAAGGAAGGTCGCGGAACTGGAGTCGCAGGCCCAGGCCGCCGAGGAAGCCGCGGCGCGTGCCGAGACGGCGGAAGCCGCGCGCCAGGAGCTCGAGGCCAAGATCTCGGATCTCCAGAAGGGCCTGGCGGAAAAGACCGAGGCCGCCGCCAAGGCCGAGACCAAGATCGACGAACTAACGCGCACGCAGTCGACGCAGGAGATGGAGCTCAAGGCCGAGCGCGAGAACCTTCAGCAGCGCGTGCAGGAACTCGAGGAAGACCTGGCTTCGCAGTCCGGCGCCGCCTCCGAGGCCGCGACCAAGATCGACGGACTGGCGAAGGACAAGAAGGAGCTTCAGGCGAAACTGGCCGACCTCAAGAGGAACGCCGAGGATCGCGAAGCGGCCGACCATGAGTTGCAGCGCGACAAGGAGGCGCTCGCCGAGGCCAAGCTGGCATTGGAAGCCCGCGTCACCGAGCTGGAAGGCAGCCTTCACGCGATGGCCGCCGGCGAGTCGTCCTCGGAAGCCAAGATCCACGACCTGAGCAAGGCCAACAAGGCCCTCACCGCCGAAGCTGGGGCGCTGAAGAGCCAGCTCGAGGCGCTGAAGACCCAGTTCGAAGACCAGAAGATGCAGCTCGAAGGCAAGATCGCCGAACTCGGCGAGTTGGGCGAGCTGCGCGAGAAGATCGACAAGCTCGAGACGGCCCTCCACGAACAGGAAGAGACCGCCGCCGGCGCCGTCGAAGCGCGCGACGAGATGGCCGTTGAGAAGCGCGACCTCGAGACGAAGCTCGGCAAGCTTGAAGCCTCCCTGAAGGGGAAGGAGGCACTCGAAGCCAAGGTCGCCGAATTGGAAAGCGCGCTGAAGGAGAAGGGCGCCGCCGCCGAAAAGGCCGGGAGCCTGGGCAAGGAGAAGGATGCCCTGGCGGCCAAGGTCGCCGAATTGGAAAGCGCGCTGAAGGAGAAGGCGGCCGCCGCGTCCGAGGCCGGCGAGTTGGCCAAGGCCAATAGCGCGCTCGAAACGCGGGTCGAGGATCTATCCCGGGAGTTGGAGGCCGCGAAGGCCAGCGGCGGCGGCGAGACCAGTCCCGAAGCCCAGGAAAAGATCCAGACGATGGAGAAGATGTTCACAGACCTCGAGGCGAAGTTCGTCAAGGTTCGCGAGGAGCGCAAGGCGGCCCAGGCCGAGCTGGCGCAGGCCCAGAAGGACTTCGAGCAGTTCCGCACCATGGCCGTGTCGCTGCTCGAGCCGCTGCTGAAGGACTTCGACTCCGCGACCTCGAAGCTGGTCAAGGACGCCCACCAGGTGCTGCTGCAGTTCTCCAAGCTCCGCCACCCGCTCGAGGCCGCCAAGTTCGGCGACGAGGCCTACGAGGCCGAGAAGTCCGCGGGCATGGTCTGGCACGAAATGCAGAAGTTCAAGGAATCGATGCACGCCCGCATCGCCGAGGTGCTGGGCGAGGAACCCGCCGAGGAAGGTGCCGCGGAAGTCGTGGACACGGCCGAAGAGGTGCCGGCGGAGGAAGCCGCGGCCGAACCCGTCGAGGACGCGGAACTCGTCGCGGACGTCGAAGGCGAGCCGGTGGAGGAAGTCGTCGAGATGGCCGCCGAAGGCGCGGAGGAGGCCGACGCGGCTGCGGCCGAGGCGATGGAAGCGGTCTCGCCCGAGGATGCCGTCGAGGAATTCGTCGAGGCCGAGTACACGGCGGACGGCGCCGAGCAGCCCGTCGCGGTGGAGGAGGGCCAGCCCGGATCCCAGGGGCCGCGCCCGTCGGCGTTCGCCGGCGGTTCGGCGCTGGCGCAGAAGGCTCGCGAGGCCCGCGAGGCGCGGCTGCGGCGCGAGGCCGAAGCCCAGGAAGACGAAGGCGAGAAGAAGAGCGGCGGGTTCTTTGCGCGCTTCAAGCGCGGCAACAAGAAGTAGGCGGACGTACCGGTTTCAAGAAAATAGGCCGCCGCGTAACTTTACGCGCGCGGCCTTTTTCTTTGGGCGTACGGGCGAACTACTTCACTCCCATGATCTCGTCGGGGTTGCGCAGCAGCACGCGCTCGGCCAGCGCCAGCGCGCCCTGGACGTCCAGGGGTTCCAGTGTGTCGCTTGGCGCGACCTGGCTCTCCTCGATGCGCTCGGCCAGCACGATCGCCATCTGCAGGCGGTAGGTGTTGAACTTCGGCAGCAGGAACTCCAACCAGTAGCCGTCGCTGTGGAAGCCGATGAACTTGTTGCGCGGAAGCACGTCCAGGCGGCGGCGCAGCTCGCGGCGGATATCCGCCGGGTTGTTGGCGTACCACCAGTGCGAGAAGACGTAGACGTTGTGGCGGATCCAGCCCTGCGCGACCAGTTCCAGGCCCGCCGTGTCGCTGACGACCATGATCGGGTAACGCACGTCGCTGTACTTGTTCAGCATCGCGTCGTAGCCGCGCAGGTGCCCGTCGCAGCGGAAGAGGTCCTGCCCCGACGGCACGCCGTGCGCGTACACCCCGCGGTCGGCGCCGGGCATCAGGCAGAAGGGCGCCTTCACGCGCGCGCAGTGGGCGCTGATGCGGTCGAGCATGAAGCTGGCCCAGACCTTCTTGCCTTCGGGCGTCAGTTTTTCGCCGCGCGCGGCATGCTTCAGCACCTGCCCGGCGGCGGTGGTGCTGACGTCCTCGTCGGGGACGAAGCTGGGCGGCAGGCCCAGCGCCGCGTAGCCCATCTTCCACTTCGCGAAGCGGTCGAAGATCTTGGCAACGGCACGGTCGAAGGCCTGCGCGTTTTCGCCGATCGTCTCGCCGGTGCAGGTTTCCAGCCGCTTGATGCCATTGGCCGAGTCGACGTTGAAGACCAGGTCGTCGGTGCGCAGGCAGGGCACCAGGCGCGCGTCGCCGTGCTTGGACAGGTCCTCGTCGAACTGGTTGGTCATGTAGGCCTTCTTGATGTTGCTGCGCTCCCAGACCTTCGCGCAGTAGTCCTTCGCGGTGATGGCCGCGTTGGCGCGTTCGGTGATCTGCTTCTGTGACTTCGTCCACCAGTCGCCGCGCGGAATGCCCAGAAACGCCTCGCTGATGCCCAGCATCCAGTCGAGCTGTATCGTGCCCTTCAGCTGCGGCAGGTGCGGCCAGACGTAGTCGATGCGCGCGCCGGGGTCTTCGGGCAGCGGCACCGGGCGCCCGCGCGAGCTGTTCGAGAGCTCCGTGAAGTAGTGGTAGCCCAGCAGGTCGCCCAGGTGGCTGGCCACCGGGCGGTCGGCCATCACGTGCGTATGCGCGTCGTAGATGGGCATCTGCCGCAGCTCGTTGAGCAGCTTGGTGACCAGTTCTCGGTTCATGGCGGCCTCCTCGGCGGTACTGCGGATGGCGAACGTGTGATCTTTCGAAGCCTACCCAAGGGCGCGGCATAGGCAAGTTGCACCCGGCGGGCAGTATGTAGCCTCAACAAAAATGTCATAACCTTTTATAGTTACGTTGGTTGTGGATGTTTATCGGAGCCGTGCGTTCTGGGCATCCGGTGCGGTAGACTCCCTATAGAAAATTCCTTGTGACGGCCAGCCCTTCCGGATTTGAAAGGCAGATCCGGGGAGGGCCACGACATGGGCGTGAAGCTGGAGGCGGCGATGACCGGCACGCGGCGCAAGGCCGGCGAAGGACGCGGGGCGGGCGCGCGTGGCGCCGAGCTTGAGGGCCTGCTTGCGCAAGTCGCCGCTCGGGACCGCGCCGCCTTCGAGCGCCTCTATCGCCTCGTGGATACCCACGTCTTCAACCTGGCCATGCAGATCACCAAAGACCGGGCTGACGCCGAAGAGTCCGTTCAGGACGCCATGCTTCAGATCTGGACCAAGGCCCCCGAGTACCGCGAAGGCAACGCCGAAGGATGGATCCTGCGCGTTGTCGCCCGCGCCAGCCTGCGCAGGCTGCGCGCGCGCGGCAAGCACGAGCGGCTTGACCGCAAGGCCGCCGAAGCGCGACCAATGGTGCTTGAGCCGGATGATTCGAGACAGGACCGCGAGGCGTGCCTGGCCAGCTTGCGTGAACACATGGAGACGTTGGACGACGACCACCGCTCCGCCGTGGCGCTCTATTACGGCGCCTCGATGAGCCAGGGCGAGATCGCCGCGCTGTTCCAGACCACGCAGCAGACGATCAGCAATCGCTTGAAGGAAAGCCTCGAACTGTTGCGCCACCGCCTGCGCGAGGCCGGTTTCGCGGGCTTGGCCGCCACGCTGCCGGTGCTGCCCGGTCCGTGCGACCTGATGGACGAGGTTTACACGCAGGGCGGCCCTCCGCCGGGCCTGGCCAATCGCGTTTTCGACGGGTTGGCGCGCGGCGCGGCTTCCTCGGGAAGGAACTCCGCGCGCGGTGCGGCCTACAGGACCGGCGCCGGCGTGTGGCTGCTGCTGGCCGCGCTGTGCGCGGGAGCCGGCGGGTGGTACGTCTGGCCGCGCACCGAACCGCAAAGCCTACGCGGCGCGAATACGAATGGCCGCCAAGCCGAAACGCCACCTGCCTCTTCGGACCCACGAATCGCAGCGGCGCCGCCGATCGAGCCGCGTACGTGGACCTTCGATTTCGCCAAGCCGCCGGCCGATGGCATCGAGTACCTTAAGGGTACCTGGCGCTGGGGCCCGGATCAGGCGGACACGCAGCCTTGCCTGATCGCCCTGGACGATAAAAACCTCAACGCATTGCTGCTGCCTGAGTTGAAGCATCGCCTGCCCATCCTGGTGAAGGTGCATTATCGCATCACCCGGAACGGTAGTTGGGAGGTTGGCGTGGGCTGGACCGACGGGGTGCAAACTTTTTCCGCAAGAAGATGGCAAGGTGCGCAACTTCGCGGCGAAGTGGGCAAGCAGGCCGAACTCTACACCTATTATATCGGCGACTACAGCGTCACCGGATCGAACGATGTGCGCCCGTTGATCGGGCAGGATATTGGAAGCGTGAATCGCAAACGGCTGTACCTCAAGGGCAAGAACATTGCCGTGGCGTCCGTCGAGATCCGGGAACTGCGGGACGACGAGATTCCGGAAGCGTTCCGCGATTTCAGCGCGCTGATCCGCGGCCACGAAAAGGACTTCCAGGAGGTTCCGGGCGGCCGTTGGGGCGAGGGCTGCACCAAACCGATGGCGGAGCACCTTAAGGAATCCGAGCAGAAAGCGGCGCCGTAACGGAGCCGAGGCGTTTTCTGCTTCGGTCCTGGCGCGAGATTGAGGTCTTTTTCCTCCTTGGTCTTGCGGTGCAAAGGCTGTAACCCTCTTTCATTGAATGAATTATGTATGAAGATATCTCTCCAGCCTGCCTTTCGGCTGGGGTAGACTCCATTGCAGAATTTTCTTTGTAACCCCCCGCTGTGCCGGCTTCGTGAGGTGGCAACGGCGGAGGATGAGGCATGGGTGCGGCCACGGAGACGGCGATGAGCGGCACGCAGCGCCAATCGGGCGAAGCCCCGGCCTCCGCCACGCGCGATGCGGAATTGGAAGCGCTGCTTGCGCAGGTCGCCGCGCGGGACCGGGCCGCCTTCGAGCGCCTTTACCGGCACATGGAGACCCACGTCTACAACCTGGCGCTGCAGATCACCGGAAATCGCGCCGACGCCGAGGAAGCCGTGCAGGACGCCCTCCTGAAGGTCTGGATCAAGGCGCCCGACTATCTCACGGGCAACGCCGCCAGTTGGATCCTTCGCATTGTCGCACGTGCCAGCCTGCGCAAGCTGCGCACACGCGGCAAGCACGAACGCTTGGACCGCATGGCGGCCGAAGCCCGCCCGCTCGTCGCGCCGCCCGTAGGCGAAACGAAAGACAGCGACGGATGCCTGGCCAGCCTGCGCGAACACCTGGGCGCGCTGGACGACGAACACCGCTCGGTTGTGGCGCTGTACTACGGCGCCTCGATGAGCCAGTGCGAGATCGCGGAGCTGCTCGAGACCACGCAGCAGACCATCAGCTACCGCCTGAAAGAAAGCCTGGATCTGCTGCGCCGCCGCCTGCGCAAGGCCGGCTCCGCGTCCACAGCCGCCGCGCTGCCGCTGCTGCCCGGACCGTGCGCGCTGCTGGACGATTGCTACGGCCAAGGCCCGGCGCCCGAAAGCATGGCCGCGAAGGTGTTCGAGCACATTGCGCGGGGTGCGGAGACTGCGGGCCGCGAGTCCGCACGCGCGGCCGCCGCGCACAAGGCCGGCTGGGGGCTGTGGGCGGTGCTGGCCGCGCTGTGCGCCGGGGCGGGCGCCTGGTACGTCTGGCCAAAACAGGAAGCGCAAAGCGTAAGCGCGCCCGCGAAGGCTGAAGCGGCGCCCGCGGCGGAAGCGCCCGAGCGTCCGCCGGAATGGTACTGGAATTTCGGATCCGGACCCGCGGTTGAGGGCCTGCGCCTGCTGGACGGCGCCTGGCGCTGGCAGGACGGGATCCAGGGCGAAGCCGGGATGGTCGTCGACGGCGGCTGCACGGTGCTGCTGCCCATCGAACCGCGGCCCGGCGAGATCTACGACGTGGAGATCGCCTGGTACTTCAATAGTCCCAAGGAGCCGATGTCCGGAGCCTGCGGCTGGTTCGACGAAAAAGGCCATTCGGTGCCGCGCCTGACCTGGAACAGGCACATCAGCTTTCCGGTGCGCGAAAAGGGCTGGCACCGCCAGCGCTACATCTTCGATGTCGACGCCGACACGGTGGTCTCGACGCTGAACGACAAGCTCTTTATCGTTGGCGAGTTCGATCCGCACCCGCAGGCCAAGATCCTGGGCCTGCGCTTCGAGGTGATGTACGTGCACTCGGTCCGCGTGCGCCGCATCACGCAGGAGGAGATTCCCGAGGCGCTGCGCGACCGCGAGGCTCTGAAAAAGGAACTCGGCGGCAAGTCCATCTACCGAACGCCGCCCAAGGACTAAGCGCGGCCTGGATTTCCTGACGTGTGCCGATGCGTGGAGAACGCACGCCGCCCAGCGTGCGCGGGAGGATGCCATGTCCCTGACGAACCTGGTCCACGGCCTGTTACTTGCGCCCCCGCGCCGGCGGGAGCCCGAGGCCGTGATGGCCGGCCGCGAGGCGCGGGCCTACGAGGACCTGATGGCGCGCCACGGGCGGTTCTTCCAGGGGCGCTTCGCGAAGCGCATCGCGCGCGAACTTCCCCGCAACACCCGCGTGCTGGACGTCGGCGCCGGCACCGGCTGGCTGGCGGTGGAACTGGCTCGCCGCCGCCCGGACGTCACGGTCTGGGCTCTGGATCCGTCGGGCGAGATGCTCGAACGTGCGCGGCGCCGCGCCGAGTCCGCGGGAGTGTGTGACCGGTTACGCTTTGCGGAAGCCAGGGCCGAGGCGCTGCCGTTCGAGCGCGCCGCCTTCGGCGCGGTGTACTCGAACTACGCGCTGCATCACCTCGACGAGCCCCAAGCGCTGCTGGACGAAGCCGCGCGCGTGGCGCGGCCCGGCGCGCCCGTTTTCGTGCGCGACCTGCGCAGGCTGCGCTCGTGGCAGGCCCGCGCGTTGATGTTCGGCGCGCGCGTGGTGCTCGGCTACGATGGCGTGCAGGCGCGCATCAGCCGCGAATCGCTCGCCGCGGCCTTGTCGCTCGACGAAGCCGCGCGCGCCGCCGCATCGTCTCGGCTCACGGCTGCAACGGCGCGGGCCTGCGAAGGCTGGCACCTGAGGATCGACGGCCGCGCGGAGTAGGGCGGTTGGTCAGGCCAATCCTTCGCGTGCCTGGATGCGGTACCGCTTCGGACTTGACCCGCATTCGCGCTTGAAGATGCGGCTGAAGTGGAACGGGTCGGGCTGGCCCACCTGCGCGGCGATCTCCTTGACCGAAAGCTCGGAACCGATCAGCAACTGCTGCGCGCGTTGCATCCGCTTCTGGAGAACATACGCCCGCGGCGCCAGGCCCAGGGTCTGGACGAAGAGCGCGTAGAAGCGCGTGGGCGACAGGTGCACGAGCCCGGCGAGTTCTTCGCGGCCGAGGTCCTTCGCGAGATTCCCTTCGATGTGCTCGAAGACCGGCGCCAGGCGCTGCGCGCCCTGAAGGTGCGCGCCGGGGCCTTCGCGCATCCGGGACGCCTCCGCCACCAGTTCCAGCAGCCGCAGCCCCAGGGCCTTCTTGCGGGCGACATCGGCCAGGGTAGCGGGTCCGGCGCGCGTGGCCTCGGCGAGTTCCTCGTTCACGTCCCCGATCCGTCGCGCGCGCTTGCCGCGCAGGATCGGCGGCGGTTCCAGCAGCGCGAAGACGTCCAGCGAGCCCAGGATCGTGAAGCGCGTGTGCGACCAGCGGCTGACGCCGCGGCTGCCGCGCACGACCTCGATGCGGTGCGCCACGTTCGAGCCCATGCACAGGCACTCGCCGGGCCGCAGGCGCAGCGGGGCGGAGCCTTCGAGCAGCAGGCGCGAGGTGTAGGTCGTGTGCGCGGTCACCAGGTCGGGCAGGCGCCGCCATCCGGCGGTGTGCGGGAAGGCGACGGGGGTCACCGCGCCGGCGAGGTACTCGAAGCGCAGCGTCTCTTCGGCCAGCTTGAGGAAGGCGGTCGTCGGTGCCGGCATCGCGGGCTGTTCCCGAACAGTCGTTTACGACAGGTCTAGAGACGGGCGCGCTATGGCGATCCCGGCACGCTCCATAGTATAGCATCCTTCGGCCCGGCGGGAAGCCGGCATAGCGTGATCGTTAACGACATGTCTGCGCCTTCCGGGGCGCGGCGGGGATACAAGGAGCGGAACGCATGGGCGGCTTGAGCGACGGGCAGAGACGGTTTTTCGAGGACTTCGGGTACCTGGTGCTGCGGCGGTTCCTGGCCGGGGAGATCGGCTGGATCACGGAGGAGTTCGAGGCCGTCTTCCGCGACCGCGCCGTCGACCACGACGGCAGCAAGCGCTCGACCGTCGTGCCGTTCATCGACCAGCGCGAGCGGCTGTGCACGCTGCTCGACCACCCCGGGCTTCACGGGGTGCTGTGCGACCTGCTGGGCGACGACTTCAACTACATGTCCGGCGACGGCAACTTCTACACCGGCGACACGGGCTGGCATTCCGACGGCGTGCACCCGCGCGGGCTGTACGTAAAGGCGGCCTTCTACCTCGACCCGGTGACGGCGCAGACCGGCGCGCTGCGCGTGATCCCGTGCACGCACCGCCTGGACGCGTTCGAGGGCTCGCGGGTGCGCCACGCGGGCGCCTGCCGGAACCATTGGGCCATCGAGCAGGCCGAGGTCCCCTGCGTGGCGCTGGAATCGACGCCCGGCGACGTGGTGATCTTCAACCACAACCTGATGCACTCCTCCGTGGGCGGGAGCAAACGGCGGCGCATGTTCACGATGAATTGCGCGCGGCGGGCGCGCACGGCCGAGGAGATCGCCGACCTGGAACGCTACATCGCCGGGCACGCGCGCTTCTGGATCGACTCGTCGTTTTCCGATCTGATGAAGCGCACGGCCTCGCCGCAGCGCATGCGGCACCTGGAGCAGGTGCTGGCGCACGAGTCCGCGCTGCCGGGCCTCGCGGCCCAGGCGCGCCGGGAGATGGCGGAATCTTCGCGCGGGTAGGGCGGGTGATCAGGCCAACTCCTTGCGCGCCTGGATGCGGTCTTTCTTGGGACTCGGGCCGCTTCCACGCCTGACATTGCATAGATCGAATGACAAGGTATTACCGAAGTACAGCGTGCCGCGTTCCTCAAGGCCATCGAGGATCTGCGGCACAAGGACCAAACAGCCGCGGACCGGGTGGCCATCGGCCGCGCGCTCGTAAGGCGCGATTTTCATTCGATCCGAAGGAGCCGATTTACTCAACCCATTAAGCGCTCTCTTTGGTCGAGAATTTCGTAGGGGGCACACAGCCAGGAGGGGGTGTGCAAGTAGAGGTGCTTGACAAAAAAGAGTGGCCAGACATTTCCCTTAAGTTTGGCTACAGCCCCAACCCCTAGCTAAGGTTAACTAATTATGGTATTTCGTGCACATAATTTTGATTTAGTAATAGAAGATCAAATGAACATTGAATTGTGGCGCGGGAAACCTAGCGGACAGGAAGTTCGACGGGTAATACACATTCCGGATTGTGAAGAATGTCTCATATTTTGCAAGTTGGCGGAGGGCGAATTGGCAAGGAGTAATCTACATAGGTGTAATCTCAACGGCGAGATCGTATGGACCGCAGAGTTGGTTCCTGGTCAAGGCGCGGATTACTATGTTGACTTTAATTTTAATGAAGGAGTATTGGAAGCATACAGTAGCTCAGGGTTTAGCGTTCAACTTGATGTTGCGACTGGGAAGATCTCGAAATCGGAGTTTGTCAAATGACAGGCGAAGAAGGTAGCGGCGCGAATAATCCAAGGCGGGTGGCCCGGCACAACTCGTAGCTCTCGGTCTCCGTGTCGCTTTCTTTCGGGTGCCATCACCACGAAGTGGTGCGCCGTGGGTGCAAAGGCTTCCGCGTAGCCGGCGCGGCATTTCGTGCACGTGGCACCCACAGATGGCGACGCGGCTTCGCGGCCATTCGTACACTTTACCCAGTTCTTTCGGGCCTGGCGACGAAGCGCCTTCCTGGTCTTCGAACAGGTGCAAAGCGGGGGCGAAGCCAGCGCCAGATATGCGCGGGTTGGCAACCCGCGCCACGCGCAAGCGGCTTCGCGCTTGGCTTTCCTTTCTACCAAGTTTCTCCCGGACCTGGCGACGGACCGGCAGCGCCCGTGCCGTTCACTAGGATTACATCTTATTGTAGTCGTGAGAAATCAAAAGTGAAATTTTCTATTCCTTTACTATCATGGGGTTACAGGATTCCGGAGCGGAATTTTTAGACCCGTGGTCGTTCAAATAGGCAGGAGTCAGGAAAGAGGATTCAGGCGTCAGGGAGAGCGTATTGCAGCATGGTCAGATCGGCGTGCACGCGCGAAGCGTGAACCGGAAACTGGAAACGGGAAACCGGAAACGCCGGTCCTGATCCCTGAATCCCGAATCCAGAGCCCTTCAGTTGACGTACCCGCGGCAGGACGTCGTTCGATGGACGAGCGAGGTCTTCTGTTTTCCGCGGCTTGCCGGAGCCTTGTAGCAAGCAGTACCGCCTGTCCCGGGTTCCTCGCGTCCGGAGCGAGGGGCGCGGCGGGCTACGGCAAGCTGAGGAAAGCGGAGGCCATTCGTACGCTCGCCCTATCCGGCGAACGACGCCGCGCGCGAGCAACGCCGTTCCGCTCGCGCACCGTGGTAGGCCGCGCCCCAAGGTCTGGTGTCATGCCGGGGGCCCGGGACAGGCACCGCCGTGCGATTGCGGATTGCGGAGTTCGGATTGCGGATTCTGGAGGAAAAGAGAACGATGAATTGAAGATTTATCCATTTCAGATTTGCGCATTGGAAGGGCATTCAATGAGAAAATCTAAAATGAGCACATGAATAAATGGCAGGAATCTGGCTTGAGGATTCAGCGAAGGTGTGCCCGCCGGCACCCTTCGTGGAAATACTCTCGCGTTCACGGATAATTATGGGAAGCGCGCCGGCATCGCGTCACTCCCCGATCGTCAGCACCGTGCCGTCGCCGGGCGGGATCGACAGTTTCTCGACGGTGGCCAGGCCGTGGGCGTCGACGGTCAGCGTGCCGCTGGCGCCCGCGGTGGTGCTCCACTTCAGCGCCGCGCCGGGCTTGGGCTTGAAGTTCTGGCAGCGCCGCGGCGTGACGTCCACGGTCACGGGCGCGTCCTTGGCCAGTACGTTGCCGAGCTTGGCGCTCCACTTGGCGGTCTCGTCGGTGACCGCGTCCCAGGTGAAGCCCAGGTTGATGCCGCCTTCCATCTCGCCGTCCTTCGGATCGCCGTTGCCGGGCTTGTTGTCCAGCGAGCTGTTGCCGAAGGCGGGGTAGCTCTGGTTGAGCGCGAACTTGCTCGCGGGATAATATTTCGTCACCTGCGCCATCGGGTGCGAGCCGCTGCTGTGGTCGCCGTCGTTCCAGGCGAAGGCGAAGCCGTGGCGGCCCTTGGTAAGCGCCGCGGCCATGTCGAGCTGCTCCTTCCAGGTCGCGAAGCCGTCGCGGCGCCCGCAGCACCAGGCGTAGAAGGGCAGGTCGCCGGGGTGGTTGGTGACGAAGTTCACCGCGTTCATGCGCTCGAAGTAGTCGGTCTTGCCGTCGTCCATCAGCATGCCCTTGGTCTTGTCGAACGCGACCAGGCTTGGCAGGCCCTTCTGGATCGTGCGCGGGCGGTTGGGGTAGATCGCGGCGAAGCGTTCGGGGCGGCGCAGCGCGTAGCCGGTGGTGCCCCACGCGCCCATCGAACCGCCGCCGCAGGACACGCGGTTGGGATCGGCACTGTAGCGTTCGATCACCCACGGGATGATCCAGTCGAGGCGCCGCTCGGTGAACGGATACGCGCGCGGTTGCTTCTCGGCGGCGTTCTCCGGAACACAGACGTAGCCGAACCAGTAGGTCTCCTGGGTGCCTTCGCCGCCGGGCCGCACGATGGTGTCGCGGTTCTCCAGGATCAGGCGCGCGGCGCCGCCGCCGTCTTTCATCTCCTTCACGGAAAAGACGCCGGGCAGGCCGTCCTGCCAGCCCATCTCGGCGGTGGCGAAGTAGAGGTAGTAGTCGCCGTAGCCGCCCGCGCCGCCGCCTTGCGCGTTGCTGGCGTGCAGTTCGACGTGCAGCGGCAGGTTCTTCTCGCCGCTGATGCAGGTCTGCTTCCAGTACTGCCCGCGGTCCTTGCTGTCGTAGAGCTTGATCGGCTGGATGGGCGCGACTTTTTCCTCGACGGCCTCCGTGGTGGCGCTCTGTCCCGCCACGATCTTGCTCGGCGATTCGCCTTTGGGATCGGTGGCGACGACGGCGTAGTAGGCCTTGCCGCCGGTCTTGGCGGTGTGCACGGCGAGGCCGCTCCACATCGGCAGCGGCTTGCCGCCTTCTACGATGATCGCGGTGGGCTTCGAGGGATCGAGGCGGTCCTTCTTGTTGAAGGCCGCGCCGAAGAGCTTCGCGCTGTTGTACGGGATGCCCTTGTGGCAGCGTTCGGCCTTGCTCAGGTTCTCCTGCGTGATGGGCTCGGCGCTGCGGTAGACGTCGTAGCGGAAACCGGCGGACGCCTCGCCTTCGGCGGTCTCCTTCCACGTGATGAAGGTCTGGCCGTTGCGATACTCGGCCTTGATGCCGGTGACCGCGTCTTCGGCGGCGTGCGCGGAAACGGCGGCGGTCAGGAAAGCGAGCAGGAAGAGGACGCGCGGTCGCATGGCGTGGAACTCCCGTTCGAGTGTTGAGCTTTAAGCTGCGCTCAAAGCTACTCGAACAGGCCGACGTACGCCACCGCGCCGCCCTTCAGACCCTCGGCCATGCCCAACGCCTCGTCGCGCACAAGCCGCTCGCCGCTGCGCAGCGCGAAACGCGTGGGCTCGGGCAGCATCAGGTCGAAGAGAGCCAGCCCGGCAGGATGCGCTGACGCCGGCGCGACAGGTTTCTCGGCACCGGTCTTCCAGGCGCCATTCTTCGCCCGGCGCATGTTTCACGATCAGGTACGCGCGGCGCAAGGCCGGCGCGGCATCGCGGGGCGGGGGCAGGTCCTCGATCGGTCGCGCAACCGCATTGCACACGTGCATGGTGAGCGCGTCCAGCGGCTGGTTCGCGCGGATATGCATCAGCACGCCCTTGCGGCCGTTGTGCTTCCATCCGTTGAAGACGGCGAAGGGGCGCGGCGCCAGGCGGCGTGGTTTCGCGCCCGGCCGGCAGAAGATCGCGTTGGGGTTCGAAGCCACCGCGGGGACGACGGCGTCGGACTCGGGGCCGCCCGCGAGCCAGCTCAAGGGCGTGCGGCGGCGCGTGACGGAGGCCACGGCGATAGTCTCGGGAAGGCGCGTGACGTGTTCGAGTTCCGCGTGGTTCAGCTCCCATAGGAATGGGTTGGGCCCCTGGAGCTGTTCGCCTAACCCCGCGCCGGGAAAGAGTCTGTGGCGCAGCAGGAACGAAGCCCACTCGCGGCTGGGTACGCCGTGGCGCGGGCTGGCGCATTCGATCAGCCGCCGTACGGGCGGGCGGCGTCCGGCCTCGAGGTAAAACTGGCGCATCCACTGCCGCGCCAGCAGGCCGCCCATGCTGTGTGCGACGATGGTGACGGGCCGGTCGAGTTCCCTGCAGGCGCCGCGGAAGGCCGCCTCGAGTTCCACGGCGAGGTCCGGCAGCGTCACCCCGCAAGGCCAGGAGTCGTAATGGCGGAAGACGGGCAGCACGCGGTGGCCGTCGGCTTCAAGCACCTGTGCGAGTTCGCCGCAGTGCCGAGGATTTCCGAGCCAGCCGTGCAGCAGCAGCACGGCCTGGGAACCGGCGGCCTGTCGGCTCGCGGCAGTGGCCTTGGGGGCGGCGGCGATCATGTACAGAATTTACATGCGTTTCGAGCGGTCTTTCGGCCGAATTCGCCGTCTAACGGAAGGGTGGGGCAGGCGTCTGCCTTAAGGTTGAAGTAAATGGCGCGCCTGTACGTCTTACATCGGGGTAGACAATAGCGCTCCGCATAAGGTTTAATGTCATTGCGAACGGCGGCGCAACGGCGCTATTATCTTGGAGCGTCAGGATTTCGGACAACTCGGCGGACCACGGAAGCATTCGGGGGCGGCACACCGGCGGAAACGGACTCTTCAAGGAGCTACGGAATGAGCATCTTGGGGCGCGCAGCGGCGCTGAAGCGGTTGGGTGCGGTTCTGCTGGTGTTGGCGGTGGCGTGGCCGGCCCCGATGGCGCGAGCCGAGGACGGCCCCGAACCCCTGGAGCCCGGCGAGGAGCCCGCCAAACCCCTGACCGAGAAGGGCGTCGGCGAACTGGTCCCGCAGCTGCTTCGCTTCCACCTGCGCCGGCCGGCCATGGACCCGGCCTTCCTCAAGCGCGCGGTGCAGAACTTCTTCGAGCGCCTCGACCGCACCAACACGAACTACCTCAAGGACGAGGCCGACGAGCGCCTGAAACTCAACGACGAACAGCTCGGCGACCTGGGCAAGCAGATCCTGGCCGGCGACCTGCGCTACTTCAAGAGCTGGGTGCGCGACTTCCAGACTAAGCAGCTGGCGCGCGACGAGGAATTCTACAAGGGCCTGGAAGGCCGCCGCGAGGAGATCACCAAGGAGATCGAGGAACGCTTGAAGGCCGAGAAGGACGAAGGCAAGGGAGCGGTCGTGCCCGAGGAAGCCGAGGACCTGGCCGCGGACAAGGACGACAAGATCGACTGGAAGGCCCACCCCGCCACCGACGAGGAGCGCCACAAGCGCATGCTGCTGCTGGTCAAGCGCAGCTACGCGTACAACCGCGAGTACCTCAACGAGGACGACAGCTTCAAGCAGGCGCTGCAGGCCTTCCGCCGCACGCGCCAGGAGTGGCTCGAGTTCGACGTCGACAAGAAGACCCCCGAGATCGTCATGAAGACGATCATGAACAGCATGGACCCGCACAGCGAGTACATGGACAGCGACGACATTGACGAGTTCGACAGCAGCATGGCGCGCAGCTTCGCCGGCATCGGCGTGCGCATCCGCAGTTGCCCCGCCGGCGCGCAGATCGAGGAAGTGATTCCCAGCGGCCCGGCCGACAAGAGCAAGCGCGTCAGCAGCGGCGACCAGATCATCGCCGTTGGCAAGACGGTCCTGGAAGGCATGTCCCTCTCCAGGATCGTGAAGTTCATCCGCGGCGAAAAGGGCAGCGAGGTGCAGCTGACCCTGCGCAAGGCCAACCGCCAGGGCGACGCGGAACCCACCGAAGTCGTGACGCTGGTGCGCGACGAGATCGACCTGACCGAACTGCGCGTCACGGGCAAGAAGTTCGACACCGCCCAGGGCCCCGTCGGCGTCATCGCCGTGCAGAACTTCTACAAGGGCGTCAGCGGCGACGTGGAGAAACGCATCCGCGAATTGGGCGACGAGCGCCCGCTGGAAGGCATGGTCCTGGACCTGCGCAACAACAGCGGCGGCCTGCTGCGCGAGGCCGTGCGCCTGGCCGGCCTGTTCATCAGCGAAGGGCCCGTCGTCGCCGAGCGCGACAGCGACGGCGTCAGCGAATGGATCAACGACACCGACGATCGCATCGTCTTCGACAAGCCCCTGGTGGTGCTCGTGAACCAGTTCTCCGCCAGCGCCAGCGAGATCGTCGCCGGCGCGTTGCAAGACTACGGCCGCGCCGTCATCGTCGGCCACAGCCAGACCCACGGCAAGGGCACCGTCCAGCAGGTTCTGGACCTGACGCCCTACCGCATCGGCGGCAGCCGCGTGCTGGGCCAAGTCAAGATCACCAAGGGCCAGTACTTCATCGCGGGCGGCAAGAGCGTGCAGAAGCTCGGCATCGTGCCCGACGTCCTCATCCCCGGCTACCGCCTCTTCGAAGAGGGCCTGGAGCGCAATTACGAGAACGCCTTGGACGCCGCCGAGATCTCCTCGAAGCTGAAGCCCGACAACGCCGACGTTACGCGCTACAAGGGCTTCAAGACCGCGAGCATCGAGAAGCTCCGAGCCCTGTCCGCCCCGCGCGTCGCCGCCAACAAGGACTTCGACATCTTCCGGCTGGACGAGAAGCTGGAAGGCCTCGACAAGGAAATCGAGAAACTCGAAGGCGAGAAGGCCAAGCTCGCCGAAGGTGACGCGGAGAAGAAGGCGGAGATCGAGAAGAAGGTCGCCGAACTGCAGGCCGAGGGCAAGACGCTGCGCAAGGGCATCGCCGAGAAGCGCAAGGCGATGGAGGAGCACCTCAAGGCCCTGGGCAAGGTCCCCGACGAGGACAAGCCCGACGTCCAGCGCGACGAAGCCGTGCAGATCGCCGCCGACGCCGTGGGCCTGTGGCGCATGCGCGACGGGGTCGCCAAGGCCGATCCGCCGGCCAAGAACCCCGCCGTGGCACCCAACGACCAGCCCAAGCACGCGACGGAAGAGCCCGTCGAGACGAAGTAGCCGGAAAAGCCGAAGCAATTGTTGAACGGAAGGCCCGCCCGAAAAGGCGGGCCTTTTTCATTCGGTCAGACTTTTACCGCCGCGCCGCCCTTCGCGCAGGACTTATCGGCGGCTTCGGCGATGCGCGTGGCCCACAGCCCGGCCTCGCCATCGGGGTAATGTCCGGACAGGTCCTTCAGCGCCGCGCCGTTCTTGATCGCCGCGACGTTCTCCGCGAAGTGCGCGATGGCCTCCGCGCCGTACCCGACGGTGCGCTCGCGCCCGCCCGGCCCCGGCACGCGCTGCATGAAACCGAAGCGCATCGTGCGCTGGTGCGGCTCGCTGCCCGATGCCAGCCGCGCGCCGCGGTACTCGGTGTCCACTTCCGACAGGCCCTCCGTGCCGACCAGGCGGATGCCCTGGTTGACGATGGACTCGAAGTTCTCCGGCAGGCACCAGGCGCTCTGGAAGGTGATCTCCGCGCCGCCCTGGAAGGTGACGTGCGCCTGCACGGCGTCGGGCGTGGCCACGCCGGCGCTCTTGAGTTTCTTCATCTGCCGCGTCGCGCGCACCGAGACGGGATCGCGCTCGAGCGCCCAGCGGATCAGGTCGTAGAAGTGCACGCCCAGGAACCAGCTCGAACTCGACTTCGCCGCCCAGGCGGGGAACCAGTCGCGCGGCACCGTGATGCGGTTCTCGACGTGGACGTAGCCGTACAGCACCTCGCCCAGCTTCCCGGCGCGGATCTCGTCGCGCAGCTGCAGGTGCACGGGGTCGTAGCGCTTGTGGAAGTCCACCTGCAGCAGCCGCCCGGCCTTCTTCGCCGCGGCAATCATCGCGCGGCCGTCCTTGCCCGTCGTCGCGAGGGGCTTCTCGACCAGCACGTGCGCGCCGTGCTTGATCGCGGCCAGCGCCGCCGCGCGGTGGAAGGGGTCGGGCGTCGCGATCGAGACGCCCTCGGGGGTCTCGCAGCGCAGCATCTCCTCGAGGTCCGCGTACACGCGCACCTTGAACTCGCGCTCGACCTCCTTGCGGCGCTTCGCGTCCAGGTCCACGGCGGCCAGCAGCTGCGCGCGTCCCGCGTTGGCGAGTTCGGTGAAGATCTCCAGGTGGTGCGTGCCGAAGCGCCCGCAGCCGACGACGGCCAGGCGCGGCGCTTCGGGGTTGGACGGACGGTCGAGGGCCATCGGAACGGATCTCCGGACGTTCGGGCTTCCTTTGAATTACGCCAGTTCGCCCACCGCGCGTTCGGCCGCGGCCACCAGCGCGCCTTCGCCCGCCAGCGCCCGCGCCGAGGCGATGTCCTTCGCGATCACGCGGTCGGCCAAAAGCGGGGGGACCCTATTTCGCAGCGCTTTCACCACCGGGCGCAGGCCCCTGCCCGTAGGCAGCTTGCGCAGTTCGACGGCCTGCGCCGCGCAGAGCACCTCGATGGCAAGGATCGTGCGCAGGTTCTCGATCACCATCCGCGCGCGGCGCGCGGCGGTGAGCCCCATCGAGACGTGGTCTTCCTGGTTGCCGCTGACGGGGATCGTGTCGGCGCTCGACGGCGTCACCAGCGTGCGGTTCTCGCTTACCAGCGCCGCCGCGGTGTACTGCGCGATCATGTAGCCGGTGTGCAGGCCTTCTTCCGGCGCGAGGAACCAATGCAGGTCGGTGAGGTTGGGGTTCATGATCCAGTCGACGCGGCGTTCGCTGATCGTGCCCAGTTCGTGCAGCGCCAGCGCCAGGTAGTCCATGCGCATCGCGATCGGCTGCCCGTGGAAGTTCCCGCCGCTGACGATGCGCCCGTCGGCCAGCACCAGCGGGTTGTCCGTCGCGGCGTTCAGTTCGACGGCGAGCATCGCCTCGACGTGCGCGATCGCGTCGCGCGCCGCGCCGTGCACCTGCGGCAGGCAGCGCAGGCTGTACGGATCCTGTACGCGCGCGCAGTGCGCGTGGGATTCGACGATCTTCGAACCCGCCAGCAGTTTGCGCACGTTCTTCGCGCTGGCGACCGCGCCGGGGTAGGGGCGCAGCTTGTGGATACCGGCGTCGCAGGGCGTGCGGCTGGACAGCGTCGCGTCGATGGACAGCGCGCCGGCCACGTCGGCCAGCTTCGCGGCGGTTCGCGCGTCGGCCACCAGCAGGCAGGCCATCGCGGCCATCGCCTGCGTGCCGTTCAGCAGCGCCAGGCCTTCCTTAGCTTCCAACTGCAGCGGCTTGATGCGCGCGTGCTTTAGCGCCGCGCCGCCGCCCATCCGCTTGCCCCGGTAGACGGCCTCACCCTCGCCGATCAGCACCAGCGCCAGGTGCGCCAGGGGCGCCAGATCGCCGCTCGCGCCCAGCGAACCGACCTGCGGGACGATGGGGTGAACGCCCTTGTTGAGCAGTTCGAGCAGGCGCTCGGCGAGCACAGGGCGCACGCCGCTGGCGCCGACGGCCAGCGCGTTGGCGCGCAGCAGCAGCATGGCGCGCACGGTGGCCTCGTCGAAGGGTTCGCCCACGCCCGCGGCGTGGCTGCGCAGCAAGTTGACCTGGAGTTCCCGGCGGTGCGCGGCCTCGATGGGGACGCGGTCGAACTTTCCGAAGCCGGTGGTGACGCCGTATACGACGTCGCCGGCCGCAACGTGGGCCTCGACGGTGCGGCGCGATTTTTCCATGCGCTTCTTTGCGGCGGGCGCGAGGCGCGCTTTAACCCCCGTACGCGCCACGGCGACGACGTCGGGCCAGCGCAGGGATCTACCGTCGAGCACGATCATGCGCGCAAGGCTCCGGAGAAAGATTCGCGGGTCGGACGCGCTCGAATCTACTCGAAGGGCGGCATTCGTGGAAAGCCAAGAACACCTAACAGAATACCCCGCGGCATGCGCGGCGAGAACACTGGGTGAAGAAATGGTGTGCGAGATACAGGGCACCACTTTGTCGATTTATCAAAGTATTCACGGCGAACTTAGCGACCTACCTTTCGCCGCCCTTCGGGAGGGCCGGTCTTCGGCACCCAGCCTGCGTTGCTCCGCCACGCCGTATCTCCTCGATACGGCTTTGGTTTTGCGCCTTGGCTGGATGTCGAACTCCGGCCCTCGCAGCCGCGGTTCATTCTGTTAGGCGTTCTAAGGATTGCCGTTCAGTCGCGGCGGGCGCGCAGGTCCCGGTAGGTCGCGAAGGGCAGCCCCAGCGTTCGGACGTAGTCGAAGGTCAGGCGCAGCATCGTCATCTCGGGATCGAAGCGACCCAATGACCAGGGGTGCCAGATCAGCGAGACGAACTCGGCGTTCAGCTCCACCGCCTTGTCGATGAAGAAGCGGTTGACCGCGAACTCCTCCTCCGGCGTCTTCACGCAGCGGGACAGCAGATGGTCGGGGTAGACCGGCGGCCAGAGCAGGAAGCGCCCCGGCGTGGCGTTGTGGCCCTTCAGCACGTTCTCGTGCCAGCCGTGCGCCGGGAACTCCCAAAGATCCGGAAACCCCTGCGCGTCGTAGCGGCGCGCCTGGGCCAGCGGCGCGGGCAGCGTGCACTGCGGGCCCCACGCCTGGCTGCTCGAGTACCGGTAGCCTTCGCGATGAAGGCACTCGATCAGCCGCGTGTCGCCGCCCAGGCCGTCCTCGAAGCTGCACGGCGCGCGCAGGCCCTCGCACGGGCGCTCGAAGACCTCCTCGATGGTGCGCTTGCTCCGCGCAACTTCGGATGCGATCGTCTCCCACGGTGCGGCGGGCAGGCCCAGCGCCTTCTGCTCGCGGATGAGGATGTGGTTGACGGTGTGGCTCGCGATCTCGAAGCGTTCGTCGCGCAGCAGCTCGGCGTAGCGCGGGCGTTCGGCGCCTTCCAGCAGCCGCGTGACGATGAAGAACGTGGCCGGCACGTCCATGTCGCGGTGCAGCGGCACGATCGTCTCGCAGGCCGCCTGGCAGCGCGCGGCCGCTTCGGTGTCGTAGGCCGGAATGAAGACGGTCTTCACGCGCGGATCTCCCGTACCTTGTCCAGTTGCGCGGTCACCTTGCGGAAGGCCGCGGCGATCTCGTCCAGCAGCGGCGTCACGTCCTGCATGGCCCAGCTGCCCAGCATGTGCAGGTCCTGCTCGGCGCAGCGCCGCTCGGCCACCGGGCAGTCGCCGGCGCGGTACTGGATCTTTTCGCCTTCCGGATGCGCGGCCCACGGGTAGCCGTGCCCGAAGTGATACTGTTTCCGCTGGAAGACCGTGCGCAGGTGGATCGGCGTGCCGACGTAGCTCGCGGCGATGGGCACGCCCTCGGCCTGCAGCGCCTTCACGTACTGCGCGCGCGAGACGCCCGGCACGTCCTCCGGCACGAACGTCCACCAAGCCATGTGCCACGCCGGATCGCGGTGCGCAGGGATCTTCAGCGCGCGGATGCCCGGCACGCCCGCCAGCCGTTCGGCCAGCGCCTTCACGTTGCGCCGGCGCCACGCGTTCATCGCGTCGAGCCGGTCGAGCTGCTTCACCGCCAGCGCCGCGCTGATCGCGTTGATGCGGTACGTGTAGATCAGGCTGTCGATCCACGCGCGGCGTTCGGGATCCTGCACCTCCGCGCCGGTCCGCGCCGGATGCATGCCTGCCAGCAGGGCCTTCTCGTACAGCGCGCGGTCCTTCATCACGACCATGCCCGCCTCGCCGGCGGCGAGGTTCTTGCCGCTTCCCATCGAGAAGCAGCCGAAGTCGCCGAAGGTGCCGACGGGCCGCCCGCGGTACAGGCTGCCCTGTGCCTGCGCGCAGTCCTCGATCAGCAGCAGCCCATGGCGGTCGGCGAGCGTGCGCAACGCGTCCAGCTCCGCGGGTACGCCGCCGATGTGCACGACGACGATCGCCTTCGTGCGCGGCGTGATCTTGGCTTCGACCTTCTGCGGATCGAGCGTCAGCGTCTCGGGGTCGATGTCCGCGAAGACGGGGATCCCGCCGGCCTGCAGGATGCAGCTGGTCGTCTGGCCCCAGCTGTACGGCGACGTGATCGCCTCGTCGCCCATCTGCAACGAGGCCATGCAGGCGATGTGCAGCGCGGGCCCGCCGCCGGCCGTCGCGATGGCGAAGGGCACGCCCAGTTCGCGCTTCATGCGCTCTTCCAGCGCCTCGCCGGGGCCGCCCTTGGGCGCCGCGCACAGGTAGCGCCAGTCCTCGCGTCCCTGGCGGAGGCTCGCGGCGACGGCTTCGATCTCCTCGTCGCTGGGGCAGGGCCAGGCGGGCCTCTTGCGGCTGACGGCCTTCGGGCCACCGAGGGCCGCCAGGGTGTCGAGGGAGAGGGATGATGCGGGCATGGGGCGCTCCTTTGAAGGTTAAGATTCTGCACGACAGATTCAAGCCACACCGGTAAGATATGCTCTCAGGCGTGGAAGATCCTGCATATGGCATACAATATTTTGCAAAGCATGCGGCAGGCCCGGCTCGTGATGGCGGACCACTCGCTGGTGGCCAGGCCGCGGCGCGCGCGTACATGGATCGGGCCCATGCGCCAACCGCAGTGGACGTTGGACTGCTGCCTTTGGGAAGGGATGCGGATGCGTGTGCCGGCCATCGGCCGGGACGCGCGGGACTTTCCGCGGCGGCCGGGTACCTGGCACCTTTACGCGCCGGAGACAACCTTTTACGAATACTACGAGTGGCCCGAACGCGCCGCCAACGACGGGTGGGTGCTCTTCCGCCTGCCCGGAGCGCAGAATAGGCCGGCGAGATCGGGGCCAGCGCCTTTTCGCAGGCGCTTCAGTGCTTTCGCGGACCCGGACGATCGCCTTGGGCACGTGGTGCGCGAGATGTACGCGGTGCAGCAGCGTGGCGAGCCGGCGCGCGAGGTGCTGCTGCACGGCCTGCTGCAGTCCGCGCTGGGCGAACTGGCTATGGCCGCGCGGCGCGGCGGGCGCGGGACGCCGGAAGACCCTTTCCGCATACGCGGGCCGGGCGCGGCCGCGGAGCCCGGTCTGCTGGGGCAGGTGGACGCGGTGGTGCTGCGCGCGCTCGCCGATCCGCCGGGACTCGACGAACTCGCCGAGCGCCTGCATCTCTCGGTCTCGTCCCTTGCCCACCGATTTCCCAGGGAGACGGGCATGACCGTCGTCGAGCGCATCCGCTGGCTGCGCGTGCGCGAGGCCCGGCGGCTGCTCGCGCGGCGCGGGGCGAGCGTGAAGCGCGTCGCCGAGCAACTCGGATTCAGCAGCCCGTTCTACTTCTCGAAGGTCTTCCGCGAGGTCACCGGCGTTCCGCCGCGCGCGATCCTTGAACGAGCAGGCTGCGCCGCCGGGGATTAGGCTGGAAGATGTTCTTAGAAGAGTCTGTCGTCACGCCACTACGCGGCCGCGCTTGATCACCTTCCAGACGGGATTGCCGGCCAGGTGGTAGCCCAGGTGCAGGTAGCTGGGGCCGTCGAGGATCGCGATATCGGCGAGCTTGCCCGGCACCAGCGAGCCGATCTCCTTCTCGCGGCGGATCGCGGCGGCGGCGTTGATCGTGATCGCGACCAGCGCCTCGGCGGGCGTCATCTTCATCTCGTAGACGCTCAGCGTGAAGACGAACGGCAGCGACTCGCAGAAGCAGTTCGGATTCAGATCGGTCGCGCAGGCCACGGGCACGTCCGCGGCGATCCAGCGCCGCGCGTCGCTGTATGCAGCGCGAAGCACGAACGGCGTTCCGGGCAGCAGCACCGCCACCGCGCCTGAGCGCTTCATCGCGGCGATCGACGCATCGTCGGTATAAAGGAGGTGATCGGCGCTGACGGCGCCCAGTTCGGCTGCCAGTTTCGCGCCGCCCAGCAGGCACATCTCGTCGACGTGCGCCTTCACGCCCAGCCCGGCCTTTTTACCGGCCTCGAGCACCCGCCGCGAATCGTCCAGTTCGAAGATGCCCTTCTCGCAGAAGACGTCGACGAACTCGGCCAGCGGCGCCAGGCGCGGCGTGGCCTCGACGGCGGCGTCGGCGATGGCCTTCGCGCTCGAACCCACCGGCACGGCATGCGCGAACAGCAGCGTGGGCACCAGGTCGATCGCGTGCCGCTGCGGACCTTCGTTTGCCGCGCGGATGACCTCGAGCATCTTGCGCTCGGTGGCCTCGTCGAGCCCGTAGCCGCTTTTG
The DNA here is from genome assembly GCA_023150555.1 of Planctomycetota bacterium. GTDB lineage: Bacteria > Planctomycetota > SZUA-567 > H5-PLA8 > H5-PLA8 > JAKLKQ01. The sequence continues at coordinate 41,989 of JAKLKQ010000018.1, forward strand.
GCCTCCATCGTCGTCGTGCCCAGCGCCAGCGCGCGGTCGAGGCGGTTTTCCAATCCGGCGAGCAGTTCGTCGTGCGACGCCTTGCGCGTGTGCGCGACGCTCTTCAGGATGCCGCCGCCCGCCGCGAGGATCTCGCGGTACGACTTGCCGCCCAGCCGCATCGCGTACTCATCGCTGCGGTCGCCGGCAAAGACCGGGTGCGCGTGGCAGTCGACCAGGCCCGGCACCACGGCGCGGCCCGAGGCGTCGATGACCGTCTGGGCGTCCTTGGCGTGGGGGAATTTCGCGAGCACGTCGCTCGTCTTCCCCGCCGCGGCGATGCGTTCGCCTTCGGCGTAGACCGCGCCGTCTTCGACCAGATCGAGGTGGCCCTGCGCGGCGCCGGCGCGCGGGGCGTCGGGCCCGGCGACGGTAACGAGCTGCGCTGCGTTTCGGACGAAGAGGGTGTGCAAGGTTGGGGTCTCGGCCTACCCGGCCAGCATCTGCAGGCCCGGATCGTCGAAGACCATCGCGTAATTCTCGGGCGTGGTCAAGCGGTTCTCCTCGGCGCGGAAGCCCGGCAGTTTGCGCAAGTGATTCTGCGCGCACTGGAAGACCGCGCGGCCCTTGCCAAAGGCGAGCCCCTGTTTCAGCTGGCGGTATTCGTCACCGGCGAGAAAGATCGTCTTGAAGGGGACTTCGCTCAGGTTCGGGAAGCAGCAGCCCGTGCAGCGGTCGATCGCGGCAAAACCGTGGCCCACGCTGGCGAGAGTGACCTCTCGGAACCGGAAGAAGTCGAACGCTCGGCGCTCGGCTCGGAACCAGAAGACGTCGTCGAGGTGCAGGTTGGGCCCGAAGGATTGCTGGTGGCAGCCGCCGGCCAGCAGCACGCCGAACTGCTCTTCCCAGTTCTCGACCAGCGTGATGGACGGGTCTCCGGTCAGCACCGCCGCGCGCAGGCCGGTTGCGGTATACAGTTCGGTGGCGGTCTGCATAGGTGCATCGGCCTCCGGATCGATGCCTCAATATACCACACGCGGAGGCGCACCAGAGTCAGCCCGAAAATTCCCGGCAGGTGATCAGCCGGCCGTGGCGAGCAACTCGGCGAGGCAGACCCCGGCCAGGCGCGGCGAGCGGTCGCTGCCGGGCACGCCCAGCGACGGCGCCAACTCCATGATGTCGCACGCGATGGTGCGCTTGTCGGCGGAAATCGCGCGCACGAGTTCAAAGACCTGGTGCGCGAGCAGGCCGCCGGGCGTCGGCGCGCTGACGGCAGGCACGACGCTGGCATCGGCGACGTCGATGTCGACGCTCAGGTAGATCGCTTCGCATTTCGGCGGAAGTTGCGCGAGCGCCTCGTCGGCGGCCTTCGCCGCGCCCTTGGCGAAGATCTCGCCGGAGGTCACAATGCGGCCCTTGCCGTCACGCACGCGCTTCACGTACGCCGGACTGTTCTGGAAGTCGCGCACGCCCAGCACTGTGTAGTTTGCCAGTCCCGCGTCCAGCAGCCGGCCGAAGCTGGTGCCGCTGTTGAACGGCGCGCCGGGCTCGACTTTGCGCACGTCCAGGTGCGCGTCGAGGTTGATCACGGCCAGGCGTTCGCCGAACTTCTCGAGGTACGGCTTGGCGCAGGGGAAGGTCAGCGAGTGGTCGCCGCCCAGCGCGATCACGCGCCGCGGCTTGGCGCCGTCGCGCCGCGCCATCGCCATCGCGTCGCGCGCGGCGGCCTCGGCCTTGGCGTGGGCCTCGGCGACGTCATCGGAGTGAAGGGCGATGTCGCCCAGGTCCAACGCGCGCGTCCTGAGCTCCTCGCCGTCGCTGCGGCAGGCCTTCAGGCGCCGCGCCGCGCTGCGCAAGGATAACGGCCCGCCGGCGGCGCCGCGCCGCCCGATCACGGCGCCGTCGAAGGGCAGTCCGAACAGGATCGCGCCGCAGGACGGCAAGTCGCGGTGATCGAGCGAGACGAGCTGGCCCAGGTATACGTCGAGCGGGTCTTCGGGCGCCACGTTCCACAAAAAGCCGCCGCGCTGCGCGCTGTCGCGGACGACGCCGGTGACCTGCTTGCGGTTCTCAGCCATGGGCTCGCTTTCGTTTCGTTCGGGTTGAGGGCTTGACGGGAATGCGCACGCTGTGGCGCGCTGCAAAGCGTATCGCTTCGGGGTAGCCGGCGTCGGCGTGCCGCACGATGCCCAGGCCGGGGTCGGTGACGAAGACGGCGCGGGCCTTCTCGGCGGCCAGCTTCGTGCCGTCCAGCACCACGTGGCAATTGGCGTGCAGGCTGTAGCCCATGCCCACGCCGCCACCGTGGTGGAAGGCCACGATGTCCGCGCCGGCGGCGGTGTTCAGCAGCGCGTTGAGCACCGGCCAGTCGGCGACGGCGTCGGACCCGTCGCGCATGCCTTCGGTCTCGCGGTTGGGGCTGGCGACGGAGCCGCAGTCGAGGTGGTCGCGGGTGACGACGATCGGCGCGCGCACCTGCTTCTTCCGCACGAGCTCGTTCATCGCTAACGCGAAGCGGTCGCGCTCGCCGTAGCCAAGCCAGCATACGCGGGCGGGCAGGCCCTGGAAGGCGACGTGCTCACGCGCGAGGCGGATCCAGCGGCAGAGCCCCGCGTTGCGCGGGAACATCTTCAGCACCAGCTCGTCGGTGCGGTGGATGTCGCGCGGATCGCCGCTCAGCGCCAGCCAGCGGAAGGGCCCGCGGCCTTCGCAGAAGAGCGGCCGCACGTACGCGGGCACGAAGCCGGGGATGCGGAAGGCTTCCTTCAGCCCCGCGTGCTGCTGCACCTGCCCGCGGATGTTGTTGCCGTAGTCGAAGGCGATCGCGCCGCGGCTCTGGAAGCCCAGCATCGCTTTCACGTGCTTCACCATGCCGGCGACCGCGAGATTGACGTATTTCTTTGGATTGTTCTTGCGGAGTTTTGCCGCGGCGGCGACGTCGTAACCAGGCGGGATGTAGCCGTTCAGCTCGTCGTGCGCGCTGGTCTGGTCGGTGACGACGTCGGGGCGGAAGCCCTTCTTCAGCAGTGCGGGCAGCACGGTGGCGGCGTTGCCCAAAAGCCCGACGCTCAGCGCCTGGCCGCAACGCCGCGCGGCCTCGCACCACGCGACGGCTTCGGTTGGCTCGCGCGTCCAGCGCTCCAGGTAGCGCGTCGCGACTCGTTTCTCGATGCGCGCGGGATCGACCTCGGCGCACAGCGCCACGCCGCCGTTCATCGTCACGGCCAGCGGCTGCGCGCCGCCCATGCCGCCCAGGCCGGCGGTCAGCACCAGCTTGCCGCGCAGCGAGGCGCCGTAATGTTTCTTCGCGAGCGCCGCGAAGGTCTCGTAGGTGCCCTGGATGATGCCCTGCGTGCCGATGTAGGCCCAGCTGCCGGCGGTCATCTGGCCGTACATCATCAGGCCGGCGGCGTCGAGTTCGCGGAAGTGCTCCCACGTGGCCCAGCGCCCGACGAGATTGCTGTTGGCGATCAGCACGCGCGGCGCGCGTTCGTGCGTCCTGAAGACGCCGGCCGGCTTGCCGCTCTGGACGAGCAGCGTCTGGTCGTTGCCGAGCCTGCGCAGTTCGGCGATCAGCGCGTCAAAGCACGTCCAGTTGCGCGCGGCGCGGCCGATGCCGCCGTATACGACCAGCGCCTTGGGGTTTTCGGCGACGTCGGGATCGAGGTTGTTGTTGAGCAGGCGCAGTGCGGCTTCCTGGCGCCAGCCCTTGCAGGAACGCTTCACGCCCGTCGGCGCGCGGCCGAATTCCCTGAGGTAGAGCCTGCTGACGGGCCCGATGGGCATGGCGCGCTCCCGGTGTCCACGTGCGTTTGCAGTGTAGCGATTCCGCGAAACGCCCGCAATGCGAGGGCGCCGTCTTGCGCCCGATTGTGAAGCGGGCTAAGGTGCTTTCTCTATATGAGCGACAACGCATCCGGCATCCCGTGGCTTCGCACGCGGCTGAGCGTCCTCATGTTCCTCCAGTTCGCGATCTGGGGTGCGTGGGCGCCGGTGCTTTTCAAACATCTGCTCAATCTCGGATTCGACGCCGGACAGGCTGCCACCATCATGGGCACCGGTCCGTTGGCGATCATGATCTCGCCGCTGGTTGCGGGGCAGATCGCCGACCGCTGGTTTGCGACGCAGCGCTTTCTCGCCTTTGCCTTTGCCGGCACGGCAGTCCTGCTTTGGCTGGCTTCGAAGGTAAACGCCAATATCGAATTCGGGTACATGTGGTGGCTTTGTCTGGGCTCGATGTTGCTGTTCGGCCCCACGCTGGGGCTCGCGAACGCGCTCTGCTTCCATCACCTGAAAGATCCGCGCGCCGATTTTCCGCTGATTCGCGTCTGGGGCACGGTCGGTTGGATCTTGGCAGCCTTCGCGGTCTCATGGGTGATGAGGGCGACGGGCCTGGACCTGCGCGCGTGCCTGGTGGTCGGATGCGTGGTCTCCGCGGTGCTGGCGGTGTACTGCATGACCCTGCCGCATACGCCGCCCAAGGCCGAGGCCGCGGAGAAGTTCGCGGTGGGCAAGGTGCTGGCGATGACGCGCGATTTCTCCTTCACGCTCTTCAGCTTTCTCGCCTTCGTACTGATGATCTTTGCGACGTTCTATTACTTCAAGAACGCGGAATTCTTTCCCACCTTAGGCATCTCGGACGATTGGCTGGGACCAACCCAGTCCATCGGGCAGGCCGCGGAGATCGGCACAATGTTCGCATTGCCGGTCGTGTACAAGAAGCTGGGCTCAAAGAAGACCATCGCCCTGGGACTGTTCGCCTGGGGGCTGCGCTTCGCGATCTTCGCGCTGGGCACGCCGGCTGCGCTGGTGATCGCCGCGCAGGCGCTACACGGTGTCTGCTTCGCCTTCGGTATCGCGGCGGCGATGATCTACTTCGAACGCATCTGCGCGCCGGACGTGCGCGGCAGCGTGCAGAGCTTCCTGGCGTGGATCACGTACGGCTTTGGCATGTTCGTCGGCTCGCTGCTTCTGGGGCCGCTTGGCAATGCCTTCTCTCGCCCCGATCCGGCCGATGCCACCAAGATGGTCCTCGACTGGCATAAGTTCTGGGCCGTTCCGGCGGCCGGCTGCGGCGTGATCTTACTGCTCTTCCTAGTCGGCTTCCGCGCGCGCGACACGGAAAAAGACCCCGCGGCGTAGTCTTTCCTTCTACTTTGCCTCCTTATATAGTGTCGTCCGGCCGCCAGGAGCCCCTCTGATGCCCGACGCACCCCGGACCAACGACCCGCAGGCCGCCGCGAAGCAGGCGCGCATCGTCGAGGCGCGCATGGCGCTGATGCGCCGCTTCGAGAAGAAGATGGCCGCCACGCCCGCGCGCAGCGACGAGAAGCCAATGGGCAGCGGCGCGGCCAACCGCCACGGCATGCCCAAGCTCCCGGCGGGCCAGCACGAGACGCAGGGCTGGCCGGTGCTCGACCTGGGCATCCAGCCCGCGGTGCCGGCGGCGAAATGGCAGCTCGTGGCCGACGGTGCGGTCGAGAACCCCGTCACGCTTTCGTGGAACGACTTCCTCGCGCTGGAGCAGGTCGAGGACGTCAGCGACTTCCACTGCGTCACCACGTGGTCGAAGATGGACGTCTCCTGGAAGGGCGTACGCTTTGCGGAACTGGCCGCGCTGGTGCGCCCGAAGTCCGACGCGACGCACGTCCTCTGCCACGCCTACGACGATTACGCCGTCAACCTGCCGCTCGAGGAGGCCTTGAAGCCCGACGTGTTGCTGGTGCATACGGCCGAGGGCAAGCCGCTGGCGCGCGAGCACGGCGGGCCGGTGCGCATGATCACGCCGCAGTTGTACGCATGGAAGGGCGCGAAGTGGATCCGCCGCATCGAGTTCCTTACCCGGGACGTCCTGGGCTTCTGGGAACAGCGCGGCTACAGCAACACCGCGCATCCCTGGCGCGAGGACCGCTACGCCTGACGCTTGTTGCGCCTGACGGTTCCGAACGGCGGTACGAGGAACGGGAAACGAGATGGCCGAAACGCCGGCGCCACCTTCCAGCGGCCCCCTGCCGACTCCGCCCAACCTTCCGCTCGAGGACCTCCGCAGCGACAAGCTGCTGCGCGACGCGCCCCGCGTTTCGATCACCGGCCTTCCGGCGCCCGTCCCGTCGCTGGCGGGCATTCCGCTGCTTGCGCGCGTCGGGCGCGGCGGCATGGGCGCGGTCTACTACGGCGTGCATCCGCGCCTGGGCAAGCACGTCGCGATCAAGGTCCTGCCGTTCCATCTTGCGGACCAGCAGCCCGAACTGATCGAACGCTTCCAGCGCGAAGCCCGCTTCGCCGCGCGCGTGCGCAGTCAGCACCTGGTCGACGTCAGCGACGTCAACGAGGAGCAGGGACTGCACTACATCGTGATGGAGTACGTGCACGGCGTCAGCGCCGCGGGCTACCTGAAAGAGGTCAAGGCCGCGGAGCGCGTGGGCTTGCCCGAAAGCGAGGCGCTCGCGATCGTCATCGCCGCCACCAAGGGCCTGGCCGCCGCGCATGCCGCGGGGGTCGTGCACCGCGACGTCAAGCCTGACAACATCCTGATTCCGCGGCGCGCCGGCGGAACGCTCGATTTCGACGCTGCGAAACTGGCCGACCTCGGCTTGGCGCGGGGCGAGGACGGCGGCGCGACGCTGACCGTCACGCAGGCGGCGATGGGCACGCCCGGCTACATGGCACCCGAGCAGGGGATGGACGTCAAGAGCGCCGGGAAGCCTGCCGACCTCTTCGGCGTGGGCGCGACGCTGTACGCGCTGCTGAGCGGGCGCGCGCCGTTCAAGGGCAGCTCGCCGATGCAAGTGATGATGGAGACGGCGCAGGCGCCGCATATCCCCATCGCCAGTTACCGCCAGGATCTGCAGGAAATCACGCGCTCCGTCGTGAACCGCTGCCTCGAGAAGCGCCCCGAGGACCGCTATCCGGATTCACTCGCGCTGCTGGCCGACCTGGAACGCGCGCGCTCCGTCTGCCTGGGCCATACGCCGGCGCCTCCGACGATCAGCGAATTGGCGCCGACGATGATGAAGCCTTCGTCGCTTCCCGGGACCCAACCGATGCCGCCGGGCGCGTCAGAGGCCAGGAAACCCGGCCGAGCGCGACGGTTGAAAGCCAAGCCGGACCCGGAGAGCAAAGGCGCGGCGCCCGCGCGCGGTGCTGGCGTCGCGTTGGTCCTTGCTTTGCTGCTGTGTACGGCAGGAGGCGGCGTCTGGTGGTGGACCGTTCAGGAAGACGGGGCCGCCACGCCCGAAGGCCCCGGCGGGCGCATGATGGTGTCTCGGCCGGCGAACGGGGAGTCCGGTGGGCAGAAGACCACCGATCCAGCCGAACCCGGTGTTCAGCATGGGCAAAGTGAATCGGGCGAGCGTCCCGGTTTGAGGCCGCCTGCCGGTGCGGCGGAGGAGGGCGAGGACGATCCACGCACCGCGATTCCGCCGCCGCCGCCCGTTGCACCTGCCGAGCTTCCGGCGAAGAAGATCAGTCCAGAAGAAGCCCGGGCGACACTGAACCTGGCCATCCAAGTGGCCACCGACGCCCAGAAAAAGGAAGAATGGGAACGAGTTGTGCTTGCCCTGCAGGATCCGTTGGAGGCGCTGGGCGCAGCCGAGCACCCGCTCCGCGCGATGGCCGAAGGCATGTTGCGGCAGGCGCAGGCGAACCTCGAGCGGGAGCGGCAGTTCGAACGGAAACTGGCAGAGGCCTCGAAGTTGTTCTTGGAAGGGAAGCATGCCCTGGCCGAGGCCGCGTACGCGGCCGCGTTGGAGGCGTGGCCCGACGTGCCCGCCGAACGCAAGCGCCTCGTTGAGGAAGGTCTGGCGAAGAACCAGGCGGCCCAGAAGATCGGAGCACTGGCTGCGGCGAAACACGCGATGGAGGACGCACTGAAGGACGTAAGTAAGGACGAGCAGGGCACGTACCGCAACGCGCCGCTGGCGCTGCGCAACCGCATCCTCGACGCAGCGCTGGATGTGCTGGCGCTTGACCCGAACGATGCCAGAGCCGAGGACATTCGTGACGCGGCCACCGGTCTCCGTATGTTGCTTGTCGACACAGGGCATTGGGACGCGACCGTTTCCGATTTCGGGAATTGGTCCAACACGCTACTCGAACGTCCCCTGCACCGGATCCTGGAAGTTCCAGGAGCATGGATGTCCTTTCAGGGCGCCGCTAAGAGTATCAAGTTGTGGAGGCGGTGGGAGGGCGAAGCTGGCTGGAAGGTACGGTTCGACGGCCCGGTGATGCGCTTGGAGGTTGCGGAGAAGGCCATCGGAGACGATCTGTTGCTGTTTGCCGACCCTTCATCGGTTGCGGGTATCGACGCCACCGGCGAAGAAGGGCGCAAAGCATTGCTGGCGCTGCCAAAGGGGACCAAGCTGTATTCTGCGGGCGTGGCGAACCTCGAGGACCCGGCGATCGTCGAGGCGCTGAGGAACGCACGGGTCGAAGCGTTGACCGTGTCGGACGGCGGTGACTTGGCATCCCTCTGGCGGCTGCCGACCGTGCGCCTGTTGGATTTGGGTGGCGAAGTCAAGAGCCTGGCGCCGATGGCATCCCTTCAGAATCTGGAAGCGTTCTACTTCAGATGCAGGGCACTCGAGGGGGAGGAGACCCTGTCTCAGTTGCCTAACCTGAAAGACATCGCAATTTTGCACTACAAAACCAAGGAAATTGGGTTTCTGAGAAACCTCCGCTCGTTGCGATCCTTGGTATTCTCTCGTCTCATCAAAACGGAAATCATGGCGGATCTGACGGGTTTGACGAATCTCGAGTCACTCTCTGTCGGCTATTTGACCGACAGTGATTTGGGCGTGAATCTAGAAGCCACCTCCCAGGTGCTGGGCCGATTGCGCCGCCTGCGCTGTTACGGCGGCGGCGCGAAGCATCAAGATTTTCCGAAGCTGGCTCCGCACCTGATCGGGTTGAAATGGTCATACGCAGAGGCGAGCGAATTTGCCTCCATGGCCGGACTGCGGGGGTTATCCACGCTTGCCCTGCAAAATTGTGAGAATGCGAAAGACTTTTCCGCCCTTGGCGCGCTGCGGCACCTTCGCTACCTGAGCGTTAGCCGTAACCCTCAGTTGGAATCGCTGGCCTTCGTGGAAAACTTGCCGAAGCTGCGCTATCTGTCGGTGCTCGGCTGCAAGGTGCTTGCGGACCTGAAACCCATTCGCGGGCTGCGCGAAATCGAGTCGCTGGTCCTCGAGCACTGTCCGTTGATCGCGGACTTGGAGCCGCTCCTGGGCCTTACCCGCCTCCGCGCGCTGTACTTTAACGGTTGCTCAAGGGTGAAAGTCGAGGAATTGTTCAAGGTCCTTGGCCGGAGTTCCGCGGATCAAGGGCGTTATCTGCGGGTGATCAGCTTGCCGCAGGTGGTAGGCGAGAAGGAACTCGAGATGCTGGCCAACAGCTGGAACTTCAGCTCGCCGGGGACGCTGGTGTTGCAGGACATGCCGAACCTGACGCGACTGGACGCCTTGGTCTCCGGCCCGAAGTACATACACGTGAACAACTGCTTGGGCATCAAAACGCTGGACCTCTCGGCGCTCGCTGCCACGAACGAGATCTTCCTTTTCGCCTGCACGCAACTTCAGTCGCTGGCGGTGGACGAAAAGAAAGCGAAGACGCTGCGCCTGGAGTCCCTGCGTATTCACGGATGCCGCCAACTGAAGGACATCGAATGCCTGAAACATGCATCTTCGCTGCGCAACCTGGAGCTGGACGAATGCCTCAGCCTGGCCAGCGAACAGATAATTGCCGTCGCGAAGGCGCTGCCGAGGTGCCGGGTGATGGTCGGCAATTTGAGCAGCATGGAAGAGAAGTTCGAGGCAAAACTGATGTTGTCCGAAGCCAACCGATTGCGGCACGAAGCAAGGATCGTCTTCGGCGCTGTAGATAATCCGCGTATCAACGAATTGTATCGCGGCGCCGCTGAATTGGGGCTTGCCGAAGCGCAGTATCTCCTGGGCGAGGATCTGACCAGGACTAAGAGGGACGAGAAGCAGAAGGCCGAAGGCGTGGCGCTCATGCACAAGGCCGCCAGCCAGGGCCATCTTGATGCGATGGAGCATCTGGGCCGATTGTACGCTGACGGGCAGGGCGTCGTGAAGGATGCATCCAAAGCGGTGGAATGGTACCGCAGGGCGGCCGTCGCAGGCCATACGCTTGCCCAGTATTCCCTGGGGATGATGTATTTGGATGGCAATGGCGTGGCCAAGGACCGGGCGCTTGCAGTGAAGTACTTCCGAGATGCAGCGGCTAAGGATTACCTGCCCGCCATTGACCGGCTGAAGGAACTGGGCGTCTCCGAAAAGCCCTGACGCCTCACTGCCCCGCCACCGTACCGAAGTAGTGCTCGAAGAACGCCGCCGGGTTCACGTCCACGGCGATCTCGTGCGGCGTGGCTTCGCTGCCGGTGGACCAGTGCGTCATGCCCGCGACGCGGTCGCTCTTCAGCTCCACGCCCACCTGGCCCGCCATCCATTCGCACAGGCCGGGCTCGAAGATCGCCGCCGCGGCGAGCGGGTCGTGAAAGGTCACCTGCTCGGCCTTGTGCGCCCAGACTTCCGTCATCGCCGAGACCACCGCGAGCGGCCCTCCGATCTGCGCGAACTTCGCGACGCACTCGGGCGCCGGCATCCGGCAGCGGACGGTCACGTCGAGGCCGATCGAGCGGTGCGGCTTGGCCGGCGCGCGGTAGACCGCCGCGGTGGCGATCGGGTCGCACTTCGCGTTCCATTCCACCGGCTTCACGCCGGGCGTGCGCGTGGTGAAACTCCCGCACATCAGCACCAGGCGCTTGAGTAGCCGCGGGATCTCCGGATCGAGTGTGAAGAGCAGGGCCAGGTTCGTCATCGGGCCGATCGCCAGCAGCGTGATTTCGTCCGGCCGCGCGCGGATCTGCTCGCGCAGAAATCCCACCGCCGCGTTGGACTCGAAGGACTCCGCCGCGGCGTGGTCGAAGCGCGGCAGCACCGCGTCCTGCGGGCAGCGCGGCTGCACTTCGTCGATCAGAATCCCGTTGCTCTGCCCGGCGCGCACCGGGACTTCGCCGCGGCCCGCGGCGCGGCAGACGGCGCTGGCCAGCGCGGCGCGCTGCTTGACTGGGCCGCTGACCGTCGTCACGCCCAGCAGTTCGCAGCGCGGCTGCCGCAGCAGGTACGCCAGGCAGACGGCGTCGTCGATGTCGGATCCGATATCGGTGTCGAGCAGCACCGCTTCGCGGGGGCTCGTGGTCTGGGCGGGCATGGCCGGCTCCTTACCGGGGAATCACGTGTGCAACCTTGTAAATAGGATAGCTGCCGGCGGGGGCAGGGGACCAGGGACGCCGCGCCGAATCTACAGCACGAAGCTACGGATCTCGCGCGCCCGTACGCGTCATAAGTCCTTTATTTGCATTGAGTAATACGAAAACTTTCGGCTTGACTTGAGGCCTTCCGGCCCCGACTATGGTGGGGCCTTTAGCTGCACCCAGAGGGTCTCGGTCCTTCCCGTCCAGGGAGGCTACACCCTCAATGCCATTTGCACATGTGAACCTTCGGGTTCGGGCCGATTCCCAAGCCTTCGGAACCGGAATTGCCGGCGATGAATCGCGAAAAGGCCACTACAACGGAAGACGTCCGTAGCGCCTGGATGGAACGCCTGCGCGAGCTGCTGACCGGCGTGCCTGGGCTGCGGTCGCTGGCGATGGCGAACCCCGCGGGTGCGGGCGGCAGCGGAAACATCTTCCGGACGCCGACGGACTTGCTGGCGCCGCCGGCCGTAACGAGGACACCGTTGAAAGCCAAGCAATCGGGCATGATGCCGGTGCCGGATCACGCGCGCGTCGACGACGCGATCGAACGTTCCCGCGCATGGATGCTGGACCGCCAGAACCCCGACGGCCACTGGGTCGCGGAACTCGAAGCCGACACGACGCTCGAAAGCTACTTCATCCTCTTCAAGGCCTTCTTCGGCAAACGCGATGACCCCAAGATCCCGAAGTACGTGAAGGTGATCCGCGAGGCCATGCTGCCCGAAGGCGGATGGGCGATCTTCGAGCACGGCCCGCCGGAGATCAGCGTCTCGGTGCTCAGCTACTTCGCGATGAAGATCGCCGGCGTACCCGCCGGCGATCCCGACATGATCAAGAGCCGCGACGCGATCCTGAAGATGGGCGGCGTCGCGAAGGCGAACACCTACACGAAGTTCCACCTGGCCTTCTTCGACCAGTACGACTGGGCGCACGTGCCCGCGATCCCGCCCGAGATGATCTTCCTGCCGTCGCTGGCGCCGATCAACATCTACGAGATGTCCAGTTGGTCGCGCACGATCTTCGTGCCGCTGTCGATCATCTACGCGCTGAAGCCCGTCTGCCCGCTGCCGCCCGAATGCCACGTCGACGAGATCTTTCCCAACGGGCGCAATCACCCCGACCTGGCGCTGCCGCGCGGCAACAAGCCCATCAGCTGGAAGAACTTCTTCTTGCTCACCGACCTGGCGCTGAAGGTCGCCGAGAAGTTCCCCATCACCCCGGTGCGCCGCGTCGCGATGAAGCGCGCGGAGAACTGGATGGTGGAGCGCTTCGAGCGCAGCGGCGGACTGGGCGCGATCCTGCCCGCGATGATGAACAGCGTCTTCGCGCTGCGGATCCTCGGCTACGGTGAGGACCACCCGCTGGTGAAGGACGGCATCGCGCACCTGGACGCGCTGGAGATTCCCGACGAAGCCACGGACACCATCCGCATCCAGCCCTGCCACAGCCCGGTCTGGGACACCTGCATCGCGACGTACGCGCTCTGCCAGAGCGGCCTCGACGACGGCCACCCGCAGATCCGCAAGGCCGAAGACTGGATGCTCAGCAAGGAAGTCAAGCTGCGCGGCGACTGGCACGTCAAGAACCCCGTGCAGCCCGGCGGCTGGTACTTCGAGTTCGAGAACGAGTTCTACCCCGACACCGACGACACCATGATGGTGATGATGGCCCTGCGCAACGCCACGCCCAAGGGCAAGGACCCGGCGCTGGACGCGGCCATCGACCGCGGCCTGGACTGGGAACTGGGCATGCAGAACCGCGACGGCGGCTGGGGCGCCTTCGACCGCGACAACGACATGGACTTCCTCACCAAGATTCCCTTCGCCGACCACAACGCGATGATCGACCCCAGCACCGCGGACCTGACCAGCCGCATGCTGGAGATGTTCGCCACCGTCGCGCCCGAACGCTTCACCCTCGACCACCCGGTGGTCAAGCGCGCCATGGACTGGATCAAGGCCGATCAGTGCCAGGACGGCAGCTGGTACGGGCGATGGGGCATCAACTACATGTACGGCACCTGGCAGGTCCTGCGCGGGCTGCGCCTGATCGGCGAGGACATGTCCAAGGGCTACGTACGCAAAGCGGTCGAATGGCTGCGCAGCGTCCAGCTGGCCGATGGCGGCTGGGGCGAGCGCGCCGACAGCTACGACCATCCGGAGCGCAAGGGCAAGGGCCCGTCCACCAAGTCGCAGACCGCCTGGGCGCTGATGGGGCTGCTCGCCGCTGGCCAGGGCGATTCGCAGGCCGTGCGCCGCGGCGTCGCGTACCTGCTCGACAACCTTACGCCCGAAGGCACGTGGGAAGAGGACGAGTGGACCGGCACGGGCTTCCCGAAGGTCTTCTACCTGAAGTACCACTACTACCGGCATTACTTCCCCCTGATGGCGCTGGCGCAGTACCGCCGCTACCTGCGCGGCGAACGTCCGTAGCGCGCGTTGCAAAAATATTACGGCTCCAGATCGGCCCACTTTTCTTCTGACAGCGGATGCGGGTAGATGACAAAGCCGGATTTGAAATCCGCCGTCGTGCCCTCGAAGCGTTTTCTGTGAGGGACCCATTTTCCGACTAGAGTCCACTGCTTTTCCGTTTCTTTGTTGGCCCCAGCCACCTCAACCTTGAGGTACAGCGAGCAATCGTCCGGCCCCAATTTGGCCAATGAGTCCTTGCGATCCTGTGCTGCCATCAGGGCTGTACCCGTCAAATACCGGGGGTTCTCGAGTGATTTGGAGAAATTGAATCGCATCCGGGTCACGGTCGTATCCTTGTCCCGCAGGGCCAAACCTAGGGGCTCCTGGAACTTGGCCGGATTGGCGTAGCGAACGCCCGCCCATTCGTAATCTCCGAGCGCCTTCAAGGCCTGGGCGGCGGCCTCCCTGATCTCTGCGTCTTCCGACTTCTCACTTGCCACGCGCAATTGTGGTTGAGCGGCCATGCCGACCTTGAACAGACTTTCTCTTGCGGCTTTCCGCTTCTCGTATTCATCATCGCCGGCCTGATTGATCAATTTGGCGACTTCATCGCGAACGCTATCACTCTTGAGCGCCTGGGAATCCGAGGCCAATGAGAATGGCTTGAAACGACGGTATTTCGCCATGTAAGGATCGGAATCTACCAACAGGAGCGCCAGCGGCCAACCTTCTTTGGCGGCGACAGCCAGCCAGCGCTGGTATTGTTCTTCGCTCTTTTCAAGGACCACGCCTTTGTTATAGAAGGACGATAGACGAAATGCAGCTTTGGCGTTTCCCCCTTCTGCGGCTATCCTGAGGAATTCAACGGCCTTCTTCTTTTCTTCGAGCGGCTTGTCTTCTTCGTATAGCACATCGTAAAGCAAGAGACCCGCGATTGAAAACCCACGCTGCAAAACATTTTCGAGCTGCTTCAAGGCTTGCTCTCGATCGGCGCCATTCAGTGCCGTCATCGCGTTGATTGCGCGGGCACGGGCTGACCCCTTTTCGGCAGCCTTATTCACCCAAGCCTGCGCTTTGCTCTCGTCCTTTTCGGCCCCGAAACCTCGATGGTATATAAAGCTGTACGCCTCCATAGCAGCAATATTTCCGCGTTCGCTCTCTATCTTCAAAATGCGCACCGCGCGGGGCTTGTCACGTAAGGTTTTGGAACCGGATATCAGGTAGTGCCCCAGGTACGCTGCCGCGATGCTGAAGTTTCCTCTTGCTGGGGCTTCAAGCGCCTTTGTGATTTCGGGCGAATATGGGTCCTTCGCGCCAAGGCATAGGGCCATGTAAGTCTGCATGGCAGGGTTGCCGCGTTCCGAGCGTGGCTTTAGCCATTCTTCTGCCCGCGCAACCAGCCGGTCGCTGCGCTCGATGTCGATACGCTCCACCTGGCCCCACGTGTCCCGAAGGCGCCTCGCTTCGTAAAGCATCGCGATGGGAGCGCCGGACGCAAAGGCGCGTTTCTGCCAAGCTTCCGATTTGCAAAAGTTCTGTTCGGTCCCAAATGCGTGCTCGTAGCAGAGCATCACGATATCCATGGCAGCTGGGTCGTTCTTCTCGGCCCGCTCGAGGATTTTGGCAAATTCGTCTGGAGTCATCTCCGGGCGCAGCGCGAGGTAGTCGTCGAGATTCGTGATCTCGGCGATGGCCGGAATCTCCGGCTCGGGCTCCGGCGCCTCTTCGCCAGCGGGAGAGGTATTCGCAAGCAGCACGGAGAAGGCCAGGCAGTAGGCGAAGTTTCGAATGTCCTTCATGCCTGTCGTGCCCCGTGGTCTTTCGCGCCACTCCATATATATACGATGCCTTGGCGCCGGGCTTGCGGCAAAATTTTCCGCGCCCTTTTGCCTTTGCCCGTCCGCGCGGGGCAAACTATCATGCCCTCTGTATTTCACGGCCTTCACAAGGAGCCGCGCTTGAGCGACGCGAAGACCGTTCCGCTGGGCAGCGTGACGTTGCCGCTGGGTTTCGGCGACCACGTCATCACCAGCCTGCTCTTCAACCACGACGCGAACCCCGTCCACCACAAGCCCGACCACGCCGTGCAGTGGATGATGGGCCTGCTGGCCGGCGCGAACCTCGCCGAGGGCGACCTCGCGAAGGCCGGCGCCGAGGAACGCACGTATACGATGGGCACGCGGCTGCTCGAACGCCCCGACGTCGTCGTCATGCCCGGCATCGTCCTCGCCGCGATCTGTTACGAACGCTTCGTGCCGCCCGAAGACCTCGCCGTCTCCGTCACCACCACCTTCACCTATCCGCTGCTGGTGCCCACGAAGGGCCAGGTCGACGTGCGCATCGAGGCCGGCGAAGTCGCGGGCAAGGCCGCCGCCAACGGCAAACGCCAGCTCGTGATCGAAGCCTTCGGCCCGGGACTCTTCGGCGCGCCGGTGCGCCTGCTGAAGATGGAAGTCGACTGCTACGCCGCGACGTCGGACCCCGAGGCCGTCTATAAGGAGGCGGTCGCGCCGGAGTTCGAGCGGCTCGCGAAGCTGGAGGCGCAGAAGCCCGGCATGCCGGGGCACAGCCACCCCGCCGCGATCAGCCAGGAAGACCGCCGCCGCTACGCGCGCATCGTCGGCTTCGACCGCCGCATCTCGCCCGCCGCATGGCAGGCCAAGATCCCGCGCGTGCTGACCGAGATCATCGACCTGATGGAGAACCACGAGGCCTACATGGCCGAGGTCAAGACGTACCATGAAGGCCGCGAAGACGAGGCCGAACGCCGCGTTGCCATCGCGCGCTACGTCGACAAGGAGATCCGCTACCGCCACCTCGGCGAACTGGAACGTTCCGGCCGCATCGAGTCGCTCGCGCGCATGACCCAGCAGCTCTACGCGCGCCAGCATACCGTCTACGACCCGCGCCTTTTCGTGAAGGACGGGCCGGCGACGAAGCCCGGCGTGCCGCTGCACCTGGACCTGCACCTCTACGAGATGCGGCTGCGCCGCGGCATCCACCGCTTCTACACCGGCGCGCGGCAGGGCGAACGCCAGGTCTTCCGCGGCGAGGCCACCGTCACGGGCCAGCCGCTGGTCACCCGCGAACTCGCGAACTTCCTCTGCGAAGTCAACCACGCCTTCGAAACCCTGCGCCTGTTCACCTACCGCGCGAATGCGTAGGACAATACGCAAAGCATGAGCGACTTCTACGAGAACGAGTCCGCATGGCGCGAGAAGGTCGCTGCCGACGCGCGGGAGGAAGCCTGCATGGCCTTCGCGCCCGGCGATCCGAAGCTGCCGCGCGTGCTGCTGATTGGCGACTCGATCTCGATGGGCTACACCATTCCCGTGCGCGAGGCGCTTCGGGGCGCCGCCAACGTGCGGCGCATCCCCGGCAACGCGGGCATGACCGAGCGCGGCCTCGCGAACCTGGACCTGTGGCTGGGCGGCGGGAACTGGGCCGCGATCCACTTCAACTTCGGGCTGCACGACCTCAAGTACCTCAGCGCGGACGGCAAGCTCGATCTTTCCGGCACGCAGGTCTGCGGCCTCGCCGCGTACGAGTTGAACCTCGGGACGCTCGCGATGCGGCTGCTCGCCACCGGCGCCAAAGTGATCTGGGCCGCGACGACGCCGGTGCCCGAAGGCGCCAGCGGGCGCAAGGCCGGCGACGAAGTCACGTACAACGCCGCCGCCGCGCGCGTGATGCAAAAGGCCCGCATCCCGGTGAACGACCTGCACGCCGCGGTGCTGCCGGAACTCGCGACCTACCAGCTTCCGCGCAACGTCCACTTCAACGACGCGGGCTCGAAGTTCCTCGGCGCCCGCGTCGCCGAACACCTGCGCCGCGCCCTATAAAGGAGGCGCGTAAGTCCGGCCTCGCCACGGAAGCGCGGAGGCCGCGGAGAATTTCCTTCTTGCGCCTTGCAGGTTCGAAGCGTTGACGAAAAGAATCTGTCCTCTGTGTGCTCTGTGATCTCTGTGGATTAAAGAATCTCAGTTCGCTGCCGCGCTATATAGAGGAGGCGCCGCCTGAGCGGCGGGTGCCCGGTCTTGCTTCGGCTCCGCAGGGAGGTCCGCCCATGCGGCGGGGTTCTCGAGCAGCGTGCGCACGGTCTCGGCGAAACGCGCCAGCGGCGCGCCGTTGGCCAGGCGCCGGTCGGCGGTAATGGTCAGGCGCATCGTCTTGCGCGCCTCGACGCGGTCGCCCGCCGCGAACGGCCGGCGCTTCACCGCGCCGAAGCTGAACGTCAGCGGCCACGGCCATGGCGGCAAAACCTGGTCGCAGCCGCCGTACTTGCCCGGCGAGGTGACCGCGAAACTCCCGCCGCGGAATCTCGTCCAGAGCCGCGCGGACTTCGAAGGCGCGCGCAGAATCCAGGCGGCCAGCGTTGGCAGCCAGCGAGCCAGGCGAATCAGTTTCAGGAAACGCACGAAGTCGGGAACGTCCTCTACCGGGGCGGTCGCGTAGTGCCGAAGCTCTTCGGTCAGATCCGCGAGCGTCCGGCCCGCGGCATTCTCCAGTCGCGAAGAGAACACCGTGTCGACGCCGCCGACGACGCGCTCTACAGCGACCGTGGCGGTCACGTTATTAAGTGGAACCAGCCTGGTACGGAAGGGTCCCTCGACGATAAGCGCGTTGAGGTTCGGGTGCTCCATCAGCGCGCGCGCGGCGGCCTGCACCACGAAGGCGGTGTACGTGGGCGCGGGGCTTCCGCGGCGGCGGCATTCGGCGCGCACAGCGTCCATGCCGGTGGCGTCGAGCTCGCAAAGGAAATGCAGGTGGTTGCGCGGCACGATCTCCTTCACCAGCGCGCAGGCCGCGTTAAAGAAACCTTGGTCGTAGCGAAGCGGCTCCGTTGCAGCATTCATGCGAATCTCCTCTGCGGCGTTCAGCGTTCGCTCTTCTTCGCCGCGTCCATAACGGGGGACTTCAAAAATTCGACGAATACTTCCTTGCCGGGCTGCGGGCTGGCCAGGTCCGGCGCATTTACCTGGCCCACGCGGCGCTCGGGCGGAATCGCCGCGATGAATTTTGCGTAAACGGAGAGGTCAGGCACGTCGTTCGGCTCAACTTCTTCGACCTCGAACTCGTCGAAGAGGTATCGCCCTCGTGCGGCGAACATCAGTTTTGGATCGGCCGCCAGTTCATGGTATTCGACTGTGGAGAGTTTTTCATCGAGCCACCCGGCGCAGAAATTCTCGGTAATGTAGACCTCGGAGCGCCGCCAGGGGATGGCGTCGGTGTTGGACGTCAGAATCTCGCCGGCATTTCGAATGGGCGCAAAGGTCCGGTAGCTTTCGTCGGTCCAGGAGACGAAGACCCGAGTGGGCGGCGAGGACGTTTGGTTTAGAACGAACTTTTCCCGCCAGCGCAGGCGAATGGGCCGGTTCAGCTTGGGCAGGCCCGGAAGGTAGCGGAGCACGAGATCGGCGCCCGTGTCAAGGCACCCCCTGCCGTCGAGGTCTTCGTTCGGGACAAAAGCCATGCCGTGGCCGGTCCCGAAGAGCGCGTCGAGCTGCTTCGCGTCGTTGAAGTCCCACTTCGCGTGGAAGCGCGCGGCCGGCGTGCCGGCCGGGGTTACGCTTTGCGTTTTCGGTGTCTCGGGCGCCTTCGGTGCCTCGGGCTTTTCTGCCTTCGTGCTTTGCGTACCGCTGCTTATGTACAGATAGGCGCCGCCGGCGGCCGCGGCGCAGACCAGGGCCGCGGCGATGAGCGGGCCCGAGCCGCCCGCGACGGGCGCGGCGCGGCGGCTGGCCTCGGCGGGCGCGTTCAGCACGCGCAGCATCTTCGCGCCCAGCGCGGCCGGGGCGGGATTCTGCGCGCCCAGGGCCTCGGCCAGGCGCCCGCCCTCCAGCAGCGGCAGGGCGGCGGCGTAGCCGGCCTGCGAGAGGCCGCGCCGCAGGGCTTCCAGCGCCGCGGTCATCTTGCGGCTGATGGCCTGCTGCGTGATGTCGAGCGCCTCGCCGATCTCGCGCTGCGACAGATTGCCGGCGTAATAAAGCGCGATCAGGTTGCGCTGCTCGGGCTCGAGTTTCTCGAGCTGCGCGTTCAGCGCGGCGGACAACTCCGGATCGACGGGGGCGCCTTCGCGTGCGTCTTCGGGCGCGGCCTCATGGCGTTCGGCGTCCAACTCGAGATTGCGGCGCGCGTGGCGCCCGGCCTTCACCGAGCGCAGGGCTTCGTTGGCCGCGACGCGCAGGATCCAGCCGCGCGCGTTGGCGAGGTCGCGCAGGCCGCCGGCGTGGCGCCACACGTTCAGGAAGGCGTCCTGCAGGGCGTCTTCGGCGCGCTGGCGGTCGCGGACGATGTGGAAGATCAGGCCGTAGGCGCGGTCCTTGTGGCGCTCGTAGAGTTCGGCGAACGCGGCGCGGTCCTGCGCGGAACCGATCGCGTCGAGCAGTTCGGCGTCGGTGGCGCCGGCGAGCGATTTCGCGGACTTGGGCATCGTTCGGTTCCGGACCAGCCTCTCGGTCACAGCTGCGTGGGCGCCCATCGCGGCCCCTCCAATCTACCCGGCTGAACAGGCGCAGGGAGGGACTCACAACAGGGAATTTGGAAAATTATAACGCCTTATTTAGATAGGGGTTATGGACTTTATTGGGCTCCTATTTAACCGGCTTGCCGTTGCGCTGGACCTCGTATTCGATGAACTCCACGCCGCAGAGGACGATGCATTTCCCGATACGGGTCTCGATGATCGGCGGTTTGCTTTCGTTCTTTTTCTTGATCCGCTCCGCGACCTCCTCCATGGAAAGCGTCTCGTACTTGATTTGGATCCGATCGATCAGCATGGGCACGGCCTGCGCGCCGTGAAGTTTCAAGGCTTCACGTGCCACGGCGTCTAATGCGCGGGACTCGGTGAATTCGCTTGCGATGAAGTCGACCAGCAGGTGTGCGTACTTTTCCGGAAGCCGCGCCGCCGGATCGAGTTGCGCCAAGGCCAGTGCGGCATGCTCGCGCGCGGGGCTGCAAGAGTCGTCGAGCAGCTTCGTGAGCTCGTTCTTCAACGGCGCGGCGTCCGGTCCGAAGCTCCCTGCGGCGAAGGCGGCGACGGTGCGGATTGCGTTGCGTTCGTCGGTCAGGCACTTCAGCAGCAGTGGATTGAACGATGCGAAGTCCGGCGCGCTGACGGCCAGCAGGTACAGCGCGTTGGCGGCGCTTTCGACGTTGGCCGGCTGTTTGTCTTCGAGCACGGCGGCGAGTTTCTCGCGCGCCGGCGCCAGGAACGCGCGGTACTCGTAGAGCGCGCGGAACGTTTCGTCGCGGACTTTCTCGATGTCCTGCCCCAGGCCTCCAAAGAGCGCCGCGGCGATCTTTTGGTTCTTCGGTTCCATCCGGGCAAGCACATGCACGCACGCGGCGCGGATTTCGTCTTTGGCGTGGGTCTTTACCGAATCGCCGAGATAGGGAATAGCCGCGTCGCCGATATGCCTGAGTTTCGATTGAGCAAAAGCGCCATGCATGGTGCCGCCGAACGGGTTGGGGGATTCGGTCAGCAGGTCGTCGATCAGCCAGCGGATGGCATCGGGCGAGTCGGGACGTATCTGCAGGAGAAAAGTCACTGCACGTTCGCTCACCGGGCGATCCTTCGAGGACAATCCGAGGATGAAGTGCGGCTCGGCGAGTGTATCGTTGTCCACTACGTCGAAGCGCATTCGCGCGGCGCAGAGCGAGCGCTTGGTTACCGGGCCTTCCACAGCCTTTGCGAGAGCCGCAGCGGCGGGCTCGCCGATGCCTTTCAATGCCTCGCGCGCGGCACTTAGAAAGTCGTCCTGCGCGGCAATGTCGATGAGGGCCCGACACGCTTCAGCCGAGGCTGGACCAATCGCGCCCAGCGCTTCCATCGTGCCCGTGACGAGCCCACGGGCATTCGAGCGTTCCTCGAAGGGCGGAACGGCCTGGCGGAAGGGTTCGAGCGCTCGGATCAGCGCAGGCACGGCCTCCTTTGCGTCCGGCCCGATGGATCGAAAGACGGCGACTACCTTGCGGCGTTCGTCGTCGGATTCGGGCGTGGTGCCACGGCTTTCCAGGTGTTTGATCAGCGCGGGCACGGCCTCCTTGGATTTTGCGCCGTTTAAAGCCAACGCATCGAGCGCCTTCATGCGCTCCTCCTTTACATCGCTTCTCAAGGCGGCCGCAAGTTCCACAGTGGTGCGCTCGTCCGGCGGGCGATTTCCACCTTTGCCGAGCCTGCCGCCGACGCCCCGGGAGCCGACCAACGGGTTGAAATTCTTGAAGTATTCGCTCATGAACCTGCGATTGCCTCGCAACGTCGCTGCCAGCGCGTCGATTCCGCGCGGCCCGATCGTGTTCATTGCGGCTTCTGCCGCTTTGCGTACTTCGTGATCTTTGGAGATCAGGAGGTCCGAGGCGGCCTGAAGCGCATAGGGCATCCCGTCGAGTTCCTCGCCCAGCGCGGCGAATTCCCGAAGTGCGGATGCGACGTCGGCGGCCTTCTCCTGCGCGAAGAGATTCATCCAGCGTTGTTCGGAATCTTCCGGCACGCCCATTGGGCGCGGTTTGCCGAGGTCCTGTTTCGGCGCGGAGGTTGGGGCGACGCCCACTTGATGCGCATCCCTCTCGGCGTCTTTCTCGGGTGCTTCACCGGGATGCGCGGGTTGAACCAAAAGGATTGCCGCACATGCAAGCAGCAAGAGCGGGGTGCGGCGTCGCACGCGGGTCATGGCCGGATCTCCGGGTAGATGCGCGGATTATAGCATCTTGCGGCGCGCGGCAACGTCCATAACCTCGGAGAGCGCGGCTAGAGGTAGTTCAACCGCCGCGCTTCGGCGGCGGCGAAGTGCGCGGCTTCGGCTTCGGCGCTGCGCTTGCGCGCTTCCTGTTCGCGCAACTCCGCGCGCGCGCGGCGGGCCCAAGCGAGCATCCCGGTGTGCAGCGAACGCGCCGCGTCGAGCGCCAGGTTGCCGTGCAGCGAATGCGCCTCCCAGGCAGGAGCGTGCGCGATCCATTTACGCGTGGCTTTCAACTCGCGGACGACCGGGATGTCGTTCGTGCAGTTGATGAAGGCCTTGAGGATGCTGAGGTGCTCGTCCAAGTGCCGGGCCAACTCGGTGAGCCACGCGTCGGCTTCGTGCGGGAACGCGACGGGCTCGAGGAAGTGAAAGCGCGCCAGCGCCACGGCCGGCTGGTGCGCGACTTCCTCGCGCGTGGGCGGATTGAGCACCCACGACGTCAGGGCCTGGCGTCCGATCTCGGTGACGAAGTACAGGCTGGCGGGGCGCGCGTGGGCCTTCTCGTGCTTCACCTCGACGACCCAGCGCCACTTCGCGAGCTGCTTCAGCGCGCGGTAGACGCTGCCGGGTTCGGGCGCGAAATGCCGCAGCGGCGAATCGGCCACCGCGCGGCGCAGTTCGCACGCGCGCATGTGTTTATTGGAAAGCAGCCCCAGCAGCACGAAGCGTAGTACGCAAAGCGTATCCATTTCCACGGATGCGTTCGGCGCGGTGAAAGCGAAGGGCGCGGGGGGCGCCTTCGGGGTGGTCGCTGGTAGGCTCATGGGCGGATCCTCCTCGGGCGAATTGACGATTTACGAAGGGCGAAGGACGATTTAAAAAGGGTAGAGCGCGGAGCGGACGTCCTCGCGCGGAGGAATCCAGCATGGCAGGCCATCCGGTGAACATGATGCACGGCGGACCCGGCGGGCCGGGCGCGACGGACTTCGACCGCGCGCCGTTTCTGCTCATCTGGGAAATTACGCAGGCCTGCGGGCTGGCGTGCCGGCACTGCCGCGCCGAGGCTGTCGATACGCGCAGCCCGCTGGAGCTGACTACCGACGAGGGGCGCAAGCTGATCGACGACACCGTCGAGATGGGCACGCGCATCATCGTCTTCTCCGGCGGCGATCCGTTCCAGCGCGCGGACCTGGAGGACCTGATCCGCCACGCCAAATCCAGGAAGATGCGCACCGGCACGATCCCCGCCGCGACGGAGCGCATCACGCCCGAGCGCATCCTTGCGATGAAGGAGGCGGGGCTGGACCAGTTCGCGCTCTCGCTGGACGGGTACACGGCGAAGCAGCACGATACGTTTCGCGGGATTCAGGGCGCCTTCGGCGCGACGCTGGCCGGCGCCAAGCGCGTGCGCGAAGCAGGGATGGCGCTGCAGATCAACACCGTCTTCGGGACGTGGAACTACGAGAGCTTCGACCAGCTGTGCGCGCTGGTCGAAAGCCTGGGCATCGCGTTCTGGGAAGTCTTCTTCCTGGTGCCGACGGGCCGCGGCACGGACCTGGAGTGCCTGAAGCCGGAGAAGTACGAACTGCTCTTCGCGAAGATCCACGCGGTGCAGAAGCGCGCGCCGTTCATCGTCAAGATCACCGAGGCGCCGCACTACCGCATGTACGTCGCGGAGGCCGAGAAGAAGAACCGCGCCGCGGAAGCCGGGCCCGTGGGCCAGCGCGTGAAGCATCTGCTCGCGCGCGAGACCGGCCCAGGCGGCAGCATGGGCCAGGCGCCCAAGGGCGTGAACAGCGGGAAGGGGTTCGTCTTCGTCAGCCACGTCGGCGAGATCTTTCCCAGCGGGTTCCTGCCGATACGCGCCGGCAACGTGCGCACGGATGCGCTGGCCGACGTCTACCGCAACTCGGAGGTCTTCCGCGCGCTGCGCGATCCGAGGCGCCTGAAGGGGCGCTGCGGCCGGTGCAACTACAACGACCTGTGCGGCGGTTCGCGGTCGCGCGCCTATGCGCTGACCGGCGACTACCTGGCGGAGGACGAGGCCTGTTCGTACGTCCCGCCGGACCGGCCGGGCGTACACGCCACGTAGGGGAGGGGCGTTCGCGTTCGCGCGGCGAATATTTTCCGCGCGTCTGACTATTTTCTTTCTCCGCGTTCGCTTTGCGTATCCTCTGCTTCGCCGCTCCTTTCGTTGTCCTTCGATTCGATTCGCTTCGTCCTGCGCACGTCTTTTATTGGATATGGCGACACCCAGGCGTCACCTCGTACGCGCGCACCGCCGGCAAAGGCGGCACGCCAACGCACGACCCTCACGTAATGGGCCACAGCTCCACGTCGGGGTTCTTCCGCGCGTACAGCTTGGCGCGCGGTCCCTTGCCCGGCCGGCAAGCCGGCAGCCGGGGAGGGGTGCACTCCGCCCGCTTCCACCCCCTGCTGCCGTTACCTTTATATACGCTCTTTGAGTCATAAATGTCAATATAAATTCATATAAAATAATATAAATAGTTAGCAAATAAATAGGTTATAATATGACGAATTATGACTGCTTCGTGGCGCACACAGATTGCCGGATTTCGTACTGGCATTCCCCGGTTTCCGGTGTGGTTTACGTGCAGGAGACAAGCGCAATCTCGTCGAAATATCATGTAAAAATATGTAAAGAATGAACGAATTCGCCGAAGGGCCCGGGGCGGACGATCGAGTTGGCGCCCGCGCCGGTAGCCTACCGAAATGCGTAGGCCAGCATGCCCAGCACGGCGCAGGCGAGCAGCGTCTTGCCCATGCCCACGTGGAAGCGCAGCATCGCCACCATGGCCGCCACCGCCAGGACCAGGGTGACCGGGTTGAGGGTGCTCCAGTCGGGAGCGGGGAGGTGCAGGGGTCCGCAGGTCCACTCGTCCACGGTGGCGAAGAGCGTATGGATGGCGAACCAGAGCGCCAGGTTCAGGATTACGCCGACGACCGAGGCCGTGATGGCGGACAGTGCGCAGGCCAGGTGCCGGTTGCCGCGCAGGGCTTCCACGTAAGGCGCGCCCAGGAAGATCCAGAAGAAGCACGGCACGAACGTGACCCACGTGGTGAGCACCGCGGCCAGCGTGCCGGCGAGCATGGGATGGAGCGCGCCCGGGTCGCGGTACGCGCCCATGAAGCCGACGAACTGCACGACCTGGATCAGCGGGCCGGGCGTCGTCTCCGCCATGCCCAGCCCGTCGAGCATCTCGCCGGGCTTCAGCCAGTGGTACGTGTGGACGGCCTCCTGCGCCATGTAGGCCAGCACCGCGTACGCGCCTCCGAAGGTGACCACGGCGGCCTTGCTGAAGTAGAGGCCCACCTCCGCGTACACGCTGTCCTGCCCGCAGGCGCTCAGGACAATGCCCAGCGGCCCGAACCAGAGCAGCAGGAAAGTGACCGAAACGGTGAAAAAGCGCCGCCAGGACGGCTGCGTGTGGGTGAGCGTGTCTTCGTCGAGCAGCGCGTCGAGGACTGGCTTGCCATCCGTCTTTGCCGCGGGTCCGCGCACCACCGCGAAGACCTCCGGCCAGAAGCGCCCGCCCAGCACGCCGATCAGGAACGCGCCGCCGATGATGGCCGGGAATGGCACGCCGAACAGGAAGATGCCGACGAAGGCCGCGCCGGCCAGGACGTACATCGCGAGGTTTCGGAGCGCGCGCTTGCCTATGCGCTGCATGGCTTCGACGACGACGGCGAGGACGGCCGGCTTGAGCCCGTAGAACAGCGCCTGGACAAAGCTCGCGTCATGGAACCCGGTGTAGAGAAGGCTCAGGGCCAGGATGGCGACGAACCCGGGCAGGACGAACAGCGTGCCGGCCATCAGGCCACCCTTGGTCCGGTGCATCAGCCACCCGATGTAGGTGGCGAGCTGCTGGGCCTCGGGCCCGGGCAGGAGCATGCAGTAGTTCAGCGCGTGCAGGAAGCGGCTCTCGCTGATCCAGCGCTTCTCTTCGACGAGTATCCGATGCATGACCGCGATCTGGCCCGCAGGCCCGCCGAAGCTGTTCAGCGCGACCCTGCTCCAGACGCGGAATGCTTCGCGCATGGAAATGCCGTGGTCCTTGCGCGGCGCAGGTGCGGCGTTGTCCGGTTCGGCGACCTGGGACATGGGGTTACCGTACTTGGGGAGCGAGGGACGGGAGCGGAATCATGGAGCCTTCTCTTTCGATGCGCGGCCGGCCCGGGGTCGGGTCCGCCGGCGCGCTGCCCGTTCTTGTGTGCCGAAGCAGGCACTATACACAAGCGACGCCGCAGCGGATATTTCAATAATCGCGGCGCTCTAACCCCCGAATTCCGCGCGTTTTGTGCAACCTCCGCGGTGCGTCGGCCGTCTCTTATCTTATGCCTTCAGGCGGCGCCTTCGGGCCCGGCAAAGAGTGACTGGACCAAGCCGCAAGTGTTTGATAATTAGGTACTTAGAACGGTTCAAAAGGGCTGCTAGGTGCCGGGTTTCCGGCGGGGGCGTGGATCATCGGGCTGAAACCGGAAGACTTCTCCGACCGCCACACCGCGCAGTTCCTGCGCGAGCACGAACCGGTCTGCGCGGCGCACTGCTACCGCCTGGTGCGGCTGTTCCTGCCGCTGACGGTGGCGCAGATCGCGTTCTACCTGCTCTTCGCGCTGGCGCTGCTGGTCTTCTACGCGCACGACTACAAGGTCTGCTACACGGTGCTGACGTTCGCGCTGTGCGGCGCGTACGGGCTGATGGTCGTCTTCCGGCTGGTCTCGGTGGCCCTGGCGCTGCTCAAGGCCGCGCTGGGGCGGCCCGACGAGCACCGCATCGGGCTCGACGAGTTGAAAGCGCTGAAGGACGCCGACCTGCCCGTCTACACGATCCTGGTGCCGATGTACAAGGAGCCCGAGGTCGCGCAGAAGATCGCGCGCTACATGACGGAGCTCGACTACCCGCAGGACAAGCTCGACGTGAAGTTGCTGCTCGAGGAGGACGACCCCGAGACGCGGCAGAAGATCGGCGAGATCATGGACAAGCTGCCGAGTTGCTTCGAGGTCATCGTCTGCAAGTCGGTGCCGAAGGGCGAACCCAAGACCAAGCCGCGCGCCTGCAACTGGGGCCTGGAGCGCGCCAAGGGCGAGTACCTGGTGATCTACGACGCCGAGGACCGCCCCGACGGCGACCAGCTCAAGAAGGCCGTCGTCGCCTTCCGGCGGCTCGAGAAGGACGGCAAGAAGGCCGTCGCGTGCCTTCAGGCGAAACTCAACTACTTCAACGCGAAGCAGAACGCGCTGACGCGCTTCTTCACGCTCGAGTACACCAACTGGTTCGACCTCTTCCTGCCCGGCCTGCACGCCCTGTACATCCCCATCCCGCTGGGCGGCACCAGCAACCACTTCAAGACGTCGGTGATCAAGGAACTGGGCGGCTGGGATCCCTTCAACGTCACCGAGGACTGCGACCTGGGCATGCGCCTGGCGCGCCGCAAGTACCGCACCGAAGTGCTGGACTCGACGACCTGGGAGGAAGCCAACAGCCGCGTCGGCAACTGGGTGCGCCAGCGCAGCCGCTGGATCAAGGGCTACTTCCAGACGCACCTGGTCCATACGCGCGACAGCTTCGTCCCGCCGCTGCTGCTGGGGTGGTTCTTCTGGTGGCTGATGGGCGAGATCGCGCTGATCCTAAGCGGCGCAGACGGCCGCCAGCCCAGCGCGGGCGTGCTGGCCGTCAGCGGCCCGGCGTGGTGGGTCTGCGCCTTCGGCTGCGCCGCCAGCCTGGGCCTGGGGCTGTGGCAGCTCGGCGCGCGGGTGCTCGCGTGGCTGCGCAAATCGCCCGTGCACGCCGAGGGGCGCCTGGGCTTCTACGACGCGCTGACCTTCCGCCTCACCGTGGGCGGCATGTCCCTGATGCTGCTCTTGAACCTGCTCTTCTGGCCGATCGCGCTGGGATACCTCTTCCGCGAGCCCATCGGCAACGCGCTGCCCGCGGCGGTCGCCGACTACCCGATCGATCTCTTCGAAGGCCATACGCTTCGCGAAGTGCTGACGAAGGACTGGCGCCTGTACTACGACCGCGTGACGGTGGAAGGCTACGAAGGCACCACGGTCTACACCGTCGCGGCCGATTGGTGGGGCAACCGCAAGAGCTGGGCGCAGGCGCAAGAGGCGCTGAAGGTGATCGACGAGTGGTCATACTACTCGCAGCTCTTGTATCCCGTCGCCGTCGGCCTGTTCCTCGCGAACCTGGTCTTCGTGCTGCTGGGGCTGGTCTCGTGCGCCAAGCGCGGGCTGTGGGGGCTGGCGCCGTTCGCGCTGGCGATGCCCGCGTACTGGGTGCTGATCTCCATCGCCGCGGTCAAGGGCGCGCTGCAGCTGGGCACCAACCCGTACTACTGGGAGAAGACCGTGCACGGCTTCGCGCAACCCCCGGGGCCCGACGGGAACATGCCCGGCGGGGGCGGCGGCCCGGGCAAGCACGCGAACGCCACCTACACGCCTGCGGATTGAGCGGATGATGACGCGCGCCACGTGGACAGACGTAAAGCGTAAGCACATGCGGCGCCTTGCCGCGTGCGCGCTGGCCCTGTGCGCCTTCGCCTGCCGGGCGGAAGACGGCGGCGCGCAGCCCGAGCCCCTGCCCGAAGCGCTCGCCAAGTGGTCCGACCCCGCCTACACCAAGCGCTACATCCTCAAGGTCGCGCCCGCACCCAAGGCCGGCGCGGCGGGCCTGCAGGGCGAGCCCTCCATCGCGAAGATCTACCTGCCGCTGAAGACCTTCGAGCCCGAGAAGCCGGCGAACGCGGCCGGCGCGGCGGGCGAAGCGCCCGCGCCGCGCGTCGAGGACCTGCTGCTGCTTGGCGAGGACGGCTCGCAGCAGGCCGTCTTCGTGCGCCCGGTGAAGAACGGCCGCGAGGTCGAGGTCGCCTTCGCCACGCGCCCCGGCCACCGCGTCTACGCGCTGTACGCCGGCGCGCCGGACGGCACGGCGGCCGCCAAGAGCGCCGCGAACTTTCGGCCCAACCGCCTGCACGTAATTCTGCGCGGCCTGCGCGCGCCCACCACGCTGGGCGACAAGCCCGGCGAGGCGCTGGAATCCAAGCAGGTGAAGGAACTGGAACGCTACGCCATCGAGCTGGGCCGCACGAACGTCACGAACATCGACCACCCGGAGCCGCCCTTCGGACAGCAATTGCCGCCGGAGATCTACCAGCGCTACGCAGCGGTGTACGAGGGCTTCCTGCACGCGCCGCTGGACGGGAAATACGGTTTCGCGATCGTCACTCCGGGCGCGGCATTCCTGGATATCGACGGCGAGGTCGTCTGCGGGAGCGGCAAGTACGACCTCGCGCGCAAGCCCTTCGACGTCACGGGCGAGGTTGATCTGCGCGCGGGCGTGCACCGTGTCGTGCTGCGGTATGTGCAGCTGGGCGAGCACGGCGGTGTGCGGCTGTGCTGGCGCCCGCCCGGCGAACGCGACTTCCTGGTCGTCGCGCCGCAGGCCTTCCCGCGTGCGCTGCCCGCCGAACTGGTCGCCGAGCAGAAGCCCGACGGCGCGCGCGTGCCGTGCGTGCACGTCGAACGCATGGCGCAGTTCCGCGTCGGCCTGCACCGCGGTTCGGCGAACGCCCGCGAGTGGGTGCAGCTCTTCGTCAAGCCCGTGGACGGCAAGATCGGCGGGTGGGCGGCGGCCGCGGACCCGAACGCGGCTTCGGGCTGGATGGGCGCGCCCCTGCCGCCGGACGGCGGGCTGGTCTGGGTGCCCGCCGGCGTGGACGTGAACATCGCCGGGCGCGTCGTGCGCTTTCCGCCCGATGAGGACGGCGGCAAGAACGTCGCCGACCTGACCGGCGGCTTGTCGATCAAGTCCGCGCCGCTGTTCCTGCATCCCGACGAGACCGGGCAGATCTACGTCGAGACGGCCATGGAGCCGCTGCCGAAGATCGTGCCCAAGCCGCGCCTGGAGAGCGAGATCCCGCTGCCGCTGGCGCGCCCGCTGGGGCAGTACCGCGTGGCGTGGCGCCTGGAGAACCAGCAGCCCGTTTCGCCGGTGATAACGTGGGTGATCTGGCGAGACACCGAATGGAAGGACGCCGAGGCCACGCCCGACGCCGCGGGCAAGCGCACCGTCCGCGTGCCGGTCGAGACCGCCAAGCTGGAGCACCACGCGAAGACGGGCTTCGTGCGGCTGGCCGTACAGCTGAGCATCGGCGGCGTGCCGATCGAGACGCTGCGCTTCCGCCTGCTGCATTCGCGCGGGACGTGGCCGGGCGCCGTAACGCCGCGCAGCGACGGGCTGAGCTTCGTGCCCGTCAATCCCGCGGGCTTCGCCGAGGAGTACTACTCGAAGCCCGGCATCCTGCGCCCGAGTTTGGCGCCCGCGAACGCGTCGGAGGAGGGGCAGGAAGCGCCCGCGCTGCCGCGCGAGGAGGTCCTGGTCGTCGTGCCGCGCGAGGACCCCGCGCAGTACCGCGTCTTCAACCCGCCGGGGCTCGCGCCGCTGCTGAAGGCGAAGAACCCGGCCACCGTCTTCCTCGGCGATCCGCTGGTCGAGGCGCCGCCCGAGGCCGACCCGGCGCGCGCGGTGGGCCTGGCCAGCCGCCTGGCCAAGCTGAGACCCGAGCGCCCGTGGAGCTGCCGCGTGCTGCCCGGCCCGCACAAGGGCCGCTTCGTCTTCAAGCTGCTGGCCGAGACCGAGGCGTGGCTCGCGCAGCGCGACGCCCTGGCGGAGAACGCGCGCGCGGCGGCGGCCCTCGTCAGCGTGGGCGGCGGCGACGCGCAGTGGCAGACGCCCGACCACGAGTTCGAGCGCGGCCTGGACGTGGTGATCGACCGTCTGCGCGGTTCGGGCGTGCGCGAGCTCTTCTTCGTCGGCGTGCTGCCCGAGCCGGGACGCGCCGAGCAGGGGAAGCTGTACCAGGAACGCTGGGCCGAGATCGTGCGCCAGCACCGCCTCGACGCGTACGACCTCTTCGGCGAGTGGACTAAGGAGTCCGACTGGATGCGCCGCTTCTCGCTGGATCCCGAGAACCAGACGCCCACCTACGGCCCCACGCCCGGCAGCGAGAGCCTCGACGAACTCGCCAGGACCATCAACGCGAAACTCTAGCGATTGCGGATTTCGGATTGCAGCACCAAGACGCGAAGAAGTTGGTATGGAACCGAATCAAGAATCGTCCGCACCTCGGCAGAGCATCTGGCCCCGCGTCGCCGCCATCGCGGCGGGCTTGGCCTTTCTGGTCGTCGTCGCGAAGTTGCTCGCGCCGTTCGCCGTGCCCAACCGCTACAAGCCGGAGACCTTCCGCCAGGGCATCGTGAATTTTATTGTGGCGGAGCGCTATGACCATGCGGTGCGGTTGCTCGGCGCCGCGGACATCGAAGCGCAGGTCACCTACGACCTCGCCGCCACCGCGCCGAGTTACATGGTGATCCAGGAGGACGGCCAAACGATCCCCGGCATCGATGCGCTACCCACGCCGCAGGATTGGGTCGTCCCCGGCACCTCGGATGTCCTCTATGATGAGACTTGGCAACGCGCGGTCACCGATTTCGCCGAACGCTACAACCTCGCGCTGAAAGCCCGCCTCGATAAAGCTATGCCCGCCAAGCCCTAACACCCTCACGCACGGCGTGCGCTGTATCCTTAATATTTTCGAAGGAAGTCATGAAGAAAAACTTACGAAGTTGAGGTCGGTATACCTAAGTTAGTGTATAATCGTAGGAGCTTTCACGATTGTTCCGAAGCCGAACCCGCGAGGGCCCTCCTTTATGTACGTCGCCATCCGCGATTGCCAGGTCAAGCACGGCAACTTCCCCGACATCTGGACCGGCCTCAAAGCGCTGGAAGTGCAGTGGGTCGAGGTCGCCGTCGAGCGCGACCTGAGCGTCGAGCAGTGGCCGAACCCCGATACCGGCAAACCGTTCCGCCTCGGAGAGCGCCTGGAGCTGAAGCGCTTCGAGGAGGAATTGGGCCGCCACAACATCCGCGTGACCGCGCTGCTGATGGCCAACCGCTTCAACGAGGACCTGGAGGCCGAGGTCAAGTGGGGCGTCGACTGCGTGAACCTGGCGCACGGCCTCAACGCGCCCGCGGTACGCGTGGACATGGTGGCGCACGGCGAAGGCATCGACCAGGCGGCGTTCGAGAAGCGCTGCGTCGAGGCGGCGAAGCGCATCCTGAAGGAGACGCGCGGCAGCGGCGTGGCGCTGGCCGTCGAGAACCACGGCAAGATCGCCAACCAGCCGGAGTTCCTGGAGCGCATCTTCGGCGGCGTCGGCGACGAGCGCATGGGCCTGACCTTCGACACTGGCAACTTCTACTGGTGGGGCTACCCGCTGGAGGAGGTCTACCGGATCATGGAGCGCGTCGCGCCGCGCGCCCGCCATACGCACGTGAAGAACATCAAGTACCCCGCCGACAAGCGCAATGCGAAGCGCGAGATCGGCTGGGAGTACGGCACGTACCGCGCGCCGGTGTACGAAGGCGACATCGACCATGCGCGCGTCGCGAAGGTTCTCCGCAAGGCCGGTTACGACGGCGCGCTGACGCTCGAAGACGAGTCCCTGAAACTCTTCTCCGACGCCGAACGCCCCGGCGTGCTGAAAAAGGACCTGGACCACCTGCGCGACTGTATACGCAAGGCGGGCTGACGCCCGGGCTTTAAGCTGCCGGCTTTCGGCGGTCAGCTTGATGCCGCAGGTGGAGCGAAGGACGCGTGCCGGGTGAAGGCGAAGCAGAAAGGCTGCTAGATGAGCGCTGACAGCCAAAAGCTGAAAGCCATTTTGCGGAGCGAAACATGAAACTCGCCATCATCGGTTGCGGGAACATGGGGCTGGGCCACGCGCGGAGGCTCGAGACGCTGGGCCACAGCGTCGCCGCCGCGTGCGACGCGTTTCCCGGCGCGCGCGACGAGTTTAAGGCCAAGTACCCGAAGACGCAGGTCTTCGAGGACCACCGCGCGCTCTTGGAAAAATCGAAGCCCGACGCGGTCTGGATCTGCCTGCCGACCTTCCTGCACAAGCAGACGGTGCTCGATTGCGCCGCCGCGAAGGTCCACGCCATGATCGAGAAGCCCATGGCGCTGACGGAGGCCGACTGCCGCGAGATGGATTCGGCGATGCGCGCCGCCAAGGCCAAGCTCATGATCGCCTTCTGCCGCCGCTTCGACACCTACTGGGGCAAGCTCCGCGAGGTGCTGGTCGAACGCCGCGCGCTGGGCAAGCCCGTCGTCTGGCGCCACATAGCCAGCGGGCGCCCGCCGCGCGACTGGTTCCTGCAGAAGGACAAGGGCGGCGGGCCGTTCATGGACGGCTGCGTGCACAACTGGGACTTCTGCCTTTGGACCTTCGGCGCGGCGAAGTCCGTCAAGGCCAGCCTCCTGACGCTCAGCGAACACGACGCGCTCGACACCGGCGTCGCCGACGTGATCTTCGAGTCCGGCGACCGCACGACGCTCAACTGGTGCTGGGGCCTGCCCACCGGCGCGCGCGGCGCCAACGACCAGGACATCCTGGGCCGCAGCGGCGTGCTGCGCTTCTCGCTGCCCGACGGGCACAAGCCCAAGGGCTTCAACGCCGAGACCATGGGCGGCTTCCACATCAGCCGCGGCAAGGATCAGGTCGAGGTCTTCACCTTTGAGAAGAACGACATGTACGTCGAGGAGGACCGCCACTTCCTCGAGTGCATCGCGCAGGATAAGGAGCCCGTCTGCGGGGGCGCGGCCGGCATCGCCGCCACGGCCCTCGCCGAGCGCGTCTTCAGGGCCAGCGCAGCGCCGGGCATCTGAAGCGCCGTTCTCGACGCCGCCTCCTTAATATAGGCCCCGCGCAGACGGTCCGTCGCGTCGTGCAATATTCATAAGATATTGAAAAACATTGAGTTATGACTCTTATCTGGCCCTCGAGAAAATCCCCGCAAATCCGCTGCTCAGGCTGCGCCTTTCGGACTCAGGTAGATGGAACAGGCGGCGAGGGCGTAAGATGGCGGGCGCGAGCGGCATAGCGGCGGCGCGGATTCGGACGACCCCGGACGAGAGCACGAGCATGGGCGCGCAGGCTTCCAGCGACAGCGAGTTGATCCTGCGCATCGCCGCGCAGCGGGACCAGGCCGCGTTCCAGGAACTTTACGAGCGCTACGCGCAGCCGGCGTACAACCTGGCCCTGTATTTCACGCGGAACCCCGCCGAAGCCGAGGACGCCGTCCAGAACGCGTTCGTCAGCGTCTGGAAGTTCGCCGGTAAATACCGGGAGTCGGGAGCGCCGCGAAGCTGGCTGCTGCGCATCGTCGCCAATGCGGCCACGCGTATGAAACGGAACAGGAGGGCACGCACTGTGCCGATCGAACACGCGGATGCCGAACCGCGGACCGCGCGTGTGGCGGAACGGCAGGCAGGCCCCGAAGCTCGGGAGTTGCACGCGGCGCTGCAGCGGGGCATCGAGACCCTGCCCGAAGCCACGCGCCAGGTGATCGCGCTGTACTACGGCGCGGATCTGACCCAGCGCGAGATCGGCGAGATGCTCGAGCTGCCGCAGACCACCGTGAGCATGAAGCTGCGCGAGGCCGTCGAGAAGCTGCGCTTGAACCTGGCCGGCGCGGGCTTCGCCGCCGCCGCGCCGCTGCTGGAATCCGGCGCGTTGGGCGACGCGATGCTGACCTGCAAGCCCGTGCCGCCCAGTCTGGGGGCCAAGGTCCTCGGGAACCTGGCCAAGGCCGCGGACATCACGCAGCGCGTCAGCCGGCGCGCCGCGCCGCTGGCCGGCAAGGCCACGCTGGGCCTCGCCATCGCCGGCGTGCTCGTGGCCGGCGCCGCGGCGGGCTGGTGGGCGCTCTCGGAGCCGAGTGTGCCCACCGCGCGTGACGGCGCGGGGCAGAAGACCGCTGTCGCGACGGAAGAGACTGCGCCCGAACCGAAAGCCGCCGCGTCGGAACGCATCCACAAAAAATACAGCTTCGCCGAAGGGAAGCTGCCGGGCTTCGAGGAATTCGGCGCCCCATGGCAATGGGTGCCCGCCGAAGGCGGCGCGCCCGCGGGCTTGAAGCCCGGGAGCAGCATGGCCAAGTCCGGCCTGCTGATCCCGCTCCAGGTGCCCGCGCACCGCTGCTGGGAAGTGCGCGTCAAGGCCTACCAGTTGCCGGGCGCCGAAGGGCTGGCGATGCACGCGGAACTGGGGACGAACGGCCCGGCGACGCGGTACACGCTCTTTCGCCAGGGCTTCAGCTTCCTGCGGGACGGCGGGCCGATCGAAGCGGTCAGCTACGTCCAGGACGATGCGAACTGGAACTCGGTGACTTTCTGGGCCGATGGCGGCAAGCACCGCATGGGCACCATCGCCACGCGCTTCGATGCGCTGTACGAGCGCATCCCGAACCTGATCCTGGGGGCCCTAGGCGCCATCGTGTCGGAGATCGAAGTGCGCGAGGTCACGCGCGAGGAGATCCCCATGCCGTACCGCGATCTCGATGCCCTCGTGAAGGCCTTCAACCTAAAGCCCGAAGCGCGGAAGATGAACCGGAACTCGCCCGAGTCCGGCCAGCCGCGGGACGAGGACTAATCCATGGACGCCGCAAGCGGACGCTTCGTTACGCAAAGCCGCATGAACGCAGGCGGGCGTCCCTGGCGGCGTCCATGGGAGGTCGCGCGCTGGGGACGGCTCTTGGCTGGCGCGGGCGTGATCCTCTTCACCACGCTGGGCCTGTGCCTAGATCCGCTCTGGAATCTCGGCACGCTCTTCATCGCCGCGAACCTGTTCGTGACGGCCCTCACCGACCGCTGCCCCGTGCGCGACACGCTGCTGCGCCTGGGCGCGAAGGAGCGCGAGGACCTCTTCCTGCCCGGCGGCAAGGTGCGCGGCGACCATTCGGACCGCTGACGCCGCGGCCTTTCACTCCATTGCGGCTCCCCGTCCTCCCTATATAAGAAGGCAATCCGAGCCTAGCCTCGGTATTGCCTGCACGGTCAGATACCGATTTCGTAGGGAGTTCCCTCATGTCCGCCGAGTCCGTCCATCCGTCTGCCGGGACCGTCTTCGACGTGCGCGCGTTCGGCGCGCGCGGCGACGGCGAGGCGCTCGACCGCGACGCCATCCAGGCCGCCATCGACGCCGCGCACGCGAAGGGCGGGGGCGTGGCGTACCTTCCACCCGGGCGCTACCGCACCGGCACCGTGATCCTGAAGGACAACGTGCGCCTGTACCTCGAGGCCGGCGCGGTGCTGTGGGGCAGC
Organism: Planctomycetota bacterium; assembly: GCA_023150555.1. GTDB lineage: Bacteria > Planctomycetota > SZUA-567 > H5-PLA8 > H5-PLA8 > JAKLKQ01. The sequence goes on from JAKLKQ010000018.1 coordinate 78,524, forward strand.
GCGCACCGCGAGGACTATCGGCCGCAGCATCCATTCAGCGGGCCGGGCGCGAACCACAAGGACTACTGTGCCGAGCACCTGGTCTACGCGCACAACGCGAAGAACACCGGCGTCGAGGGGCCCGGACGCATCGACGGGAACGGCAAGGCCTTTCATCTCGCGCACCGGCCGGGCTGGACGCACCTGGAACCCGCGCCGTGGCGCCCCGTCCGGCTGATCGCGTTCGTCAGTTGCACCAACCTCACGCTGTGCGACGTGGAGATCGCCGACGCGCCGGGCTGGACCGTCTGGCCGTACGACTGCGACGGCGTGAAGATCCAGGGTGTGCGCATCCTCAACGCGCGCTGGGGCCCCAACACCGACGGTCTGGACATCGACAGCAGCCGCAACGTTTTCGTCAGCGACTGCTACCTCGAATGCGGCGACGACTCGATCGCGCTGAAGAGCAGCGCGGGGCTATTGCCGGGCGAACGCGCTTGCGAGAACGTCACCGTCACCAACTGCGTGCTGGTCAGCACCACCTGCGGCGTGCGCGTGGGCTTCGAAGGCGACCACCCGATGCGCAACTGCACCTTCAGCAACCTAGTGATGTCGAACTGCCGCACGGGGATCTGCATCCAGGCGCCCACCGCGCCGGAGTACCGCATCGTTCATGGGGTGCCGATGCAAAACATACGCTTTGCGAACATCGAGATGGACACGCGCCTGGCCTTCTTCATCTACGTAGGCGACGAATCGAAGGCTCCGTGCACGCTGCGGAACATCTCGATCTCGAACGTGCGCGCCACCACCGAACGCGGCTGTTTCGTCGGCGGCAGCAGGACGTTGCCCATCGAGAACATCGAGCTGTCGGACGTCGACCTGACCGTCTACGGGCCGATGGACGGCGAGTTCCTGGCCGAGGTGCCCTATCCGTACCGCGTCTGGGACTGGTGGAACAAGAAGGGCATCCCGCACGCGATCTTCTGCCGCCATGCGAAGGACCTGCGCCTGCGCAACGTTCGAGTGCGCTGGCAGGAGGGCGGGCCGCGGCGCACCGTGACGCTCTGCACGAGGAACGACGAGCTCCCGCACGACGTCACCGTCGGCGGCGCGGAAGGCTCCTGGGCCAGCGCGCTGCGTTGCGAGAACGTGCAGGGCTTGGTCGTCGAGAACTTCGTCTCGCGCGTGGCGCCCGGACCGGTGGGCGCTCCGCCGCTGCATTTGAAGGACGTGCGCGGCGCGGTGCTGTCGGGCTGCCGCTATGCGTATGGCGCCGAGGCCGCGCAGGCGTTCGTGAAGGTCGAGGGCGCGGGCACCAGCGGCGTCAACCTGAACGGCAAGCTGGTGGCGCCGGTGTAGCATCCGGGGCAGAGCGTGGCACTTGTCCGCATCTTGCGCAGAACGAGTGTCAAGCCCGTTGATTTCGACATCGACGAGGCGCCCGAACCCGATGGGCACCCGGTGGAACTGCCCGCGGACTTCCGCGACGTCAAGCGCGTGATCGAATGGATGAAGAACGGGCAGCGCGACGATATGCTCGAGGCGCTGACCGCGCGCGCTTCAACCTGAAGAACGGCAATCGTGAGGCGGCGAAGGACTACATCGACACGATCCGCGGCATCGACCCCGGCTACAAGGGGCTCGGGGATCTCGAAGAGGACTTCAAGAAGCTCGACCCGGCCACCGGCCGGTAGCCGCGTCCGGGCCAATCCGTAACACCACCCGCCCTTCGCAGGCCCGCAAAAAAATTCTCAAAAACACGATGCTAAGAATTCTCCAGTGAGGATTCGGTTGGCAGAGCACGGCCGGAGAAGCACGACCGCGCCGTACTGCACAATGTGCAGGTGCGCGTGTGGAATATTTTTTAAAAAGTCGTGCCACGGCGCCGGGAGCGGAGATCGGTAGTTGCGGCAGGCGAAAGCAGCAGCGGGCTCGAGAAGTTGAAAAATCTTTCGATTTCTTTGCCAAGGCGCCAGTTGGGGACAGAAGTACCAGCGGAATGCGCGCGGCGGGGCGCCGAAGCATTACAGGGCAACACCTGGCAAGGAGCTGGCATGGCCGATACGGAACTGCTTCCTCCCGTTCGAGCGCGCCGGCGCAGCAGCGAGCGCTTTCGCCTGCCGGCCAGCGCGGAGACCACCCGCCTGCTGCCGCGCGCCGAGTCCACAGCGCACGCCGCGGGGCTGAACCTGACCAAGCTGGCGCCGGCCGTCCGCGAACTGTCGGCGCTCCGCCCCTGGTGCAGCCTCGCCGAGGTGGCTTTTGACTGGACTGTCATCGTCATGGCCTTCGTCGCCGGTATCCTGGTTCCGCATCCGGCGGTCTGGTTCGGCGCGGCGTTCGTGATCGCCACGCGCCAGCACGCGCTGCTGATCCTGATGCACGAGGCCGCGCACTACCGCGTGCTGCCGGTGCGCTGGGCGAACGACCTCGTCGGCGAGGTTTGCTGCGCGTGGCCGCAGCTGGTCACGATGGCGCAGTACCGCTGCCACCACTTCGCGCACCACGACCACCTCAACAGCGACGACGACCCCGACTGGGTGCGCAAGCGCGGCAAGAAGGACTGGCGCTTCCCCAAGACGCGCTTCGGGCTCGCGCTGCTGCTGCTGTGGGACCTCTGCGGCGGGGGCTTTTACGACAACGTGCGCGCATTGCGGACCGTCTACGCGGGCAACGCCAGGCGCGACGCGGAGGCTGTGCGTGCGGCGCCGGCGAAGCGTATCGCGCGGGTGGGCTTCTACGCGGGCTGGGTCGCGCTCTCCGCGGCCACGGGCGTGTGGCTACCGCTGATCCTGTGGTTCGCGGCGCTGACAACCTTCCTGCCGATGATCCTGCGGGTGCGCTCGATCGCCGAGCACTTCGCGCTGCCGGCGCGGCACGAGTTGGACAGTTCGCGCAACTACTTCGGGACGGCGGCGGAGCGCTTCTGTTTCGCGCCGCACCACATCGGCTACCACCTGGACCACCATCTTTTCCCCTCGGTGCCGTTCTACGCGCTGCCGGCGCTGCACCGCGCGCTGAAGGACGACCCGCTGTACGCCTCGCGTGCGCACCAGACGGCAACGCTAAGCGGGTGGGAGCGCGAGAGCCTGCTCAACGAAATCGTTGGTTTCAATTAACAAGCTATCGGCTTTCAGGTAGCAGCGGCCAGCTGCGGCGCTCTGCCGGAAGCTCGCTGCGCTCGCACTTCTCTTTGAAGAGAAGGCAATAGGCGATCGCTCGCCGGTTGGCTGCCGGCAACCGAAACTCGGAACAAGCAACTTGCCGTTACGTTCGTTCGGCTTCGCTGGGGTGGGCGGGCAGGAGCACGGTAAAAGTCGTGCCGCGGGCGACTTCGGACTGCACGCGCACCCAGCCGGCGTTGCGGCTGGTGAGCGCCTTCACGATTGCCAGGCCCAGCCCGGTGCCGGGGATGGTGTGGACGGCCGTCTCGATGCGGTAGAACTTCGCGAAGATGCGTTCGAGTTCCACTTCCGGGATGCCCATGCCGCGGTCGCGGATCCAGATGCGCGTCCGGGGCGGGCGCTCGCCGGGCGGGGCGGGGCCGTCGGCGGCGGCGCCGAGGGTGATCTCCTTGCCGTCGGAGAACTTGTATGCATTGTCGAGCAGGTGGCGCAGGACCTCCTGGACGTCGTTCTCGTCGGCATAAACAAGCGGGCCTTCGGGCGGGTTCTCGAGTTCGATGCGCAGTTGGTCCTGGGCCTTCTCGTGCCAGCGCTGGCGGAAGGTCGCGCAGGCCTGTTCGAAGGCGGCCTTCGCGCCGAAGAGGCTCGGCACGTGCGGCCGCGCGTGGGATTCGATCTCGGTCAGCGCGAGCATGTCTTCGATCAACTCGCCCAGGCGCTGGGCTTCCTGGTTGATGATGGCCAGGTAGCGCGCGCGTTCGGCGTGGCCGTTGCCGTTTCCGTCGCTGCCGGAGGCGGGCTCGGGGGATTCCTCGTCGCGGATCAGCGCGGCGGCGAAGCCCTTGATGCTGGCCAGGGGCGTGCGCAGTTCGTGCGTGACGTTGCGCAGGAACTCGTCCTGCATCGACTCGACCTGCTGGCGCTGGGCCTCGACTTCCAGCAAGGCGCGGTTGCGGCTGCGGTCGCGGCTGAAGCGCTTGCCGCAGAGGTCCACCAGCGCGGTCAGCTGCCGCAACATTTCGGCGGGGGTTTTGGGGCGCTGCGGCGGCAGGCTGATGCCGGAGACGTGCGCGAGGCGCTCGAAGATTACCTGGAGTTCGGCCAGGTCGACGGCGCCGGCGGCGCCGTGGTTAGGGCGATGCGGCTGGGTACTCAAGGATCAGGGGCCCTCCCGTCCGGGCGTTCCATTATCCGCGCCCGGTCCCCGTTTCTCCCCGCCGGCCATCCGGCGGACCTTTAACCGGCGGCCTCGGTCCCCGCAGGCGTGACGGGCGCCTTGGGCGCCTCGATGACCTGGAAGGGGAAGAGGTGATCCAGATGCGCGTTGTGGAAAAGGCGGCCGACCTCAGGCGATACGCGCACGCTGACGTCCTTGCCGCCCTTGCGCGCGCGCAGGATGCCGGTGACCAGGTGGCCGACCACAAGCGAGTTCACGCGCGCGCAGCCTTCGAAATCGAGCACGATCGCGACGGACTCGCCGTCGACGACCTGGTCCATGGCATTGAGGAAGTCGGCGAGATGGTGGCGGTCGACGCTCTGTTTCATCGCCAGCACGGTCGTGGGAAGGTGACGCTCGTCGCCCTCGACGCGGCAGAGCACGCAACAGCTGTTGGACGCCAACACGGTCGTCGCCCCGCTGTCCTTCGCGCTCTTCGATCGCTTCGACTGGCCCATGAGGCTTCCCTTTTTCCGTCCGGTGCACCTGTGCGCTCGTGCGTTGCGGCAACAGCGCTTGCCGTGAAAAGCGTCTACCACCTGGTATGCATCGCACCTTTGCCGCACTTTGCGGCACGGCCACGCCCGCAAATGGCGGGTCGCGCGACACTTTCCTTTCCCGCGAGTATATGCGGCAAGCCCAAGGCCAATTGTGCATGCACGGATGTGGTCGGCTCAGGATTTGACGATTCTGTGACCTTTTGCGGGAAGGGCGTCCTTTTGGCGACATAAGCTATTTTTATTTAATGAGTTATGACTTTGCGGAGCACCTGGCAGGGTCTCCGGAATCGGTGCATCCCTTGGCCTCAAAGGGACTTGAATCAGGGCCGCGATCCGGTACAAGTTCCTCTTTCCCTTCACCTTGGAGGTGGGGGAGCGGCCCGCAACTGCTTGCGGTGCCGGGACGTGTTTTTGCCGAACCAGGAAGCGACATGCCCACGATCAACCAACTCATCCGCAGCCCCAGGCGCGTGCAGAAGTCGAAGTCGAAGAGCCCCGTGCTGGCCTCCAACCCGTTCAAGAAGGGCGTCTGTCTGGCCGTAAAGACGATGACGCCGAAGAAGCCGAACTCTGCGCTGCGAAAGATCGCGCGCGTGCGGCTGAGCAACGGGAAGGAAGTGACGGTCTACATCCCGGGCGAAGGCCACAACCTCCAGGAACACTCCATTGTCCTGGTGCGCGGCGGTCGCGTGCGCGACCTGCCCGGCGTGCGCTACCACATCGTCCGCGGCGTGCACGACTGCCAGGGCGTGGAAGGGCGCAAGCAGAGCCGCAGCAAGTACGGCTCGAAGCGCCCCAAGTAACGGCTCTTTGGTAAACGGAAAGGCGAGGATCACCCGATGGCCCGCAGGTCCCTGAAAGAGAAGCTCGAACAGCAGAAGCGCATTCCGGCGCTGCCCGAACACGTGCGCGTCACCGGCCGCGGCCTCAAGCCCGACCCGCGCTACAACGACCTGATGGTCAGCAAGTTCATCAACTGCATGATGTATCAGGGCAAGAAGTCCACCGCCCAGAAGGTCTTCTACGAGGCCATGGACATCTGCAAGCAGAAGTCCGGCGCCGAGCCTCTGGAAGTCTTCCGCGCCGCCCTGAACAACGTCAAGCCGATGATCGAGGTCAAGTCCAAGCGCGTCGGCGGCGCCACCTGGCAGGTGCCGGTGGAAGTCAACAAGCGCCGCGCCCTGGCCCTCTCCATCCGCTGGATCCTCGAAGCCACCCGCGGCAAGAAGGGCCGGCCCATGGCCGAGCGCCTCGCCGGCGAACTGCTCGACGCCTACAAGAAGGAAGGCGCTGCGATGACCAAGCGTGAGAACACGCACAAGATGGCCGAAGCCAACAAGGCCTTCTCGCACTTCGCCTGGTAAACGCCCCTCTTCGACCGAACGTCCTTCGCGGGCGGCCCTTTCCGGCCGCCCGTTTTTGTTTCAGCGGGGTCCGGGAACCGGGCTCCGGACGCCGGGATTTGTGCAACTTGGCCCGGCTCGGCGCCGTCTGTCTTGTAACGGTCTGTCCGACGCGATGGTATATAAGGAGGTCCCCGCCGATGCTTTCAACGAGAACCGTCGCCTTGATGCTCGCCGTGGCGCTTGGGTTTGGCGCCGTGCGGGCCGAAGACGGTAACGGCGCGAAGGACACCAAGCCCGCCGCCGGGGATGAGGCCTCCGCAGCGCGCCTGGCCGCCGACAAGGCGGCACTCGCGCCTCTGAACAGCTTCGTCGGCGATTGGAAAGGCGTGGGGATGCCCAAGCGCGGCAGCAACGACGGCGCGTGGGGCGAGGAAGCCGGCTGGGCGTGGCGTTTCAAGGAAGGCCGCGCGACGCTGGGCTTCGCCTCGGCGGACGGGAAGTTCTACCGCGAAGGGCACGTAGCGCCCGGCGATGGCGGCGCGTTCGTCTTCACCGGCACGCTGCCCGACGGGAAGACCGTCGAGTCGCTCAGCGGGAAACTCAACGACGCCGGCGAACTGGTGCTCGAAGCCGCGTCTCCGGTGGCGGGGCGCCCCAAGCGCATCACCATCGGGATGGTCGCGAAAGGCAAGCGCATGGTGATGACGCTGGAGGCCGACGCTGGCGGGAAGCTCGCGCCGCTGGGCGAGATCGGCTTTACGCGCAAGGGCAGCGGCTTCGGCAAGAACACGGCGGAGAAGGAGTGCGTCGTCACCGGCGGGCTGGGGACGATCGCCGTCAGCCACAAGGGCCAGACGTACTACGTCTGCTGCAGCGGCTGCAAGGACGTCTTCGACGAGAACCCCGAGGCCGAACTGGCCGCGTACAAGAAGCGCAAGGACGAAGAGAAGGCCAAGGCGGGCAAGTGACTTCGAATGACGAATGACAGGTGACAAATGGGACAGACGTGGGAATGGGATACCACCCCATCAAGGATTTGAGGTCTTGGCAAGCTGAAGGCTTTGAATGACTTCGAGATCCTGCGCTTCCTTTTTGATGGATTCTAGAATCTCTGCGTAATCCTTGCCACGGCACGATCCCACACGGTGACCATTCGAATGGTTCCGGATGCCGTCAGGTAGCTCGCTTCATACGTGGATGTTTGAGAGGCGGATTTTCCGTTCGACCTAGTCCCCGTTGCTTTGACCTCCGGCAATACATAGAGGAGATGGAGAAGAGCGGTTTCCTTGCTGGCGGTGTGGCCGTCAGGTGTCAATCGGCAGCCACGAACGATGGTCAAATTGCCTGTTGCGTTACCTAACGCGACCGACCCATCTCCGGTCGCTGCGAATTGACCGCCTTGTGTCCCCGATCCGCAGCCGGAGAGAAGCAATAGAAGTGCCGAAAGGACGCAGGCAGGCATCCGCGGTAAGCGCATAATGTAGCAGCCTATTTGATGGCGCCCTCTATGACAAACGACAGCTGTCGATGACAAATGACAAATAGAATTGGTTTCGCGGTCGCGTAGGAGCGGGCCTCTTGTGGCCTTCGGCCACCCATAGAAGTTCCCTTGTGGCTTCTGTGTGCTCTGTGGTGAAAGTTTTTTACTTTTTCGCGCTGCGGTAGAGGATGCCGCCGTAGAGTTGCGCGCGGGTGCCATCCAGGATGCGCGCGAAGTAGATCACCTTTTCCGTCTTGCGCTCGGCCTCGCCGACGATCTCCTCGGGCATCTGCACGCTGCCCATGCGCCGGCCGCGCTTGAAGACCTCGAGCACCTCGTTCTTGCGCACGTGTTCGCCGGCGTTCATGCGCACCTGGATCATGTTCTCGCCGCCGCTGCGTTCGACGACGCCGATGCCCGCGGGTTCCTCGTCGCCGTTGCCGGCCACGACGACCAGCTTCGGGTCCGGCGCGGGCGGCTGGGCCGCCGGTTCCGGCGCGGGCTTGGGGGCCTGCGCCTGGAGCAGCTCGTGCGCGGCGAGGGCGTGTTTCTGCTCGAAGACCTGCTCCTGCTTCTCGGAGAGGTACTGGAAGCGCACGTAGTCGGCGCGGTAGACGGCCTCGGGGAAGAGCGCCAGGGCGACGCGTTCGCGCCCGTCGGCGAACTTCAGCGGGAAGCCCAGCCGGCCCAGCGGGTCGCCGTCTTCGGGCAGGAGCACCAGCGCCTGCAGGCTGGCGCCGGGCGCCAGCTCCGCCGGCAGTGCGAAGAGCTTCGCGTGCTGGGCCAGCTCGGGCGGGAGTTCCGCGTCGAGGGCCTCGCGGTAGGCCTTCCCGTCGATGGGCTGGAAGTCGGCCTGCGGCGGTCCGAGCAGCGCGGCGCGGACCGCCACGCGGTTGGTCAGCCGTAACATGCGCAGGCGCGGAGCGTACGGCGCAAACGCCGCGGGCAGCTCATCCGGCGCCGGCAGGCGCACGACCAGCTCCGCGAGGACCTCGGCGTTCTCGCCCGCCAGATACCCGAAGCGCAGCGGCGTATCCTGGCCCATGCGCTGCAGGCGCGCGAGCACCAGCAACCGCTGCGCGCGGGCCTCCTGCAACCCGGCGACCTCGTCGAGCCATACGAAGCGCGGCAGCAGCTCGCGCAGGGTCGCGATGCGTTCGGCGGGTTCGGCGCTCGCGCGGTAGCGGGCCTCCAGCTCGCGCGTCTCGCGCACCGCCCCTTCGATGCGCGCGACCAGCGCGTCGCCTTCCCCGGCGCGCGCGGCGCAGCCCAGCAGCAGGCCGGCCGCGCAGAGCGCCAGCGGCAGCTTGCGCGCGAGTCGGGGGAAGGTTCGGGCGGCGTGCATCGGCTCGATTTCGGGTCCGGCTTGCGTACCTGTCCGCACAATACTAATTCGTGTCAGGCTGCTTCGTCAATTCTTCAGCGGCATCTGGAAGACGGGGCGGAGAGCCTCCAGCGGTACTCGCCGGCGGCGCGGGATCGCGTGCGGTGCGCGCGGCCTGGTAGGCGGCGCTGACACGGCGGCGGTCTTCGCGCAGGCTCTGGGTCATGCCGTAGCTGAGGTAAAGCAGCGCGGCGGCCAGCGCCGCGATGCCGCCGTAGGCCAAGTAAAGCCGCGTGGATTCGCTCTGAAGCATATCCTTGGCGCGCAGCACTTCCCCGGCGCGCAGGACGCCGGCGCCCAGCATCGCGAAGGCGGCGACGGCCAGCAGGCGGCGGTTGCGGCTGGTGCGCAGCACTAGCGGGTCGTACATGTGCGCGACCAGAGCCAGCATTGCGTAGACGCACGACGAGAAAAGAACCGGGATGCCCAGCGTCTGGAACTCGCCCAGGCCGTACGCGGCCCACAGGTACGAGAGCGCCTCCTGCACGGCGAAGAGCCCCGTCGCGACCAGGAAGAGTGCGTTGAAGTCGCCTTCCTCGTTGCGCAGCATCAGGAAGAAGAGCGTCCCCGCGCTGGCCACCACCACCAGCGACAGCAGCGGATCGTGCCACAGCCCGCGCAGCGACTGGAGTTGCTGCGGCTGCAGGAACCCGAAGGCCATGCGCACCACCAGCAGCCCCAGGCAGAAGACCACCGCCGCCGTGGCGACCTGCGGGTGCTTCAGGCTGCGCGGCAGCCGCGCCGAGTCCGTCGACGAGGGCAGCGAAGGCTGCCCGCCTTCGGGCTCGTGCGGAACGTTCGCCGGCGCCGGGGGCGCGGGGCGTGCAGGGTCCGTGGGTACGGGTGGAACCGGCGCGTCGCTCAAGGGAACTCCCATTAAGTACGGCTGGGCGCGGCAAAAACTGCGCGGGCCGCAGGGGAAACTGTCCCGGCGGTCCGGCCCGGCTCGTCCTTTAATAGGCGTGACGGGGCCAAAGGCAATGGATAAGCTAAGGAATGACATGGGTATAGGTCAAGCCCGATACGGCGGATTCGCCGCCCCCAACCCCCTTGGTCCGGCAGCTGCGGCCTGCCTGCTGGCGGCCCTGCTGGCCGGCGCCGGCGCGTGCGCGCCGCGCGCGGCGGCCGCGGATCTGGAGCCCGAGAACAACGGCGTCTCCGCGGGCGACGTGCAGCGCGCCATCGAGAACGGCAAGAAGCAGCTCCTCAGCAACATCCGCACCTACAGCAGCAGCACGCAGTACGCCGGCTACCGCCTGCTCGCGATCCTGGCGTTGCTGAACGCCGGCGCGAAGCCCGACGACCAGACGATGCGGACGTACTTGCAGATCATCTCGGCCGACGCCTCCATCAACGATGCCATGCGCCAGTCGTACTCCGGCTGCTACAACGCCGGCGTGTACCTGATGATCTTCGCTGCGGTGGGCGACGAGAAGTACCGGGGCAAGGCCGGCGACCTGGCGCTGAAGCTGCAGCGGCTGCAGGCGCCCAACGGCGGATGGGGCGACTACAGCCGCACGCAGTTCGCGCTGCTGGGGCTGAAGTCGGCCGAGGACCTGGGCGTGAAGGTCCCCGACGACGTCTTCACGCGCGCCAAACGCTTCCTCGAGGCCGGGCAGAACGCCGACGGAGGCTGGGGCTACAAGCCCGGCGTGCAGCCCAGCACCGGCAGCATGACCGCCGCGGGCATCACGGGGCTGTGCATCTGCGGCGCGCGGCTGTACCGCGGCACCAGCGTCTGCGGCGCGGGCAGCAGCGACGTGCGCATGGCCCGGGCCATGGATTGGCTGGGCCGCAACTTCTCCGTCGTGCGCAACCCGGGCTCGGGCTCGTGGAACTACTACTACCTCTACGCGCTGGAACGCATCGGCGTGCTGATGGCGCTGCAGCGCATCGGCGGGCACGACTGGTACAAGGAGGGCGCCGAAGCGGTGGTGCGGTCGCAGACCGCGCCCGGCCTGTGGGCCGGCGACATGTGCGCCACCGAATTCTCCGTGCTCTTCCTCGCCAAGGGCAGCCAGCCGGTCGCCGTGCAGAAACTCAAGTACCCCGGCGACTGGAACCCCGACCCCTACGACGTGAAGAATCTCGTCGAACAGACCGCGAAGGATCTCGAGACGCCCATGACCTTCCAGGTCGTGGAGACGTCGGCCGGGCCCGAGGACCTCGCCGCGGCGCCTGTGCTGTACCTGCAGGGGCGCGAGGGCTTCCAGTTCACGGCGAAGTTCCGCGAGGCCGTGCGGCTGTTCGTCGATCAGGGCGGCTTTGTGGTCGCGTCGAACTGCTGCGGCAGCGGCGCCTTCGACCGCGCCTTCCGCGAGGAGATGCTGCGCATCTTCCCGGACTCGCAGTTCGAGGTCCTGCCCGCGGACCATCCCATCTACAGCGCGCGCCACAGGATCGTCCAGAAGGAGGCCTTCATGATCGAGGGCCTCAACGCGGGCTGCCGCACCAGCGTCTTCTACGCGCCGCACGACGTCTGCTGCGGCTGGGGCGGCTGCGAAGGCTGCAAGGACCACGGCGGGCCCCGCGCCGACGAAGGCCTGCGCCTGGGCGTGAACTTGGTCGCCTACGCGGTGGGCTTCCAGAAACTCCGCGACAAACTCGACGCCGTGAAGATCGCGAAGCAGCCCAACCCCGACGAGGTCGGCCGCGGCGCGCTGGTCATCGGGCAGCTCTTCCACAACGGCGAGTGGAACCCCGACCCGGCCTCGATCCCCAACCTGGCGCGCACCCTGCGCGAGCAGGCCGGGATGAAGGCCGAGGTCGCCAAGCGCCGCGTGACGCTGGGCGTCGACGACCCCGGCGACTACCCGCTCCTGTACCTGACGGGGCACAAGCGCTTCGCGTTCGACGACCGGCAGATCGAGATCCTGCGCAAGTACCTCGACAACGGCGGCTTTCTGCTCTGCGATCCCTGCTGCGGAAAGCCGGAGTTCGACGCGTCGTTCCGCGAGCTGTGCGCGAAGCTGTACCACGACACGAAGCTCGAACGCCTGCCCGCCGACCACGCCGTCTTCCAGGCGCCGCTGAAGCTGGCGCAGGTGAAGTACAAGCTCTGGGCCAAGCGCATGTTCCCGGACCTGGACGACAAGCCGTACCTCGAGGGCCTCACGCGCCAGAGCCGCCTGCGCGTGCTCTACAGCCGATTCAACTTCGGCTGCGAACTGCAAGGCCACCGCTGCGCCACCTGCATCGGGCTGGAAGGCCCAAGCGCCTACGCCGTGGCCGTGAATGCGGTGCTGTTTGCGTTGAGTCAGTGACGCGCGCGCATTCCGTCCGAGCAACTACTTCAACACAGAGACCCAATGCCCTGCCAGCGCCCTGAAAGGGCGCGTTACTGTAGCCTGGGGTTAGCGCGACCAAAGGTCGCGCGTAACCCCAGGAATTCGGTTTCGAAAGGTTAAGCCGCGCCACGGCGCACGCGACAGCGTGCGCCGATTTCGCCACGAAGCGAACCTTCCCTCTTTAGGTTTTGCTTCGCGGCGAAATCTCGATCTGTTCCGGTACTTTCCGTACCGGAACAGATCGGGTGCCGCGGCTACGCATTGTGCGAACATTTACCTGGGGCGGCGCGCGATCTTCGATCGCGCTTGCCCCAGGCTACAGTAATGTGCGCCTTCGGCGCTTTCGCCGAACGCACGCGATCGTCTCGCCTGTTTTGAAGAAGCCCCTCCTATAACGATGGAAGAGGCGCAAGCAGCTAACGCAGGCGATTGCGAACCGCGAGCGCGAGCCACTCGAAGACCACGCCGAACGCGAAGACGATTCCGCAGCAGATCACTACGTCAAGCAGCAGGTAGCCGAGACTGAAATTCTCATAGTACTTTCTAAGTATGAGACGATTAGCTTTGGGATCGTACCGTTGAAAGTAGACCGGCCATCCCCTCCTATGCAGTCCCCCATTTTCGTCGCTGAAGGCACACAGATCCACGATCAGGTTGTTCCGAGCGTGGAAACCCGTTTCCTGCCCACTTGTATCTACCGCCGTCGGTCGCGGCACGAGGTTTAACGCCAACAATATGCTGGCAACAAAGACGCAGGCGATCGCGGTCAGCAGCGAGAACTTGGGGAGTCGTCTCCTCGTTTCCGTCATCTCTAATCTCTCATCTCTCATCTATTCTCTCTTACTTCTCCACTCTCCGTGTGATCACGTCCAGCGCGCCCGCGCCGGGGAAGGCGCGCGAGACGCGCCGCAGGCTCAGCACCTGGCTCGCCGGCTGCGCGAGCCCCAGCGCCGTGCGGCGGCGGAACTCCCGCGGGCCCGTTCCGTAGACCGCCTTGAAGCAGCGCGAGAAATGGAAGGGGCTCTCGAAGCCGTGCCGCCCCGCGATCTCCTTTACCGGCAGGTTCGTGCGGGCCAGCAGGGCCGCGGCGCGGTCGATGCGGGCCAGCCGCAGCGCCTGTACCGGCCCGCAGCCGAACTCGGCGCGGAAGAGGCGGCACAGATGCCCCGGCGTCACGGCCGCGGCAAAGGCCAGTTCGCCCAGCGTCGGCGGCGCGCGGTGGCGTTCCAGGTGCGTGACGGCGAAGCGCAGCGCACGCTGCACGGGCTCGCTGTACTCGGGTCCGCCTTCCTGCGGCTGCTGGCAGGCGTCGCAGACGAAGGCCAGCAGCAACTGCCGCGCGGCGTTCTCGGCCAGCGGCACGGCGTCGGGGCGCCCCGACCGGCGCAGCCAGACGATGTGGCGGAAGAGCGGCCGCGCCACGTCGTCGTCGGGCATCTGCCGGATCGTCGGCCACTGGTCGAGCGGCGGCAGGCCGGCGCCGGCCAGCTTCGCGGTGAAGTGGAAGTACGCGTGGCGCGTCTGGCGCTGCGGGTCCCAGCGGTACATCTCGCGCGTGCCCGGCCGCGAGAGAATGATCGTGCCCGGCGGCGCGGGGTGCTCGACGCCGTTGCACTCCCAGCGCACCTGCCCGTCGATGATCCAGACGAACTCGAAGTCCTTCAGCGTGCGCGGCCCGAACGTCGCGCCCGGCGGGTAGGTGGCCAGGCCGTCGATGCCCGACAGGTTCAAGCGCAGGCGTTCGGGGCGCAGTTGGGGCGGGGCGTTCACGGGCGGTGGGCCGGAAATGGTAATATCAGGCATCTTTTTGCCATACACGGCCATTCTCTTAGAGTTAGCTTCGGATATCAATGTAAATATCGGACAGGGAAGGAAGGGCAGAGGCGAGGGGTGAGCGGGCTGGGGTGAGGGAAGGAGCGCCTTCGGCGCACCATTTATGGGGCTGAAAGCTGACCGCTGAAAGCCGATAGCCAAACAGGAGCCTCGCATGAACGCCAGCGCCGTAGTCGAACCCGAAGCGCAGAAGACCTTCACGCTGCCGCCCGATTGCATCGTGCGCGGCACCGTCGAGGCGCGGCACGTGGCCTTCTACCGCACGAACGGCTTCCTGGTCTACGAGAACGCCTTCAGCGATGCGGAGATCGAGGACCTGCGGCGCGACACCGTCAAGATCTGCCGCGGCGGCTACGGGCCCATTCGCGGCGGGCAGCGCGCGGCGGCGGTGGCGGCGGGCGTCGAACCCGACGAGGCCACGCTGAGCGACGACGAGGTGATCCGCAAGTACCTCTGCATCCACTTCCCGCACAAGATCTCGCCGGTGATGCTGGCGTCCATCACGCACCGCGCCAACGTCGAGGTCCTGACGAAGGTCATCAGCCCGAATGTGAAGTGCATGCAGTCGATGCTCTTTATCAAGGCCGCCGGCAAGCCCGGGCAGGCCTGGCACCAGGACGAGTACTACATCCCCACGCGCGACCGCAGCCTGGCCGGCGGTTGGATCGCCATGGACGACGCCACGATCGAGAACGGCTGCCTGTGGGTGATTCCCGGCAGCCACGCGCACGGCGTGCTGTGGCCGCAGCACCGCCACAACGACAAGCGCTTCGACTGCGCGGGCGAGGCGCAGAACTATCCGTACACCGACGACGACGCCGTGCCCGTGGAAGTGAAGAAGGGCTCGGTCGTCTACTTCAACGGCTACCTGTTGCACCGTTCGCTGCCCAACCGCAAGACCGAAGGCTACCGCCGGGCGCTGGTGCACCACTTCATGAGCGCCGAGTCCCTGCTGCCGTGGCACAAGCCGGGCGAAGGCGAATCGATGGGCACCGCCGACGTGCGCGACATCGTAATGGTCGCCGGGCGCGACCCGTACGCCTGGAAGGGTCTCACGCAGGTGCACCAGCCGCACGTGCGCCCCAGCGGCGAAGGCGGCTGCGGCGACCCCAAGCACAACCTCAAGAAGCAGGAAGACTGAATCGATTGCGGAGTGCGGAATTCGGATTGCGGATTACCAAGCGCGGTCCGGCTACCCTTTGCCATCGTCGTCCTTTTTTCCGCCGCCCGGCTTGGCCTCCTCGCGCTTCTTGCGCAGGCGCAGCGATTCCATGAAGCGGTTGCGCCAGCGGATCGCGGCGGGGGATTCGCTGCCCAGGATCGTCAGGCCCAGCAGGATCACCGGCGTGCCGGTGGGTCCCGGCAGCGGCAGGATCACGATGCCCGTCAGCAGCACCACCGACCCCACCGTGTACACGACGATGCGGCGCGGCCACTTCAATAGCTTAGAGCGCGGCGGCATGGCTTTGGGATCCGGTGCTTCAGGCGCGCCATTCTGGAGAGCTTCGTCGGCCATGCTGGAATGATAGCCCGGCGGAAGCGCAATGCCATTCTTTCCGCCGCGGATCCGCTTCGGGCCCCGGCGGCGGAGGCTATGGCTGCATAAAATTTCCTTCCGCTTCCCAGCAGGGTCCTTTGATTCGTGCAAAATTTCCCGGATCGGGCCATGGACGCCGTCGCGCCGCGACGGGTAGGCTTTGGGCGTGGTCCGATGGATTCCTCCCGGGAGCGCGCCATGACTTCCCACGTCTCCGAACCGCACGCACCTTCCGCGCCGTCTTCGGCCTCCATGACGCGCCACGAACGCGTCGCGCGCACGCTGCGCGGCGAGCAGACTGGCCGCGCGCCGGCGTATGTCTGCGGCATAGCCAGTTCGGTGGCGAGCGCCATCCTCGGCCGCACGGCGCACACCGGCGGCGGCGAGTTGCGCTACGCGGAAGTCGCGGCGTGGGCCGCCGGCGAGCAGGCGCATGCGGACTTCGAAGGGCGCATGCTGGACGACCTGCAGGCGATCGGCCGCGCGCTGGACCTGGACGTCTTCCGCATGCCCTGGCGCATGAACAGCCGGCCGGCGAAGCGCATCGACGAATACACCTTCCTCTTCGGCGAAGAAGACGGCGTGCACAGCATCTGGCGCTACAAGCCTCAGTCCGACGACTTCGGCGCGGTGAAGACCGTGCGCCCTCCGCGCGTCGGCACCTCGTGGCTGGTAGAAGAAGTCGCGCGCGCCGAGGCGCAGTTGGCCGAGCCCTTCGACGCGGACGCTCCGGCGCACGAGTTCGCCGCGGAACAGGCGCGCTTCGGGCGCGAGTTCTTCGTCGTGGCCAACGGCGGCGGGATCTCCGTCGGCTACGACCCCGATTATCTTATGGCGCTGAGCGAGGAGCCGGATCTGATGCGGCGCCTGATGCTCGCGCAGGCCGAAGCGGGCATTCGCAAAGGCGAGGCACTCGCGCGGCTGGCCGAAAAGCCCTCGCCCGTCGTGCTGCTGGGCGGCGGCGACCTGGCCGACACGAAGAAGCCCTTCTATTCGCCCGAGGCCTTCCGTGCCGTCGTGCTGCCGGCGTATGTGCGCCTGGTCCATCGCCTTAACGCGCTGGGCATCCACTACGTCTTCCGCAGCGACGGGAACCTGTGGAAGCTCGCGCAGATGCTCTTCGAAGAAGCCGGCTGCGGAGGCTTCGGAGAGGTCGACCGCGACGCGTCGATGAACGCTGGGGCGCTGCGCGCGCGCTTTCCCAAGCTGGCGATCTGGGGCAACTTATCCTCGGCCTTCCTGGCCGGTGCGAGTGCGGGGGAGGTGAAGGACGAGGCTCGGCGCATCCTCGACGAGTGCGGCGGCGCCGGCTGCTTCCAGGGCTGCTCGAACCTGATCGTCCACGGCACGCCGCCGGCGAACGTCGAGGCCCTATTCAGCGTGCGCTAAGGAAGTTCACTTCCGCCCGTAAGTTCCCGTCAGGGTGTTTGCCGGCAGCACGCGGTCCTTGATCGCCGCCAGCAGTTCCTTCCTTCGCGCGCCGTCGGGCACCCCCACGGGCGCGGCGATGAAGGCATGGCGGGACGTCTCCACTTTTCTGAAGGCCGACGCCGCCATCGTATTGGGGCGTGAAATCTTTTCTATGAGCGCGCGCTTAGCGGCGGTGGAAGCGCACGGTTCGCCCGCAGCTTCGGCCGTAGTAGCCGCCGTAGCTGTAGTACCGGGTCCTCGGGTAGTAGTGATGCGAGTAGTGGTGCGAGGAGTAGCGCGGGCGGCAGTAGTTGTAGTAGCCGTAGTTGCTGTAGTACGGCCAGTAGTTCCACGAGGAGTAGTAGGACGGCCAGCCGTAGTCGGCGTACACGTAGGTCGAGGGCACGACGTAGCTGCTGTCGTAGACCGTCGTGACGGGCCGATAGGTGTAGCGCACGGCCTCGTCCTCGTCGTAGGCCTTCTTCGCGCGTTCGTAGTCGGTATCGTCGATGTGCTTCGACGCGCTATTGGACGACAGGCCCGGCACGTCGTAGCGCCCCAGTTCGCGGACTTCGTTCGACGCTGGCTGCACGACATACTCGGCGGTCTTCGCCCCGCCGTGCCGTACGGCGGCGGCCAGCACTTCGTCGGGGACTTTCGCGTTCTTGAGTTCGATCAACGTGTTGGCGTCGAGCTTTGCGTAGCTGTCGAGGGACTCGACCCAGGCGACCATCACGTCCTTGCCCAGGTTGGCCTGGACCAGCTTAAGCAGATCTTCCTTGGGGAAGGCCGGCAACGTGCCCTCGGCGGCAAAGACCGGCGAAGCCAGCGCGGCAAGAATCAGAACCAGGGGGAAGCCGTATCTGAGCGTTTTCATGGCGGAATCCTCCGGGAGGCACACGCACAGGCTACACATTCATTCTACCAGACGAAGCGGGCGCTTCAAACCTTAGGCCTTATGCACCTTGTGCGGTACTCGGCAAAGGGCGCGGCGCTGCCTATAATAGGGATGTGTCGAGAACCCGGGTATTCATCCCCTCCGGGCGGCTTTTCGGGCAGCACAACTCCCAGCGGAGGCGCGTCTAACGGACATGGCCGTACTGGCGCCCGAAGCCTACCTGCGTCCCGACGTGATCCGCCAGGTCCAGCGGTTCGACCTGAAGGCGCGCTTTGTCATGGAGGGCTTTCTGGCCGGCCTGCACACCTCGCCGTTCAAGGGCTTCTCGGTCGAGTTCAGCGAACACCGCAAGTACGTGCCCGGCGACGACATCCGCGCCGTGGACTGGAAGGTCTGGTCGCGCACCAACCGCTACTACATCAAGCAATACGAGGCCGAGACGAACCTCACCGGCCATCTGCTCGTCGACGTGTCGGGCTCGATGGGCTACCGCGGGCCCGGCGGCGAATTGAGCAAGCTCGAGTACGCCACGTATCTCGCCGGCGCGATGGCCTACCTGATGGTCCACCAGCAGGATCCGGTGGGGCTGGTCACCTTCGGCGAGGAGATCCACGAGTACCTGAAGCCCAAGAGCAGGCCCTCGCACCTGCTCTCGATCCTGCGCCGCCTGAACGAGGCGCGCCCCGCCGGGCCCACGGGCCTGGCCGCGAACCTGCACCGCATCGCGGAGATGATCCCGCACCGCGGGCTGGTGGTGCTCTTCAGCGACCTGCTCGACGACGAAGCCGCCGTGCTGGACGCCTTCGGGCACCTGCGCTACCGCGGGCATGACGTGATCGTCTTTCAGATCTTCGACGCGGCGGAGACGAACTTCCCCTTCGACGAACTGACGCGCTTCGAAGACGTCGAGGGCCTGGAGACAGCGCTGACTGCCGAACCCAACGCCGTGCGCGAGGCCTATTTGAAGGAAGTCTCGGCGTTTCTGGAGCGCTACCGCGAGGAATGCCTCAAGCGCCGCATCGACTTCGTGCCCGTCGACACCGCGACCACCTTCGACAAGGCGCTGCTGGCGTACCTGCAGCGGCGCTGCGGGCGGTAGGCCATGGGCTTCCTGGCCGGCACCATGCTCTGGGGCGCGCTGGCCGCCGGCATCCCGGTGATCCTGCACCTGACCGGCCGCGCCAAGCCCGTGCTGCACCGCTTCGCCGCGCTGCGCTTCCTGCACCGTTCGCACAAGACCACTTCGCGCGCGCTGCGCATCAAGCACCTGCTGCTGCTGTTGCTGCGGATCTTCGCGATCGCGCTTCTGGCGGTCACGCTGGCGCGGCCGGTCTGGCCGTGGTCGGCGCCGGCAGCGCTGCCCGGGCAGCTGCACGGCGACTACGTGCTGGTGCTGGACGCCTCGCTGAGCATGGCCTGCCGCGCGGGGGAGACCTCGCGCTTCGAACGCGCCCAGGCGCAGGCTGCCGCGCTGCTGGACCTGCTGGCGCCCGACGCGCGCGTGGCGATGGCCATCGCCGCCGAAGAAGCCGAGTCGGTGCAGGGGCGCTTGACGCTGGACCACGGGCGCGTGCGCGAGGCCGTCGCGCGCGCCGCGGCCGGCGGGCAGACCCTGGACCTGGCCAAAGCGCTGCGGGCCGCGCAGGCGATCTTCCAGCGCGAGAACCGCCCCGGCCAGGAAGGCGCCGCGCGCGCGGTGGTCTTCTTTACCGACCTGCAGGCCACCGCCTTCGCCGCGGCGGCGCGCGGACCTATGGGCGAGGAAGCTCACCTGCCGCCGATGGTGATCGTGGACGTGGGCGAAGGCGAGGAACGCAACGCCGCCGTGCTGGCCGCCGACCTGCCGCAGTACGCGGTCGCCTCCGGGCAGACGCTGACGCTGAACGCCACCGTCAAGCCCCTCGCCACCGACCGCACCTGCGTCGTGGACCTGTTCGTGGACGACGTGCGCATCGCGCAGAAGCCGCTGGAACCCAACGGCCAGGCCGCGGTTGACGTGCGCTTCGATTTTCCGGCCGGCCTGCCGGGCGTCCACGCCGGGCGGCTGCGCGTCGTCCAGCACGACGCGCTGGCCGCCGACCAGGAGCGCGTCTTCGCGTACGACGCCGGTCGCCCGCCGCGTACGCTGATCGTCGAACGCCCCGCCGAAGGCGAGGGCCAACTCGGCAGCGGGCACTTCCTGCGCGCGGCGCTGGCGACGCCGTCGGCCGGCGCGGCCAGCGGCCTTGAGGCGGAAGTCGTCGCGGCGAAAGACGTGAAGCCCGACCAGTTCAAGGACCACCGCGTGGTGATCCTGGCCGATCCGGGCGAGTTGAACGACGCCGTGTGGCGCGCGCTCCAGAACTTCGTGCAGGAAGGCGGCGGGCTGTTCGTGTGGCTGGGGCCGAACTGCAACCCCGAAGCGCTCGCGCCGATGGCCTACTCGACCTACAGCCGCAACCTGGGGCTTTTGCCTGGGCACCTGGGCAAGCAGGTCACGCTGGCGGCCGACAAGCAGCAGATGGTGCGCATCGCGCAGCCCGACCACCCGGTCCTGGCGCGCTTCACGCCGCAGGTGCGAAGTGTCCTCCGCGCGGTAAAAGTCCGGCAGTACGTCTCCGTGGAGCCCGAGGCCGCCGACCCCAACGCCGGCGTGGTGCTGACGCTCAGCGGCGGCGCGCCGCTGCTTCTGGAAAAGTCCTACGGCGCGGGGCGCGTGCTGCTGTGCGCCACCGGGCCGACGGCGGCCAGCAGCAGCATGGTCGTGCAGGGCGAGGCCGAGGCGCTGCTGACGCTGGTGCTCGATGCGTGCCGGCTGCTCAGCGGCGGCGGCGACGAGACCCGCGCGCGCCTGGGCCGCCCGCTGGTGCTGACGGTCTTCGATCCGCCTGCCGACGGCGTGGTGCGCTGGACGCCGCCGAACGCAGCGCGCCCCGGCACGATCTACGTTGAGCTCGAGACGCCCGGTGCCGAGGGCGTCTCGAATCCGCCGGGCAAGAACGCCCCCGCCGCCCCCGCCGCTCCCGCGCGCCGCGCGAAGCTGCTGGTTCCTCCGCTGAGGGAGGCCGGGGTGCACCGCTTCGCCTGGCGCCCGGTTGGGCAGTCGGCTGACCGCGTGCAGCTGGTGGCGGTGAACCCGGTGGCGAGCGAGAGCGACCTGGCGCGCATGGCCGACGCGGACGCGCTGGAAGCGTTGAAGCCCTGGGAGGCCTCGATCGTCAAGGAAGTGGCGCAGGCGCCGCGCTTCGCCGCCAAGGGCGCGGTAGGGCGGGAGTGGCCGATCCCGATGCTGCTGGCGGTGCTGGCGCTGCTGGCGGTGGAGAGCTTCCTCTCGAACCGGCTTTACACGGCCACGCCCGGCGACGCGGAATCCGAAGGCGCGGCGGGCGATTTGGGCGGGGCGGCGTAGCCGGACGCAAGCGCGCGCCGAATTTTGTTGCGCTCGGGCGCGGGCATGGGAGATTGTGGGCGGGGTTTCAATTCGGGAGCAAGACGGCCATGGCCTTCGGGGCGACGTGCGACCGCTGCGGCGGAGATCTTCTGGGCTGCGAGGTCCGTTACAACGTGACCTTGGAGATCGCACAGGCCTACGACCCCATGGAAGTCTCCAGCAAGGACCTGCGCCCCGACCTGCGGCAGGAGCTGGAAGCCGCGCTGCAGAGCCTGCAGACGCTCTCGCCCGCCGAGGTCAAGCGCATGGAAGAGGAAGTCTTCTCGAGTTTCCGCTTCGACCTGTGCCCCGCGTGCGCCCAACTGCTGCGCGAAGACGCGCAGGCCTTCCTGCGGTCGACGCGGCAGGGCGCTTCCTTCCCGACCGGCGACGCCGAGAACCCGCCGAACTGAGTCCGAAGCAGACGAAATCCGTGGATGCATTTTGCCGACCGGCGGGTATTATTGCGTCCTGCTTTTCGACGTCCCGCACCCGGTAAGTCCTTCGAGGAGAGACGCATGCGACGTATGCACAGGCCGTGGGCCTTGGGATTGCTGGTGGTTGGCGCGATGCTGGCTGTGCGGGCAAAGGCCGCCAGCGAGCCCGAGTCGCAGCCGGCCAACCCGCCCGCCGAACGGCAGCAGCCCACGCCGTCGAACCAGCTGGGCCTCTACGACCATCCCTACAAGGACGGCCTGTACTCGACGATCCTCGGCCAGATCGCCGTCGGTGCGCCGGCGCCGGAGGACGAGAAGAAGCTGAAGCTGAAGATCGACGGATTCAAGAAGGAGGTCGAAGTCCGCGCGGTGCTGCAGGAGCAGCCCGCCCCGCTGGTGGTGGTGCTGATCGGCGGCGACGGCCAGGACAACTCACCCATGGGCCAGCTTTGGCCGTACCTGCTGGACCGCCACGCGAAGTGGAACGTGATGTACATGGACAGCACCTTCCGCCCGAACTTCTCGAACATCACCCGCGTGGGCGTGACCGGCAACATGACCAGCGAAGCCGAGCTGATGGCGAAGGTGATCGCCGAGTTCCTGAAGAACGACGAAGTCAAAAAGCGCGCCAAGATCACCAAGATCGGCCTGCTGGGCTATTCGATGGGCGGCAGCCAGGCCATGATCATGGCGCGCATGGCCGCCGAAGGAAAACTGCCGTTCGATCTCAACGGCGCCATCGCGTTCTCGCCGCCGGTCAAGCTCCGCGCCACCGCCGAGATCCTGGACGACTGGTACAAGACCGACCGCTGGAAACAGACCGTCGTGCAGATGGCCCTGGACCTGGGGCGGCACGAGCCCGTCGATCCCGAGGCCAAGACGCCGTACGAGGACTGGCAGATGCGCGGCGCGATCGGGTACCTGATCCGCGAGCAGTTCACGGAGATCGTCGACAAGAACGACTCGATCTACCGCCTGAAGCAGATCCCTGACGATGCGACCGAGCCCGGCGTCAACCGCGTCAGCCACGCGCGCGCCTGGGGCTTCCAGCGCTATATGGAACTGATGTGCTTCCCGTACTGGCAGAAGAAGGGTTCGTTCAAGTCCATCGACGAGCTGTGGGATGCCGGCAGCATGGTCAACGTGATGCAGAAACTGCCCGACTACGCCTTCGCCATCGAGGCCCAGGACGACCCGCTGAACCGCGCCGAGGACCTGAAGGAACTGCAGTCCAAGGTCGACAAGAAGCACCTGGTCGTGATCCCGCGCGGCGGCCACTACGGCTACTTCTTCAAGGGCCTGCCCTGGTGCTACCAGCACGTGGTAGGGATGTTCGAACGCAATAAGTAAGCCAGATTTCGGATTTCGGAATGCGGATTAACGGCGCCTGCTTTAAAGCAAGCGCCGTTTTTATTGAATAGGACTCTTGGAGTGTCTGTATTGGAGCGACCCGTAAAGCATGGATATGGATGCCGAGATACCTCGTTGGGTACGCCGGACACTGCTGGCGGTCGTGCTGCTAGGTTGCGCGACGGTGGTCCTGGGGTCTCTGTACGCGGTATGGGAAGCGCGCGTGCCGGATCGGGTCGCGAAGGCGCCCGACGGCAGGCGTGAGATCGTCCTGCGCGAGCTCACCGGAGCCTTCCGGATCGACCGGAACTTCATCCTCTACATTCGGGACCTCGAGGGCGGCGGGGCGGAGAAGGAGATCTTTCGTTCGCCCGACGAAGGAAGGCCCATTGGCACCGAACGGTTCTACTGGCCAACGGATAGCGCGTACGTCCTGCTGGCGGGAAAGCACTTTACGAGGGTGGGTAGTTCGGACATGAAGCTTGAAGATGGCGTGGATCCCTACCTGCTATACCGAGTGGACGACGGGAAAATCTGGTTGGGGTATTTGCGCGGAGCCGGTGAATCCATTTCGCGCGAGCAGTTGCTGAAAATCAACTTCGTGGCGGACTTTAGATTGAAGAAAGGCGGCGGCGAATAATTTTCGCTTTCGCCGCCAATCCACAATCCGAATTCCGCAATCCGCAATCCGCAATCCGCAATCGAAGTTAGTCGGTGATCTTTCCGGCGAGGGCGTCTTCGATCGTGGCGAGGACCTTGTCGAACTCCTCGATGACTTTCTTCATGCCGGCTTCGTCGCCGCGGTGGAAGCTGCGTCCCTGCATGGCGTCGTTGCCGTTGCAGGTGAGGATCAGCCGCGCGCCGTCGATCTCGCGGGAGAGCTTGAAGTTGCGGTTGGCCGAGTCGACGGAGAACGTGCCGGCGCGCGCGGCATGGTCGTTGACCAGGGTCTCGAGTTCGCGCTTGAGGGCCTTGGCGCCTTCGCGGTCGGTGTGGAAGGCGGCGGCGACGTAGCCGCGGTCGTTGGAGAAGAACTGCACCTTCACCTTCTTGGCGTCGGGCGTGGTGTAGCCGTTGATCACGTCGCCTTCGAAGACGACGTTGCCCGAACCGGTGGGCGCCTGGAAGACCTTGTAGGGCATCGTGCGTGTCCGCTTTCGCCGGGGTTCCGGAAAGGCCGGACGCGGAGCGCCGCGTCCGGCCGCCTGGGCGCCGATGGGGCGGCCCTATTTATTCGCTTCGGCCTTCTTGGGCGTGAACTCGATCTTGATGTCCTTCTGCAGGTTGATCTTGCAGCCGCGCATGTTCTTCATCAGCGGCTTGACGTCCTCGACGCGGTTGACTTCCCTGCGGAAGATCTCCTTAAAGCGGGCTTCGTTGGTACCCGGTTCGGTGAAGTCGATCTTGTGCAGGGTGATGGTGTTCCCGTCGACGAAGGTGCTGTCGGCCTTGATGTTCTCGCCTTCGAGCAGTTCGACGCGCAGGGAGAGGACCATGCCGTTGTACATGGCCATCTGCTGCTTCTCTTCGTCCATCAGAGGCCGGTCCATGATGCGCTTCGAGACGGCGCGGGGCTCCTTGCGCTCGGGGTACATCACCGTCAGGCTGGGCTTATCGCCGCCGACGTAATTGAAGGTGGCGTATTCCTCGCCCTTGCGCTCCTCTGCGGTCATGTACGTGTCGTTCGCGGGCTTCAGGTTGACGCGCAGGTTGTTGGCGAAGGCGAACTTGTAGGTGGCCGCGATGCCGGTGCGCCCGTTTTCGTTGATCTTGCGGTGCGAAACGTACTCCACGCCCTCGCCCAGGGCCGCGGCGTGTTCCTTGATCTGCTTATCCTCGGCGAAGGTGCCGACCGCGGGCTGGCCGTCGGGACCGGTTGCTGGGCCGTCGATGGTGTAGACCACCTCGCCGCTGCCGTCGTGCTTGAGCTTCACCAGCACGTCGTAGTGGCAGCAGCCGCTCAGGGTCGCCAGCAGCAACGCCAGCGCGGTCATTCGAAGCATCCGCATTGCAGGGCCTCCTTGTTCGTGGAATCAGTCTCTTACCGTATCGCCCCGGGCTTTGCAACCGGGCGCGGGAATCCGGGAAGTCCGACGAACCGGAGTCCAGGTTATTCGGCCTCCGCGGCCACCGTGTGCCACTGGTCCGCCTTGGGCGCGGCGACCTTCTGAACCGTGCCGCCGGCCCAGCGCACCTCGATCGCGTCGACCGTGCCGGCCCGGTCGAGGCCGAAGAGCTTGGCGGTGGCGTGCTGGCTGCCCATGCTGTCGCCGGTGACGACGTAAGCGAACTGCGTCTTGCCGCCGGCGGTGACGGTGATCTTCGCGCCGATGGGCGAGCGGCGCGGCGCGCCCTTCAGGCGCACGCCCACCCAGTGCCGGCCGCTGTCGAGCGTATTGCGGTAGATGTGCACGGCGCCTGCGCTGGCGTTGGGCCCTATCACGGCACGGGGCAGGACCGTCAAGACCAAGTCATCGCGCCCGTCGCCGTCCAGGTCGTCGCTGACGACCGAGCGCGTGTCGGTCTCCAGGCCTGCGCCCAGCAGGAAGCCGCCGTTGAGGAAGTGGGCGCCGTTCTGGTTCACGTAGAGGTTGTTGTGCTCGAAGCCGTTCCACGACATGCCTTCATTCAGCGGCTTGTCCATCACGAACTTGAACAGGTTGGCCAGTTCGGGGGTGGGCTTGCTGCCGGGGGTGTAGATGTCGTGGGTCCAGAAGTGCGTGCAATAGTCGCGCGCGGTGGTGCCGCTGATGAACCCGTTGCCGATGTAGATGTCGGTGTCGCCGTCGTGGTCGAAGTCGAAGGCGGTGCAGCCCCACGACCAGCCGCTGCGCGCGACTTCGTCCTTGAACTTCGGCTGCTGGAAGCCGCCGCCGGGGTGGCCCAAGTACATGCGGTTTCCGTAGGCCATGCGCATGCGGGCCTCGCGCATCTTGCTGTCCACGTCGGGGCGTTCGAGCTTCATGTAGGTCAGGCGCCGCGCGGTGGTGCTGGCCATGCCGCAGACGTAGAAGTCCATGCGTCCGTCGAGATTGAAGTCGGCGAAACAGTGCGACATGCCGAAATTGGCGGTCTCGTCGATCCACTTCGCCGTGACGTCCTCGAACTTGCCCTTGCCGTCGTTGAGGTACACGTCGATGCCGCTGTAGTCGCTGACCACCAGCAGGTCCAGATCGCCGTCCGCGTCGAGGTCCGCCAGCGAGCTGCTGTACGTGCGGCGGAAGCGTTTGGCGCCTACGCCGGCTTCCTCGGTGACATCCTTCCACTCCCCGTTTCCATCGTTGCGCAGCAGGTAGGCCGGGTAGCCGTCGTTGGCGTCGTAATACGGCGTGGGCGCCTGCCCGCCGCGGTAGGGCACCTTGTACTGCGCCAGGAACAGGTCCAGGTCGCCGTCGCCGTCCATGTCGCCGGCCGTGAAGCAGTACGGCTCCTGCAACGCCACCTTCACGGCTGCGATCTCGGCGGCTTCGCCCGCAAAGCGCCCGCCCGGCGCGCCCTTCAGGAACATCAGCTTGGTGTCCTTGCCCGCGCCGATGAAGTCGGGCAGGGCGTCGCCGTCGAAGTCCGCGAAGATGCCGTGCTGGAGGCCGAGATCCTTCGGCAGCAGCGCTTCCTTCTCGAATTTGAAGCCGCCCTTGTTGCGGAAGAGCGCGTTGGCGGCCGGCAGCGCGATCTCGCTCAGGCCGTCTCCGTCCAAATCCTGGACCAGCAGGCCGCCGTGCGGGAAGTCGCCCTTGATCGCCTCGACGGTCTCGAAGACCGCTCCGCCGGGGCAGTAGAGCACCGTCGTGTCGGTCGCGTCGATGGCGCCGGCGGCGAAGTTGCCGTGGACGTCGGTCTGCTTGGACCACTCGACCTTTAGCTTGCCCTTGACCACGAAGCGCGCTTTGTTGTCCGGCCCGACGACGTGCAACAGGTAGCTGAGCGTCGAACGCGCCGGCGCGGTATCCGTCGCCGGGTCGAAGGTGGCATGGTGCCATTCGGTCTCGGGGATCCGGTAGCCCTTCGCCTTCCACGCTTCGAGTTCGGCGCGCCAGGCTTTGGGGTCCAGCGTGCGCACGTCGCCTTCGCCAGTCAGGGTCTCGAACAGCGAGATGCCCGCGTCGAAGCTATTGGGCTTGCCGGTGCCGGGGATCTTCAACGTGGATAAGGGGAATTGCGCCAGCGTTTCGAAGGGATCCTTGCTCGCGCGCAGGTCGTCCCACAGCTGGATGAAGGCGCTCTCGTAGTGCTGTGCCTGGACCTCGGTCTTCCAGACAGTCTCGTCGAGTTCCTTGCGCTGGTTGAGCATCTCCTGAAAGGTGGCCGCGTTTTCCTTGCCGGGCTCGTCCTTGGGCGCCTGTACCGCCGGCGGTATCTCGGTCTTCGCCGCCGCGGTCTTCGGTACTTCGGTCTTCTGCACGGGGCCCGCGATTTCCGGGTCAGGCTTGGCCGGCTTGCTGGCCTGCATCACCACGTAGACGGCGGCGACGAGGCACGCGAGCACCGCGATGCCCAGGTACAGCATGGGGGACGAACGTTCGTCATTCATAAACCATCTCCTTATCCCGTTCAGGGACCAGTAGCACGCAAAAGGACATCACAGACCATTTGGACTTTACTTCAGGGCATTTTCTCCTATGCCACCCGCAGGATCAAATGCAGGCTGCCATCGGGATTGCGGTAGGGAGTCCGGGCCATGTTCAATGGAAAAATCGTCTCGATCCACACCGCCGAGGCCAAGACTGCGCCCATGAAGGCCCGGCGCAAGGTCGAGGCCGCGCCCGGGTACGGCTTGAAGGGCGACCGCTACGGCGAACTGCGCGGGACCTTCACCAAACCCCGCGACGACGGGCGCAACGCTCCCGACCGCGAGGTCACGCTGATCGAAAGCGAAGCGATTCAGGCTGCCAAGGCCGAGCAAGGCATCGTGCTCAAGCCCGGTGAGACCCGCCGCAACTTGGTGACGCGCGGCGTGCCGCTGAACCACCTGGTCGGGAAACGCTTCAAGGTCGGCCGCGTGGTCCTGGAAGGCATGCGCCTATGCGAGCCCTGCGGACACCTGGCCACACTCACCGGCAAGAACCTGGTGCCCGTTCTTATGCACCGCGGCGGCCTTCGCGCCCGGGTAATCAAAGGCGGCACGATCCATGTCGGCGATGCGGTGCGCCCGTAACTCGTTTCAGGAAATCGGGTTAAAAATGGGATTCGGCCCCGGCACAGGCCGCGATGTGGGATTGCCCTTGGCCGAAAAGGGGGTACCCTGACAAATCGGTTGTTTCAATGCCAGCCGCTCGCGACAGGTATTGAGAAAGCTCCGCACTGGCAGGGTAGGCCAGAAACGAGCCCCAGCGCACCACAATAGAGGAGGCCGAAGAGCACCGGCATATCATGAATTCGGAAGACGGAAACTATACCATCATTCTCAGGGGCAGGTTCGCGGGCAAGGATCGCGCCGTTGCCAAGGCGCTCTCCGAGGTCTTCGGCCTCTCCGATGCCTGGGGCCTCCAGGTCGTCGGCGGTTCGCCCATCACGCTGCTCGCTTACCTGAACCCCAACCAGGCGCAGGCGGTCTACAACCAACTGCTTCCCGTCGAAGCCGCCGGCTGCCGGTTCCTCGTGCAAGAAGGTCTGGACCGCTCCATTCCCGCCGTGAGCTGGAAGGACGACCCTGTCGTCGCCGGCAAGCCGCTCAGCGAGTACCTCAACGCCACGGTCGCAGCCCCGCCCGTCGCGCCCGCGGCCGGCCCCGCGCCGGAAGCCGCCACGCCCGCGGCCGGCGGCGCGATGCTGGCCTGCCCGCATTGCGGCAAGCCCGTGGCGCTGCAGCGCGGCCCCGGCGGACCGAAGCTGGTTCCGGCGGCGCTGGGTCCGGCGCCGATTCCCGTTCCGAAACCCGGCGGCGTGGCCCTGCCGGCGCCTATGCCGATTTCGGTTCCGGGTGCGCAGCCGCCCAAGCAGGCGACGCCCCGCGCCCCCGCGAAGGACATCGCACCCGGCGGCCGTTCGCCTCAAGCGCCCAAGGCTGTTCCGGCGCCTGCACCCGCCGCGCCGCCCGCGCCCGCACTACCGCGCCAACTGCCCGTGGGTCCACCCGATCCGCCCGCGCCGGCGTTCGAGCCGCTCGATATCGACGGCCTCGAGGAACTCGCGCCGGGCTCCGCGCCCCGCGTTCCGTTGCCGGACGTGCCCGTCGTGGAGTCCGACCTTCAGCCGTTAACCTTCCCCAAGGCCGCCAAGGCGCCCTCGGGTTCGGACCCGCGGCTGAACGCGCCGATCACGCTCGAGGATTTCGAGGCGGGGCTGGGCGAGTTCGAGCCGCAGGACAGCGAGACCGATCTGCCGTCGCCGGAAGACGTCGCCGGTGCGGTGGAAGAAGAGGAAGCCTCGTCCGAGAACGTGCGCCAGGTGCGGCAGTCGGGCCGCGGGCGCAAGGCCTCGGGCGGCGTTCCGATGGGCGCCTCCGCCGGCACCCTGGACCGCGTGCAGAAGGAAGACCCCGACGCGCTCTGTTCGATCTTCATCGGCAAGAACAACAACCCGCAGGTGCACGAGCTGATCGCCGAGATCCAGGGCATCACGGTCGAAGAAGCCCAGCGCCTGTGCCAGAAGGTCATCGTGCCCGTCGTGAAGGACATCCCCGTCGGCGAAGCCGACGCGATCCGCGAACGATTCCGCGAAGTCAACGTCAACCCGCGCGTGACGCTCAAGCGTTGATCGGCAGCGCCCATGCGCGCCGTCCTCGATTACCTCGACCGACTTCTTACCGGCCGCCTGCGCGTGCTCTCCGTGCAGACGCACCGCTTTCGCGCCGGGCAGGCCCTGGCGCAGGGCGTCGCCGAGAGCGACCGCCTGATCCTCGCGCGTTCGGGTACGCTGTCGTACCGCGTCGAAGGGCGCGGCTTTGCGCTGCGGCGCGGCATGATGCTGCTGGTGCCGGCCGGCACGCGGCGGTCGTGGCGCGTACCGCCGCGGCATGCCTTCGAGATGTCCTGGGTGGTTTTCGAGGCCGCTGCGGAGCTGAAACTTCCGCTCAGCCACCTGCTGCTGCCGCGCTGCGATCTGGCGCTGGAGGCCGCGGCTTTCGAGCGCCTCTTTCAGTTCCACGCCGCCGCGGGCCGCCGCCATAGCCTGCGCATGGAGGGCGAACTGAAAGCGGTGCTCGCGCGCTTCCTCTCGCAGTGCGCCGAACAGGGCGCGAAGGAACCCGCCGCCGAAGCCTCCCGTCCGGGCTTCGGCAGCGGCGCCGCCGGGCGCGCGATGGCGTACCTGAGCCGCAACTTCCGCGAAGCCGACGCGCTGCGCGGCCTGCCGGAGCGCGTCGGCTTGAGCGCCAACCACTTCCGCCTGGTCTTCAAGCGCGCGGTGGGCATGAGCGCCCGAAAGTACCTGACCAGCCTGCGCATGAAGGCCGCGCGCGTGTACCTGCAGGAGACGGGCATGGCGATCAAGGAGATCGCCCGGGCCGTCGGCTACCGCGACGCCCTGTACTTCTCCCGCCACTACCGCGCGCACTGGAAGTCCTCGCCCAGCAAGGATCGTGTGTTTCGTCCATAAGTGCGTTGTCCATCTCCATAGCCAAGCGCCTGCTCATCGGGGTAGTATCCGGTATCGAAAGATCCATACCGGACCCGGAGATCCCATCCGCCATGAAGCCCTTCAATCCCTTGCAGCCGACGCCCAACACCGACGCGCCGCCCATGCCCCTGCCGGACTTCCTGCCCCAGGCGTCCGCCAACGATACGCTGGAAGAACCCGCGCGGAAGATCCCCGTCGTCGCCGAGGCCGACGTCGCGGTGCTGGGCGGAGGGCCCGCCGGCGTGATGGCCGCCGTCGCCGCCGCGCGCAACGGCGCTCGCGTGCTGCTGGTCGAACGCCAGGCCTACTTCGGCGGCATGGCCACCGCCGCCAACGTCAACATCTGGCACCAGCTCTGGTCCCTGGACCTTTCCACGCAGGTGATCGGCGGGCTGCCCGAGGAGATCCTGCTGCGGTTGTACAAGATGAACGCGGTGCGCAACCGGCGCGAGGACCGCAAAGGCCCGTTCACGATCTGCAGCGAGTCGGCCAAGCTCGCCTTCGACGACATGGTGGTGGGTTCCGGCGTGAAGGTGATGCTGCACGCGTGGCTGGCCGCCGCGGTGCGCGACGAACAGGGCCGCGTGACGGCCGCAATCGTGGAGAGCAAGTCGGGACGAGGCGCGGTCCGCGCGCGCGTCTTCGTCGACTGCACCGGCGATGCCGACCTGTGCGCGCGAGCCGGCGGCGCGACCCGCGTCGGCGATCCGAAGGGCCGCTGCCAGCCGCCGACGCTCTGCTTCCGCCTCGGCGGTCTGGACCTCGACAAGGCCGCCGCCGCGGGCGTGAACGACAAGGTCATCCAGGGCAAGCTCTTCGCCGACACCATGGACTACAACGGCGGCAAGTACCCCACGACGTTGTGGTGCGCGCGCAGCGTCTGGCGCAGCGACGAGTTGATGCTGGCCGGCACGCGCGTGCCGGGCGTCAACTGCGCCGAGACCGCCGACTTCACGCGCGCGGAGATCGAGGCGCGCTACCAGATGCGCTGGGTGATGGAGAAGCTGCGCGCGTTTCCCGGCTACGAGAACTTCTATCTGGTGGACGTCGGCGCGCAGATCGGCGTGCGCGAGACGCGGCGCATCCTGGGCGATTACCAGGTCACCGAGCGCGAGCTGCTGGAGGGCGTGCGCTTCCACGACACCATCGCGCAGGGCGTTTACCCCGTCGATATCCACAACCCCGACGGCGACGGGATCGTCTTCCGGCATCTGGACGGGCGCGAGGTCGAAGTCGCCGGCAACGGTACGGTGCGGAAGTGCCGCTGGGACGGCCAGCCGGACGGCGCCACGCCGCGCGACACCACCTGTTGGTGCCTGCCCTACCGCTCGCTGCTGCCCCAGGGCCTGAGCAACGTGCTCGTGGCCGGACGCTGCGCCAGCGCCACGCACGAGGCCGCCGGCGCGCTGCGCGTGATGATCAACGCGATGAGCTTCGGACAGGCGGCGGGCACCGCCGCGGTGCTGGCCGCGCGAGACCACGGCGGTCGCGTGCGCGACGTCGCCGTTCCGGTGCTGCGCGAACGCCTGATGTGCGACGGCGTGCCGCTGCTGCCGGTCAACGAGGCCGTCGCGGCGGACTAGTGGAAGGCTCCAGGATTCAGGAATCTGGGATCAGGGGTGGAACGCCTTCGGCGCGCTTCTTGGAATTATCCGTGAACGCGTGAGTATTTCCAAAGAGGGTGCCGCAAGGCACACCTTCCCTGCAGCCTGAATCCTCAAGCCTGATTCCTGCTATTTATTCATTTGTTCATTCAGTCATTTAATCATTGATTTTAAATGCAATGAGAAAATGAGCCGATGGCCAAATCTTCAATTCGTTCCCATCGTCGCCTCCAATCCGCAATCCGAACTCCGCAATCCGCAATCGTACTGCGGTGCCTGTCCCGGGCCCCCGCCTATAGACACATCCTGGCGAAGGGGCGCGGCCTTCCGCGGTGCGCTGC